>JAFTIQ010000013.1 GCA_017456805.1 Lentisphaeria bacterium
ATGGATAAAGGCAAATTCCGCATACGCCTTAATAAAATTGATGCACCTGAAAAGAAACAAGCCTTTGGCAACAAAGCCAAACAGTATTTATCCTCTTTGATTTTCGGCAAACAAGTTTCTGTAAGGTTCAAAGAAATAGACCGTTACGGCAGAGTTTTAGGGGTTATTTACTGTGACGGTGCAGAAATCAATCTTGTAATGGTTCAAAATGGCTATGCGTGGCATTACAGCTATTACGATAAAACCCCTGCATATATTCAAGCAGAAAAACAAGCAAGGGCAGATAAAAAAGGTTTATGGGCAGAACCAAACCCCATAAATCCTTACCAATTCCGCAAATCCCAGAAAAAACGCTGACTTTCTGAAAAAAACAATAAAAAAATTCACGGTGTTTATTCTAAATGTTCACCAGCAGTTCAATAAGCGTAAAAATCTGTCTTGAAAGATTCTTTTTTTTTATTGCATTTTTGTTTGATATAAAAACACCTTTCTTTTTCAGAAAATTACGGAATTTTTCTGTATTGCAATTGCTTTTTTTCAAACAAGGTATATATTCCCCGGATATATGTATCTGCAAGGAGTTTATATGGAAAATTCTATCCTCTATAGTGAAATATTTGAACCGGAAGTCACAGCTTTTGCGCCCCGTTTTGCCGATCGCTCCATGATGATCACCCGCGAAGGTGAAATACGGGTATACGGATGCCGCACCCATGAACACGAAAACGGTAGAAAAAATGCCACGTTTATCGTTATGCGTTCCAAAGACAACGGTTTGAATTTCGTAACAGAAGAAATTCCTGTTGACGATCCTGGTGCAAGAGTTGCCTCCCCCTGGGATGACAGTTATCTTACCATGATCTCCCATCTGGACGAGGTCGGTACAAGCAACCATTGCGCCGAAAGCCACGTCCCGGCTGCCGTTCAACTTCATAATCCTTCCTCCGGCACATTCGTTTACCGTTCTCCAAAAGGAGCGGATGGTCCGTGGGAAGTTACAAAAATCAGCGATAATATTATCCACTTGCAGAGGCTCCCCCTGCCGCTGAAAAAATGGAAACGCTGGATCAACATCGGTCAGCGGCGGATGCCGGAAGATGACCGTATACACCCAGTTGTTTTTCTCGGCGATGCAGAAGGGAATAAGTGGAGCGAAACGATTCTGCCTGCACCCCCCGTCTTTGAATTGACCTACCCTCACAAAGGGATGCGCTGGTATGATCCCGGTGCGGAACCGGCTTTTGCCGAAACGCCCTCCGGCAGGATCATCATGCTGCTGCGCACCTCAAAAGATGTCCATTACGAATGTTTTTCCGACGACGGCGGCATCACCTGGTCTGAGATGAAACCCTCTGTTTTCTATGCCGTTGCCACAATGCCGGGGATCTATTCGCTCTCCGACGGGCGCATGGTCGCCATCTGGAACAACACCTGTCCTTTGCCCGAAGTCGATCACCAGACTCAGACGATTCTGGACGAGAGTGAAAGAGCGGGCAAATGGGAGGATTTTTTCACCAACCGCGATGCCATTCATGCCGCTGTTTCCAGTGATGAGGGCAAGACCTGGACAGGATTCCGTGAAATCGTACTCAATCCTGTTCGCAATAACAGTGATTTCCGCTCCAATAATGGATCCTGGTACCTCAAAGACAAAAGTGTTCACCAGAACCAGCTGATCGAACTGCCGGGAAATAAAGTTCTGCTCCACTGCGGTCAGCATCTCAAGTGTTCCCGGCTCATTCTCTTCGATCTGGACTTCCTCTTTGCTGAAAAACGCAGCGACGATTTCAGCTGCGGACTGGAAAATTGGAGCACCCACCTCTATTACAAAAGCATTCCCGGCGGATGCCGCATCACGGGACATTGTGCCTATAACCGCTGTACCGGAGCTCAGTTGATGCCCGCCCCTGATGAGGATTTCCGTGAGGCTCTGCTAATCGGCCGTCATCCGGACAACCGCCTGATCTCCGACAGGGAAGGTGCTGTCTGGAACTTCCCGGGATGCCGCAAAGGTTCGGTTTCTGCTGTTCTTACAGTCATGCCCGGAACAGCAGGGGTGCGCATCTCTCTTGCTGACCGCTGGATCAACCCCTGTGATGAATACGTTGGCGAATTATCCCCCTTCTCCTTCATCATCGACGGCAAAGGATGTGTCAACGGGACTTTGATTGCGGAACCGGGCAAACGCTCCACAGTGGATATGGAATTTGATCTCGACAAAAATATTCTGACCGTATCCGGCAGCAGCTCAAGAGTGGAGATCCCATACGGACGCACACTCCCGGCTCCTTTCGGGAAAGAGATCCAGTTGAGTTACCTCCACTTGCAGACTGCAGCTGAAACAGCCGATCTTGCCGGAGTCTACTTTTACAGTGTGGCAATGGAGAAACGCTGAAATCAGGGTTCCAATATCTCAAGGCCTTGCACCTGACGGGCTGCGGGCTTCCCCCCTTCCCGCCCACCCGCAAACTACCGAAGGGAGTTGAGCCGTTGCTGCATTCCGATCAGGGTTGGCAATATCAAATGAATGAGTATCGTAGAATGCAATACCCCATTTTTCCGGAGGAGATCTCACTGCATTTGAGAGGGGCTCCGGAGCAGATGCTCTTTGCCCAATCAGATCGCTTTTTTCCGTCAAAACAATTCCGCATGGAAAGACAAATTGCTGGTTTAAATGATTGCGGGATTGGGAATGATTCGGTTTAAAATAAAAAATGGCGGAATTGACGGGACTCGAACCCGCAACATCCACCGTGACAGGGTGGCACTCTAACCAATTGAGCTACAACTCCGCTTAAGGTATCAAAAGAAATAAAAATGGCGGAATTGACGGGACTCGAACCCGCAACATCCACCGTGACAGGGTGGCACTCTAACCAATTGAGCTACAACTCCGCAGTCGTATTTCTTAATGATTAATGTAATATAACCCCTTTTTTCAAAAATGCAAACCGGAAAATCGTTTTTTTTCAAAAAAACTCAAAATTCATGGCTGCATTTTACTGTTCATCCTGTTCTTCCGAGGGCTTTTGCCCCGGAAGCACAACTCCACCGCTGACGATCAGACGCATGGCATCTCCCGCAGACATTTCCAGAAGAATACAATCTTCTTTCGGTACATAAAGCAGGAAGCCGCTGGTCGGGTTCGGCGTCGTCGGCATAAATACACTGTACATTCCGTTTTTGAAGTACTGATTCAGTTCAAAATCATTTTCGTTATAATTGGTAATGAACCCGATTGCCCAGCAGCCCTTCCGGGGATATTCAAAAAATACGACCTGTTTGAACAGTCCGCCCTGCTGGGTTTTCACAGTTTCACCGATCTGTTCACAGGTGGAATAGACTGTACTGAGAAGCGGGAGCTTCATCAGAAATTTATGGGCAAGCTGAATCATTTGTTTGCCGAGTGTCGCCCGCCCGAGAAGTCCGACAAGAAAGATTGCGATTGCCAAAAAAAGGATCGTCCCGACACGGATCAGCACCGTCGCAACAGCCTTGTCTTCCCATTCAGGTCTGTAATGATGCAGCAGCTGAACAGACCAATCTGTCATGATGGAAATGCTCCACCATCCGATCCAGAGGGTGACCAGGATCGGAACGACGATAAAGAGTCCTGCCATCAAACTGCTTTTCAATGCCGGAACAACGCCCTTTGCCGGGGCTTTCGGATTGGAAGAAAACATTGCATATCCTCCTGAGTTTTATTCTGCAGATTCGTCCAGAACGTAAATTCTCAATTTTTGGATTTTCCGTTTATCTGCACTGACAATTTCTGCACGGAACAAGTTCGGTTCTGTAAAAACTTCTCCTGTTTCCGGAATCCTGCCCATGGCGGAGCATATATAGCCGCCGATGGTATCTGAAGTTTCATCTTCGGGCAATTCGATATCAAGGATCTCATTGACGTCGGAAATCGCTGTTCTGGCTTCCAGAATCACGGAACCGTCCGGCATCAGCTGGGATTTTTCTTCCGCCTCTTCCTGAGGATCAAATTCATCCCGGACATCACCCACGATCTCTTCGATGATATCTTCAAATGTCACGATCCCGCTGGTTCCGCCGTATTCATCAATAATGACGGCAAAGTGGTTATGAGAGCGTTTGATTTCGTCCAGAAGCTCGTCCACCGCTTTGGTTTCCGGCACAAAGATCGGAGTTCTTGCCAGACGGGCGAGTTTCTGTTTTTCATCTGTGACCCGGATAAAATCTTTGGCGTAGATCACACCGCGGATCTCATCAATGGATTTGTCATAGACCGGAATCCGGCTGTGACCGCTTTCGATGATCAGCCGTTTTGCTTCTGCCACAGTTGCTTTCATGGGCAGGGCTTCAATATCCACCCGGGGCGTCATGATCTCTTTTACAGAGGTGTTGGGTAAATCAAAGATCCCTTTGATCATCCGCTTTTCCCCTTCTTCCAGATCACTGTCCGGCTGATCTTCCATCATATCAAGAATTTCATCTTCCAGACTTGCTTTATCTTCAGGATCTGTTTCGTTCAGGAATTTTTCAACCCGTCTGTCAATCATGCGGTAAAGCGGCGAAAGAGGAAGAAGAATGATTTTTGCAAGCATTGCATTGATCGGCATCAGGAGACTGAGGATTTTGATATCCGCCCGCACAAGCACCAGTTTCTGCAGGATTTCCGCGACTCCGCAGAGAAGCAGTACCAGCCCGACATAGAACCCGATCTGCACATATTGTTCGGTCCATTGAAGAGCTCCTGTGATCTCTTTGGAAACCGGAAGGACCATTGCTCCGCAGATCAATGCGAGGACAAACAATGAAAGCTTGAACCAGGTCCGGAACAGATGTTCCTCTTCCAGCCATGCATCCAGCTTTTTTGCCAGCTCCGGCTCTGTTTCTTCCAGCTTTCTGACCCGTCCGCCGGAAAGATTTTCATACGCGTCATAGACACACGAGATGCTGACATATACCACAGAGGCAGCCAGAAGGATAATATCGTAATTACTCATAGATTACCGGACAGGAACCAGCCCTTGTCCAAAAACCCTTTCAAAGTTGATTTTCTGTTCCATTGCTTTCAGTACACGTTTTTCCGCCCGGCGCATCTTTCGCTTCGCCTCCGGACAGAGATCATCTTCTCCAGCCATGTGGAGAAAACCGTGCACAATATATAACGTCACTTCCCGGGAATAGGGAAGATCCCGTTTCTTTGCTTCTTTTTCTGCAACTTCCGGGCAGATATAAAGTTCAATCCCCGGCGCTGCATCATCCTCTTCCTCCGGAAGATCAGGATCCCGCAAATCAAAGCTGATCACATCCGTTGCACCTTCATGACCAAGCATTTCCATATTGGCTTCCGCCATCTGTTCCGCAGAAAGAAACACCACCGAAACCGCCGGACAATCTCCGACCCCGGCTTCTTCCGCTGCCAGCCGGATCAATTCGTCAAGATTTTTGCGACGCGGCCGCTTTGCGTTCAGCTGCCACGAACAAATCGTTTTCATCATCAGGTTCCTCTTCTTTCGGATATGGAATTCTCGCATGAAGCATGGAGGTTAAGGTTTTGATAAAGCTTTCCCGGATCTGAGTCAACTCCCGGAACGTCAATGAACTGTCATCCAGCTGCCCATCACGGAGACGGTTATGGAAAATCGCTTCCACCATTTCCTTGATCTTGCTGTAAGTGGGCTTCTCCAATGCTCTGGAGGCCGCTTCACAGGCATCTGCAAGCGAAAGAATCGCTGTCTCCCGGGTTTTCGGCCGGGGACCGGAGTAACGGAAATCCTGCTCATCAAAACACTCTCCGCTGTCCTTCGCCTGTTTGTAGAAGTAATAAACCAGATCCGTTCCGTGGTGCTGTTCGATCGCATCCCGGATCGGACGTTTCAATTTATATTTTCTGGCAAGTTCCATCCCTTCCCGGACATGGTTGATGATCACCATGGCACTCATCTTCGGTGTCTTATCCTTATGATGATCTTCCCCATTGCTGTTTTCTGTGAAATGTTCCGGATTGGAAAGTTTTCCGGCATCATGGAACAACGCGCCCACACGCGCTTTGACCGGATCCGCTTTGATCGCTGTCGCAGCCGCTTCCGCAAGAGTGGAAACAATCAAACTGTGATGATAGGTCCCGGGGACTTTCAGCTGCATCTCCTTCAATAACGGATGGTTGAAGTCACTGTAAAGATTCAGCGACATCCGGCTCGTCAGGTCAAAACAAAGTTCCAGCAGGAACAGCGCAAACTGCACCAGCACGATCGTGGCGATTCCGGAGGCAACAGGAAGAATCAGCGGCCAGGGAAGTACTTTTTCCAGTGACCCATCCCTCCAGCAGAATACAACAGCCAGTACCATTGAGACGATCGTAACCGTGAAGAATCCCTTCAAAAACAGACTCCGGTAGTTCATGCAGTTTTTGATCATGTAAGACGAAAGGGCACTGACGACCATCCCGTACACCACCATATCAAACTGGGAGTTGTATTGCGTGCCGGAAAATGCCGCCACCAGAGAAATAAACAGTCCGGAAAACAGAGCAGTCCTCACTCCCACCAGCGATCCGATCACGATCGGGGCAAAACCGATGGGCAGTGCCAGATACCACAATCTGGGCGGAATGGAAAACATTTCACTGGCATACGCAAACAGTTTTACAGAAAAGATGTTCAGCAAAAGTGCCGCAAGAATGATCAGCCCCAATGCACAGATCTTTCCGCTGCTCCGGGTAACTTCCGGATGAATATGGGAAAGATAAATCCCCGTAAACAGGATCAGAAGAAAGGCAATACAGAAACTTTGACACAAATGGATCCAGTTCACGTTCGTCTTCCGTTTGTTCCGGAGTTCATTCAAATATTTTTCATAGGTCTTCAGCATTTCCAGATGCCGTTTTTCCACCTTTTCCCCTTTCCGGATAAGAACTTCATTCCGCTGAATATCTTTTTCGATATTTCCGGCTCGTCTGATCGCTTCCTGCCGTTTTGATTCCGTATATTCCTGATCGTATTCAGCAGTAACGCCCGACAGCCAGTTGCGGATTTCAATTTTCCATTTCTGCTTCTCTTTTTCCCACGAAGCCCGGGGAAAATATTTCATAACAAGATCATCAGAAAGCTCTTCTGCCTTTTCTTCCGGGGTGTAGGCTCTCCGGATATTCTTTTTCTCCAGCACCCGCTCCTTGGGGTCAATGATCCGGATCGTCATATCCCGGTACTTTACCTTGTCGCCGGTGGAAAGAAGCCCTCTGTGCGCTTCATCAAGCATCTGTTCCAAAAGCTGTTTGTAGAATTCCGGACCGGGGGAGTTTTCCCCTTTCTGTTGTTCCGCAAAGGTTTTGATCTGTGTTTCCAAAGCCTGAATATTTTCCGGTTTCACACGGAAAAAGAGAGGTTGATCCTGAATGATTTTTTTATGGAATTCTTCAGTTGCCTGCTGATCGATATAGGTAAAATCCACCTTGGCATAAATTGTTACAGGGGCAGTTTGATCTTCGACCAGTTCAGGCACATCCACAATATCCATGCGGTTCATCATGGACCAGATACAGACGCCCATCAGGATCAGCAGCATCAGGATCCCGATGACCGGATTTTTATCCAGATTGCTCCGCAATTTTTCCCGGCGGTCAGAAACTTTCCGCCTGTTGAGCATGGTCTTCCGCATCCGCCGCCATCTGAAATACCGTTTGATGTAAGAGGTCATTTTGCCTCCTCGCTTTCTGTTCGGGATGCTTTATCTTCTTCATAAGCGCGGACGATCCGTTCTACAAGGGAGTGCCGCAGCACATCGCCTTTCCCCAGACGGCATACTTTGATTCCGTCAATATGCTCCAGAAGGCGGCATGCATTCAGCAAACCGCTTTTCATTTTATGGGGCAGGTCGGTCTGGGAAGGATCTCCGGAAATCACACAGCTGGAGTGAAATCCAAGCCTGGTCAGAAACATCAGCATCTGATCATTGGTTGCATTTTGGGCTTCGTCAAGGATAATGAAGGAGTTGTTCAAGGTCCTGCCGCGCATGAATGCAAGGGGGGCAAGCTCAATCATTCCCCGTTCCCGGAACGCTTCCAGCTCAGCCGGATCAAGCATTTCCCGCAGCGCATCGTTCAGAGGCCTCAAATACGGATTGATCTTTTCTTCCAGATCTCCGGGAAGAAAACCGAGATTTTCTCCGGCTTCCACTGCCGGTCTTGCCAGAACGATCCGTTCACATTTTCCCGCAAGAAGCCTGCTGACTGCCATTGCGACTGCAAGATATGTCTTTCCGGTACCGGCAGGTCCCAGTGCAAAGACTATATCAGATTTGTTCATAGCATCCACATAAGCCAGCTGATTGGCTGTCCGGGGCGTGATCTCCCGTTTCTTTTTGGAAACTTTGATCCGTGCAGAATGAAAATCTTTGAGGGTATCGGTGCTGCCGGAAACACAGGTTTTGATCGCTGTATCAATATCGGCTTGAGTGACTGTTCCGCAATCACCGTGGATTTTGAAAATATGGTCGAGCAGATGCTTGACTCTCTGGTAAGCCTGAGGAGTTTTTCCTGTAATTTTGATCCAGGCATCACGGGAAATGAGAGAGACATCTCCGAGGGCAGATTCGATTGCCGCAAGATTTTTCGCCGGATTTCCGGCAAACATTGCGTTGAGTTCCGAGGCGGTCCTGGCTTCAGCATAGCCGCTGCAGGTCGCCTCGCTTCCTATTCGTCCTGGTTCCTGTTCGTTTTCCATATTCTTTATTCAATAAAAATCAGAACTGCCCTGTTTTCAAAGACAGGGCAATTTCACGACAGAAGGCATGCAGATGATCTACATGCCTCTTGCCGTTGTAAAATGTCAGTTTGAAACTCAAACTTTTTTAACAATGATCACACCGTTGTGACCGCCGAAACCGAGGTTTGTATTAACCGCGATATTGATCTGACGTTCACGGGGGGTGTTGGGTGTATAATCCAGATCGCAATCCGGGTCAGGGGTCGTGTAGTTCAGTGTCTGAGGAACAATACCCGTTTCCATTGCCTTGAGACAGATAATGGTTTCGAGACCGCCCGCTGCACCGAGGGAGTGACCCAATCCGCCTTTTGTACTGCTGATGGCAACTTTTCTTGCTGCATCGCCGAATGCAGTCTTGATTGCGGCTGTTTCATACATATCGTTGAGGTGTGTACTGGTTCCGTGTGCGTTGATGTAATCCACATCTTCGGGATTGATTCCGGCATTGTTCATAGCCATCTTCATTGCACGGGCACCGCCTTCTCCGCCGGGAGCAGGGCTGGTGATGTGGAACGCATCGCCTGTTGCACCGTAACCGATGATTTCACCGTAAATCTTGGCACCGCGTTTTTTCGCATGTTCCATTTCTTCAAGGATCAGAACACCGGCACCTTCAGACATCACAAAACCATCACGATCCTTATCGAAGGGACGGCTTGCGTGGAGAGGATCATCATTTCTGGTACTCAGTGCTTTCATTGCACAGAATCCGCCGATTCCAAGACGGGAAACAGAGGCTTCTGCACCGCCTGTAATCATAATATCAGCATCGCCGCGGCTGACCGCGCAATATGCTTCCCCGATAGAATGGCTTGCCGTTGCACATGCTGTAACGGCTGCAAAGTTGGGGCCTTTTGCTCCGACTCTCATAGAGACAGATCCGGATGCCATATCAATAATCATCATAGGAATAAGGAAGGGAGAAACCCGGCTCGGACCGGATTGAATCAGCTTGATGCACTGTTCTTCCATTGTTCTCATACCGCCGATACCGCTTCCGACACAAACACCGACACGTTCCGGTTCAACAGGAGAACCTTCCATACGGAAATCCAAAGGAAGACCGGCATCTGCAAGTGCTTCATCTGTCGCAGCAATCGCGTAATGACAGAAATCATCAAGACGGCGTGCTTCCTTGTCTGACATGTACTTGGTAATGTCGAAATTTTTGACTTCCCCGGCGATATGTGTACGATATGCGCTCATATCAAAACGCTTGATCGTATCAATCCCGCATTTGCCGGCAAGAAGAGCGTCCCATGTCTCTTTTACACTGTTACCAAGACAAGAAATCGCACCGATTCCGGTAACTGCTACTCGTCTGTATTCCATCAAAAACCTCCAAAAAACACTCGTTGTATGAACTCCCGCATCCTCAAAATGAACTCAAAGTATGGATCCGAACAGGAGCTTCTAAAAAAAATGGGTCACCGCGGTTTCCGAGATGACCCACTGAATTCAAAAGAGCCGATTAGCCCTGCTTCTTTTCGATGTATTCGATAGCAGCGCCAACAGTCGTCAGAGACTCAGCATCTTCATCCGGAATTTCTGCTCCGAACTGTTCTTCAAGAGCCATGACCAGTTCAACCTGGTCCAGAGAGTCTGCACCGAGATCTTCAATGAATTTTGCTTCAGGTGTAACCTGATCTTCGTTGACGCTCAGCTGTTCGACGACGATTTTTTTGACTTTATCAGCGATTTCTGACATGATGTACCCTTTCTTTGCAACGTTCCGTTGTTGGTTAAGGTTTCGTGTTTTCAAAAATATAGAGAACTCTAATCAATATACATCATAATCCGAAAATATCAAGTCCACTCATGAAAAAAAATCATTTTTTGTTCTTTTATACCCCATTTTCCCATTCAAAATCATTTCCGGCTTTTTTTTCTGTTTTTTCATTATTTATCGATTATTCCTGTTATTTTTTCACTTCGGGGACGTATTAATGGTAAAGTCAGTGTTTAAAATGATAGAGGTGCCAGTTATGCAGAAAGAAGAAAGTTTCACAAAAGCCGATTCGTTAAAAAAATATATTTCAGAAATCAATCACTATTCCCTCATCTCCGCTGAGGAAGAAAAACGTCTCGCAAAACAGATTCATGGAAAAGATGAGGATAAACGGCAGAAGGCAATCGAAACACTCGTCACCGCCAACTTGCGCCTCGTCGTGAAAATCGCTCACGATTTCAGAGGATGCGGTCTGCCCATCTCCGATTTGATCTCTGAAGGGAATATCGGGCTGATCCGCGCAGGACGTTCCTTTGATCCGCAGCTCGGTGCCAAATTCAGCTCCTATGCTGCATGGTGGATCAAACAAACTATGCGCCGTGCAATCGCCAATCAGACGCATACGATAAGAGTCCCCGTTCAAACCGGATCCAAAATGAACAGGATCCGTCAAACCAGAATCATGCTGAAAGCCGAACTCGGACGGGAGCCCTCCGATTTGGAAATTGCGGAATATCTGGATTTTTCTGAGCGTACTGTTTCCAATCTCCGCCGTGCGGAAACAAGCATCATCTCCCTTCAGGATCAGATCGTGCCCGGAGAGGACAGCTCTTTCGAGGAACTGATCCCTGATCCCAAAGCGGTTATGCCCGGAACCGGTATGTGCAACAATGATTCCCTGGACCTTCTGGAAGAGTGTGTCTCCCAGCTGGAACCCAGAGAACGGGAAATCATTTTTATGAGATTCTTTGAAAACAAAACCCTGGATGATGTGAGCCTGAAAATCGGAAGAACCCGGGAACGTGTCCGCCAGATCCAGAATCAGGCTTTGTCAAAATTGCGCAGCCGGATGAAAGAAGAGGCGGGAGTCGTCGCCTGAACATTTTTCCCCAAAGATGTGTCTATTTTTTCAGATAACGAAAGGGGGCGTTTATGAAAAAATATCATTGTCCATGCTGTGGAACAGATTATGATCCGGAACATATTGCAGATCAAATACACTTATCTGTCTTTGGGGAACATTTTCATGGCTGTCCGAATTGCGGTGCGTTGAAACTTTCCAACGGAAGTGCCGCCCTGCCTGAGGCTGATGGTTCCCATCTGATCAGTTGTGTCTGTGCCAGCCCGAAACATAAAAAGCATTATCAGGGGGCAAAATTACCGGATGATGCAAAATTTTCCGTTTCAACTCCCATTCTGACTGATACAACAGTTCCCCGTCAGATCCTTGGAAAACACATGACTCCCAAAGGAAAATGCGGGCTTCTGGTTGTCTTGAAAGGGAATCTGCAACTGGTCTGGGAAGATACCGGAGTGATCCATGATGCAGATCCGGGGCATCCGGTTCTGCTTTATCCTGAGCGGTATCATCACATTCAAATGGATGGTCCTTCTGAGTTCCGGATTGATTTTTATGAGATTCAATACACCGGAACTTATGATGAAAAAGCAGTCCGTCCCGGAGAAAATTTCGGAAATCTGCTGTGAGAGCTTTCCCGGCGCTTCCGGTGCCGCAGGCTTTTTATTTCTCCCGGTAAATCTCGATCGAAATGGATTTTGAAAATGCTGCGGCTTTTGGTTTATCGATTTTGACCGTTACGCCGAACACTCCATCAAAGGCAAGAACGGTTTCTGCGATTTTATCCGCCAACGCTTCCAGCAGATAAAAAGAAGAGTTTTTTACTGCTTCATAAATATTTTTTTCTACGGCACTGTAATCCACGGCATCGAAAAGATTATCACTCTTTCCGGCTTTTTTCATATCACATTCCAGAATCGCATCAATGGTGATCTCCTGGGGTGTGATCCGTTCCTGCGGCAGCGTTCCGATGATCGTTGAAACGGTCATCCCGTTAATGAATATTTTATCCATATTCCAAGTCTCCTGTAAGAAAAATAGTGTAATATTACCTGAAGTTTGTGAAAAATCAAGCAAGAACTCTTGAAAAATCATAAAAAAGGGTGTATGTTATAAGGATGAACAAAAAATAACCGTAAGACGGTTTGTGCTTACAAACAGAACAAAGACGAATGGAGTTATTATGGCTGAACTGGACGATCTGATCCTTGCGGCATTATCCGGCAAGGATGAATGTATCGCAAAACTTGCAGCAACGGCAAAAGAAATGGAAGTTTCCGCATTGCGGGAATCCGCTGCAAATTTTGATGTTCTTTTTGATGAATGGAACAATGCAGAAAGTTATGGCACCGGTCAGGCTTCCTTCGTACTCAAACTGGCAGAGCGGGATGCATTGGAATCTCAGGCATTCCGGAATGCACTTTATGAAAGCGCAAAAGTGATGCTGCCGCCTTACATTTCCAGCCAGGCTGTTTTGAAAGCGATCGGGCCCCGGGATACTGCCGTTCAGGCGCATGAAGTGGTTCTCCGGATCATGAAACTTCAGAAAGTTCCCACCGGCGCACTGGTTTATTTCCCCGATTCCAAAAACTGGGGCAAACTTTCTGCTATCGACCGTGTTTCCGCAACCTTTTCCATCCAGTCTCTGAAAACCGGTAATCTGAATTCTTATCCCGTTGCAATCGCATTTTCCTCCGTGATGTTCTTTGAACCTCATCAGGATATGTTCAATATGATCGCTCCGGGCAGCAATCTTTCCGCTTCTGCAAATTACCGCAAACTTTTCAAAGCACATTGCATCAGTGATCTGAGCGACGAAAAACTGAAAACGATCGTTCAGGGAATCGTGGTTCCCCTCTGTTTCAATATGGAAAGCTTTGAAGCCTGGTGGAGCAAAGAAGCCGCTCCCGCAGGCGCAGCCGCTCAGAGAGCTCCCTGGGCAGCAAGATCCGTTCTGGAACTTTCCAATCTGCTGACTCCTTATGCAGAAAAAGGCGGGATCGCATTCAATGAAGAACAGGCAGAACAGCTGACTCAGATGTTCAAGAAACTCCGTCCCAACATGGTGACCAAAGATGCCGTCATGCTTTCTGAATGTATCGCCATGATCGCGGAAGCAACTCCCAATGATGTCCTTGAGATTCTCTTCAAATCTCTCCGCGGCGTTGCTCCGTTCTGGCCCGCTTCCGTGGAAAAAATCGCAATTTCCAAACAGCTGGAAGTCTGGGGACACGTTTCTGTGAAAGCTCTTCCTGCCTTCATTAAGGCATCCTGTCAGCTCTATACTCCCGCAGAAATGGCTCAGCTCGGATGCAAACTCCCCGGAAAATGTCTCAACGTCCTGTTCTTCGCAATCGATATGAAAGAAGTTGCAGCAGCTATTTTTGCAGATAAGAATCTTTCCGCTGATGTGCTGATGTTCCTCTGGAAGAACCGCACAAAACTGCCCAAGAATCTGACCTTTATTGTGGATATGGAACACATTGCTTCCGCTCTTTCCGCTGATGGTCTGCCGAAAGAATGGGCATCTGCTCAGCGCGACCTCAAGCGTTCTCTCTTCGAAAAGGAAGATTTCCAGAAATTTGTGATCGACAATGCCGACGGCGATATTCCGTCCATCATTGATGCAATCCAGAAGATCAGAACCTTCCAGACCGGCGAATATCAGAGTTTGATGGTGAAACTTGCAAGACATTCTGATGAATTGCAGGCACACATTGAAAAAGCGGCAAAACGGCTCATGGGCAAAAATGCTCCCGCCGCCGCAACATCTCAGGTGCCCGTCACCTCCAGAGCTTCTCTGGCAAAACTGGTCAAGGAACTGGATGATATCGTGGAAGTTCAGATCCCCGAAAACGTCAAGGCAATCGCTCATGCAAGAAGCTATGGTGACTTCCGCGAAAACGCAGAATATGATGCCGCAAAGGAACGCAGACGTTTCCTGCATCGCCGCAGAAACGAACTGGAAAATACCATCGGCTCCGTGGAATCCACCGATTTCTCCGGAATCGAAATCTCCGATATCGTCGTTCTCGGTTCTACTGTCACTCTGACTGATAAAGCCGGAAAAGACACCGTCTATTACATTCTCGGTGCATGGGATGGCGATCCCGATCGCAACCGGATCTCCTACCGGACAGTCATGGGCGAAGCTCTCATGGAAAAGAAAGTCGGTTCAGAAGTCAAGCTGCCCAACGGCGAATTCACTGTGAAGGCAGTTGCACCTCTTCCGGAAGAACTCCGGAAAGAGCTTGCGGAAGACGGAAGCGGTCATTGATCATGATGCGGCAGAACCTCATTCCTGCCGCAGTACTTCTTTCTTCAGGAATCGTTCTGAAGAAGCTATATTTTGCGGCAAAGCCTCCTGAGGCTCATTGCCGCATTCTTTTTTTCTCGGATACTCATTTCCGTTCGGATCTGATCCGGAACAGTTGTTCCTGCAGTCCGTTGAAAAGATGGTCCGGGCTGCCGGAGATTGGGAAAGCATTGCTCCGTTCGGTGGAGGAAATCGCCCCGGATGTGCTGATCTTCGGCGGAGATCTTGTCTCTCATACGGTGTTGTACCCGGAGGCGTTCCAACTGCTGAAAGAGATGAATGTGCCGGTCAAACTGGCAGTTTTCGGAAATTGGGAATCCAAGACCCGCGCCTGGCTCTCTTCCGCGAAAGTGGAGCAGGGATTCCGGAATGCAGGATTTCAACTGCTGCAAAACCGTTCTGTTATGGTGAAAGGAATCCAATTTTCCGGATTGGAAGATTTCCGGTTCGGGAATCCTCTGATCCCGGAGCCGCAGTCCGAAGCATTTTTCCGTTTCCTGATCTCTCATAACCCGGATATCGTCGGCAAAACACCTGCGGAAAACCTTGCCGGATATGATCTGATTCTCAGCGGCCATACTCACGGCGGACAGATCCGTCTGCCGCTGTTCGGTGCGGTCAGAACCTCTTCGATTTATTGGAAACGGTATGAACGGGGGATCCGGAAGAGCTGGAAAAAACCGCCGATGTTTATCTCTTCCGGGATCGGAGCTACTTATATCCTGCGCCGTTTCCGTTGTCCGCCGGAAATGCTTCTGGTGGAAATCGGTTCCTGAATTCTCCGGAAAAAAGGAAGGCTGTCCTCCGGAATTTCCGGAAAACAGCCTTCACAGGAGAGGGGTTCTTCTTAATTTGTGGCGATTTCGTATCTGTTATAAACACTGCCGCGGTTGACGACCTTGATGGTGAACTTTCCGGTCCACTTGGGAGTCCATGTCGCAACACAGGCATCGGTGCTGTCGGTATCGCTGGCAATCAGGTTTCCATTTTCATCATAGATATAAAGATCAAGATCGGTATCGCCATCGCCATTGACCGCAACAACAGCCTTTTCATCTCCGCGGAAGGTCAGAACGTACCGGTCGGTATCATAGGCTTTGACGGTTTCCTTTGTAAAAGTTTCACCGCGGGTGGATCCGGCATTTGCGAAGAAGGGTGTTGCGGTGAGAGCGATAAGAGCTGCGATTGCGAGAGAGTGTTTCATTTTTCTATCCTTTCAGTTTTGATTTTGTTGTTATGAGAACTTTCTCTTTTCACCTAATAAGACGCGCCGGGAAGAAGTTTCTGACAAAACTTTTTCATTTTTTTTGATTTTTTTCAGATTTGAGTTCAAAAAAAGGCAAAAAAAACTTTGCAGCACGTTTCTGCCGCAAAGTTTTTTCAGGAAATATCTGTTCTTTTATGGAGTCAACTTCAAAACTTCTGCCTTTGAAATGACTTCCGGGCGTTTTACTTTACATATTCCATGCCGCCCCGGAATTCCAGCGTATCGAAACAAATCCCCTGTTCTTTCCCACCGTCGAAATTCCGCAGGGAGATTTTGCATTTGACCGCTCCCGCCGGAACTCTTCCCTGGCAAACCCCGGTTTTCCATTTTGGACTGCTGCCGAAATAAAAATATTGTCTTTCCGGATCAGGGATCTCTTTGTTTTGAGCATTGAAGAACCGGACGTAAACAAACCCTGCTGCCCCTTTATGCCGGAGCGTCAGGGAATAATCTGTATCTGCCTGAACCGTGATGAAATCGGAGCTGATCATCACATCTTTTTTATTGACTGCGTTCAACCGGATGCAGAATTTGCCGGAATCCGGCTGATCAGTACAGAGCAAATCTGCCCGGTTCCAGCCGGGAAGGGATTTCCCCGGGACTGCATTTTCAAAAGAACCATTCGGTAGACGGTTTTCCGGACCGAAGAATTTTACTTTTCCGAAAAATTCCGGGGAATAGAAATGTCTGTCCAGATGAACAAAGAGTGATTGATAATCGCCTTTCTGGGGATCTCCATGGGTTTGTCTCCGGAAAAGCTGGATCATCAGTTCCGGCATGGTTTCGAAGGTTGTTTTCAAATCGCTCCAGGGGAAAAAGAGCGTTGTGATATGAGCGTCAGCGGTTCTGCTCTGCTTTAATTTCAGATTGCTGTTCCAGGTCCAGTCATGAATACCCATATCAATTCCTCTGGTTCCATCGAAAACCTTTCCTCCGGCAGTTATGATGTATTGCCGGTTTTCCTTGCGGTTGCGGGTGATCAGAAAAATTTCATAGCAATCATCCAGCCACGCATTTCCATCATCCCGTTTTACTGCGTTTGTGACCAGCGTTTTCATATTGGGTTCTTTTGCAACGATGTGGAGGGCAAGCCCTTTTTGATTCGCCAGTGCATAAAGCGTTGTGCGGTCTTTTGACGGAACGGTTTTTCCATCAATATAATTCAGAACGTAAGCCCGGGCATGTTTCCAGATCCCGTTGATATCATATTCCATGGGAATCTCTCCGTTTACAAATGCCGCCCCGAAGAATCTGTTTTTGGCTCTGACGGCGTACATCGGTTTGAAGAATTGTTCTGTTTCGCTCCGGATCAGAGCGATCCGTTTTCCATAAACACTGGCAGGATCACATTTTGCCGCAGCACGTTTCAGCAGCCCGGTGAAAAGGTCCAGATCCTCTGTTGTGTACATGGCGGCTTCACCGTTTTTCATGAAAATTCTCTCCGCAGCGGTCCAGAATTCTTTCATTTCAGCTTCCGCCGGACCGTAGAAAAGACGGTAATATTCTTCCAGAACGGATTTCATATCCAGATCCGGATCCCACAAAAGCTGCTGCCGGATATAATCATTGAGATGTGTCACCCCCGGAAATGCAAATTGGCCGCGTTTGACGATGGGATCCCCGCCTCCGGCGCAATAAGTTGCTTCACAAAATTCTCCCTGAACACCGACCTTCCGGTTGAATTGAATATCTTTCTGCATCAGAGCGGGGTAAAAGACCGGCAGACCGCGCAGGGGCGGCGTATGGTTCCACAAGTCATAGGTCCAGACCAGCAAACCGACTTTTTTTTCGGAAAACCGTTCCATCACACCGGTGATCTCATCCCGGACTTTCGGATCAAGCAGAGACTGTCTGCTGTAACAAACTCTGACCAGCAGATTGGAAGGCAGATCAAACTCCGGCGCGATCCGGTATGTATCATACGCTCCGCAAACGATCTTTTTATCTGGATATTTTTTTGCCACTTCTTTGGCGATCTCCGCAACAAAATGAAACACCGCATTGGAAAATTTACCCGTATCTCCGAGATGAGGCGAGGCAAGTTTCTGACAGTCCGGACATTCGCAGATCTTGAACAGTCCATCCGGCGGCATGACGGGAAACGAGGAATAATCCGGGTGCTGTTCAAAGAATTCACAAATATATTCCGCAAATGCCTTGATCCCGCCCCGGTTGGTCAGACAGAGATTTCCGGTTCCTTCCGCCCCGGAAAGTCTGGCAAAATCCCGTTGTCCGCCGATCAGGGCAAAATATTCCGGATGTGTCTCCTTATATTTCAACATCCTGCGGAAACTGTGGCAGGTATAATTATTCTTCCCGCCTGCACAAAGACGGTAGAACCAGCGCAGAAATAAAGGGGAAACAGTCTTGAAATGAGTCCCGTAAAAATGCCGTTCGGAAAATGCCGGAAAATTGATATATTGAGTGACCGGAAGGGAGAAATCCGGGGATTCCGGAATAATATCTCCCAATTCATGCGGCATATAATGCCGGTTCCCTGCATATTTTTCCAGGGATTTATAAACTCCGTTGAGTGTGCCCCGTTCTCCAAAAGCATAATAATGCAGTTGATAATTACAGTTCCCGAAGGTATGACCGGCATAGGCTTCATCGGTTTGAGGCTTGTCGCGGCCCGCAATCACAACATATTCGGGGGTCGCTTTGAAAAAATATCCATCATAAGGAATCTGCTTTTCAACAGCTCCGAGTTTTTCCGTTTCAGGGGAAAGTCCCAGATATACCGGGATCATCCCAGCCGGAAGCGATGCTTTCGAAGAGAGAATTACAAGGCTCGCTCCGGTTCGTCTCCGGATCATCTCCTGAAGTTCTTCCCCGGCTTTCCGGGTGGAGATATTCTCATTTTCAAGAACGATAACCGCCTTTGCCTTTCCGTTTTTGACCAGAAATACTTCATTTTGAGCGGAAAGAGCAAGACAGCAAAGGATTGTTACTGCAGAAAACAGAAATTTTTTCATTGATCCAACCTCCTGATATTTTCTTCAACATAGCGTGCGGTACACAATCCTGTCAAGCAGGTTTCACGATTTTTTTTGAAAAATACCGGATTTTTTCAGCGAATGGTTTTCGCTTCGCTGCATAATTTTGCAGGGACAATACAGTTTGACTCTTATTCTGTCAGCTGCCGGAAAATGCAAGCGGGAAATCTTTATGACGTCTGTCACAAACCATCGAAGAAGGTAAAAGAATCCGTAAAAAAGCGATAAAATTATTTTTTTTTATTGAATTTATTCAATATCAGATATATAGTACCTAAACTTTATTTTATAATAAGGATGTACTATGGCTCGAATTCAATGTAAAATGTGCGGCGGCGAACTTGATCTCCCCGAAAATGTAACATACGGGACCTGTTGTTACTGCGGGCTTAAAATAACACTTCCGAAAGTCTCCGATGAACGGTTGGAAAATCTTTATAACCGGGCAGAACACTTCCGCCGGATCAATGATTATTCAAAAGCTGTGAAAGCTTATGAAGAATTTATCACCGCAAACCCGGAAGATTCTGAGGCATATTGGGGACTCGTCCTTTCCCGTTATGGAATCGAATATGTGGAGGATCCCGCAAGTCATGAACGCATTCCCACTTGCCATCGCGTAAGTTACGAATCCATTCTTGCTGATGCCGACTATCTTTCTGCGTTGGAATATGCCGGATATGCTGAACGGCAGATCTATGAAACCGAAGCCAAACGCATTGCGGAAATCCAGAAGGGAATTCTCGCAATTTCTTCTCAGGAACAGCCTTTTGACGTGTTCATCTGCTATAAAGAATCCGATGATTATGGACGACGCACCAAAGATTCTGTCGTTGCTCAGGATTTGTATTATTCCCTGACCGATGCCGGATACAAAGTCTTTTTCTCCAAAATTACGCTGGAATCCAAGCTTGGACAAAAATACGAACCGTATATTTTTGCCGCATTGAACTCTGCCAAAGTGATGTTGGTTGTTGGCTCGAAAAAAGAATATTTCGAAGCCGTCTGGGTTCGGAATGAGTGGTCCCGCTATCTGGAATTGATAAAAAAAGACCGGAAACGTCTGTTGATTCCATGTTACAAGGATATGGATGCCTACGATATTCCGGAGGAATTGTCATTATTTCAAGCGCAGGACATGGGAAAAATTGGTTTTGTGCAGGATGTTTTGCGTGGGATTCAGAAAGTTTGCAAAAAAGAGGAATCTAAACCGGAGACAGGGGGCAATACCTCTGCGGCAGCCTTGCTGACCCGTGCAGAAATCATGATTTCCGCTGGAGATTTTGAGAATGCGAAATCCTATTTGCAGCGTTTTCTGGATCAGGATCCCAAAAATGGCTGGGGCTATTTCAACCTGATTCTTGCAGAAATGAAATTGTCTGACAAAAAAATGTTGGTCAAATTTCCGAATATCCGGCTTATCCCAAATTTCAAACTTGCAGAACAGTTTGCCAATGAAAAATTGAAAAAAGTCCTGAATGAAATTATTCATGAACAGGAGGAAATCAAGCGGGTAGTGGAAGAACAGCGCAGATTGGCAGAAGAGCAGCGAAAAGCGGAAGAGGAACGCCGTCGGTTGGAAGCCGCAAGAGCCGCTTGGATGCTGGAGCAGGAACGCAAAAAGCAGACGAAAATTAGATTATGCGTGCTGGGAATAATCATTCTGATTATAGGAATCATCGTGGCTGTCACTTCTGCCCGCATGGAGGCAGTACGCAAAGCCGAAGCAGCCCGCATTGAGGCAGAACGCAAAGCCGAAGCAGCCCGCATTGAGGCAGAACGGGCACAGCTGAGGGCACAGCTGAGGGCACAGCTGTGCCCTCAGCTTGAAGCTTCAGGATTTGAAGCTTTACCGCTTCCTCAGGGAAAGAATCTTGAAATGGTTAAGATCCAAGCTGGAAGTTTTCAGCGGAGAGGTTATACTGTTACATTGACCAAACCTTTCTATTTAGGGAAATATGAAGTAACCCAGGCACAATGGCAAGCGGTGATGGGAAGCAATCCATCAAGATTCAAAGGAGATAACCTTCCGGTAGAAAACGTTTCCTGGGATGATGCGAAAGAATTTTGCAAAAAGCTTAATGAAATTTATGCGGATAAGCTTCCTGCAGGATATCAGTTTGATCTTCCGACAGAAGCGCAATGGGAATATGCATGTCGTGCAGGGACAACGACAGATTTGAATAATGGGAAAAATTTGACATCAGAGTGGGGCGAATGTTCTAATTTGAATGAAGTTGCATGGTATAATCAGAACTCCGGCAATAAAATTCATGAAGTTGGACAAAAGCGAGCCAACGCTTGGGGCCTTTATGATATGCATGGGAACGTATGGGAATGGTGCCGTGATTGGTGTGAAGCTTATCCCGGTGAATCTGTTACGGATCCAGTAGGACCGTCGTCTGGCTCGAACCGCGTAATGCGCGGCGGCAGTTGGCGCAGCTACACGCACTCCTGTCGGTCTGCGGATCGGAGTACCTACGATCCGTTGTTCCGGGGCAACTACGGCCGCGGGTTCCGCCTCGCGCTGGTGCCGATTCAGTGAGGTTTGTCAGGCGTTGCGTTCCCGGCAGAGCCGGAGGGATGGGCGCACACGCTAAGGATTGGCTGGGGAGAACGGACGAAAACGGACAGAAACGGTTCAGAACGGTGGATGCGCCGGGGTGCCCGGGGAAAAGCTCTCCGTTGCTTTCCGTTTTCCACCGTTGATTCCTGTTCCCTTCCGTTTTTCCCGGCAGAGCCGAAGGGATGGGCTCACTCGCTAATGATTGGCTGGGGAACTGGGAATACTGGGCGTTCTGGGATTACTGGGAGCTCTGGGAGTTTTTTGCGCCGGGGTGCCCGGGGAATGGCTCTCCGTTGCTTTCCGTTTTCCACCGTTGATTCCTGTTCCCTTCCGTTTTTCCGGCAGGGGTTTTTAACTGAAACATAATAAAAAAGCGATATTTTTTCAGAAAAAATTTGACAAATCAGTGTTTTGGGTGTACATTATAAGACCAGAAATTATAGTAATGAGCCTTGATCCGGAAAGGATATGAAGTCTGCGAGCTTGAAAATGAATCGTAAGATTCTGCAGACAAACCCATAAGGTCATATCAAAAGCCTGGTTTGCATATTGGTGGTGCGAACCTGGAATTTCCCTTCAAGACTCGAGAAGAAGAAACACCTTTTTATGGAGGCCATGAAGGGAAAATGAGAAGCAGCACAGAAATCAGGCTTTACAGCGGCACCGCGAACCCCGAACTTTCGGAGGCAATTGCAAAGCATCTGCATGTTGAGCTTGGCCATGCAACAATCCAACGCTTCCCTGATGGAGAAATTTTCGTTCAGTACACCGATAATCTGCGGAATGCAGATATGTACATCGTTCAGCCGACCTGCTGTCCGGCAAATGAAAACCTGATGGAACTTCTGATCATGATTGATGCTGCGAAACGCGCTTCTGCAGCACGGATCACCGCAGTTCTTCCCTATTACGGGTATGCACGTCAGGACAGAAAAGACCGTCCCCGTGTGCCGATCACCGCGAAACTGGTTGCAAATCTTCTGACCAAGGCCGGAGCAAACCGTGTTCTTGCAATGGATTTGCATTGTCAGCAGATCCAGGGATTCTTTGATATTCCTGTGGATCATGTTTATGCATCCCCGATTCTGATCAAATATCTTCGGACACAGGCGCATGTCGGTCCGGATTCTGTTGTTGTTTCCCCCGACTCCGGAAGTGTCAAGATGGCGCACTCCTTTGCGGATAAGCTGAACTGCGGTTTTGCAGTTGTGGCGAAACGCCGTGTTGATGCGACCACTGTTGAATCTTCTCACCTTGTCGGAGATGTGAAAGGCCGCAACTGTATTATTACGGATGATATGACTTCTACTGCCGGAACGCTTTGCGGAGCTGCCGAGCTTCTGAAGCGGGAAGGAGCAAAGAAGGTTTATGCTGTTGTTTCCCACTCTCTTCTGAATGAAAAGGGGATGGAAAAACTGAACAACAGTCCGATTGAAGAATTGATTACGACGAATACAGTTCCCCAGACAGTTCATGGGGATAAACTGAAAGTTCTCTGTACTGCGCCGATGTTTGCGGAAGCGATCAAGAGAATTCACCACAGCGAATCCATCTCCTGTCTGTTCCGGGATGATTCGATGACAGATAATCTGCTTTAAGGTAAAGCAATTTCATAAACGAAAGGATACATAATGGCAACAACGAAACATGTGCTCAACGTGACTTCCCGCGCTGCAAAAGGCAGCAATGAAGCCCGCCGTGTCAGAGCAAAGGGAATGATCCCTGCTGTTGTTTACAGCAAAAACACCACTCCGAAGAACGTTGCAGTTCAGATGTCTGAATGGGAATCTCTCCAGAAATTTGAATTCAATCTGGTTTCCCTGATGGAAGACGGAGCTGAAACCCTGGTTCTGGTGAAAGAAGTTCAGAACAACTTTATCAAAGGCAAAGCAAGCCACATTGACTTCCTTGCAGTTGATATGACCAAACCCATCGTTGCAACTGTTCCTCTTCATCGCGGACATGCTGATCCTGTTGGATGCGGCAAAGGCGGTATGCTGGAAGAATATGTCCACGAAATCGAAGTGGAATGTCTCCCCAGCGCACTTCCTGAAGCAATTGTTGCAGACATCTCCGGTGTTGAACTTGGCGCAGCCTTCCGCGTTCGTGATCTTGCTCTTCCCGAAGGCGTTGCAGCAAAGACCAACGGCGATGTGACCCTGTTCGCAGTGGTTGATCCCGCAGCTGTCAAAGAAGATGCTCCCGCAGAAGCTGGTGCAAATGAACCCGAAGTGATCGGCGAAAAAGAGAAAGCGGAACGTGCCGCTGCTCGTGAAGCCGCAAAGAAATAAGATTTTGGGAATCGCTTGAGCATGGCTGGAAAAGGAAGCTGCCGTCTGATCGTAGGATTGGGCAATCCCGGAGCGGAATATGCCGGAACGCGGCACAATGCGGGATTTGAGGTAGTTGACCGGTTTCTGGCGAGACATGTGAAAGCGTTCCGGGAGCGCAATGCCCGGAGCGGGGAAGCCCGTGAAGGGAGTTTTGCAGGAGAGAAGTTGATCGTTCTCAAGCCGTTGACCTTCATGAATTTGAGTGGGAATGCGGTGGCTCCGGTGG
Source organism: Lentisphaeria bacterium (assembly GCA_017456805.1). The sequence goes on from JAFTIQ010000013.1 coordinate 24,250, forward strand.
TAAGAGGGGAATCCTTGAAGCCGTCGGAGATCCTGGTGATCTATGATGATATTGATCTTCCGGTTGGGCGGATGCGCCTGCGGAAGAATGGTGGAAGCGCAGGTCACAATGGGATGAAATCTATCATTGAGATGCTTGGGACAGAGAATTTTCCCAGGTTGCGGATCGGGATAGGGACAGAGAATGCCAAAAGGGATCCGGATTATGTGCTTGGCAGATTTTCCGGGAAAGAGCGTGAGGAATACGAAGCTCTTCTTGACAAGGCAGTTGAAGCTCTGGAACTTCTTCAGAGGCGCGGGATGGAAGAGGCGATGTGCATGTTCAATTCTGTGAATACGGCGTTGAGCCCGGAAGAATAAGAAACGGAAAACTGCATTCCAATTAAAAATATAACACACCACAGGAGGTGGAGTCTTGAAAAAGTATGAAGCAGTATTCATCCTTGACGTGAGAAAAGTCGAGGACGAGGGCAAGGCTTTTTCCGAAGAATTCGGGAAGAATCTTGAAAGCATGGGCGGTAAGCTTGTTGAGGCGAATGAAATGGGCCGCAAGCAGTTTGCCCGGGAAATCAAGAAACGCAAAACCGGTATCTACTGGGATTATGTTTTCGAACTTGATTCTCTCAAATGCAAAGAAGTCCGCAACATGTACCGTCTGGATGAACGCGTTATCAGAATTCTGATCGTGAACTATGAGCGTCCGGAAGGCGTTCCGGCAATTGCCGGGGCAACTCTGGCGGAATAAGAACCCCCACGGAATAGGAGGACACTATGGCATCTCTGAATAAAGTATTTCTTATGGGAAATCTGACCCGTGAACCGGAATTGCGCTATACACCGTCCGGATCTGCTGTTTGTGAATTCGGCATTGCCGTAAATCGCCGTGGACAGGATCGTGACGAACCTTGTTTCGTTGAGATCATTGTCTGGGAAAAACAGGCAGAAGCTTGCGGGAAATTCATTCAGAAGGGGTCATCAGTGTTCATTGAGGGACGTCTTCAGTACGATCAGTGGACGGATAAGGAACAGAAGAAGCGTTCCCGTCTGCGGGTAACGGCAGAAAGGGTACAGTTCCTTGACCGCCGGGACATGCAGGCCGGGGATCCTGCCGGCATGCCGCCGCAGCAGAACAATTATCGTCAGCGTCAGGTTCCTCAGGATGGACCTGAAGGCGGATATGCTCCCCGTTCCCAGTACCGTACACAGTACCAGCAGGATTCCGGATATCAGCAACCTTCCGGATACCAGCAGCCGACCGGGTATCAGCAGTCTTACAACAGACCTGCGGCGCCGCAGATGAACCGTGGAGGGCTTCCTCCGCAGGTTTCAAATGACCCTGCAGATCTTCCTCCGCCGATGCCCCCGGAAGATATTTCCGGTATTGAAGATGACATCCCGTTCTGATTGAATTAAACAGTAAAATCCATACAGGAGTACACAAACAATGGCAATGATGCAGAACAAAAAGCGCCGCCTGAAAAGACGCACTGTCAAGCCGAAAATTTGCAGATTCTGCGAAAGCAAAATCAATTTCATCGACTTCAAAGATGCAGAACTTCTGAAGAAGTTCCAGACAGAAAAAGGTCGTATTCTTCCCCGCCGTATTACCGGTACATGCCTCCAGCACCAGAAAATGCTGAGCGTTGCCGTCAAGAGAGCCCGTATTGTGAGCTTGGTTCTCTAATCTGAACACTAACGAAGGAAGGAATTTTACTATGGCTACCATGAAACTGATCCTTTTGCAGGATGTGGAAGACCTGGGTCTTGCCGGTGAAGAGATCAATGTTGCTGCCGGATATGGCAGAAACTATCTGATCCCCCGGAAGCTCGCTGCTGTCGCTACAACATCTGCTCTCCGTCAGCTTGCTGCTCAGAAAGAAAAGATCGAAGCCAAACGTCAGGAAGAACTGGCAGCAGCTCAGGCTCTCTCTGAAAAGCTTGCTTCTCTCAATGTTGAGATTTTCACACAGGCTTCTGAAGATGGACACCTTTTCGGTTCCGTTTCTGACCGCATGATCGCTGATGCGATTGCTGCGAATGGAATCAAGCTGGATCACCAGCGCGTTCTCATTCCCGAAGCAATCCGCACACTCGGTGATTTCGTTGTCACCCTCAAGCTTCACCAGAAGGTCCGCATGGATCTCAACGTGAAAGTTTCCAGAGCTGTCTGACGGAAATTTTATGTCAGACCGTGCTACATATGCGGGAGCCCGTGGAAACGGGTTCTCCGCACAGCAGGAAAATGCTGGTCCGCGAGCATCAAAAACGATGCCCGCGGATCCTCGTCTTTATGACTTTGAGACAGAACGCTGTGTTCTGTCTGCTATTTTACTTGACAGTTCATCTCTTGATACTGTCCTGACTGTTATGGGAGTTCAGAATGTCCCTGAATCTTCCAAAAAGGAACTCCGCCGGAAAGGGGAGTCTCCTGAAAGTTCGAAATTCCGGTCCGTTGCAAATATTATGTTTCAGGATCCCGTTCATGCGGTGGTTTATGAAGCGATCCTCTCTTTGAATGCCAACAGCCGGACCATTGATTTGCTTTCCGTTGCAGACTGGCTCCGCAAAAATATGCGGATGGATCAGATTGGCGGAGAGCTTGTTCTGCTTGAGATCCAGCAGCATGCCGCAAGTACAGCTCACTTGGAATCCTGGTGCAAACAGCTGAAAGATTATGCGATGCTCCGGGAAATGCGCCGGGTTTGTGCTTCCTCTGAGGAGCTTTGCCGGGGCGGAACGGAAAGTGTCGGAACGATTCTGGACAAGGTGGAAGCGGATATTTTTAATGTCCGGAACAGCTTTGTTCAGCCTGAAATCAGCCCGTTGAAAAAGATTTTGCACAAGACGTTTGATGAATTGATCGCCATTGGCAAGGGGGATGTGGAACCTGGGATCCCGACAGGGTTTCCGGATTTGGACAAGCTGATCGGCGGGGGATTGAAGCGCGGTGAAATGTTCGTTCTTGCAGCGCGTCCTTCCATCGGAAAAACTGCGCTTGCTTTGAATATTATCAGAAATATCATCATGAAAGATGTGGAGCCGCGCCGGAAACGGGTTGCGTTCTTCAGTTTGGAAATGACGGATACGCAGATTGCCCAGCGTATGCTTTGTACGGAGGCAAGAATTCCGATCACGGCATTTTATGAACGGCGGTTTGATCTTTCAGAAATGCCGAAGTTAACGGGAGCTGTTGCCGCGCTCCGGAGGGCAGAACTGTTTATTGATGCCACACCCGGGATCTCTGTTTATGAATTGCGCGCAAAGGCAAGAAAACTGAAGGCTCAGGAAGAGATCGACCTGATCGTGATTGACTATCTTCAGCTGATGAAAGCCGGGGGTGCAGAAGAGAGCCGTCAGGTGACAGTTGCGAATATTTCCGGCGGATTGAAAGCCATTGCCAAAGAATTGAATATTCCTGTTCTGGTTCTGGCTCAGCTGAACCGTGAAACGGAAAAAGGCGGCGGTGGCGGCGGAAAAGCGGAAAAACAGGCTGATTCTCTGCCCAAATTGAGCAACTTGCGTGAATCCGGGGCAATTGAACAGGATGCTGACGTGGTATGTTTTATTCACCGTAACCGCGAAGATTCCAAAGAAGGCTCCGGCAAGGATGCCATTACTTATTTGATTGTAGAAAAGAACCGTAACGGAAAGACCGGGACTGTGAAAGTACAGTTTGTGAAAGAGCTTATGGAATTCCGTTGCATTGAACATAAATACGATGACGGTGATGTGCCGAAATCATCGAAAGAATAGAAAGGAATGCTCGGTATGAAACGTTTCTTATGCTTAATTCCGGCAGTATTTATTTTGTCTGCGGCTTATCTGTCTGCTCAGGAGATCCATTCCGTAGAGTTCCGTCAGGATGGTACATATCGGTTTGGAAAAGATATTTTGAATTTCAATGTTCAGAGCCGGAAGGGCAACCCTTACGATGAGCAGGTGGTCAATGAAGATATCAAACGTCTTTACAATACGGGCTTTTTCTCCGATATCCGTGCTGAGATGAAACGCCGTCCGGATGGGAATGTGGATTTGATTTTTCATGTGGTTCCCAAGGATATTGTCCGCAGCGTTAAATTTCAGGGAAATGAAAAATTTGAAGCGCACAAGCTGTACGAATATGTGACGTTGACGATTGGGGCTCCGCTGAATGACAAGCGTCTCAGCGAAACCATTGCTGCTTTGAGAGATTTTTACAGTAAAGAAGGCTTGAATGATGTTACGATCACTTATTCCCCCACCCGGAACATTGAGGGGGGAATCGATATCGTGTTCAAGATCAAGGAAAATCTGAAAGTCACGATCAAGAGTGTTTCCTTTGAAGGGTTGAAAGCCTTTGAAGCCTCCGAACTGGAAGAACGGCTTGCCAACCGGAAATCCATGTTCAGCTGGGTTCCGTTTTTGAACTTGGGTTTGCTGAACAAACGGGAACTTGATAATGATATGGTCCGGCTCCGGGATGCATATTGGAGCAAGGGATACCTTGACTTCAAGGTGAAAGAAGTCCGGATGAATACAGTGGAAGGCAAACCGGAACAGGTAGACCTTGTTTTTGTGATTGAAGAAGGGGAAGTTTATACAGTCGGGAATGTGTCTGTCCGCGGGGCGACCCGTTTTTCCAACGAGGAACTTCTGAAGAAGGTCCGTCTTGTTTCCGGACAGCCCTTCAGTTCTGATTTGGAACGTGTTTCAGCGGAACGGCTGGAAGAAGATTATTCTCCTCTCGGTTATGTTGAATTTCAGGCAAAACCGATTCGGGTTCCTGATTTCCGGACTCACAAAGTGGATGTGGTGTTTGAAGTTCAGGAAGGGCTTCCCTACAAAGTCCGTGAAGTTTTTATTTCCGGAAACCGGTGGACGAAGGATCATGTGATCCGGCGGGAATTGGCGATTGCGCCGGGAGATGCAGTTGATAAACAGCGGATCAAAGCATCCCGCAGCCGTTTGATGGGAATGGGTTATTTCCATAAAGTGGATGCAGTTTCTGTGAATTCTCCTGTTGCCGGAACGAAAGACATTGACATTAAGGTGGATGAAAAGAATTTCCTTCATGCGCGGATCGGGGGAGGTTATTCTGATACGGACGGCTTGGCAGGGATGATCGAATTGACTCATACCAATATGGATATTCTTGATCCGAAGAATTATTTTACCGGTGGCGGACAGCGTGCCAGATTGCTGGCATTGGTCGGAACGGAAAATATGGATTTTGAGGCAGATTTTACGGAGCCGTGGCTCTTCGGGATTCCGTTGCGCTGGGAAGTTTCCGGTTATATGCGGAATGTGATCTATGATGATTGGGAAGAACAGAGAATCGGATTCACGACCAGTCTGACGAAGCGTATTTTTGACGATTTCACCTCTGTCAGTGCAGGGTATACCTTTGAGCATGTCCGGGTGCACCGGATGGATAAATGGCTTTCCCCGGAATTGCGCAGTCAGCGTGGAAGCGACTTTGTCGGAAAGATTTATGTGACACTTGACCGGGATACCCGTGACAGTGCGATTGATCCGACCTCCGGCTATAATGTGAATTTGCTGACAGCCTTTGCCAGCAGAGCGCTTGGCGGTTCTCATGATTATTTGAGACTGGAATTGAAAGGCAGCAACTATTATTCCTTCTTTGACAAGATGCTGATTCTTTCTCTTGGAGCGAAAGTCGGGATGATCGGAATGCTGGATGATTGGGATGGCGATGTTCCGCTTTATGAACGTTATTTCCTCGGAGGCGGCGATACGATCCGCGGATTCCCGTACCGGAGCATTGGTCCTGTTGACAGTTATGGGGACAACATGGGCGGCAACTTCATGTACCTCTTTACGGCAGAGATTTCCCATCCGATCTGGCGGTTTATCCGCGGGGCAGCGTTTGTGGATGTTGGCGGCGCGACAGACTTCCGCCAGAATCCGTTCAGCCATGTGAATATTGGTGTCGGTTACGGTTTGAGAATCAAGCTTCCTGCTGTGAATGCACCGATCAAGCTTGACCTGGCATATCCTGTGCTGAACAATCAGCCCGGTGTCAGCAGCCGTTTGAGATTCCACTTCAATATGGGATTTGCTCTGTTCTGATCCGGGGCAAATTTGAGAAACGCTCCGGTGTAAGTTTTCCGGAGAGAAAGGTAAATCATGAATCAGACAATTAAAGGCAATATATCGCTGATGGTTTTCTTTTCCATCGTGATTTTCGGATTGATGAGTGCAGTTTCCGTGGGCGCGTTGTACAAGGTGAATAATCCTGTGATCATGTATCCGTTTTGCATCTTCTTTTTCTGCTGGGGGCTGATGCCGTTTTTTTCCTGGAAACGGACCTTTGACAGGGAGATGACGATCACTCCGAAAGGGGTTGAATTTCAATTGAAGCCCGGGAAGATGATTTTTCTTCCGTGGGCGGAAATCCAAGCCATCGGGATGGGTGCCAATACGACGATCTATATGAAAGACCGCCGGAAGCTGGTTGTGTTCTGGACGGGGATCGGGATTCCGGAAGGATGTGAAGGACTGCCGGTTTACAAGGCTCAGTCACCGGAAATCAATGCGTTGAAACCCAGAGTCTGGCTGACTCCTCTGATTCTGCTCGGACTGGTATATATTGCCACGGAATCCGGGTTTACATTCTCAGCTACAACCCGTTATATTATTATTGCGATATTTTCCGCAACTGCGCTTTACCGGATCGGGATTTTTCTGAGGGAATATCTTTTCCGGTCATAATGCAAACGGATTCAGCGGGAACACACTCACGGGATCCGTTATGAGATCTCGATTTTTTTACAGATCAACATGCAAGGAACACTATGGAACTGCCGGAACAATTCAGAGAATTAGGAATTTCAGAACATATTTTGCGGGCATTGGCAGCAAAGGGATTTGTTGAACCATCCCCGATTCAGAAACAGACCATCCCCCTGCTCATTGCGGGCGAAAAAGATGTAATCGGTCAGGCACAGACCGGTACGGGAAAAACAGCTGCATTCGGGATCCCGATTCTGGAATCTGTGCAGCCGGGCGAATCCCGGAATCCCAGAGCATTGGTGCTGACACCTACTCGTGAACTCTGTATTCAGGTTGCTGATGAACTGAATTCGATCGAAGGCGATAATGGTTTGAAGATCTCTCCTTTTTACGGCGGACAGTATATCGGGATTCAGCTCGGAGTGCTCCGCAGCGGTATCGATGTTGTGGTGGGAACTCCCGGAAGAGTCATTGATCTGATCGAACGCGGGCGTCTGGTGCTGGATGAAGTCCAGTTCGTCGTGCTGGATGAAGCGGATGAAATGCTGGATATGGGATTTATTGAGGATATCGAAAAGATTCTTGCCGTTACCCCGGCGGAAAAACGGATGCTCATGTTCTCCGCAACGATGCCCCCGGAAATCCAGCGGATCGCCGTTCAGTATATGCGCCCCGGCTATGAAATTGTCCGAACCGCTCCTGCTGTTTGCGATACCCTGACCAAGCAGATCTATTATGAGATCCCCCGGGAAAGCAAACTGGATGTGCTGACCCGTCTGATCGATTTGGAAGGGGATATGTATGCGATGGTGTTCTGCCGTACCAGAGAAGATGTGGATGATCTGGCGGAAGCGCTGATTGCAAAAGGGATTCCTGTGGATGCGATCCATGGAGATATCGTGCAGACTCAGCGTACCAGAGTGATTTCCAACTTCAAGGCTGGAAAATTCAAGATTCTCATTGCGACAGACGTTGCTGCAAGGGGGATCGATGTCAATAATCTCACCCATGTGATCAACTACTCTGTTCCGGAATCGGTGGAACCCTATATTCACCGGGTAGGCAGAACGGGCCGTGCCGGGAAAACCGGGATCGCGATCACGTTTGTGACCCCGGGCGAACGCAGACGTTTTGCCATGATCCGGAAGAAAGTTTCTGTGCCGATCGAAAAGGGTTCTCTGCCGAAAGGAACAGATGTTGCAGATGCGAAAAAAGCCCGTCTGGTGGAAACATTGCAGACCCTGGCGGAGTCCGGAGATTGTGCCTGCTATTACGGTTTTGCCGCAGAATTGATGCGTGTGGCACACCCTGCCGGGATCATTGCAGCATTGCTGAAACTTCATTACGCATCCACTCTTGATCCGGAGGCATACGAAGAGTTGAACCGTCCGGAACCGGAAGAACGGAAACGCCGGGATCGCCGGGAAAACCGGGAAGAAGGCGAACGGGAATTCGGAAGAGCAAAAGATTTTGTCCGGCTGGAATTTTCTGCAGGGAAAGCAGATGGTTTCTCGGTGCCTGAGCTGCTGGAGCTGATCCATCACCGGGCAGGGATCCGTTCTGTGGAACTGGGCAGAATCGAATGTGGAAGCGATATCACGATTGTGAACACAACAAAAGCCCTTGCAGAAAAGATCATGGCATCCATGGAACCGGGCGATCCGGAAGTCCGGGAGTGTGCCGCAGGTCCCCGGAAACGGGAACGCGGAGGCGATTTCCGCCGCAATGACCGCCGCAGTGTCGATGGCGGTTTCCGGAGAGAACGCCGCCGGGAAGCTTTTCAGGAACGCAGAGCCCGCCGCGGTGAAGAAGAGGGCGAATCCTCCTCCGAACATCGCCGGGAATACCGGGAACGGAGAGAGCCCCGGGAGTTCCATCGCAGAGAACATTCCCGCCGGTCAGAGGGCAATGAACCCAAACCCTTCTGGGAAAAGTTCCGGAAAAGACGCGGGAAAGAGTAAAACCGGACACACACAGATCCGTGGAGAATAATCTTTTTTGAAAAGATTTTTCCGTGCAGCTTCTTGACTGGAATGTTTTTTATCTGGGGCTGTTGTAAAAACTGAAATTTCTGAAAACTCAGTTTTGTACTGAGTGTACTGAGGCTTTTTTGGTGATTCCCGGCTGATTTCTCCAAAGAAATAAAAAAATTTCTCTTGGGAAATGGTTGTTTTTATTACCAAAACACCGTCCGTACACTCTGTGCAAAAAACACCATTAAAACGCGTTTTCTGCATGCAGATTTTGCAATCATCCCATTGTTTGATTTTATTTTGCAAGGCAGAGCAGAAGGACCGCTCCGATGCTGAGGATGACCCCGAGGATTTTCCAGCGGGTGACAGATTCTTTCAGACAGAAAATGCTCAGCAGAAATGTGACGGGGAAGCTCATCTGAGCGATGGGCAGCGCCACGGAAGCATTGCCGGCCTTGAGTGCAAGCGCCATGAAAATGGTGATCCCGGCAACAAAAAATCCGGAAAGTGCACCGTAAAAAAGCAGAGATTTTTCGATTTTGACCTGCTTCGGTTCCCGGATGACCGCATAAAGGAAACCTCCGACGATCCAGAATACCGCAATCAATGCGGTGATGCCGAACTCATCAGCACCGGCAGCAAAGGCATATTTGTAAGAGAGCCCCATCCCGGCACGGAGGAGAGCGGCAAGAATGACCATGAAAATCCCGAGTTTGGCGCGGCGTTTATTGGATTCATCCGTCGTTTCCGGAAGTGTCATAAAGCACAAAACGGCTCCGATTGCCAGAATGATTCCGAGCCATTGAAGCAGACAAACCGTTTCTCCCAGCAGAAGCCATGCTCCAAACACAACAGGAACCAGATTCAAACGGTAAATCGTTGAACAGACTCCTGCACTTTGCATTCCCATCGCTTCGATCAGAAGAATATTTGCGGAAATGGAGAAAAAGCCGATGACGCTGCCCCAGATCAGAATCGCTTTCCAGCTTGACCAGTCAATATCAAAACATGCAACAGTGAGAATCCCCCAGAACAGTCCGATCAGCAGACAGAATATTCCGCGGGTTCGCGGTTTCCTTGCAAAAAGTTTAAAAATAAAATCATTCCCTGCACTGCAAAGCATGCACAACAATGCGTAGATAACTGCCATTTTTCGATTGCTCCTTATGTAAAAAATATTCGGTTAATATAGCACAGGCTTTTTCTTTTTCAAGCTTTTTGATGATACTTCTGAAAAAAGAAGAAATCCAGAGTTGAAATTGTTAAGGAGAACAGTATATTACGGAACAGAATGATAAAAAAGATGATAGATTTCTGTTTTTGGAACGTATATTCTATAAAACAAATAAGGACCTTTACTTTGAGATTTTTTCTGACATTGCTTTTTCTGCTTCCGCTTATTCTGAAAGGAGCGGAACCGGATTTTTATATCTGGAACCGGCAGCAGGGGGAGGATGTTCAGAAAGTCGTCCGGGAATATTACAAAAGCAGTACCGGGAAACTTTATTTTCTTGCCGGGGAACTGGATAATGACGGGCGTGTTTACGCTTCCGGACCTCAGGCTTATATGGAGCTTGCCCGGAGCGTTCCGGTGATCCGGATCCACATCCGGAACATGAAAAAGAATGTCTCTGTCCTCGCGAAAGAACTGGTCCGGCTTTATCAGCCCTGGCGCGCCGCCGGGGAACTGCAGATCGATCTGGATGCACCCGAATCCAAAATCGCATATTACCGGGAATTGATGAAAGAACTCCGCCGTCAACTGCCGGGAGTCAAACTCTCTGCAACCGTGCTGCCTTGTCATGTGAAACACAGAAAAGAGTTCCGGACACTGGCTGAGGCTTGCGATTTTTATGTTCTTCAGGTTCATGGATTGACAAAGGAAGGGGATCACTGGTATATTTTGAAGAAAGAGATTGCGCGGACTGCTCTTGCCCATGCAAAGGCATTGAAACTTCCGTTCCGGGTGGCTCTCCCGCTGTATTGCCATCATACAGAAAGCGGAACAACGGTCAAACCGGATCTTGCCTTTGTTTCAGAGCTTGCGAAAGAGAGCCCCGGGGTGATCGGATTCCGTCTGGGCGGTTCCGGGGATGAGTGTGTTATGGATTTGAAAAATGCGCTTCAGATCTGCCGGGGGAAGGGATATGCTCCGAAGGTGGAGCTCCGCTGGGAAAAACAGAAAAACGGTGCCTGGCATTTGTTTGTGTTCAATGATGGATATTTTTCAGAAGATATAACATTCCGCTGCAGCTGGAAAAAGCCGCCTCAGCACTATTTCAGAGGCGTATTCCACCGGGCTCAATTCCGGGAAGCAATGAGTGTTTTAGCCTTGCGTCTGCCGCCATCCGGCGAACGGAAACCTTATTTTTGGCTGCGCACCGGTTCAAAAAATCCCGCAGAAGATGTAACAATTATGATATCAGATAGAAAGGCAGGAGAATGAAAAGATTTCGAAAAGGATTGTTTCTGGCAGCGATGATGACTGCCGCCGTTTGCACCGTTCAGGACACATTGGCATGTGGAAAATCATGGCAGATTTCCTATATGAAGGGGGAGCAGAAATATTTCAGATTGCTGGAACCCCGGGAAATTTTGGATTGGTTTATGAAAAACTCGCCGGAATTTTTTTCTTCCCATGTTTTCCGGGATGGAAATGACAGTGATATCTCGCAAATTCAGGATTTTGCAGCCGCAGTAAAACGGCATTTTCCGAAGATGCCGGAAGCCGAACAGAAAAAAATGGTTACGGCGTGGACCAATTATTATAATGATTTTACTGCCGGACGGAAAAATACATTGACCACGGATCCCAATCTTCCGGAAGAACTTCAGGAATTTTATCTTTATATCCGCGGGTTTAATGAATTGGAACAGAAAAAAGGTGCCAAGCCCGAGAGCTGGTATAAATTGCTGTCGCTTCCGCCGGAACGGCGTCATTTCCGGACGGTTTGGGTGCATTACATCCTCGGAAACTGGGATAGCGCAAATGTGCATACCCATGCAGAAAATTGCCGGAAGGCTGCAGCTGACGGTTTTTCTGACACGTCCGGGCTTGCATGGGCATCTTATAAACAGGAAATCCGCCAGGGAACTGATCCGGTGAAGATGATCCGTGCAGTCGTGGAAGGTTATCGCGGAAATCCTGAGTTTAATATGCTTGATTACTTCATGGATTACAGCCGGAAATATGGAACGGTCAAAGGGCTGTTCGTAAAGTTTTCAGAAAAAGATTATCAGCGTATGATGGAAGATCCCATCGGCAGGGAGTTCGCTTTGATTTTTGACGTCGGAAGCGAACGTTTTCAGAAATATTGCAAGGATCTGAAATTCCGGAACAGTGCTATTCTTGCTTATCATTACTGGAACAAAGGGGAGATCGAACTTGCCCGGACGTATCTTGCAAAACAGGATAAAACGAACCTGATCTCCCTTTATCTGGAAGCGGAACTTGCGTTTTATGATGGAAAAGAAGATCTGGCTGTGCAGAAGTTGAATCAATGGCTGGCTCTGGAAAAACAAACCCGGGGAGATCAAATGCGCCTCCGTTTTTCACGCAATTATCCTCCGGCATATTATGAGAATGCAACCAGCGATCTCAACAGATATTTCCTTTACGGTTCTACTTTGTGGAGAAAGGAGATTTACGGCAAGCTGGGCAGCGTGATGGTCAGCCGGAAACAGTATGTGAAGGCAGCAGAATTCTTATTCCGGGCTGGCAGATATGAATCAGATTTTCCGCATATCGCAGAGCTCTATCTTACTCTGGAAGAACTTTGCACCCTCACAGATAAGCTCCTGAAAGAATTTCCGAAAGAAACGCAAGACAGATTTGCTGTTGATCTTACATGGTATGAATTTTCCCGGAACGTGGCTCATCTGACAGCCCGAAGAGCCTTCCGTGAGGGAAAATATGATATTGCCCGCAAATATATGCCTGAAGAATACAAAAGATATCTGGAAGCGTATCTGGATTATGTCGCATACGGTGAAGATATCAAAAACGGGGCGGATAACCGGGCAATCGCTCTTTACAATGCTGCAAAAATCATGAGATTCAAAGGGTTGGAACTTTGCGGAACAGAATTCTCCCCGGATAATCGCCGCTGGAGCGGTAATTATACCACGACAGAAATCAACCCCGTTTTCAAAATCGATTTTTCCAATTGCGAGTGTAAACTTGAATATGGACCGTGGACCCTCTGCGGAAAACATGCCGCTGTTGTCCGGGAACATGCTCCGGGATTCCTTCTTCCCGGAAACAAATTATCTGTTCTTCCGCACAAACGATGGCATTACCGGATCCGTGCAGCGGAACTGGCATTGCAGGCAGGGGAACTCACTCTGGATGAAGATTTGAGAGCGTTGATTCACTTCTTCGGCGGAAGCGTTTCCCAGGATGATATTTTCTACAAACGGCTTGTGAACCTTTCCCGCAATACCAAACTCGGTAAACTGGCGGATCAGAAGAGATGGTTCCCGAAAAATATTCTTCAGCTTCAGAAGGAAATCTCAATCATCGATCCGATTCTTTCTTTGGAGGATGTCAAGTTCCTGATGAATATCTCTTTCCCCGAACCGGCGGTGCCGGCCACAGAAAAGTAAAATAAATCCGAACTGCCATTGAAATCAGATTTCAGCGGCAGTTCTCTTTTTTATCTTGAGCCGGTTCTGAAATCACTTTTTAGTCAAAAATTGCTGGTGTTTTGAACATATCTCATTTGTTTTTTCTGGAAAATGTGCTAAATTATATTAGAGCTTTTGATCAGCCGGATGGCAGATGGCTGGCAATCAGAAAGATTGGGGTGTTTTTTTTGATGTTTAAATGATTGGGGGAGTTTGTGCTTTTTTGTTCTTATATTTTTGTGCTTTTATTTTTACCGGTTACAGTTGCGGGATATTTTTTGCTGAATAAGCTGCATCCGAAAGTTGGACAATGCTGGCTTTTGGCGGCATCGCTTTATTTTTACGGATATTTCAATGTCAGCTATCTCTTTTTGCTGCTGGGATCTCTTCTGGTCAATTATCTGATCGGTCTGATACTTGCCAAATATAAAGTGCCGTTATTTTTTGCAGCCGGGATCATCATAAATCTTCTTCTGCTTGGATACTGCAAGTATTATGACTTTTTTGTGGCGAATATCAATTCTCTATTCGGGACAGATCTGGTGTTGAAACATCTGCTTCTTCCGCTTGGGATCAGCTTTTTCACGTTCCAGCAGATCTCTTACCTTTATGATGTCTACCATGATGTGCTGAAGGAAAAATACTCTCCGCTGACCTATTCGCTGTTTGTAACATTCTTCCCCCAGCTTGTGGCAGGGCCGATCGTTCTTGCAAATGAAATGATGCCTCAGTTTGCCAATCCGGAAAATCAGAAGCTCAATACAAAAAATATGAGCTGCGGGATTTTTATTTTTGCGCTTGGTCTGGCAAAGAAAATGCTGATTGCCGATGAGATGGCTCCTTTTGCAGATCAGCTTTTTGCCCTGACAGAACCGGGAGTCCTGGATTCTCTGCTGGGAAGTCTGGCTTACTGCTTCCAGATCTATTTTGACTTCAGCGGATATTGCGACATGGCGATCGGGATCGGGATGATGTTCAACATCATGCTCCCCGTGAACTTCTCCTCCCCCTACCGGTCCGGGGATATTCAGGAGTTCTGGCGCAGATGGCATGTAACATTGGGACGTTTCCTTTCCCAGTTTGTTTATTTCCCGCTTGGGGGAAGCCGGAAAGGGGAGTTCCGTACCTACTGCAACCTGCTGTTCACCTTTTTCGTCAGCGGACTCTGGCACGGGGCAAACTGGATGATGGTGCTTTGGGGCGTTCTGCACGGAATCGCAATGATGATTCACCGGGCATGGCGTAAAATCGTGAAAAAAGAGATGCCCCGCTGGCTTGGAATTACTGTGACGTTCCTCTTCGTCTGGCTTGTCTGGATCTTTTTCCGTGCAGAGAATATGGAGCAGGCGATGCGTGTCTACTCCGGCTTTACAGATTTTTCTCCAGAAAAGATCGCGGGGTTTGCAGAACATTTTTCTTTCCGGGATGCAATGCTTTATCTGGTTTCTGCGGGAATTATCTTTTTCCTGCCTCCGGCAAATTCTTTCCGGGAAACGTTCAAGCCTGCTCCGTGGAATCTGATCGCTGCGATCGTTCTTCTGATTTGCAGTATTTTCTGCTTCAACAAGATCTCACCGTTTATTTATTTCAATTTCTGAGGAGGCGGGTATGAAGTTGGATCTCAAAAAATGGAACAGGATTTCAAACCTTGTCACAGGATCGATTTCTGCGGATTCCTATTTCCGCTGGTTCTGCGGGATCATGCTTACCCTGCTTGTGCTTTATACCGCACTGGTATGGTTTGTTGACCCCCACATGTATTATCATCGAGCCATCGGCTTGAAGCAGGTGTACGACAATTCTCAGGCAATGATCCCGGGGATCATGCGCCATTGTGAGTATGATGCAGTGATGTTCGGCAGTTCCATGACTCAGAATTTCAATATTGCAGAGATCAACAGTGCTTTCGGGGTGAAATGCATCAAAGCCACTTCTGCTGGGCTTTCCGGAGATACCTTTGAACAGTATTTCAAATTTGCCGGAAAATGCAACCCGGATGGTTTGAAACGCTGCTTCGTCGGAGTCGATATCTTTGCATTTGCCAAGATTGAGGTTTATCTCTGGGAACCTTATGATCATCTTTACGGGGATTCGCTTTTCCCGGCGGAATATTTTTATTCCACAGATACCATGGAGGATTTGTTCGATGCAATTGCGGCAAACTGTATTGCCGGACATGATCCTGTGGCAAAACAGCAACTTGATTTCAACCTGATGTTTGCAAACCGTCCCGGGAAATTCAAGTATTCCAAAGAGATCATGGAGTGGAGCATCCGCTGTATGGATCAGGTTCCGAAGGCTCCGGATAAGAATACCCGGCAGAATTTTGAAAAACAGCTTTTGGCGCATATCCGGGAAAATCCCCAGATTCAGTTTGATTTATTCCTGCCGCCGTACAGCATTTACTTCTGGTGCTTTCAGAAAAAACTCGGACATTTGGATGATTACTGTGCGCTGAGGGACTTTCTGGCGGAAGAATCTGCAAAACTCCCGAATGTGACCCTCCATGATTTTCAGGCTGATTGGAACATCGTCTGCAATCTGGAACTGTATAAAGATATCACTCATTACTCTCCGGCGATCAATTCCAAAATGCTTGAAGGGATGAAATCCGGAAAGTATATCAGCACACCCGAACAGGTCAGATCTGCCACCCGCGGGCTCCGGGCAAAATTGGAAGAATATCATCCGGCATTTCTTGCGCTGCATGGCAATAAACCATCCCGGAAGAAATAAAAAAACTGCCGCTTCCTTTTCAGAAACGGCAGTCTGTTTGACCGGTTCAGATCATCTTAAAGCTTGATGATCTCTCCGCCGGCATCTTCGGATTTTTCTGCTGCGAAGCAAAGTCTCATGGTTTCGAGAGCATCTTCGGGCGGAACTTCCGGCGGAAGTCCTTTTGCGACGAGTTCGATCACGCGCAGGTTCTGTCCGTGGGTATTGTGGAAGTAAATCTGATCTTCTTCCTTGTCGAATTCGATAACTTCCTTGATGTGTACCTGGATATTTTCTTCGCCATCTTCATATTCATAACGGCGGATCCGGCGGCGGAAGACGTCTGTTTCCACTCCGCCCTTGGTGCCGCAGATATGATACTGAAGGAAATGACCATCTTCGCTCTGCTTTTTGAGGGTTTCAACCAGGGGGTCGAACTTGTGCGTTTCAGCGAAGTACATGATAAAGTTCAGAGTTGCGACTCCGCCTTTGCTGTACTTGGTCATGATCTGATGGTTGTCTCTGTGGTTGAAATATTCCACAACTTTGGGAGCCGAGAGAGAGTAGACTGTTTCAGGGACTTCGCGGTTGCTGAAGAACCAGCGCTGGAGATCCAGATAGTGAGAAAGTTTTTCGCCGATCAGGAAGCTGCCGTAATTTTTGCTTCTCCAGGAATTCTTTTTATGGAATTCGCAGCAGTAGTAACGGCACTGGACGTTTACGACATCCCCGAGCTTGCCTTCATCGATCCATTCTTTGACCTTCTGATACATTTTGGAGTAATGAAGTTCAAAACCGATCTGAAGCCAGCCGTTGGTTTCATTTTTGACTTTGATCAGGTATTCTGCTTCTTCCAGAGTATCCCCCATGGGCTTTTCGCAGAGAACAGCCTTGCCTGCACGGAGAGATGCTTCCGCCAGAGGGACATGCGCATTATTGCTTGCTGCAATACTGACCATTTTAATGGACGGATCAGCCAGAATTTCTTCCAGAGTCGCAGGAATAATCCCGAGCTCTTTTGCCCGGAGTTCGCGTCTTTCCGGATCCGGTTCATAACCGTAAATTTTATCAACGTAAGGAGATTCTTTTGCTGCACCGACGTGGGTTCCCCCCATTCCGCCAAGTCCCAGCACGGCAATGTTGATTTTTTCCATTTTGATTATCCTTTCAATGAGGTTTTCTCGTTTAATATAACCATGGTATTGCTTTATGTCAAGTCATTTTTCCTTATTTTTTTGAGTGGTTTAAAAGATAGAATTTCCACTTGCCTCCGCTTGCTCCGGTGTATTGGAGATAATACGCCGCATCATGTTCCGCTGCGGGACAGAACCATGCGCTGGAAATCAGTTCTCCTCCGGCAGCATCAAACAGTTTGCTTGATAAAAACGGATTGGTCAGGAACCAGTTTCCGGATTGATTCAATGAGAAATACATCTGCTGAAAAAACGCTCTTCTCTGGGGCTGTATCGCAAGAAAAAGCATCTTTCCTTTGACCTCCGATTGCGGGGTCAGAGGGAGCAGCGCATAGCAATCCAGGGGAACTCCCTGTTCTGTTATCCTGCGTTTCGAACTCCCGGCAGGCAGGTCAAAGGATATTGGATTCCCGGTTTTTCCATCATATACAACGATCCTGTCCGGAGCGTTGACCTGAAGAAAAGCAGAAAAATGTCCCATGGACAGCCTGTGCTGAAGGTCCAGTATGATCTCCTGAGAATTGTAGCGGATAGGATAACAATCCAGCGGGGCAAAATTGACAAATGTATCCTTCGGAACGGTTTGTATGATCTCCTGCACCAGAGGAATATAATCCGGGGATTCCTGACTCTTTTTCGTGCTGTGCATGGGCAGCGCAAGCACAAGGGCAAGAATACAGAAGAATGGAGTAATCAGTTTTTCTTTTTTCAGGGAAGCGAGCAAACCCGGCAGAACCATCGCCGAGGCAACGGCGGCAACAGGGAAGATCGGCAGATAAACCCTGTCCGGCCCGGCTTTTGTCGCAAGCGCGCTCAGAAGTGTCAACCCGATGAAACTCAAGGCAAAAAGTGAGATTTTCCTGCCCGGATGTTCCTTCCGGAATAAAACTGCTGCATGAATCAGCACAAACGGAAACAAAAACAGTTTTCCAAGGATCGAACCGGAAAATTTCAGAAATTCCCAGGGATGATGAACCGGATATCCAAACACCTGTCCGGCTTTGATTTCCAGATAAAAAGAACCGTACCAGGATGCGGCAAAGAGCACAAACAGTGCCGCCGCAATAAGAAAAATTTTGTTTTCCCGGAGGCTCGCTCCCAGTGCTTTCGGACGGAATATTGCAATCAGATACGCTCCGCACAGTGCGCAGACAAATGCCAGCCCGGAGGTGATCGTCAGGCAGCTCGCAATGGCTGAAAGAAGAAACATCCCCCCATAGAAAAGGGAACTTTTATGCCGGGAAAGCCAGTATAATGCCATAGCAGTCAGCAGGACAAAAAAGGTTTGCATACTGTATCCGCGGGCAGTTTGGGAAAAATGGATCAGGTATCCACAGAAGGCAATGCATGCTCCGGAAAAAAGAACCGCATCCTTCCGTTTTGTGACTTTCCAGGTAAAAAACATTGCAAGAAGTATGGTCAGACAGCCGAAGAGAAAGGCTGGAAGACGGATTGCCAGAAAAGAAAGCCCGTCCGGACCCGTGCTCCATTGAACAAAAAGGGTATGCAGCGGATGATTGTTCGGAGTCGCCAGCCGGGAAAAAATTTCTGATAACGGAAGCCCGAGATAATGCTGAACCGTCCAGATTTCATCATATTCCAGAGAACGGCTGCTCAAACCGTTGAACCGTAAAATAATCCCTGCTGCGGCAATTGCAAGAATGATGAGTTTCAGAAATTTTTCCATTTTATTTTCTATTTGCATGACGCCCCCGCGCGTTGATTTTTTGAAACATATCACCAAAACTTACATTTTTCAATCAGAAAAACGATTGCAAAACAAAAAAATGATGATATATTATCCTTGAATACAACACGGAAGGGCAGAGAAATGAATATTTTAGTGGTTGAGGATGATCAAAAGACGGCAGATCTGATCCGCCGTTCGTTGGAAGAGTCCGGTTATACCGTGACTTATGCTGCAGATGGAAAAGCCGGTATTGCTCTGCTGGATACTGCTCAGATCGATCTTGCAATCATTGATATCATGCTGCCTTATGTTGACGGGTTTACAGTGATCAGCACCATGCGGCAGAAAGGAATTTCCTGCCCGGTGATCATTCTCAGCGCCCGGGATTCTCTGGATGATAAGGTCCATGGCCTTCAAACCGGCGGGGATGTCTATCTTTCCAAACCCTTCTCCATTGCAGAATTGCTCGCAAATGTTCAGGCTCAGCTGCGCCGCGCAGAAATGCATGCTGAACCGACAACGCTCACCGTGGCGGATTTGACCATTGATCTGCTGACCAGGAAAGTTCAGCGCGCCGGTCAGAGAATCGATATCCCCCCCAGAGAGTATGAATTGCTGGAATATCTCATGCGGAATACCGGGCAGGTCGTAACCAGAAGCATGATCATCGAACATGTCTGGGAATATAATTTCGATCCGGAAACAACCATCGTCGAAACCCGGATTTATAAGTTACGGGAAAAAATTGACAAACCATTCGAACGGGAATTGATCCATACAGTGCGTGGAATCGGTTATGTTCTGGAATAATCTGATTCCTTCTTCCCTGAAACTGCGCCTTGCAATTACATTTGCAATCCTCTTTTTCATTTCCTGTACCATCGTTTTCTTCCTGACGGTCTCCAGCCTTATTTATCTGAAAAATAAAGAGAGTCTGACCGAAATGGTGAATATCGCCCGGAATATCGAAAAAATTCATGTGATGGGTGCAAAATATAACAGTTCCAATATCATCCGTTCCGGAGATTCCTGCCCCGAAAATATCAAACAGAATATTCTCAAACTTTATCCTGATGCAAGAATCCTTTATATACTCACGCAGGATATCCCCGAAGAAAGTGATCTGACAGGCTATCATATTTATTATATTCTGCGGCAGAAGAAAATTTATGAACTGATCCAGCTCGACGGCGGCAGGTTTTCCTCCCGGCTGGTCAATCCTCAAAATGACCGGCGGGTGCTGACCAGATATATTCTGCTGATCCTGGGGGAATATGCGGACGAGGGGATTTCCATTGAGATCAAAAATCCAAACGGGTCCACCTACTTGACCTCAAAATCTATCATCCGCAGTCTTCCGGGCATGAGCCAGACTCCAGGCGAAGGCGGATTTCAAATCTACCGTTCCGATCTCCCGGATGGAAAAGTCGTGGAGATCCGGAAACGGCTTTATCAAATCTCAGCAATCAACAGCAAATATACAGAAACCTTTTTTTCCGTGCTGGTACTCGTCGCGATGGCAGGGATCCTGGTCAGCTGGCTGATCGCTGCCAGATTTATCCGGGGCGTCCGGAGAATGACCTCTGAAATGAAATTGATCACAGCCTCCGGCGATTATGCCCGGAAAATCAGCCGACGGCAGATGGATAAAGATCAGGAAATCAGAGAGTTAATGGAAAATTTCAATGCTATGAATGAAAAAACAATGATCCTGATGGAAGATCTGAAAATGGTTTCCAATAACGTGGCGCATGACCTGCGGACTCCCATCACCCGGATCTCCGGTACCATGGAGGCTCTTTTGAGAGACCGTTCCCTGCCGGAAAATATCTCTGTCGCCTGCGCATCCGTCACCGAAGAATGTCTGCACATGAAATCCATGATCAATACCATTCTGGATATCAGCCGTGTCAATGCAAACCCCGATCTGTTGAAAAAAGAATCCTTGGATCTGTGCAGGATCGCCGAGGATTTTTGCGATATCATGTTCCCTGAAGTGGAACGGAAAGGACTGAAAATCAAGCATGATTTCCCGGATCATCCAGTGATGATCTCCGCAGATAAAATGTGCGTTCAGAGAATCATTTCCAATCTGGTGGAAAATGCCTTGAAATTTACGGAGCAGGGAGGTATCTCATTATCCCTGAAGGAGACCGGTTCCGGGCTTGTATTCAGTGTATCTGATACCGGATGCGGAATTCCGGAAGAGAATCTGGACCGGATCTTTGACCGTTTTTACCGCTGCGATGCCAGCCGGAAATATCCCGGAAACGGTTTGGGACTCTCTCTGGTCAAGGCATTTGTCAACGCTCATGAATGGTCCATCGAATGTGAAAGCAGCCCCGGAAAGGGAACCACATTCCGGATCAACATCCCTCAAGAAGCGGAACTTAAAAAGTCCTGATGGCAAACAAACTTGCGCCGCTGCCGGATAATTGCACTTTCCAGCCGGGATTGTTCCGCTCAAACGCCTCTTTTGCAGCTTTCAGGATCGGGAATTTCTGAAACGCAGCCGGGGCAAGATCGTTTCTCAGAAGCTCGCCGGCTTTCCGGAAATCGCCCGCCTGCAACGCTGAAATCATCTCATCAAGCGTCCGGGGATCTTCTTTCGTTTCCGGCGAAATATGCTGATATGCCCACTTGGCAGAAATGGGAAATCCCATGGGGATGATCCGGATCTCCGGAAGGATCAGATCCTCCGCCTGTGTAAGAATTTCACCTCTGCCGAGCCCGGAAGCAGGGACCGGATTCAGGAAAAACGGAACATCCGAACCGCATGTCAGAGCAATAGCAGAACCCCGGTCGGGAAGAAACGCATATTGTTTCTGGATCGCATTGATCACTGCCGCGGCATCGGAGCTTCCTCCGCCCATTCCGCCTGCAACAGGAATCTTTTTCCGGATCCGGATGGAAATGGAATCTGAGATCCCCAGAGCTTCCAGAGTCAGTTTCGCCGCTTTCCAGCAGAGATTGCCTTCGCCTTCGGGCACTTCCGGATTGGAACAAGTTACCTGAATATTCTGTTTTTTATCTGCAAAAAACTTCAGTTCCAGTTCATCGGAATACTCTTTTACCGGGATAAAGAGGGTTTCGATTGCATGAAACCCATTGGGCAGTTTTCCCGCAACTTTCAGAAAAAGATTGGTTTTTGCCGGGGTTGTGATCAGCATGATTATTTCAATTTCATGATGTCATATTTTTCATTATAGGAGCGGATTTCATCGGTGATCCGGATCGCCAGTTCCAGGGCTTTCAAGCCGTCACGCCCGGTGACTCGTGGCTGTTTGACACATTTTCCGCCGTTTTCCAGCGCGGCTGCCACGGCTTCCACAAAGTTTTCGATTTCTGCAGCAAGTGCATTTTTTTCGCAAAGGTCAACTTTTTTCCGGGAAACCCCCAGAAGACTCCGGCGGTAAATTTTACCGCAATGGTTTGCATAATCCATTGAGGCGTAGGAATCTTTCTGGAATACACGGAATTTTCGCATGGGCTCGGGGCTCATTCGGCTGGCTGTCACATTGGCAACCGCTCCGTTTACAAACTTGATCCGGACGCTTGCAATATCTTCTGTTTTGCTGAGAACAGGAATTCCGACTGCATCGATCTTTTCCACCTCGCAGCCGACCATGGTGAGGATGAGGTCAAGGTCATGAATCATCAAATCAAGAACCACACTGACTTCTGTTCCCCGGCGGTGCATTCCGGGTCGCGGCGGCGGATATTTTGCCAGACGGTGTGCTTCAATGAAGAGGGTTTTGGACTGATGTTCTTCCAGATAATCCATAGCCGGATTGAACCGTTCCACATGTCCGACGGCAAAGACGAGATTTTCTTTTTCTGCGGCTTCCACCATTTCAAGGGCTTCCGGAACATCTGCCGCAATGGGTTTTTCCATGAGGATATGCTTTTTCAAGCCAATGAGTTCCATGGCAACCTGATGATGAAGGGTTGCGGGAACAGCAACACTCAAAGCATCGCACTGTTCTGCCAGTTCACGGATCGTGGAAAATGCCTTTGTGCTGAATTCTTTGGCAATGGCAGCCGCAGCCTTCGGCTCCGCATCGTAAACACCAATCAGTTCCACATTGGGCGATTTGCTGTAAATATTGGTATGATAACGCCCGAGAACACCGACTCCGACGACTCCGACTTTCACTTTTTTCTTTTCTTTTCCCATTCCGAACATAGCATTTTCCTCCAAAAAAAACGGCTGACCGGATTATCCGGCAGCCGTTAAGTGTTGCAAAAATAAGACCGGATCAGTAATCCATGGTACGGTTGGATGAGTAGAACAGGCCGTAAGCATTGGTTTCCGGAGTGATGACCCATTCCGGTTCCATGATCGGACCGTATCCCCAGCCTTCGATGTTCTTATTGAATGTGCATCCGGGCAGCGGCATGTAGAATGTAAGAATATCCACAACACCAACGACTTCGCGGGCGACAAACCAGCCGAGACCTTCGAAAACTCCCCAGGTAAGAGCCGGGAGACTTCCATGTTCAAAATTGATTTCCATGACCTTGATCGGCAGTTCCAATGCGCCGAATCCGACAGCGACAACGCCGCGGCCGAGTTTTCTGCACATCAGCTGAAGCACATTGTATTCGCTTGTGTCAGACCAGGTTGTGTAGACCGGTTCCGGGGTCACTTCTGCTGCCTGTGCATCGATTGCAAAACCAACTGCGAAGATGGTTGCCACTGCAAGAATCATTGCTCTGAAATGGTTCTTCATTCGTTTTCTCCTGAATTTTCTAAAAAATATTTTAATTTTTCTTTCTTTTTCGGTGGTAATCCTCAAAAACAGTGCTAATATATTCCCGACTGGCAATTCTTTCAAGTCAGAAATGTAAAAAAAGTTAAAAAAACAACGAAAACTTCAGGATTTCCTTATGAAAAACGACAAAAAAATTATGACAGATGCCGATTATTCCGGTTTGACCCTTCTGAAAAAGAATCACAAGGATTATCCGGATTCTCCCGAAAAAGCAAAAATCGAAACGTTTCGCAATGCGTTCCCGAAACGGGATTATGTCATCACTTTCGATTGTCCGGAATTTACCAGCCTTTGCCCCATCACCGGACAGCCGGATTTCGGACACATCACAATCAACTACATCGCAAAGACCAAATGCATCGAAAGCAAGGCTTTGAAACTTTATCTTTTTTCTTACAGAAATCACAACACGTTTCATGAAGTGGCTGTCAATACCATTCTGGATGATCTTGTTGCAGCCTGCGATCCCAAATGGATGCAGGTGATCGGCGATTTTATGCCCCGGGGCGGAATCGCGATCCATGTAACAGCGGAACACGGAAAAAAAGATTGAAAAACGGGATTGTATTTTTCCCGCTGACGGGTTATATTTCTACCGTCAGTTGAATTTTGAGGAAGCTCTCAGGCTTCTATAACCGGATCACGCAGCGAAAAGGCAGGTTCTCATGTCGGATGAAGATAAAAAGTTTGTACATTTGCACGTTCACACAGATTACAGTCTGCTGGATGGGGCTTCCCCCATCTCCTGGGCAACCAGAATCAAGGATAAAGAAGTCCTGAAAACAAAAACGGACCTTGTCAAGATGTGTCTTGAGAACGGTGCTCCGGCATGTGCGATCACCGATCACGGGATCATGGGCGGGTGCATTGAGTTCTATGAAACCATGACCGCCGCCGGGGTCAAACCCATCATCGGCTGCGAAGTGTATGTCGCTCCCGGAAGCCGGTTCAGTCATGACAATATGGAACCTCATATCCGGGGATATCACCTTGTTCTGCTTGCCACCAATCAGGTGGGATATGTGAATCTCTGCAAAATCGTTTCTGATGCCCAGCTCAAAGGATTTTACTATAAACCCCGCACGGATAAAGAGTTCCTTGCCGCCCACAGTGAAGGTTTGATCGCACTCAGCGCATGTGTGCAGGGGGAAGTCCCCAGAAGTTTTCTGGATCGGGGAGAAGAGGCTTCCAGAAAGGCTCTTTCCCAGTATATCGATATTTTCGGCAAAGAAAATTTCTTCCTGGAAGTGCAGTATCACGGAATCGAAGAGCAGAAAAAAGCAAACGCTCATCTGGTGAAGCTTTCCAGAGAATTTGAGATCCCCCTTGTGGCAACCAATGATATTCATTATCTCAGAAAAGAACATGCCCGGGCTCAGGATATCCTGCTCTGTATCTCCACCCGGAGCAAACTCTCCGATACCGACCGCATGACTATGATGGATCATCAGGAGTTTTATTATAAGAGTTATGATGAAATGTATTCCATTTTCGGGACGGAAATCCCGGAGGCTCTGCCCAATACGCTCCGTGTGGCGGAACGGTGCAACTTTAAATTCCTTATCGATAAGGATATGGAAAACCATTATCCGGTTTATAAAGTGCCGGAGGGTACGACCCAGGCAGATGTGCTGCGTCAGATCTGTATTGATAATGTGGAACGCTGCTACGGTTTCAAGCTGAATGATCACAAACCGGAATTTGACGAAATGGCAGAGACCATCCGCAAACGGATGGATTATGAGCTGGATGTTATCATCAAAACAAAATATCCCAGCTACTTCCTCGTTGTGTGGGATTTTATCAATGCCGCAAGAAAAAAAGGGATCCCCGTCGGTTTGGGACGCGGTTCCGGTGCAGGAAGCCTTGTGGCATATCTTACCGGAATTACCAATATCGACCCCATCCGCTATCGCTTGCTGTTTGAACGTTTTCTGAACCCGGAACGTGTTTCCCCGCCTGACTTTGATATTGACTTCTGCGAACGCCGGCGGGAAGAAGTGATCGAATATGTCCGTGAAAAATACGGCAGAGATTCTGTGGCGCAGATCGCTACCTATGGTGCTCTCAAGGCGAAAAACGTGATCAAAGACTGCGCCCGGGTGCTCGGATGCCCCGTTTCTACCGGCGACCGCATGACCAAAATGCTCCCCAATGATCCCAAGCTGACTCTTGGCAAAGCCATCAAGGATGTGCCCGAATTCAAAAAACTGCTGGAAAATGATCAGGAGGCAAAACAGGTTTATGAAGAAGCGCTTCCCGTGGAAGGTTTGAACCGGACCACCGGGATCCATGCCTGCGGTGTGATCATTGGTGATATGCCGTTGGATAATGTGGTTCCCCTTCAGCGAAGCCCCGAAGGTACTCCGGTGGTGCAGTTTATCGCGCACCCCTGTGAACAGCTCGGACTGCTGAAGATGGACTTCCTCGGTCTGCGTACTCTGACGGTGCTTTCCGATGCCGTTGCCAATATCAAACGGAACCGGGGGATCAATGTGGATCTTGACCGGATCCCGCTGGATGATCCCAAGACGTATGAACTGCTCAACCGGGGGGACACCGTTGCGGTGTTCCAGTTGGAATCCGGCGGGATGCAGGCTCTCTGCCGTACATTCGTTGTGGAAACCATCGAACACATCATCGCTCTCCTGGCAATCTACCGTCCGGGGCCCATGGAATTTATTCCCACATTCGTTGCTTGTAAAAAAGGATTGCAGGCGATCGAATATGACCATCCGACGATGGAGCCGATCCTGAAAGAGACTTACGGGATCATGCTTTATCAGGAGCAGATCATGGAAGTTGTGCAGAAAGTTGCCGGATTCACTCTTGGTCACGCCGATATCGTCCGCCGTGCTATCGGGAAAAAGAAACTCGATATCATGGAAAAAGAACGGATCAACTTCATCAAAGGCTGTAAAGAGGTCAACGATATCGATGAAGCTCTGGCAGATCAGATCTGGGCAAAAATCAATAAATTTGCGGGATACGGGTTCAATAAATCACACTCTGCGGCTTACGGAATGGTTTCCTACCGGACCGCTTATCTCAAGGCAAACTATCCGCAGGAATTCATGGCTGCGGTGCTTACAAGCGAACTTGGAAACGCTGAAAAAGTAACCTTCCTGATCAACGCCTGCAAAGCAATGGGAATCAAAGTGCTTCCGCCGAACGTCAATAAATCTGATACACATTTCTCCGTTGACGGAGATAATATCGTGTTCGGGCTTGGCGCGATCAAAGGGCTCGGGGAAGGTGCTTCCAATGCCATCATTTCCAACCGGGATCAGAACGGCCCTTACAAAGATATGCCGGATCTGCTGGAACGGGTGGGCGATTCTCTGAACTCCCGGGCCATCGAATCCCTTGTCCGCTGCGGAGCCTTTGATTTCACCGGATACGCCCGTTCCCAGATGATCGCAACGATCCAGGAAGCGATCGCCTGCGCCGCCTCCCGCCGTAAGGATAAAGAGTCCGGTCAGACGTCTCTCTTCGATATGCTTGGCGGCGAGGAAGCCGAAGAATTCAATTCCATAACCATGCCGGATATCCCCGAACTGGATTTCAGTGAAATGCTCAAAGATGAAAAACATCTGCTCGGATTTTATATTTCCGGACATCCCGCACAGAAGTATCAGGAGATCATTGAATCCTACTCCACGATGAATGCTGCGCAGATCCAGGAAAAGGGCGAAAACGATCAGGGCGTCAAACTGGGAGGTTTGATCAAGAGCGTTCAGAAGAAGATCAGCAAGAAAAACAATAAGACCTTTGCCATCGTGGAAGTGGAAGATATGACCGGTTCCGTGGAAGGAATGCTCTTCGGAGAAGCCTTTGATCAGGCTCAGGGATTGCTGGCTGCGGACACACCTGTTTTTGTAACAGCAGTCATCCGGCGCGGCGATGAGGAAAATGCTCCTGCCTCTCTGACGATCCGTTCCATTATGCCTCTGGAGCAGGTGATGGAAACTTCCACCGAACAGATCCATCTGCATGTGTATGAACTTGATTCCAAACCCGGATTGCTTCAGGAGTTGAAATCCGTTCTCAAAAAACATGCCGGAGCTGTGCCCGTTGTGCTTTGCGTTTGTACCGCCAACGGTCGGGCTGCTTTTGTAGAACTTCCGGAAGAATATTCCGTCTGTGCAACCCCTGCGCTGCTGAACGATTTGAAAGTTCTTCTCGGTGGACCGAATTATAAAATCAAGGCAAATATGGAAGTTCCAAAGCCCAAGCCGCGTTTTGTCCCGAGGGAAAAGACCGAAAACGCCGGAGCATGATCTCCCGCTTCGGAGAAGGTTCCGCTTTGAAGGAATAGAGGTCCCCGGAAAAACGGGGGGGAGACGGAGCAGTTGCGGCTGCTCCGATTTTTTTTTGCAAACGCTCAAAATCCTGCTTGAAAACATGAGAAGATGTGCTATTATACCCCAATAATACCGGGAGTAGGAAAATGGCGGGATTTGCCGAGTTTTTAGAGAAAGAATATCCATTTCAGCCGCATTATATATCGACAGGAAATATGCGGATGCACTATGTGGACGAAGGGGAAGGGCCGGTTGTTCTTCTGCTTCATGCGTGCCCTGCCTGGTCCTTTGCTTTCCGGAATCTCATCAAGGAGCTCTCCAGAGATTACCGTGTGATCGCCCCGGATATGATCGGTTACGGCCTTTCCGATAAGCCGGATGATTATGATTACAGTCTGGAAAGTCATGTGGACAATCTGGAGCGTCTGGTCGAAGCGCTCGGGATCCGGAAAACCTCAATTTTGATGCATGGCTGGGGCGCGACCATCGGATGTTCGTACATTATCCGTCATCCGGATCGGATCGAAACGGTGATTATTATGAATTCCATGGCGTTTACGGGATACCGTCTTTCCTGGCGTTTGAAGCTGATCCGCTGGGCGCCGCGTCTGGCAGAACGGTTCATTGCAGATACGGATCTGATGTTCGGGGGAATTGATAAACTTCCGGAATTGGTGCAGCAGGGGTATAAAATGCCCTACCGGTCCCATAGCGACAGAATTGCGATTTTGCGTTTCATTGAGGAAATTCCCTGCGATCCTGATGATAATTCATACGAAAGCATTGTGGAAATTGAGCATGGTTTGTGGCTGTTCCGTGATTATCCTCTGCTGATCATCTGGGCAGGAAAAGATTGGCTCTACCCGGAAAAATGCCTGAAAAAATGGATGCAGTTCTGTCCAAATGCAAAACTCCGGAGAATTCCGGATGCCGGACGTTATATTACGGAAGAAGCATCTGAAGAATTTATTCAGACGGTCCATACGTTTTTGAAAGGACATCGCTCATGAATCAGGGGAACGGAATTCAGCTTCAGATGAATTTTGACCGGAAAACGGAAGGGAATCAGTTCCGGAAACATGTTTATTCTGCAGAGTTTACGATTCTTTTTGAGATTCCTGCCCCTTCCAAAGATGCGGATCTTGCATCCACCGTTGTGCGCTGGAAACCTTTAACAGATTTTGTCACTTCTCCGAAAGAGTTTCCCTGCGGAATCGCGTTTACTGATCCGGTGCAGGAATATCCTTCTTATCCTGTTATTGAGTTTGCCTCTGCCATCGCTCCGGAGAATAGAGATTCTCATGTGATCTATCTTTCCGGAAGAGAGAAAGATGAAGAAACCATTTCCGGTACTCTTGCCCAATGCAGATTGGAAGGGTTCAAAAACGTGGTTTGTGTCTCCGGGATGCCTTCGCTTAAACAGAAGAATAAACGGGTGTTTGAGAGCCTTCAGATGCTGAAAATGAATCAGGAAAGCGAAGATCCTCTGTTCGCCGGAGCCGTTGTGAATCCCTATAAATACGAAATATGTGCTTCTGTTGCACAGTCTATGAAACTGGTCAAGAAGGCTTTGACCGGAGCTTCCTTTGCCGTGACTCAGTTCGGCTGGGACAATGCAAAACTTCAGGAGATCTCCTGGCAGCTTCACCGGAGCAGCTGCAATATTCCTTTATTTGCCCGTCAGATGCTTCTGAGCCCTGCTGCCGCTGTGGATCTCTGTTCCGGAAATTATCCCGGGATCCGTTTTTCCAAAAACTTTCAAAACGCACTCCGCAGCGAAATGCAGCTGTCGACAGCTCAATTTCTTGCCGCCCAGTGGCGGAGATTCCAGCTGAATGTGGTGGGTGCACATTTTCTGGGATACAGCGGGATCCAGATCGGTGGGATCGAATCTGTTGCAACGGCAAAAACTGCTTATCAGATGATCCAGGACAGTTTCCGGATCTTTTCCACCTATCAGGATTGGCTGGATGCGGTGAAGGATTACTATTCTCAGATGGATATCGCACCCTATCCCTGGAGATATTATTTGTTTGACAATCTGCTTCAGCCTGAGGTTACCCGGGATGAGGCAAATCTTTCCAAGACAACTGTTCCAGAGCCCTCTTCCGGGCAGATGTTCCGGTATAAACTGGCAAAAACCCTTTTTTCCAAATCGGATCTGCATCCCGCATCGGAGCGGCGTCTCTCCAAAAAAATGATTGTTTCCTGTAAGGGATGCAATGCCTGTCACTTGCCGCAGAACCTGTTCCTCTGTCCGGAGGAGTGCCCTCTCGGATTCCGGAACGGCCCTTGCGGAGAGGTGGATGTTTCCGGAAAATGTTTCCTTTCGGATTCCGAATGTGTCCATGCCAAAAAGGTCAGGCTGGCAGTTGCTTTGAAAGAGTATGAAGCGTTAGAAGAAACCGTGATATAATAAAAGGAGAATTGCGATGAAACTTCAGTTTATTGGAACCGGAGCTGCTGATTTTGACTGGTCCAAATATGGTGAGCCCGGGATCATGGGCAGCACTTCCACTCTGCTTAATGGGCATATCCTGCTGGACTGCGGTCCGACAACTGCAAAGGGGTTCGAACGTTATGGCGTTGATCCGGAACAGGTTACAGATATTTTTCTGACACACAGCCACAGCGATCATTTCAATATTGATTCGATCCGAACCCTGTTTCAGGGGCGGAATGTCCGGTTTCACGGATCACCTCAGGCATGTGAAAAAGTGAAAGATATTTGCCGGGTTTTCCCGCTTGCCTATGGCGATACGGTCGAAGTCGCAGGGGGCTGCCGTGTGACGGCGATCCCGGCAAGTCATGCACTTGCTGATCTTTCCGAACCCTCATTCCTTTATATCATTTCTGACGAAACCAAAACGCTTTTGTATGCTCTTGACACAGCATGGATGCCTTCGGTGGCTCATGCAATGCTCGGCAAAACACATCTGGATGCCATCGTTTGGGATGCCACAATGTCCGAAGCAGGCGATTGGCGGATTTTTGATCACTCCGATCCGGTGATGTTCAAAGCGATCCGTCAGGCTCTGTACAACAGCAAAAACATCGATGATTCCGTAAAGGTTTGGTTTGATCATCGCGCCAGAACCCTCTGGCCCGCAGATCCGGCGGAACAGGAAGCAATCGCGCGCCGGGAAAATGTCATGCTTGCCCATGAAGGGGAAACGGTAGAAGTTTGATCATAAATTCAGCAGAATCGTCCTTGATTTTTTCCAGTTTTGTGGTAAATTAAAAGTCCGCAATCATTTTCTGGGATCTGCGGATCTCAGCTGCAACACATTTTACTTTAGGAAGAACAATGACAATTACTGCCGGAATTCTGATTTTTATTTCTATTTTCATGCATGTTGCATGGAACATGCTGTCAAAAACCGTAAGACCCTCCACGGCATTTTACATTATTATGAACTTTGTCGGCGGGATCATCTGGCTTCCATTTTTTGTGATGAAAGCCGGAGAATTCTGGGGCGGGACTCCGCTTTTTTACATTCTTCTTGCGGGGAGTTGTCTCTTTGAAGTCCTTTATATGTATGGACTTGCCCATGGATATAAGCATGGGGATATCTCCCTGATTTATCCGCTGGTGCGGTCTTTGCCGGTGGTAATGCTTGCCGTAATCACGCTTGCAGCAGGAATCGGTGAATCTTTCGGGGTTTTGACATTTCTCGGGATGATCATGATTGCCGTTGGATGCGTGATCATGCCGTTCCCATCGTTTCAGAATATTTCTTTCAAGGGGTTGAACGGGATGACGATTCTGTTCATTCTGCTTGGTGCGATCGGGACAACGGGGTATACTTTGTGTGACAGTCAGGCACTGAAGCAGCTTTCTCCCGAAGGACAGGAATCCAATATCTGCACGCTCGGATATCTGTTCCTGATCCAAATGGGGTTGAGCCTGGGGGAATTGCCGCTGATTGTTTTTGACAAAGAAGAGCGGGCAGCGTTCCGGAAATTATGGAGCAAAGAGATCATTTATCCGGTGATTGCCGGGATCTGCAGTTCCGGTGCTTATGCGCTGATCCTTCTTGCCATGCCTCACGTTACAAATGTCAGTTTTATTCAGGCGTTCCGTCAGCTCAGCCTTCCGCTTGGATTCCTTGCAGGGGTGATTTTCCTTCACGAAAAGAGCTCTGCAACAAAAATCGTGGGACTCTGCCTGATTCTTTCCGGGCTCCTGATTACGATTTTTCTGAAGTAAAGGATTCTGCAATCAGATATTGTGCCGGATTACATCGAGTGTAAACTTGCCCTGAATGTGCAAATTCAGCAGTTTAAGATACCGGTCATACACTTCCGCTGCAGATTGTTCTGCGCTGTTTTCATTGCTGTTTGCGCGGGGATACTCTCCCGCAATGATCTTCTGGATTCCTGTTTCAAGAGCTTCAACCATTTCCGGATTGACGGAATAGCAGGTTTTGGTGCAATTTGAATTTCTCAGCTCTGTCAGATATTTGAATGGAAGATCAATCAGAATACAGTTTTTATGATTGGTCTGCCGTTCGATATCCCCCACTCTTGTTGCGAGCAGCGGTCTTTGGAGATGACGTGCTTCCGCCACTGCAAGAGAACAGCCTTCCCAGAAGCTCGGCAGAACAACAGCATCTGCTGCACAGTAGATCGTTTCCATGTTATTGAAGTAATCAGAAATGATCACGTTTTCCAGTTGATTTTCAGCGATGATCTTCTGAATCTTCATGAAATAATGGGCTTCAATGATTTTTCCGGCAAGGATCAGGCGCAGATTCGGATTTTTCCGGTAAGCGGCCGCAAAGGCAAGAACAAGATTGAGCTGTCCTTTACATCCATAACAGTTTGCCGGGGCGAGAAATACAAATTCATTTCCGGTAAAGCCGAATTGCTTTCTGCCGTCAGATCTCTTTTGTTCCGAAAATTGGAAATTCTCAAATTCCACACCGTTTTCGATCACAACCATTTTCTTTGCGGGGAGTTTGAGAACTTCAATGGAATACCAGGCAACATTGGCAGAAACCGCAATGTAGGCCGCTGTATATTTATCTGCCTCCTGATATGCTTCGATCTGTTCAGGTGCAAGCCAGGTGTAAGTATTGTGGATCACCTGATAGAAGGGGATTCCTTTTTTATGAACCTCTTTTGCGCCCCATGTGCTGAAATGCGCTATGACAGCGGCAGTTTTTTCTTTTGTGAGAAGATTGCAGAAATCTGCTTCTTTCTTTTCCTGATCAGGAATGATAAGTTCCAGATCTTCCGGTATCCTGACGTCATCTTCAGGGGCGTCGATGCAGAGCAGAACCGCATTTTTTCCTGCTTTCCGGAAATTTCTGACCATATCGAATGCGACCTGTTCCATTCCGCCATTTGCGATTTTCTGCAGCATGATAATGATTTTTCCGGTTTGATTTTCCGGAACGGATGGAATGACCCGTTTCAATTCTTCTTTGGAATGAGTGGCATGGAAGAAGATCCGGTTATTGGCGATCAGCATGGAATAATATCCGAAATCCTGGAACTGGCAGTTGAACAGATTCGGCGTGATTACCTGCAATCTGTCAAATTCTTCGGTTCCGGTTTTTGCAAAACACTGAATATTGAAATTCCGGATCAGATAGGCATTTTTTCCGGCATCATTGGCTGTCCCGGGATCAAAATAGGCCCCGATGAAGTTATACTGTTCCAATTCCTGAGGGGTAAAACTGCTCAAATCACACCCTTTCACCAGCAGAACCCGTTTCCCCAGGGGATCCGGAAGACCGGCACCCTCAAGCCGGGAATAATGGAACTTCAGATTCAGGTTCCGGAAATTCTGTCCGGTTTTCGGGAAAAGGGCATACACCTCAAACTCTTTGCACTGGAATGTCCAGCGATCCCGTTCATATTCCATCAGATTTTCGCATTTTTCAGCAATATTCAGCTCCACCATGCGGGCGGAGAGAGAATTTTCATGGACCCGGTACTGATAAAGCATTTCTTCCGTTCCAAGGTGGGAAATCTTCATCGTGGAATTGATTCTCATCCAGTAATCATAATCTTCGATCCCGAGAATCGGATCATATTCTCCAATGATCATGGGAACGGTCCGGCGGTACATGAAACATGCTCCGATGAAATTATCCCGGACAATATTCAGGAGTTCCACATAGTTCGGCAAATGGATTTCCGGACTTTCCGGAAACTTTTTGTTGTCAGGACGGAACCAGGGCTGGACAAACGGTTCTCCATTGGAATCAATAACGGAATAATCTGCATAAACCATGGAATAAACCGGATTTTTCCGCAGGAATGTTGACAATCTGCGGAGCATTTGCGGGTGCATGATATTATCTGCACTGGTCCAGGTCAGGAAATTCCCCCGGGCAAGAGCAAAACCGTTGTTCAATGCTTTGGACAGCTTCTGGTTCTTCTGTTTCAGATAACGGATCCGTTTGTCGGTCAGGCAGGATTTGACTGCTTCCGCCAAATGGTCAGTGGACCCGTCATCGATGATCAGAAGCTCCCAGTTTTTATAAGTCTGCGCAATCACGGATTCAATGGCGCTTATTGCCAGATCCGCCTGGTTGTAAACCGGGAGGATCACGGAAATCACAATCGATTCATCCAGTTCTTCCTCAACCGGTTCTGCCGGAATTTCCGGAACGTCTGCCGGACTTCCGCAATCTGTTTCTTCCAGTTTCAGCTCTTCGGGAATAACAATTTCATCTGTAAAACGTAAATCTTCCGGAATGATGATTTCCGGTTCCGCTTCAAGTTCTTCCGGAATGACAACTTCACTCATCGGCGGAAGGTCACCGGGGATTTCCACTTCTTCCAGATTCAGCTCTTCCGGAAGCACAGGAAGTTCAGAAAGAGTCAGGGTTTCAGGCAGCTTTACTTCTTCCAGTTTCAGTTCTTCCGGAATGATGACTGTTTCCTCCAGGATCACATCTTCCGGAATGGGCAGGGGCGCTTCCTCTTCCAAATCTTCCGGAATGATGACAGGTTCCAGGCTTTCGGGGAGTTCCGAAAGGGGGATTTCTTCCAGATTCAGCTCTTCCGGAATGATAATTTCATCTGTGAAAATCAAATCATCAGGAACGACAGCTTCTTCCATGAGCTCCGGAAGCGGTGCCGGAGCAGATTCGGGTTCTGCCTTTTTTCCCGCATCTGATGCAATGGAAAGTCCGTTTCTGATCAGATCCATTGTCCGGTCATCCAGTTGGAGAACGCTGTTGCCGGATTTCAGACGATTCTGCAGCGAACCGAGCAATTCCCGGAAAACTGCATTTTCTGCTTTTGCCTGAGAAAGATCACTCTGAATCTGCTGCATATTCCGGGTTTGATCCCGGAGAATCTGATAATTTCTACGGAATCCGTTCCAGTTCTGCTTCGTTGTCTGCAAATCTTTCCATGCCGAGACAAGCAGTTCTCTGCATTCTTTCAGTTCGATCCGTGAGATCCGGAGTTCACTTTGAAGGTTTTTTGCAATAGAATGAGCCTCTTTCAGCTGCCGGATGGTTTCTTCCAGTTTCTTCCGGAGAACCTGAAGTTTTTCCCGGTCATTTTTCAAATCCCGCCGGGTTTTCTGAAGGGCTTTCCACGCGTTTCTGAAATCAGTATTGGATTGATTCAGCTTTTCCCTGGTCGTCTGAAGATTGCTCCAGGTTACTCCGAAACATTCTCTGGAATCTTTCAGGGCGATTCTTGTTTCCCGGAGTTCCTGCCGGGTGCTTTGAAGTTTGTTCCCGGATTCTTTCAATGCCTGCCGGGTGGAGCAGAGATCCTGCCATGCGTTTTTCAGAACGGCGCGGTCTGCTTCCTGAATATGCCTTGTTTCCCGGAGATCCTGCCATGCTTTTTTTAATTTTTCCCGGTCATCATGATGAGCTTTTCTGGTTGTCTGTAAATCTTTCCATACTTCAGCGAGGTTTTCCCGGGATTGTTTCAAGCTGATTCTTGTTTCCCGGAGTTCAGTCTGCGCTGTTCTGAAATCTGAACGGGCTTTTTTCAGTTCCAACCGGGAGTTTTTTAAATTTTCCCAAGCCAGGAGCAGATCTTCTCTGGACTTTTTATGTTTTGAGCATGAATCCTGAAGATCGGTCCAAGTGGAAAGGAGCAATTTTTTTGTTTCTTCCAGTTTCAGCTCTTTTCCGTTGAGTGCAAGCTGTGTTTGTTCCAGAGATTTTTTCCCGGAGAGAAGTTCCTGCTGTGTTGACTTCTGATCTGATTCGATATGAGCCAGCTGGCGGATGCGCATTGCGAGTTTCATTGTGAGAACATTCGCCGCTTCCACTTTTTCTTTGAGATTGATATTCAGTTTCCGCAGCTCTTCCGCTTCGGAATCCCGCTCTCTCAACAGGTTTTCTGTCAGAATTTTTTTTGAGACAGCATCTGCTTTTTCTGCGGAAAGAGTTTCAATTTGTTTTTTCAATTCATCCTGAAGTTTTGAAACCTCTTCCAGTTCCCGCAATTGTTCGATTTTACCGAGTTTCTGATCCAGATTGTCCAGCCGTTTGAAAACGTCTGAAATAGGAAATGAGGATTCAGGGCAGTTTCCGGCGGTTTCCCCATGCTTCAGGGATTTCTTTTCCTGCGAAATCTTGTTGGAATATCTTTCATTTCCGCATTTTTTCTTCTTATCCGAATCCACTCTGAAATCCTGTCTTTCGTGATGATTTTTAGTACAAAAACAGCCGTTGGAAACCCGCGGCTTCGGATAATATAGCAGAGTTTCCGGAGATTACAAATTTTCTGTCGTTTTTTTTCAGGAAAACCATCCCGGAAAACAGTTTCTGAGAAGTTGTTTCCCGGGCGTGTGGATCATTCCAAGGTGAAGATGTGGTATTTTTCCGGAGTTTGTCCGCCGGCGATTCCTGGGGTGAGCTGCATCCAGTAAGCCGGTGATTTTGCCGGATTGTCACTGTCCATGATCAGAAAGTTGAATCCGAACATCGCGCCTTTTTCCGGTTTCAGCGGAGCAAGTTTTTTCCAGGGAAGCACGATCGCATAGGTCGTTATTTTTTGCGCTTCATCCCGGGTGATCACCGGCTTGATGCCGCTCCAGTCCGCATTGGCATGTCCTTTTTTGTGACAGAACATGAACGGTTTTCCATTGCTCAGGGAGGCGGTGAAGAAGAAGTCATCATCAAACAGCCCTGTTCTTCCTGCCAGCAGCTTTTCTCTGGCATCCAGATTCGGATCGAACGCAAACTGAAGGGAATCTCCCGCCCAGACGGAACTTTCCGTTGTTTTTGTGTTTGCATGGATCTGATCCCGCACCTTGACCGTCATATAAAGATTCGTGTTATCATAGCCCATCCACAACTTTGCAGAGCAGTCGGCGGGGCCTGTCCAGACTCCTTTGCTGATGAAATCCGGGATATTGAGATAAAGCTCGCCGTTGCTCAAATCAACGAGCGGCTCTTTGCTGCTCAGTTCTTCCGGGGCATTGATCCGGGGGATCCCGTGAACCAAGAACGTGTCGGTTATACGGTATACCTGTTTCTGTTCGGAGATATTAAGAATGGTAAACTCTTTTCCGGAGATCTCTTCCAGACGGAATCCTTTCAGCGGGATTTGAATTTTCCCGATCCCGTTTCCTGAGACAGTATAGTTCTGCCGGAAATCGATTGAACCATGTTTGAATTGAAGGGTTCCTTTGACCTCTGTCGGGAAGAGATTTTTAACAAAGACTTCCATCAAATCTTTTTTCTTCAGGACCATTTCCAGGCGGACAGCCGGGAGTTCCACAACCGCGTTTTTCATGATCTTTTCCACCTGATCAGCGGAGTCGGTCGTCTGAAGATAGATCGGGGCAGAATCAAGCTGAAGTTTCAGTTTTCCATCCGTGATTACCGGCTTGACGGGATTGCCTTCCATGTCAAGAATCGTCAGGTTTCCGGGGATCTCCATGGTAACTCCGGCTTTTCCTTTTCCGGTTCCGCCGTGCCACAGGGGTATGATTCGCTGTGATCCGTTATCGAAAAGGTAGCAAGGAATGTTGGAATGGAGCGACATCGCTTTTACGCAACGGGCATTTGCCATGATCCGGGCAGTTGCGGCAAAGACGACTGCCTTCTGGCGGGGGAAGTGATCCAGCCATAACCCGAAGTCAAACTCTTCGCCCAATCTCCAGCGGTTCCACATGAAGTAGAGATAATGCCGGATTTCCGGGATGCTTTTGACTGTAATGTAGTCCCGTGCCACATTTTCAGCCATATCAGTCCCATAGGGTGTGTCAACAGGAAGACTCTGGACAATATGAAACCCTTTTTCGTCGATGGAAACAACTTTGTTTGCCCCTTTGGAGCGGGCGATCCGGACAGCTTCCAGCATGATATCCCGGATCATACCTGTTTCTGAGTTGATTGGTTTATAACCCGGGCCATAAGTTCCCGGTCCGGTGTACTGGTCGATCCCGAGTCCATCAAGAACCTCTGAGAGCCCATTGTTATACCAGAGGTCCCGCAAAACCGGATAACGGGGCAGGGCTCTTCCATCGCCGCCGGAACAGCCGCAGCCGGAAAGCGTATTTTCAGGCGCAGCAATCTGTTTTGCCTTTCCGAACTCTTTCGCCATCCGGATATAGTAGGCATATTCATAATCATTGCGCTGACGCAGAAGATTGATCTCTCCGATCAATGCCCAATGTTTGATCCGTCCTCGGTACCGCCGCTGCAGCTCCTGCAGAAATTTCTGCGCTCCGGCAAAGAACTCTTCACTGAACGGAAACTGTTTTTTCTTCAAGCGGGCATTGATCTCATCCGTATACCGCCAGGGAACATCTGTTGTAGAGACTTCAAAACCGCCGATTGGTTCCACCCCCTCTGCTTCCAGTCTCTGAAGATCACGGTCAACAGCACTCCAGTCATAACTTCCGTCAAACTGTTCCACATGTTTCCAATGGACAAAAAGCCCTTTTGTTCCCGCTCCTAAACGGTTGAGCGCAACTGCATTTTCAGCACATTTCGCAATAAAAGTGATCCCGAAAAACGGATCTTTTTTTCCGGTGATCTTTGAAACCATTCCAAAGGAAACAATTTTTTTCTGCTGCTTTTTCAGGGAGTCCCATTCTATATGAACACTGAAAAATCCAAGCCGGCCGGGACGGGGAAATTCAATTTTATGATTGGAGATATTCTGTGCCGGAAGCATGATCTTTTTGACAAATTTCCGGATCACATTTCCCCGGATATCCCGCATGGAACAATGGAGTTCCAATTCTCTTGCTGTGTTTGTGGTGTTCTTGAATTTCAGGGATGCAAAAGGCGTTTCATCCGGATAGAAAAGTCCCTGCCGTTCATCATTTTCCGCCCAGAGCAGCTTGATCTCATCACCGGGCTCGGTCAAGGGCTCCAGTTTCATATCACGGAACACCGCGGAAGATTCAGCCTTGACATTTCCATAGAGTCCGATCCTGACATGGATCTCTCCGGTATCATCCGGCGCAAAAAAGGAACAGGCGTATTCCCGGAAATCTCCATTGATTCTGCCGGTCGGTTTCGCCTGATAATTCGCAGAGGCCCGTTTGATGGTATAGATCGGTGTTACCATCGCATTGACATTGGGCGAGGTCCCCTTTGGAACATTTGCCCAGACGGTATAGCGGAAATATCCTTTGAGGTTTGCATGGACTCCCATAATTCTCTGTTGGGTAAGAACATTCATACCCGGCTTGATGCGGAAAACAAGAGATCCTTTCTCAAAGGTGAACGGTGCAGCATTCCGGAGCCAGACCACCCGGTCCCAGGTCGGATAGAGAATGGATTCTCCCGAGGGAACCATTTTGGAAAAGATTGCAGCATCCGGAGCTTTGGGGGCAGGAGCAGTTTGAACGGGAGCCGCTTCCGGAGTGCTTTCCGCCGGAACCGGAATCGCTTCTTTGGATGAGTTCAAAGCCGTTACAGAGATATCATCGAACCAGACTGTTCCGGTTGCGTTTTCTGCCATTTTCAGATAGACCCTTGCATTGGTTCCTGCATTTTCAGGCAATTCAATGACAGGGGAAACGTATTCCATCCAATCAGTTTCCGCCTTGTTCTGACTGCGTTTATAAGTAGAGATGGCGAAGATTGCTTTTTTGACATTTTCCACTTCCACTTGAGCACTTGCCCAGGTGGTACCGAGATTTTTCGTTTTTGCCATGAGCCGGACTTGCAAATATTTTGTCCCGGCAGGAATTTTGAAGTAATTGACAAGGATCCCGTATTTTCCTTTTTCTCCCTGGATCCTGAGAGAGGCACTTCCGCCCCCGGCGGTCACCGTTTTATCAGAAACCGGAGTGATTCCATTTTTGATCCAGGAAGGGATCCTCCAACTCTCCAGACCATTTTCCATATCTCCGTTCTTCAGCAGATTTTCAGCCGCAGCCGTCAAAAAAAGAAGAAAGCTCATGGAAAGAAAAAATAATTTTTTCATTTTTGTATTCTCCTTGTTTGTAATACAATTGTTTTTTGATTCTGGAGGAAATATAGTGTGCTCTTTTAAAATTTTCAAGTAAAAAGTATGAAAAAAAGAAAAAATGATTGTAATACAGAAAAACGGTGTTATAGTATATACAGGAGGTGCAGAATGAGAAAGTCAGAGGAAATCATCAGGATTCTCCGCAAGGAATTACAGGAGGGACGCTGGAAAGAAGAAAGCCGTTTCCCTTCCGAAGAGCAATTGATGCAGCGTTTTCATGTTTCGCGGATCACTATGAATAAGATCACAGAACAGCTTGTTCAGGAGAAATATATCAAGCGCGGCAAAGGCGGCGCAGGCGCAACTGTTTTGAATACCAATCCTTTTCCCATTGGTCAGATCGCCTGTTTCGGGGATCTGCTGCATCCGTATTACAGCAGGATCATTCACAGCGTGTTTCAGCGGGCAACGATTTTGGGTTACGGCGTGAACTTCTTCGCCCCGGAAGCTGATATGATCAATTACTACCTGGAGAAAGTCCGGAAATCTGATTATATCGGTTTGCTGGTTTGCCGGGGAATCGGTCCCATCCCAGAGGATTATCCGATGCCGGTCGTTTATCTGGATTCCGCTTTTCCTCAGCAGAACGCTTTCCGTTGCTCCGTCGCCTGCAGCAATTATCAGGCATCCTTCCGAATGGCAGAAACTGCGGTTCGGCGCGGACACCGGGAGATCCTTGTCTTTTCCAGCGTGATCCCGATTGAGGAAAACCGGATGAAGCGGATCAACGGATTCCGGGATTCTCTCATAAAATCCGGAATTTCAGATGTGGAGGAACGGATTTGCATTGCCTACCCAAGAGATTTTTCCGCCGTCGCAAGAATGTTCCGGCGAAAATACGCTCAATTTCCGGAAACGACCATCGTTCTGACGGATTCTGACGATATTGCCCTTCATCTTCTGCGGCATTTGTGGGAAAGAAACCTGCTCGGAAAAATCACGGTGACAGGGTTCGGAAATATCATTTCTTCAAACTCGATTGTTCCGATTGCCACGGTAGAACAATATCCGGAGGAGATCGGCGCTTCCGGCGTGGATGAATTGCTCTATAATGCGGCGCATCCCGAATCCCCTCATGTGGGGGAAATCCTGATCGAAGCGGATCTGCTCCATACAGAATTGATCCCCGATCTTTCTTCCCTGAAAGAGTGATCTCCCGGAAGAAAATCCAACAGAGAATTTTCAACTTCAGAATGGATCAGAACGTTTCTTTTTTATAAACTTTCTGACCTGCCGTTTTTTGATTTGAAAATTGTTTCGATTCATGCTATATTATTATTCCGGAAATTCCGTACGAAACCTTACAGGAAGAGAGAATCATGGAAATTATCAATAATGTTCTGAAGTTTTTGTTTTTGATGACACCCTTTTTCGTGTTGTCAATGTTTTTGGCTTCCACCCGCGGCTGGGCTGTTTCCCAGAAACGGAAACTATCGCTGCGGGTCGGACTTTCCGTGTTCATTACCTCCCTTGTTCTCTTTTATTTCGGACGCTGGATCTTTTCCGTGTTTGACATTACGGTTGATGCTTTCCGGATCGGGGGCGGGGGGTTGCTTTTCCTTTCAGCAGTCGGTCTCGTAAACGGAAAAGTGGAAGATAAAAAACCGGCAGAGCTGGATGATACAGAAGAAAAGATTTCCAGTATTTCTGTGGTTCCTCTGGCGATCCCCGTGACTGTCGGCCCCGGAACAACGGCTGCCCTTCTTGTGAGCGGGGCAGGCGCTGAAACCCTGTCCGATAAATTGTTCGGTACGGTTTCCCTCTTTTTTGCAGTTCTTCTGCTGACGATCATCCTGTTTGCCGGGACGAAGATCGAAGAAAAAGTCGGGAAAAACGGGATCGTGATCCTCAGTAAAGTTACGGGATTGATCCTTGCCGCTATGGCAGCCCAGATGGTCTTTACCGGTGCAAAAAACTTTTTTGTCGGAGGCTGAAATCTTTATTTCAGCAGTAAAAGTTCAAGATGGCTTTCTTCCGCATCCGTTGGACGAACGGTGTATAGAACCTTGTCTCCAATGTGATTCATGTGCGGATGAACATGATACAGCTGAGAAGTCAGCGGCCCCACCGGGAAGGTCTTCAAAACATGTTTCTCTTTCCTGACGGCATCGAACAGAACCACATCAACCAACCCCGGAATTTTTCTGCGGCTGTTCGCCCACCACATGGTATCCATGACAAATTTTGTTCCGTCCTGATTGGATGCTGAGTGCCAGTAATCTCCCTGACTGACCAGTTCAAAGTTCCCCGTTTCCGGATCAACAACGATGATTCCGAAATCCATTTGTGAATCCGGATACCGGACAGCCAGCACTTTCTTTCCGGCAATATGTTCGTGTCCGATACATTCAATCAGATTTCCGTTGGCATCGCAAATATGATGATGCAGACAGCGGAGTTCTCCTGTTTTCCAGTTGAGAAGATTCAGCCGGTCCGGAATTTTTGTGGTATTTCCTTCATGAGCAAAAAGAATATCCTCCCCGTTTGGAAAGAATTGAAAATGACTTGCATTGATTGGCAGAGGAATCTTTTTGACTTCTTTCCATTCCGGCAGCGCGGTGTCAAAAATCTGAACTTCTGTTTGTACAGATCCCTCGCCGGAAGTTCCAAAACACAGAAGCCGTTCCTCCGCAGTGATGGTCGTTCCATGATGATTCCTTGCTGCATCAATCGGAATTTTGATCTCCTGTTTCCCGGTTTTCAGATCTGCAGCGGCAATACTGTTATCTGCAATGAAAAAAAGAAGATCGCGTTTCGGCAGAAAAACAGAAAGGGTTAAATATCTGATATCTTTCTCATTTTTGAGAAGCGTGAGATCAAAAAGTTTTTCAGAGGTATCTGTATCGACATGATAAAAATAAACTGCAGGAGCGAGACTTCCGTATTTGAAGGAGAAGTAATAGAAACCGTTTTTCTCTTCATCCCAAGACGTATTTGTATAATACGGAAGGACATTCATATTCCCGGGGATTCCGATTTTCCGTTCTTCTCTGACAATGTTTTCCTGCATGATGGTGCTCCGTGCTGACTGATTTATATTTTATTCTGATTGAGATCCAGCCCAAGTCTGATGGTGTCTTTTTTGTTTTTAAGGAGCATCTGAATGGCAGTCTGCCCATAGATTGAACTGTCTGAGCCCAAATCAATTGCGGCGCGGCCTGCCAGGGTGTTGTCATTTTTTTCTTTTCCGTAACGGATCAGGAAAAGATCATCGGGACACTTGAGGTTATGTTCCAGCATATATTCCCAAACTCCGGAGAATGTGGGCTCGGTCAGAAGCACACAATCGGGTTTGAATTGAGCAGTTTCCTGCATGGCGATATAACCGTTTTCTGAATTTTCTTCCA
Organism: Lentisphaeria bacterium; assembly: GCA_017456805.1. The sequence continues at coordinate 68,033 of JAFTIQ010000013.1, forward strand.
CATGAATATATTCTGCCTTGAATTCTTCTGTACATTCCTGTACGGCTTGCAGAAGCGTCCGTGAAATCAAAAATCTTTTGGAACCGGTGATCAGTGCAATTTTTCTGCATCCTCTGTTCAAAGCGGTCCGCAGAGCTTTGCAAATTGCTCCGTAACAATTGGTTGCAACGGTTCCGAAATCCCCTTGCAGTTCATAGTTTCCAACAAGGATCAGGTTGTTGTTGCATTTTGCGCCGATCTCCTTCACAATCGATTCTTTGACATTTCCGGAGAGGATCAGCCCCTCTCCCGGACGGGGGACAAACCAATGGAGCAGTTCTTCCGGATCTTCGCCGAATCGGACAACGACCCGCAACCCATATTTTTCCGCTTCATTGATCAAACCAACCAGCACATTGAAAAAGAAAGGATGGTAATTCTGGTTGGTCAGGACTGCATACCAGACATTTCCGACGCCGGAAAATTTTTCCTGCTTGTGAACATAAATCCCGCTGTTTGCCTTTTTTTTCAGCAGCCCTTCATCAATCAGCAGCTCCACAGCGGCGGCAATGGTACGCAGATCTGTTTTATAAATCTCACTGAGTTTCCGGTATGAGTAAAAACGTTTTCCTTCCTGATGTCCTCCGAGAACAAGTTCCCGTTTCAGCTGTTCATAGATTTGATTATAAAGCGGCTGCGGGGAATTTCTGACCAGTTGTTCCGGAATAAGATATGGGCTCATGGCAATCCTCGGTTTTTCAATTGTCGCAAATATGGTTGCAGGTCTCTGATAATTTATCTGTTACAGTAATATACTACATGTTTTTCTTTTTTCAAGTCCTTTTTTTCTGTTTCCGGAAAAAGGTTTTTTGGATGCATTCTGCTCTTGTTTTCAGTAGAAATAAAAGAAAATATACAGAAAACAGGCAAAAAATAATGTGCCGCCTCTTGACAAAATCAGGAAAATGGTGTATAATATGCAAAGTGTAACATAAATATGCAACAGTTGTGAGAGAGAAAAAAATGGAAATCGAAACAATATTGATGGATATTGACGGCACGATGACGGAAAATCTGCCGGGATCGGAGCAGATCCGGACCAATCCATTGGGGCATCTGATTTCTCTTGTTTCTGAAAAAAGAGAAATTCAGGAATCAGAAGCGGAAGCGCAGATCCGTTCCTGCGGAGATGTCGAAAAACGCTGCATTTCAGAAATCCTGCCCTTGATGAAAATTGAAAGAAAAGAGTTTTTCAACATCATGCAAGAGGTCATGAAGAAGAAAATCATGATCACACCTGATACTTTGCGTTTCCTGCAGAAGATGAAAGATTTGAATCTTCCTGTTTGTACAGCGACGACCAATTCGGAGTTTATGACTCTGGTAAAACTTTCCGTAGCAGGAATTGCAGATCCGGACGGCTGTACCTTGATCACACGATATCATCCCGGCTGTGAATTCGGGGATCCGGAAGGGAAATTTTCCCCGGATTATTATCCGGCGATTTTAAGAAATCATGGATATGATCCGGAACGGACAATGATGATCGGAGATGAACCGGAACGGGATCTTTATCCGGCGTTGGCTTCCGGGATCCGTTACGGGGTGATCATTGACCGGAAACAGAAGGAGCCGGCAGTCTTCCGGGATAATGGCATTTTTATTAACTCATTAGATCATTTATCACAAATAATACAGGAGAAAAACGTATGAAAAAGAACGCTCAGAAGATGGAAAAAAGAAGTGTTGTCTCACCCTTCACGCTGATAGAATTGCTCGTCGTGATTGCGATCATCGCAATTCTTGCAGGGATGCTGCTGCCTGCGTTGAATAATTCAAGAGCCCAGGCACGAAGAACCAGCTGTATGAGTAATGTGAAGCAGATCAATCTGGCGATCCTCGGTTATTGCGATGATAATGATGATTTTTATCCTTACCAGCGCAGTGATTACCATCTTAAAAATAACAGTTCGTCTGGAACGGTTTGGTTCCACTCCGGAGGTTCGTTGTATCCCTATCTTGGCGCGAACGGTGTGGTTGTATGTGCCGAAACGAAGCAAATGAAGGGAAAAAATGCCGGTTATTCCATGAACCGGAGAGTTTTTATGGGGTATGGATTCGATTGGAGCAAATGGCCCGCCGGGGTTAAAAAAGGCAGAGTAAAAAGTCCTTCACATATCATTTTGCTGCTGGAGCACAATTACATGCTCGATGGCTGGATGTATGACCATATAAAAGCTGATGATACCAAATCCAGTGTGGTATTCCCGCACTTGAGAACGGGTAATATTCTGTTGGCTGACGGAAGAGTTGTTCATGCGAAAAGAGAGCATTTGTTTGATGCGGCGAACGGTCGGATCCACCTGAATTTAGTATATCCCGAGAATAAGGGAAAACCGGAATTTTTCCCGTTCTGATCATAAAAACGGCGCAATTTCAAAAAACTTCAAAATAAGCTGAGAAATTCTGTTGCAGATCTGTAAATGGAACACCTTGGCGCAGCCTCCGGAGCTTTGGCAAAAGAGGATGCCGCATGGCAGTTCCCGATCATCAGCTACGCCTTTCCAGTCTGATTTTGCCGGACTTTTGAAATTACCTCTAACGAAAAAATAATAAGGAAACACAAGTTATGAAAAAGAAATTACTCTCTTTGCTTGCAGGGGTGAGTGTTTGCAGCTTTGCGGCTGAAATGGCACCCTCATTTACGATCCCGAGAATTGAGACAGCTTCCACAGGATATCGTCTTGACGGAAAATTGGATGACAAAGTCTGGGGAAAAGCTGCGGAGATCCCGGAATTTGTCTCTATAAATTCCAATGGGAAGCCGGTTATCAGCGGAAACATCAAAAATAAAACATCTGTCAAAATTTTTTATGATGTAGATGCGCTGTATTTGGGCTTCACCTGCTATGAATCAGATCCCGGTAAAATGATTTTGGGGCTTCCTGCCGGTCAGACGGTTGATGTGCCCATCGGCGGAAATGATGATTGTCTTGAGATCATGCTTTTTCATCCGGGGTCAAATGACACCTATTATCATTTGCGAGTCGTTCCTTCCGGAGCAAAGGAGGATGCCCGGAATCTTTATCTGAAACCGGGAAGTTTCCGGCGTGACAGCTCCTGGAACGGAAAATGGTCTGTCAAAACATCAAGAGAGAAAAATGCATGGTATGCGGAAATCAAGATCCCGTTCAGGATGTTTGCAGAAGCATCCCCGGGATTTCTGGGAAGAACCCCGAATGCGGAGGACGGATTGCGGTTGAATTTCGGAAGAGTCAGTTCCACGACTGCGGAGGCCACGACCTGGCAGGCAGGAGTCAGAGGATTTCACAGCAAGTTTATGGATTGCCGGTTCGGCGGATTCCCGTTCAAGGAAATTACGGTGGAAACACCGGACATACAGCACTTGAAAAACGGTGCGAATAAATACCGTTTCTTCTTGCGGAACCTCAGCGGAAGGCCTGCGAATGTCAAATTGAATGTGACGCTCCGGGAGGATGAAACTGATCCGGAAAAACGCCGGCAGCAGCTGTTGAAACGTTCTTATATCCGTCCTTTCAGAGTAATCACTCTTCTTTCCAAAGAGTATGCCATGAAAGCGGGAGAGAAGATCCCTGTGGAGATCGATTTTCAACTGAGCGGCGGAGAAAAAATCCTTTCCTTCAACGTTGACTGGCTGCGGATGAAACATAATATCAGCCGGGGATTCGTCATCGAAGAGATCTATGATATCGAAAAAGGGATCACTGATAACAGCAATAAATTTTCGACATTGAAAAAGATTCTGGCAGAGGTGGTTCAGTATAAGATTCCGATTGGCGCGGATGTTGCAAAAAAACAGAGCGAAGCAGAACAGCTTCTCACATCCGGGACGAATGATAAACTTCCGGCAGAACAACGCAGTGCGCATCTGAGAGCATTGGAAAAAAAATTGGAAGAGCTGGATTTCCTGATTTCCACCACCCTCCTTCCGCGGCTCTGGAACGTCAAAAACGGAAAAAAGGATCTCACATTTTCCGTTGGAACCGCTTTGGCTGGTGAAAAGGTTTTCCGTGACTTGCCGTTTACAGGGACTTTTTCTGACAAAGTGGAGATCGCTTGTGCGCAAAATGAATATGAATCCGCCCAATTTGTTCTTTTTTATCTGACAGATAAGAAGTCGGAAATAAAAGTCACATGTGCCGGATTGAAGGGCGAAAATGGCGGAGAGATCAAAGCAGATCAACTGTTTTTCAACCCGATCGGCTATGTGAATGTGGGCGATTCCGGACACCATACACATGTGGGATACTGGCCGGATGTCCTTTACAAAGGAAATCTGGTCAAACCGCCTGTGAAAGGTTCTCTTCAGCCGGTGATGCTTACTTTGAAAACGGATAAAAATCAGCTCCCCGGGAATTATACCGGAACCGTTAAATTTGAGTCAGGGAAGGAACAATATGAACTCACTCTGAATGTGAAGGTTTATCCTTTTGCGCTGCCGGACAAGAAAAGTTTCGGAATGAATATCTGGTTTCACGGAACGCGGGTTCCGACTTTTTACGGTGATTTCAGCCCGGAACGTTTTGAGCAGATCATGGAAGTGATGGGCAGATATCACTTTGCCACCGGGATCCGGGGAAATGTATTCGGTTCTAAAATCCGGGTACGCGGAGATAATAAAAATTACACCTTTGACTTTTCGGGAGTGGAACCTTATTTTGCAAGTTCCTTCAAACATAATGCAAATGTTCTGAATCTGGATTATTTTGAGCCCGGTTTCTTTGCGAAAGAACGGAGGATCCTGATTGGAAAAGATGGTTCTCTTGGCATATTCAAACCGGAAGATCCGGCTGCGGCAGCCGATCAGCTCTTTATTGAAACAGTGAAATTCTTCAAAGAAAAAGGATATTATAAGTATGCGGTGATCCAGGTGAGTGATGAACCCTGGAATCCGGAAAAACAGGAATATATCCGGAAAAAAGTAACGCATTTGCGGACATTGGTCAAAGACTTGCCGCCGGTGATCAGTGCCGGTGCGATCCGGAACCGTTCCAATCTGAACGGATATATCGACTTGTGGTGTCCCCAGTATCCTCAGTTCAATCCGGCAGATTACAAAAATATGCCGAAAAATGAGAAACTGTACTTCTATCAGTGTCTGTACAAACAGGATTTCCCCATGTTCATGATCGACCGCCCCGGGATTGAACCCCGGATCGCCAGTATGGTTGGATGGAAATATCAGGCAGTCGGCTTTCTTTACTGGGCATCCGAGCAGTGGATCGCCGGGTCTCCGAAGGATCCTGTCAATCAGCCAAAGATGAAAAACCGCTGGGTGCATGAAGAATGGGGATTCCCCTTCAGAGATTGTCCGGGGGATGCCTGTTTTATTTATCCGACAAAAGAGGGCGTCGTTGCTTCGCTCCGTGCTCAGTATATGCGGGACGGTGTGGAAGATTATGAATATCTTGCGATTCTGAAACAATACCGGGATCTGGCGTTGAGAATGGGCAAGATGAATGCTCCCCTGCGGCGTAAAGTGGAAGCCCTGCTGAAAGTGCCCGATCACATCGTGAAAACTGCGAATCATTGGACGAAATCTGAAGTTGAACTTCTGAAATTCCGCAGAGAGGTCGCAGAAACCATTGTCCAGTTGAAAAAAGCGACAGGGAAATAAGAAAATGCCGGATGGTGAATTGATCCTTGCAATTGATTCCGGCGGAACAAAAAGCGATGTTCTTCTGCTGGATGTTTCCGGGAAAATCATTGCCGGATGTTCGGTGCCTGGAATTGCCGCCCTGCATGAGAATACGCTTCCAGTGGAAACAATTTTGCGTCATGGCATGGAACAGTTCGGTGATTTGCAAAAACAGATTTCTCTTGTCTTCTGTTCATTAGGCGGTCCGAATACAGAAGAAGTAACGGCTGTGCTGAAGAAGATTTTACCCTTTGTCCGGATTTTTGTGGAACGGGAATCCAATGGTAAAATGCTTCTTCATAAGGCGGAAGAATATTTTGCCCGGGCGATTTGTCTCTGCGGAACGGGCAGTGTTGCCTTTGGAACTGTGAATGGAACATTCCGTCTGGCTGGCGGCTGGGGGCCTGTTTACGGGGATGAAGGTTCCGGGGGCGGGCTCGGGATGGCTGCTTTGAAAATGATTCTTGCGGCCATCGACCGGAGGGAAGGCAATTCCATTCTTCCCGGAGTCTTCCCGGCACTTGAACGTCCGGGAAAAGAAAGTTCTTATGAAGCCCGGATGAAATTCAAAGGACAGGTAAATCAGTTGACCAGAGCGGAACTTGCTGCAGAAACAGTTCGGATCGATACACTTGCAGAATCCGGAGATGCCAGTGCCCGGGAATTGATCCGGAAAAGTGCATGGGAAATCGCCGAATTGGCATGCAATGTCACTCCTGAAATGCCGGAGGATGGTTTTGACAGCATATTGGCTTTGGGCGGTTTTTTCCGTTGCGGAACCTTTTTCCGGACAGAATGTGAAAACGCTCTTGCCCGGATCCGCAAGGAATACCACTTTGTATATGAACCATTTAAAATGATCGATGCTGCAAGAGATTATGCGCTGCATCTTTACAGAAAGGAAACAATATGAATCAGCTGATCGAAAGCCTCCGGGGAAAATTGATCGTATCCTCTCAGGCATTGGAGGGAAATGCATTGCGGGATTCTGCAACATTGGCGCGGATGGCTCTTGCCGCTCAAAAGGGCGGGGCTGCCGCGATCCGGGCAAATGGTGTGGAAGATATCACCGCTATGAAAAAATTGATCAGTATTCCCATCATCGGCTTGAATAAAGAGGCCCGGACTTACGAAAAACCTTTTATCACCCCCAGTTTTGAACATGCGAAGGAAATCGCAGAAACAGGTGCTCAGATCATTGCACTGGATGCCACACTCCGTCCGCGGGATTGCGGAATTTCCGCCGCTGATCTGATCCGCCGGGTGAAAAAGGAATTGGGCGTGCTTGTTATGGCAGATATCGCTCTTTATGAAGATGGGATCGCTGCCGCAGAAGCTGGGGCAGATTTGATCTCAACCACACTTTCCGGATATACGATGGAATCCCCGAAAATGCCGGGGCCCGATCTGGAATTGATCCGCCGCCTGGCAAAAGATGTGGATGTGCCGATCGTGGCAGAAGGAAGATATTGTACTTGCGAAGATGTTGCTTCTGCATTCCGTGCCGGAGCCTATGCGGTGGTAATCGGAAAAAGCATCACAAATCCGGAGTTTATCACCCGCTATTTCATTGACCGGATCCCGGTTGCCGTTGAGGAACGGACGGAATCGGTGAATGTCCGGACTCTTGACTTCGATCAGAAGTCTGCTTTGGAAATGGCAGAAGCGATCAACCGGGAAGATATGACCGTCGCGATGGCTGTCGGCAGAGCTTTGCCGGAAATCGCAAAGGTCGCTGAAATTGCGGCGGAAAAGGTGAAAAACGGCGGCAGGATCATTTACACCGGAGCCGGAACAAGCGGACGCCTGGCTGTTCAGGATGCCGCAGAATGTCCGCCGACGTATGGAGTCTCTCCGGAAACGATTCAAACGATCATGGCTGGCGGGGAGGGGGCTGTCTTCCGTGCCGCAGAAGGGGCTGAAGATGATTTCCAGCTCGGAATCAATGCTGCTGAAATGAAAAAGCTGACTTCCAATGATATTGTGATCGGGATCAGTGCCAATGGAAACGCAAAATTTGTCTGCGGGGTTTTGTCCGCTGCAGAAAAAGCAGGCGCGGCAACCGCAGCGATCGTGAACAATCCCGGCGGATCAATGGCAGAAATCGCCGACATTGTTATCCTGCTGGAAACAGGGGCTGAAGTCATTTGCGGCTCCACAAGAATGAAAGCCGGAACTTCTCAGAAAATGACTCTGAATATGATCTCAACGATCGCCATGACCAGGTGCGGGTATGTCACCGGGAATATGATGACTTCCATGAAGCCGACAAATAAAAAGTTGAAGGAAAGAGCTGCCTTTATGGTCGGAAAACTCTGTTCTGTTTCAGCCGATCAGGCACGGGAAATATTGGAAAAATGCGATTGGAATATCAAGACGGCTGTCAATTCTCTGAAAGGATGAAAAATGTTTACGAAGCAAGATCTGATCAATGATATTATCCGGATGGGGTTGAAGCCGGATGATACGGTTTTTGTACATTCTTCCTATAAAAGCATTGCCGGAGAAACGGGAATCGAAGGCGGAGCTGATACGGTCGTTGATGCTTTTATGGAGTATTTCGGAGAAAAAGGGCTGGTCGTTTTTCCGGCGATGAGCTGGAAACTCGGCTGGCTCATCAATGAGGAAGGGCAAATGCGCGATCCTGTTCTGGGGCCCGCCCCCGGGTTCCGGGAATATGGATCCCTTTTTGATGTCCGGAATACCCCTTGTCATGGATTGGGATGCATTCCGGAAACATTCCGGAAAAGACCCGGCGTGATCCGGTCGCTTTGTCCGACTTCTTCCGTTGCAGCTTTCGGAAAAGATGCTGCTGAGTTTTGTGCCGGACATGAAAATGCACCGACTGCGCTGCACTGGCATTCCCCCTGGGGAAAACTTTATTCCCGGAATGCAAAGACTTTATTCCTTGGAACAACAATGATCTGCAATACCTTTATGCATGTGATCGAGGAATATTCCGGTGTGGTCCCCGGCTTGCTCAGAGATTATATCTGGAAGTATGAAGCGATCGGTTACGACGGCAGAAAAATCCCGGTTTCGTTCAAGCGTCACGAACCGCATCACAACCAGTTTTACAGAAAAGTGGAACCGGAACTGATGGAAAAAGGGATCGTTGAACTTCATCAATTCGGTGCGGCAGAGGTTCATCTGGCAGATATCCGGAAAGAAACAGATTACATGATGATCCGGTTGAAGTCGGAACCAACGCTGTTCTGTCTGGAAAAATAACTTGATTTTTTCCTTTTCCTCCGGCTGCCGGATTGAAAAATTCATAAGCCGGAGGTATATTTTCAAAGATAACAGGAGAGAAATATGCCAGGTACTTTCATTCATCAATGTCTGACAAGGCAGGCATTGGAGAGCAATCATATTTCCGATGCAGAAAATCTTGTCAATACTTATTGTATATATCCGGATTATTACTTCGGGGAACGCTCTGCAGAAACAAAACCCTATATGTATTTTCATGACGGGATCCAGTTCCATTATCCGCCCCACACGCCGGTGGAAGAATTTTACCGCTATTGGGACAGGGATGAAAATGGAAATTATCCCTTTTGCCATCATGAAAATGAGAACATCGTTCATGTGGAAGCCGGTTTCCGGTTTTATCTTGGAAAAATTATTCCGCTTTTGAATACGGGCGAACGGGAAGATGCTTGGAAATATTTGGGGTGTCTGCTGCATTTCCTGGAAGATTCCACTTTCGGACTCCATTCACTCGAGGGGGCTGACGGCACAGATTTATTTATTCTGGACCGTCTGTTCGGTACAGATATGACAAGATATCTCAGCGGGATTTCTCTGACGGATGAACTTCAGTCAATGACGGTTGTTCCGAAGGTTCTGACCTCCAGCGCAGAGGAATTTATTCCGCTGCTCTACACCCGGTATGTAAAGGATACCGCCCGGAGCAGACAGTATCTTTTTGATATGGCAGTGGAACATCAATATGGGAAAAGTCAACGCTCTTCCGAGGAAAATATCAGAGAGATGTTTCTGGTTGCGCTTCAGCTTTCTGCGGATACTGCGGCGACGGTTCTTGCCATCGCTTCCGGAGAGAAAACTGGCATGATACATCGGAATCTGACAGAATTTTCGCCGTTTCATTATCCCATCGGCGGCAGCGGATTTATTCTGAAAAAATATGAAGAACAGGAGAACACGATCACGTTCGGAGTCAACAGTTCGGCATCGCTTTTGTACAGTATACCGGAGAATCTTTACAACACATTTACCTGTTCGGTGCGCGGGATCGGGATCCATCAGGTCAAACTGGAACTCTTTGATAAGAATGAGGTTATCCGGTGTATCGATTTGGAGAATGAGAAAGAGATCCCTCTTGTTATTTCATCCCCCGGCGGAGTGCTCGGGTTCCGGATCACCTCACCTGAGGTTCTCGGTCAGATCCGGATTTCAAACGGCGTTTTTTGCAGAGAATAAAAAAGGCTGAGTTGTTCAGAACTCAGCCTTGAAAATGCGGGATCGGATCAGGGATAGGTAAATCCATCCAGATCATGCAGATTCATTTTTGTCCACGGCATAGCGCGTTCATATTTGTCAAACGCTTCAGAAATGGTATCTGCTGTTACTGCATCTGCGAGCCGTTTCAGGGGCGGACAGTGATCCGCGGAATCCAGCAGGTTCAAACGGAGCGGTCCGGCAACCTTATAAGGTTTGATCTCATTTTTCCGGAGGATCGCTTCTTTGACCCCTTTGCGGATCAGTTCGCAAGCCTTTGCCGGGATCAGGGAACAAGCCTGATAAGGCGACAATGCTTTTTTCACCTGAACGGCTTCGATTCCGGGGATTTTTTCCTGAAATTCAGCGATGATTTTATCATCACCGGAAACGAAGATGGAGGGAACATTGCAATCTCCAGCCAGAGCTGCTGCCATCGCGCCTTCGCTCATATAAAATTCACCGTCATTGACTTCCCAGAGGGAGTGGGGGGTGATTGCATCGGGAGTTCCGCCCATAGCATGCATTCCGACAAGCACCATTGCATCGACGGACTCATCCAGGAACGGAAGCCATGCCGGTCCGCTCATGTTTCTGCCATGAATGATCTGGCATCTGGGGTCAAGATGTTCAAACAGAATATTATACCCGGAACCGTGACTGTCATTGACGATCACTTCGTCTGCACCTGCATCGAACGCCCCCTGAACAGCTGCGTTGACTTCATCGGTCAGCAGTTTATACATCCGGTATCTGTGCTGAATGTTTTCATAGGAAGGATCTTTCCGGTTTTCAAAAAAGCAGAATCCGGCGATCCCTTCGATATCTGTCTGCACATAAATTTTCATTTCTGATCTCCTGTTTCAATTTTAATGCGGAATTCCGGCGGCGGTGCATCATCAGCATCATCCTGGGTATAGCCGCGTTTTCTTAATCTTGTGGAAGCATAAAATTTCAGCATGGAGGTATCGCCCTCCATAATTTTTTTCCGGATATTTTCCTCTGCAATATCATCGAATTCTTCCCGGGCGGTAGAGATACACTCTGCTGCTTCCGGGTTCGCCGCCAGAAAACGGTATAAGGTTTTTCTGGAGACCCCGAGTTTTTTTGCAATTGCGCTGATATTGCCGAAGAGTCCTTTTTCAGCCTCCTTGAATAATTTCATTGTCAGTTTACTCATAAAATCTTCCTTTTTCGTGCGCGAAACGTGTCAACCGCAGAAAGATTATATGAGAATTCTGATGACTGCTCCTTCTTTTAAACGATTGATATAAATTTCTTTCCGTTCCTGAATCGCCTTTTCCCGGAGTTCTTTTTCGATCAGCGGTGCAGCTTTTTCAAAGGGAATCTGTTCTGCGGCAGCCAGATTGCTGATCCGGATAAAATAGAATCCTTCCGGCGTTTCCACAGGTCCGATGATATCACCTTTTTTGACACTTGCAAGTGGCGCGGCGAATTCCGGACGCAGCTTATCACGGTCGATCCAGCCCATTTTACCGCCGATCGCCGCATTGGGCCCGCTGGAATTTTTCTTTACGATTTCGCTGAATATCTCTTCATCGGCATTTTTCAGCATTTCTTTCAGATTGGCAATGATCTCCTGAGGTGAAGCCGTGCCGTGAGCTCCCTTTTTCAGAACCTGAAGGAGCTGAAGTTCCAGCCGTTCCTGCTTTGTCCACTGGCTCTGCTGGGCGAGATATGCTTCATAGATCTCTTTCGGAGTGATCTGCACATGAAGAACACAGTTCCGGTAGATCAGAACATCTGTTGCGATCTTGATTCTTGCCTTTTCTTTCAATTCATCCAGATTGGAACCGAAGGCTTTCAGCCGCTGTTCCAGAGATCTCCGGGTTCCGTCGCCCATGATCCGGGCAAGAGAATCAATCATATCTTCCACATGCTGAATGGGAATCTCAAAAGGCTGTTTCAGATAAGAAGCATAAATCAGTTTCCGTTCGATCAGATCCTGAAGAACTTTTCTCCGGACTTCCTCAATTTTTCTGACGAGATCCTCTCCGGTGTACATGGAAGAAAGTTTTGCTTCCTCCGCATTGCTTTCCAGGATCACATCCTGCAGCGTGATGGATTCCCCGTTCACAGAAGCCAGAATGGAATCCCTCTGTGTTTCCATGCCGAGAATACTTTTTTCCTGTGCCTGAAGCAGTGTGCCGGTCAGCAGAAACATAAATAATAAGAAATATTTCATAGTTGAACTTTCTCCTGAATTTGAATCATAGCTTTTGCATACTTTACAACGCGAATTCCATAATTTCAAGCGGTTGACTGAAAAATCAAACACCTTCTGCGTCTGCTCCCCAGATAAATTTATGAAGTTGAAGGTTCAGCCGTGCCGGGACATGATGTTTCAGAATTTTCTCCACCAGCCGGTCCGGCGGCATTGCTCCGAAAACAGGTGCAAAAAGAACCGTTGCGTTTCCGGGCAGTGAAAATCGCTTCATGACGTCCAGCGCATTGGAAAAATCCCTGTCATCCGCAATAACAAATTTCACTTCATCGCCTTGCCGCAGAGATTGGAAATTCTCTGCAAGCATCTGTTCTGTTTCCCCGCTGGAGGGAGTTTTCCAGTCAATGATCCGTTTGACTCCTTCCTGCAGGCTGCTGAGCGGCTGGGAGCCGTTGGTTTCCATCAGGACCTCAAAACCCTGTTCCAGCAGGATCCTGCAGAGTTCCGGGGTTGCTTCCTGAAGCATCGGCTCTCCGCCGGTGATTTCCACCAGTTTCAGCCCGCTGTTTTTGGCAAGTGTCACCAGTTCGGAAATGCTCATTTCTCTGCCGGAATCCATTCCCCATGCTTTTGCGGTGTCACAATAGGAACAGCGGAGATTGCAGCCGGCAAGACGGATAAAAAAGCAGGGGCGTCCGGCATGAGTGGATTCTCCCTGAATACTGGAAAATGTTTCGTAGATTTTAAGTGTGTTCATTTTGATTTTTTCCTGTAAAGCAGAGCATATTGTGTCAGAAAATTGGCATAGATGAGTTTGCTGTCCCGGCAGATCCCGTATTGATCTGCGGTTGACCGGACTTCCTGCGGGGCAAGGGGGCGTTCATCCGGAAAGTCCCAGAGTCCGGAGAATTCAGCCAGAGACCGGACCCCCCGGTAGAGCAGGGTGGGCGTCGGAAAAAAGAGAACAACCCATCCATCGGGATTTGTCATTTCAAAATGCTTTTTGATCAGTTTTTTTGTTGATTCCGGCGGAAAATGTTCGATCAGCCCGACGGAGAACACCAGGTCAAAGGTCTGATCCGGCTGGAAGGAAAGCAGATCTGTCTTTACAGTTTTTCCGTTGGGATTTTTCCGGATAAAAGCCTGAATCCCGGCCGTGCAGGAGTCGTAGACCGTATAATGTTCCGTTTGGAATTCATCGCTGATCTTGCGGTAGAAAGAGCTTCCCCCTCCGCCCAGTTCTGCGATGGAACAACCCTGACTCAAGTTTGTTTTCCGGAGCATCTGAAGCAAGTTGTGACGTACAATCATCCGAGACCAGCCGGAAGTCGGCAGGGGGGAGAGATAATACTTTTCCCAATTTGTCTGTTTCATGATCGTATTCCGGAAGAAAAGAATACTTCCCGGTCTGAGTCTCTGCTCAAAAAACCGGGAAGAAAATGGATTTTGAGATGGTCAGTGGAAATTATTTCCAGATCACATCTGCAAAATATTCGATGTAGCTGAAGGTGTTGCAGGGCATTTCCGGGACGGTGGAATCCTGAGGATCTGTATCGAGCACGTTGAAGTTGTAATTTCTGCGGGCTGCGAGGATTGTCCATGCGGAACCGGGTTTGAATTCCGCGCCGGCTTTCTTCAGCTGAGCAAGAGGAATCGCAAGCTCAACGGTCCATCCTTTGTCAGTATCCTGATACTTGTTGATGGTTCCCTGAACCTTGACAGATGCCTTCATTCCGGGCATGAGTGTTTCTTCCGGATTTGCAGGATATCCGCGGGTGGGGACAAAGAAAGAAGCGATTTTTCCATTGGGAGCAACCTGACATTCCCAGTAGCTGGGAGAGTTCGCCGGTTTGATATAGAGGATGAACGCATCGCCCTGACCGGCAAGTTTTGCCTGGTTTTCTGCCGCATACTGGATCATATCTCTGTCTGTCAGCTGAGCACCGATATAAAGATAGTTGTTATCATACATCACACGGACGGTTCCGGGGTCGAGGGGTTCGACATCTCCGCCTTTTTTGCTTGAATGAGCATAAACCTTTGCAGGTGTTGTTTTGGGATTGACATAACGGTAGGCGCGGACCAATGAGTAGACCTCTGCCCCTTTCCATTCTTTTGCATCCAGGACTCCATCCAGTTTTACGCTGCCGGCAGCTTTGGAGACGGCGAATTTCTCTGCGGGTGCGCCCACATTGAATTTGCAGTCATAAACAGTTTTGCAGCAGCATCCGGAAAGGATCACGGCGGCGGCTGCGGCGGCAGTAGAAAGTGTTACAGCTCTGAAGTTCATTTTTTTTCTCCTGTATTTCATTTTTTTTGATATGATCAGTTCAGTTATTTCCAGTTCACATTCGCATAATATTCCAGAAGATGATAGTTCACGACCGGAAGTTCAGGGAATGTTGAGAAATGGGGATTGGATTCAATAGAACCATAGTTATAGTTGTATCTTGCAACGAGGATCGTCCAGGGTTCCCCGGGTTTGAAGGGCCTTCCGGCTTTGGCAAGCTGTTCCAGCGGGAACGCAATTTCAATGCTCCAGCCTTTATCCTGATCGCTGTAATTGTTCAGTGTACCATGAACTTTGACGGCAACCATCATTCCTTTCATGAGAGAACTGCGCTCCGCATGAAGGGGATAGCGTCTGTTGTCAAAGAAGAGAGAGGTCTTTTTTGCGTTGGGGGTCCCGTAACATTCCCAGTAGGAGGGGGCATTGGCGGGTTTCATGAAGATTTCCAGCACGTCGCCGGAGAGATAGAAATGGGATTGATCCACTTTTCCATACTGCATAACATCGGTATCTTCCAGGAAAGCGGAAACGTAAAGATATTTATCATCGTACATGAAGCGGAAGGTTCCGCCCTGGAACTTTTCAACCCGTCTTCCTCTGATATTTGTATTGGCAAAGGCTTTGGGAGGAATGACTTTTTTGTTCCGGTAGACGTATGCTTCCTGCATCTGATAGGATGCGGCAGCGGCCCATTCTTTTTCATCGATGATCCCATCGATTTTTACCTGTCCGGGAGCCTTTCCGATATCGATTTTCGGATTTTCCGTTCCCAGATCGAACTTGCTGTCATAGACAGTTTTGCAGCAGCAGCCGGAAAAGAGTGCGGCAGCGGCAATGACAGCAGCAGAAAATGTTACAGCTCTGAAGTTCATTTTTTTCTCCTGTATGTTATGTATTTTACTGTTTTTTTATTCCAGTATTTCCGTAAAAATTACGAGGATGATTATATTTATAACACAGTTTTTCAATATTTCCAGTTCCCGGACGAAAAAAATCAAAAAAAATTAACCATGAGTTACTCCTGATGCCTCCGGAAAAATCTTTCTGAGAGAAAATGAAATTTTTCTCCCCTTTCCCCTTGTAAAAACAGATTTATGTTGTATGTTATAAAATCTTTTAGTGAAAAAATGACAGGATTGTCGGAGAAGACGTTTTTTAGAGATTTTCCGATAGCAACAATTCAGATTTAAAGGAAAGAGTATGAAACATTTCTTTTTGCTGCTGACAGCGCTGATGCTCTGTTTCTGCGGATGCAATGAGCCGGAGAAACCGAAATTGGTGATGGTGACCAATGCCACCTTCCCGCCTTATGAATATGTATCCGGCGGAGCAATTGATGGAATTGATCCTGAAATTGTCCGACAAATCGCGAATCGGCTCGGTTATGAGCTGGAAATCCAGGATATGGCATTTGATTCTGTGATCGCTGCGGTTCAATCCGGAAAAGCTCATATCGCTGCTTCCGGGATCACCGTGACCGAGGACCGTAAAAAACAGGTCGCATTCACAGATCCTTATGTGATTGCCGCTCAGGTGATTATTGTTCCCAAAAATTCACCGATCAAAGGTATCGCAGATCTGAAAGGAAAACGGATCGGTGTTCAGCACGGAACCACCGGTGACAGCTTTGTGACAGATAAGATCCAGGAGCCGGAACGTTACAAAGAAGGCCCGGTTGCAGTCGCTGCTCTTGTCTCCGGCAAACTTGATGTTGTTGTGATTGATGGAGAACCCGCGCAGGCTTATATTGCTCAGAATCCAAGCCTGATGATCCTTCCGGAGCCTTTGACCACAGAAGAATATGCTTTTGCAATTGCAAAACACAACCAGAATCTTTTACGGGAGTTCAATGAAGAATTGAAGAAAATGAAGGAATCCGGTGAATTGGAGTCCATCATTCTTCATTACAAAAAGCTGAACAGTGAAAATATCTCCGAAGAGGATTTCGTTACAGAA
The DNA here is from genome assembly GCA_017456805.1 of Lentisphaeria bacterium. The sequence goes on from JAFTIQ010000013.1 coordinate 84,587, forward strand.
ACAGTTTTCGGGAAAATCAAAGCTTCTTTTTACGTGAACTTTATCAAGGATAACCGCTACAAATACTTGTTGGAAGGTTTCTGGATCACATTGCAGATCACATTCTTCTCTGTTCTGATGGGGATCATCATCGGTTTCGGTGTTGCGGTTGTCCGGAGTACGGCGGATCAGACCGGAAAATTACAACTTCTGGACTGGATTTGCCGGATCTATCTTACCGTGATCCGCGGAACCCCGGTGGTGGTTCAGCTCCTGATCATCTACTTTGTGATCTTCGGATCAGTGAATGTGGATAAGATCCTTGTTGCAGTGATTGCATTCGGAATCAACTCCGGGGCGTATGTTGCGGAAATCATCCGCGGCGGAATCATGTCCATTGACAAAGGACAGATGGAAGCCGGACGGAGTCTCGGGCTTTCCTACTGGCAGTCCATGCGGGAGATCATTCTTCCCCAGGCGTTCAAAAACGTTCTGCCTGCCTTGGGAAATGAATTTATTGTTCTGTTGAAAGAAACCAGTGTGGCGGGGTACATTGCGCTGCAGGATCTGACCAAGGGCGGAGATATCATCCGGAGTCAGACCTATGATGCATTTTTCCCGTTGATCGCGGTAGCATTGATCTACCTTGTCGTTGTTATGTTCCTCAGCTGGCTGCTGGGCCGTTTGGAAAAGAGGTTGAAGAGAAATGAGTGAGACAATTTTTGAGATTCGTGATCTGGTAAAACAGTTTCCTGCATTGACAGCTGTTGATCATGTGTCGACCACAATCAAGCGGGGAGAAGTCGTTTTCATAGTAGGTCCTTCCGGTTCCGGAAAGAGTACCTTCCTGCGCTGTTTGAACCTGCTTGAAAAACCCACCGGCGGACAGATCCTGTTCAAAGGAGCGGATGTCACTTCTAAGAAAATGCCGATCAACCACTACCGTCAACAGGTCGGAATGGTGTTTCAGCATTTCAATCTTTTTCCGCATTTGACGATTCATAAGAATATCACTCTGGCACCTGTCCGGACTGGAAAAGTCCCTGCTGCACAGGCTGCACAGACTGCCGACAATTTGCTGAAACGGATCGGGCTTTTTGACAAGCGGGATGCTTATCCTGCCCAGCTTTCCGGCGGTCAGAAACAGCGGATCGCAATTATCCGGGCTCTGGCAATGAATCCGGATGTTCTTCTTTTTGACGAACCGACTTCTGCGCTTGACCCGGAAATGGTGGGCGAAGTGCTCGCTCTCATGAAGGATCTTGCTCAGTCCGGTATGACAATGGTCGTTGTCACTCATGAAATCGGTTTCGCGGCTGAGGTTGCCAACCGTGTGATTTTCATGGATCACGGGCAGATCGTGGAATCCGGTTCTCCGGATGCAGTGATCAGAAACTCTCAAAATCCCAGAGTAAGGGAATTCTTCTCCAAAGTGCTTTAATACGGAGTGGTTCTGTGATTGTTTCTCATCCTCTGACTTCCGAAGAGCGGAAGCTGTCCCAGAGAAATTATATCCGTTTCGGATTGATCAATGGGTTCTCTTACATGTGTCTCGGCGAGACGATTATCATTCTGCTTGCCGTGCAGATCCACATGCCGGATGTGCTGATTACCTTTGTGGGCGCAATGCTCTATATCGGCTTCCTGCTGCTTCCCCTCGGCGTCCGGCAAACCGCTAAAACAGGTGCGGCTCAAAGTCAGGCAACATTCTGGGTATACCGGAACATTGCCGCGCTGCTTGTGGCTGTCAGTGCTGTATTGGCGCGTTTTCAGGAGGAATGTGCCTGGGCTCTTCTTTTGTTCGCTGCGCTGATGTTTTACGGATTCCGGGCGGCAGGGGTTGTGCTTTCCCAGCCGCTGATCGGTGAGATCACCAATGATGATGACCGTTCCCAGCTGATCGGGAATGCAACAGGCGCGTTTTATTTTTCCGGAGTCGTTGCTCTGCTCTCAGTCAGTTTCCTCTTGAAACAGAGCAGTTCTGTGTGGATTCTCTGCGGAATTGTTGTATTCGGTGCGACTATGGGCGTAACAGCATCCCGTTTTCTCCGCGAGATCCGGGAAACGGATGTGATCCGTCAGACTGCCTCCCGGCCGCTGATCCCCCAATGGAAAAAAGTGAAATCCAATCCCATGATCCGGCAGCTTCTGATGGCTGGTTTCTGCAAGAATCTGATTGTGATTCTGATGGTTCCGGCATCAGTTCTTTACTTGAAAAAGGGATATGGTTTCACGGATACGCAGGCTGTTTTGTTTTCCGCGGCACAGTTTTGCGCCAGTTTTGCCTCCTCCTGTCTTTCCGGGAAAATTGTGGCAAAGCGCGGTCCGCGGGTGGTTCTGATCGCCGGAAGTCTGCTTGGAATTCTGATTTCTCTGCTCTGGCTGATTGCGCCTTCCAGCGGAATCGTCATTCCCTGTATCATATCTGTGTTGGTATTTTTCATGTGCGGAACCATGGTAGCGATTGGGGATAATGCCAATACCTGCTATTTTCTGATGGCAGTTCCCAAAGAACAGCAGATTGCCGGATCTGTGGCAACCAATGTGATTCAAGGTGCCGGAGCAGGAATTTCCGGAATGATCATCGCTGGCGGTTTGATGTGGCTTGCGGAATGGGTAACTCCGCATGTGTTTGAGGCAACACAGAATTTCGTTGGTTTGGAAGGGAAACAGATTTTGACTTACAAACTGTTTTTCCTGTTCACACTTCCGGTTCAGCTTTTCTCATTGTATCAGATGATCCGGTTGAAAACGATCATCAAAACCTTCCGGGATGCCCACGGGGACGAAGAAGTCCGCCGCACCGTGGAATCCGGCAGAAAAGGGGCTCACTGATTTTTGCCCGGTCCGATGGTCATGACCAGATTTTCCAGGATCAGTCTCGGATCACCGGCGCCTGTGACCATTGCTTTATTCGCCCGGAAGAGAGCATCGAAAATATTCGCAAACTCTTCATCTTCAAATCTGGTGGCATTTTCCCACATTTTGAAAAGACGGTAGGGATTCATGGAAAACAAAGGATCGTTGTTGCCTTTTGCCTTCTGATCATCCACCGTTGCATAGAAGAAATTCGGACCAGCCTGCGCAGGAAAACCGTATTTTGCACCGGCACATTTCAGATCCATGATCCGTTTGAATTCATTCGCGGTGGTAGAAAGAACAGCCAGTTCCGCATTGGCGGAGGCATTCCCCTGTTCCAGAGAAAGCAGGATCCCCGGGATGAGTGTCATTGCCCGCTGGATATCCCGTTCCGCAAGCGCAGAAGAAAATTCCCAGACAAGAGATTCTTTTGTTGCTGTGCAGACGGCATGGCAATCATCAAGGGAGATTTTCCCGTTTCCGCCGATATATGCTGCAAGTTTTTTGATTTCATTTTTCAGCAGGAGAAGATCCCCGCCCGTGGATCGGGCAAGAAATGATGAGGCATCCCGTGCGATTTGGACCCCTTCCGTTTCTGCAAATTCACCCGCCCTGAGAATCACTTCCGCTTCGAAATTTTTCGCTTTCGGATCAATCTTGTCGAACCAGGTGAATGTATTCGGCTCCGTCTTTCCGATTGCCGCAGCCACTTTGTAAAAGGAACGTTTCCGGTCCAATCCTGTTCCATCGAACACGACAGTGATTCCGTGGGGGAGCCCTTCGTTCCACAGATCCGCCACACTTTCCAGACGGGTCTTTTTCTTCTTTTTTCCGGTCCCGACGGGTTCAGCAAACGCTTCTTCAAACTTGTTGAAGTGCTTGAGCCAGATGATTTTTTCCGGAGTCAGAAACGGGGGCGTCGTCATTGTATTGATCAGTGAATCCAGGATCTCTACCGCATTCAGGGTATCAGAATCTCCCCGGATGATCTCCAGTGATTCATTTTCTTCCGGTGCAGGACCGCAGAGCTCAAGGATTTTGGCATTTGCCGCATCCTTGATCGCCACATCATCTGTGCCGAGAATAATATGAACCTTCCCGCTCATGATCAATCGATCCCCGGACGGAATTTACATTTCGGATCAAGGGAGGCAACTGTTTTTGCAATCAGTTTTGCAGCTGCTTTTGCATCTCTGATATCGCAGATCTCAACCGGGGTATGCATATATCTGTTGGGAATACTGATCAAAGCCGTTGCCACGCCGCCGGCAGACATCTGCATCCGTTCGGTATCTGTCCCGCCGGAGGCACGGTGACCACACTGCATCTGGTACGGGATTTTGTTCTTTTTTGCGGCTTCCATAATGTTGCGGAGAAGGACCGGGTTGACGTTCGCATTTTTTGCAATGATGGGCCCGCCGCCAAGCTTGATGTTGCCCCACTGTTTCCGGTCAACTCCGGGAACATCCGTTGCAAAGCCCACATCTACGGCGATCCCCACGTTCGGCTTGATCCCGAAAGTGCTTGCTTCCGCTCCGCGCAAACCGAGCTCTTCCTGAACGGTACCGACAGCATAAACGCCGATTTTGACCTTTGCTTCTGCCAGCATCCGGAACGCTTCAGCAATGACATACGCGCCGATTTTGTCATCAAGCCCCTTGGACATGATCACATTTTTGTTCATGAACCGGCAGTTGGAGCGCATGGCGATGGGATCCGCCACGGAAACCAAAGCCTCCGCTTCTTCTCTGGAACTTGCTCCGATATCAATCCAGAGATCGGAAATTTCCATCACAGTTTCCCGTTCTTTGGGCGTTTGCAGATGGATCGGTTTTCTTCCGATCACCCCGGGAACAATGCCTTTTTCTGTAATGATATCCACTTCCAGAGCCGGAAGAGTGACTTTGTCGATCCCCCCGACAGCACGGAATGTGACCAATCCGCCTTCGGTGATATCCACCACCTGAAAACCGATTTCGTCATAATGTCCGGCAAGCATCACTTTGAATTTTGCATCCGGATTCAGCACAGCAATGCTGTTGCCAAGCACGTCGACATCGATTTTATCCGCATATTTTTTCAGATAATCCCGGAAAACAGCTGCTTGGGGTGTTTCGAACCCGGAAGGACCGGAAGTGTTCAGAAAAGTTTCAAGAAATTTCAAGCTTGCATCTGCCATGATCATTTTCCTTTCTTTAAATCAATTGCTTTTGTGTACAATAACGATAAAATCATTTTTTTCAAATGTTTTCTGAAAAAATCAGAAAAAAAACTTTATTTCTTCCGTTTTTGGTGTATATTATCCGGTAGATGGAGCACTTGAAATGTCAGAAGAAAGCACAGAAGATAAGAATTATCAGCGGTTCATGTCATTCCTCCGGAATTCTAAGAATGTTTCGGAACATACCGTGGCAAGCTACGGTATCGATATTTGCCAATTCGCCCGGCTTGCACTGGGGAAAGATCCTTTGAAGGAACAGATCGACTGGAATCTTGTTACGGTGGATGATGCCCGCAGTTTTATCGTGGATCTTCAGGAAGATAATCTGACCAAAACAAGTATTTTGAGAAAACTCTCCGGAATGCGCTCCTTTTTCCGCTATCTTGTGCGCGATTGCCGGGTGGTGATCAATCCGTTTACCCGGCTCACCGGACCGAAAAAACAGAAAAATCTCCCGAAATATATGACAGTGACAGAAGTCGGAAATCTTCTGGATGCTCCCGAACAGTTCTGGCGGGATGCCCTGATCTCCGGATATGCCCGGGATGAAGTAAGCGCGGAATTTCAATCCAAACGCGATACCGCGATGCTGGAAATCATTTACAGCGGCGGATTGCGGATCAGCGAATGTATCGGACTGAACCTGGAAGATGTGGACCTCTTTTCCGGAATCATGAAAATCCGCGGAAAAGGAAAAAAAGAACGGCTGGGCGCCATCGGAAATCCGGCGGCAAGAGCTTTGAAAAAATATATCACGATCCGCAGAACGATGTTCTCTGATAACCGCTCGAATTCCCCTCTCTTCATCAATCAGCAGGGAACCCGCTTTACCGCAAGATCTTTCCAGCGGAATTTCAAACAGTATCTCGTCACAGCCGGATTGTCGCCGGATATGACCCCCCATAAATTGAGACACTCTTTTGCCACTCATCTGCTGGATGCAGGCGCAGATCTGCGCAGCGTTCAGGAATTGCTCGGGCATGCGAACCTGAGCACAACTCAGCTCTATACACATATCAGTTCCGAGCGGATGCGTATGGTGTATCATCAGGCTCATCCCAGAGCATAGAAAGGTTTGTTATGCTGAAAACTTTATTACGTCCTGCGATGATTTTTATTCCTTTTCTGCTGGGAGCCTGTTTCCCTCAGGCACATGTGCTGAATGAAGCTCCGTTCCATCTGGTGAAATGGTTCCTCTGCATCATGGTTTTTACAGCCTGTCTGCAATTGGATTTCAAACAGTTGAAGCCGCGGAAAGAGCATGGAACGATTCTTCTGTTGAATCTGCTTATGGGGATCGTGCCGTATTTCCTGTTGAAAATCCTGATTCCCGGGGAACCTGTTTATGCGGTAACAGCGTTTTTTGTAGGGATCACCCCTACTGCGACGGCTGCCCCGGTAGTGGTTTCCTTTTTGAATGGCAGAACCGGTTTTGCTTTGACAGGATTTACGATTACAAATCTCGGGGTCGCATTGGCGCTGATCGTTCTGCTGCCTATGGTAACGGGGAATTGGACAGGAAATTATATTTGGAGTGTAGCCGACACGCTGGTCCGTGTGATTGCTCTTCCGTTTTTTGCGGCAATGATCGTACGGAAAATTTATCCCGGAGCCAAAGAATTGCCGAAGAAATGCAAATTATTTTCTTTATCCCTGTGGTCGTTCTGCCTGTTTATATTAGCGGCGATTGCGCGGAATCATTTTATAGAAAATCCGGAAGAGTCTGTCAGCAAGGTACTTCTGATCGGATTGATTTCTCTGGTGATATGTATTAGCAATTTTGCGCTTGGGAAACTTCTTTCCCGGAAGAAATTCTGTCGGGAATCCAGTCAGATTCTCGGACAGAAAAATACGACTTTGACCTTATATTTGGCATTACATTATGCCGGTCCACTGGTAGCGATGGGAACGATTTTTTATATTCTTTGGCATAATTTGTGGAATGCCTGGCAGATGTATGCTTACGACAGAAGAAAATGGAACAGAAAACATCATGCAGGATGTATAATAAAGGATGATAATTAGAAAAAGGTTTGGTTCGATACATTTGAATCCACGAACATTTTTCTGCTTGTGGATTTCACAGTTCAATCACTTCTTTTATGAAAAAAAGATTTTTTATGAAAAATAAACTTGAATTTTATAAAATTTGTGTTAGCAGCATCCCAAGCATTAACAGAAAAAGATTGTAACATTATTCATCGCCTGATATTTCTAAAAAAATCAGAAACGGAAAAAATATGTGAAAACATGGAAAATCCAGTTGAAAAATCCAGTATCATGTGGTAAATTACCAGACATGGTATAACCCGCAACTTTTACTAAGGAGATGGAAATGAAGAAAGTTTTGGTTGCATATTCCGGCGGACTTGATACCTCCGTCATCGTCAAATGGGTCAAAGAAACCTACAATTGCGAAGTCGTCGCTTACTGCGCAGATGTCGGTCAGGAAGAAGAAACCGATGGTCTTGATGAAAAGGCCCGTAAAACCGGCGCTTTGAAATGTATCGTCGATGACCTCAACGAAGAATTTGCTCAGGATTTCATCTTCCCGATGATACAGGCAAATGCAATTTATGAAGGAACCTATCTTCTCGGGACCTCTATTGCCCGTCCTCTGATCGGAAAACGCCTTGTGGAAGTTGCCCGCGAAGAAGGATGCGATGCCATTTGCCACGGCGCAACCGGAAAAGGAAATGACCAGGTCCGTTTCGAACTCGCAGCTTATGCTCTCGATCCCAAAGTCCAGATCATCGCCGCATGGCGCGATCCCAACTGGACATTCAAGGCCCGTACCGAAATGATCGAATATGCTCACAAACACAATATTCCGATCACTTCCACCGCTGAAAAACCGTACAGCATGGACCGTAACCTTCTGCATATCAGCTTTGAAGGCGGAATCCTGGAAGATCCCTGGAACGCTCCCAAAGATGATATGTACTGCCTGACCAAGCCCCTTATGGAAGCTGCTGATGATCCCGAAGATGTGATCATCTCCTTCGAAAAAGGTATCCCTGTGGCAGTCAACGGGGAAAAACTCACCCCCGCAAATATCATGCGCCGCCTGAACAAACTCGGTGCAAGACATGCTGTCGGAAGAATCGATATCGTGGAAAACCGCTTTGTCGGTATGAAATCCCGCGGTGTTTATGAAACCCCGGGCGGAACCATCCTCCACCACGCACACCGTGCTTTGGAATCCATCACCATGGATAAAGAAGTCATGCACCTCCGCGACAGCTTCATTCCCATCTATTCCAAGATGGTTTACAATGGTTTCTGGTATGCTCCCGAACGCGAAATGCTTCAGGTTGCAATCACCGAAAGCCAGAAGTTTGTCACAGGCGATGTCCGCGTGAAACTTTACAAGGGCGCTTGCCATGTCACCGGAAGACGGTCTGAATACAGCCTTTACGATGACAAGATCGCATCTTTCGAAGCAGAAGATGTTTACGATCAGAAGAATGCAACCGGCTTCATCAAGCTGAATGCACTCCGTCTGAGCGTGCTTGCAAACAGCAAACAGCGCAGATACTGATTCTGAACCCAAAGATCCCGGGCGCGTACCGGGATCTTTTTTTATGGAACGGATCCCATGTTTCTCTATTTATACGCCATCATTCAGGGAATTGTACAGGGAATTACAGAGCTTCTTCCGATCAGCAGCACGGCTCATTTGAAGATCGTGAACCGGATCATTACTGCCTGCGGAGGATCTGCTCCCTCGGAACAGTTCAATAATATGTTTGACGTAGTGATCCAGCTGGGATCCATTCTTGCATTTCTTGTTTATTTTCACGAAAAACTGATTCCCTCAGATATGTTCCGGAAGAAAGATGTGTTCCGGAACACCACGTCTCTCTGGTTCAAAAGCGGAATCGGTTTGATTCCGACAGCCATTGCCGGATTTTTGTTTGCAGATTATGTGGAACAGCTTGGTTTGAAGACATTTATCATGACTCTTCTTCTGGGAGGAGTGATTCTTCTTTTTCTGGAAAGCCGGAAAAAGACGGATGTTCCCCGGATCGAATCCATTGAAAATTTCTCCTGTACCCGGGCGTTTTGCGTAGGATTGTTTCAGTGCCTTGCCTTGATTCCGGGAACTTCCCGATCTGCTGCAACGATCATCGGCGGACTGTTTCTGGGAGCCTCCCGTCCGCTGGCAGTGGAGTTTTCCTTCTTTCTGGCGATTCCGACCATGGTTGCAGCTTCCGGCTATTCCCTGCTGAAGCATGGGGGAAATCTCAGCGGAGAAGAGTGGATCGCGGTTGGGATCGGTTTTATCGTCTCCTTCTTTGTATCCTGGGCGACCGTTATTCTGTTTATGAAGTATATCCGGAGCAAAGATTTCAAGCCGTTCGGCTGGTACCGGATCGGGCTGGCGGCAGTATTGACCGTTCTGCTTTTGAGCGGTGTGCTTACAAATTGATCATGCTTTTTTGTTGAGAACGGCGCCGGCATGTTTGAGAGCGGCAGCCCCGCCGCCGAGCATACGGGCAATTTCTGCAATTCTGGCTTTTCCGGTGACTTCTGAAACCGTTGTTTCCGCAGTGTCGGCGGAGGTGATTTTTTCCACTTTGAAATGTTTCTCTGCGCAAGCTGCCACCTGGGGCAGGTGGGAGATGGAGATAATTTGTTTCCGCTGAGCAAGTTTTGCCAATTCTTCGCCGACAGTAACGGCAGTTTCCCCGCCGATATTGGCATCGATCTCGTCAAAAACAAGAGTTGGGATCCTGTCTGCTCCGGCAAGAACGGTTTTCAAAGCAAGCATGACACGGCAGAGTTCTCCGCTGCTTGCCACTTCCCGCAAGGGGAGGGCGCGGACTCCCGGATTGGCAGAAAAGAGGAATTCGATTTTATCCGAACCTGTGCTGCCCGGGGTTCCGTTTTCAAAAGAGATCCGGAACTCGGACCGTTTGAAGCCCAGTTTTTCCAGTTCTTTTTTCAATTGGGCTTCTAAATGTTCCGCAGCGTTTTTTCTGGCTTCGGAAAGACGCTTGCAAATTTTCCGGTGACCGGCTTCTGCTTCGGCGACTTTCTGCTCAGCTTTCTCTCTTGCAAACTCGGAATTTTCAAAAATATCCAGTCTGTTTTTTGCTTCTTTCAAATATTCCAGTACATTTTCAAGGGTTGGTCCGAACTTCCGTTTCAAGGTTTGCAGATCCCGGATCCGTTCTTCCATTGCGGCAAAGGTTTCCGCATCCAGATCCACGGTTTCTGCGTGACTTGAGATCTCATCGGAGAGGTTCCGGATGGAATCTGAGATCAGTTCCAGCTGTTCCTGGAATTGCAGCGCATGTTCTTCATCGACCCGTTCCAGAGAATGGAGAAGCCTCCGGATCGCCGCAAGACGTTCCAGGAGGGATTCTTCTGATTCTGTCAGGAGCCCGATCACGGAAGAGGAGAGTTCCAGGATCTCTCTCGAATTGGCTGCTGCGGAATGGATTTTTGCGATTTCAGCATCTTCTCCGGGCTTCGGATTGACTTTTTCAATGTGTTCCACATCGATCCGGAACCGTTCTGCCTCAAAGGAGGACGGCATATTTTTCAGAAGAGCTTCTTTTTCTTTCAGGGCATCGGTGTAAATTTTCCATGCGTCACTGCACTCTGCCAGCAATTCCTGATTTCCGGTAAAGCGGTCAAGAGAAAAAAGCTGCTCTGCGGGATTCAGGAGTGTGACCGTTGCGGAAGCTCCATGAATGTCCGCCAGATACGCACCGAGAGAGGTCAGCAGCTTGGAATTTGCGGCTGAGGCGTTGACGAAAATTTTTCCTCCGGAGGGGGTAAAGACCCGTTTGATGAGAAGATTATCCCCGTCACACTGTTCAACCCCGGCATCATCAAGGATCTGATTGATCCGTTCCAATGAATCGGGATCGACAGAAAACATTCCGGAGATTTCGCACCGTTCGGAGCCTTCCCGGATCGCATTTTTTTCAAATCTGGCACCCAAAAGGAGACGGAGTCCACCCATGAGGACGGATTTTCCTGCGCCGGTTTCTCCGGTTACGGCGTTAAAGCCGGAAGAGAAATCCAGCGCGGCATCGCTGACCAGCGCGAGATTTCTGATATGAAGCCACTTCAGCATAAAGGATCAGCGATTGAAATATCTGTAGTTTTTCTCACTGAATTTTGCGATTCCGTTGGCAGTTGCCTGGTCAATGGGACCTTCCAGGATGACAGTAACGCTTCCGGTTTTTTCATCAATATCATCGGGATTCGGGATTTTCGGCATGAAGGCACGGTAGTAAACACCATCGATGACCAGACCAAGCTTTTCCCCTCTGTACTGTACCGCGATACTGGACCAGAGCATCTGACCGCGCTTGTCCAGATGAAGCACCAGATCGAAAAATCCAGGATCATCATCCCGGATTGCAAGATCAACTTTCTTGATGTTCCGGGTATGGAGGAAGGGGTTGACATTGACACAAACCACTCCGCCGGAGAAGGTATCGATATCCCGTTCCAGATCTTCGCCTCTGCGGTAGCGGACGATTCTGTGGACAGAAATGACATATTCCGGGTCAGTGGGGTTCATGGATTCTTCCATTTCCTGAATCGCCTTGTCGAGATCACAACCGGTTCCGGTCAGGAGAGTCAAAAGGGCGAAATGGGGGAACAAAAAGAGCTTTTTCATAAGTATTTACCTCACATTCTTGCGTTGAGGGCATCCCTCTGTTCTTCCGTCAATCCGGCAAATTTCGGATTTCCGGGCATGATACCGCGTTTGGATTCCTTGATAAAGTTGCAGAAATGAGCGACTTCCGGCACTTGCATCATTTCGGGATCTGCTTCGATTTTAGCGATCGCATTTGTTCCGTTGAGCCCATCGAAGAAATAAGTCTTGATGGCGCGGCGGATCATCAGCCGTTTTACATTGTCGAACCCTGCTCTGCGGAGCCCGATGACGTTGGGACCGGTGATGAAGTTGAATTCACGAAGCATGGAGAACGGGGGGACATCCTGTCCGATCATTGCTTCCGGTCCGATCATGGCAAGTGCACCGATCCGGCAGAACTGATGGATCTTCACATATCCGGAAAGCACGGCACCGGCGCCGATCTGAACGTGTCCGGTCAGAGCTGTATGGTTGGAAATTGTAACTCTGTCACCGATCACACAATCGTGTGCGACATGGACGAATGCCTGAAGCAGAACATGGTTTCCGATTACTGTTTTCAGGAAATCGAATGGGGGCCGGTGGATGGTGACGTATTCACGGATCACGGTGTCGGATCCGATTTCTGTGTAAGAAACGATTCCGCGGGTGAAGCGGTGATCCTGGGGTTCGCCGATATAGGTTCCGAAATAGATCCGGCAGCGGGGACCGATGGTCGTATATTGTCCGATTTTGACATGGGCATCGATATAACAGTTATCGCCGATGGTGACATCGTCCTCGATCACGGTATAGGGTCCGATCTCCACATTTTCTCCGATCACAGCTTTCGGAGAGATCACAGCCGTTGGATGGATATTTGACATCTGACAGTTCCTCTTGTAAGTATGTTAAAAATGTTATAAGCAGTATTGCAGAAGGCAGTTCATTCCCTGCGGGAAAACCTTCTATGGAATTATACCCTCATTTTCCCGAAAAACAAGTCAGAAACAAGGAAAAATAGATGTTTTTTTCGTGAAATAGCGGAAAAGCATGCAGTTTTTTCATCAAATCGAAAAGTTTTTGTTTCCTCTATTTGAAAAAACAGTATTTCAGATGTAGATTACCGGAAAGAAAACAGTAGGGATTTGTGAAAAGATCACGGCGGAGAAAATTTATGGCAAATAAAGTGGAATATTCCTGCAAGAGAAAGAAAGATTTTATTACAACGACAGCGATACTGATGTTTTTGCTGATCTGTATTTTTGAATTGTACCTGATCGTTGTCCTGCCGATTCAGCTGCAGCGTCAGAACGCAATGGCATTTCAGGTCAAAAAACAGGAAATGCTTATGATGACGGAGCTGCTCCGGTACCGGACAAGAATGGCAAAGCCGAAGAATCAGCTTCAGGAATGTGAAGTCCAGCTGGTGGTGTCCAGTTTGGATTCCGTTGTCCGCTTTATCCGCAGAAATGTGGAAACCATCACAATAGAACAGGTGGATGAGGCAACAGCCATCCTCCGGCGTCTGGAAAAATTGACTGCTCCCTGGGAGAAGGGGGAATATCATTTTGCCGCCCATGATTTTGATACTCAGCCGATTTTGAAAAGTATTGAAGCAAAATTCGATCAGGCAGAGTCTCAAGCTCAGTGAATCCTGCCCCTTTTGGAGAAGGAATATTCGGAAATGGCGCGATTGAGTCAGACAGAACAGGTTTATGATGCCCTTCTGGAGGCGCATGGTCCCCAGCAATGTTTTCTTGTTCACAACTCTGCGCTTCAGCTTTTGATCGCCACGATCCTCTCCGCTCAATGCACGGATAAAACCGTCAATAACGTAACAGTTGAGCTTTTCCGGAAATATCCGGATGCTGCATCTTTTGCCAATGCTCTTCCCGGGGAATTGGAACAGGATATCCATGCCTGCGGATATTACCGGGCGAAGGCGGCACATATCATTGCGGCATGTTCCAGAATCTGTTCTGATTACAATGGAGAGGTTCCGGATTCTATGGAAGAATTGACGAAACTTCCCGGGGTCGGGCGCAAGACTGCCAATGTGGTTCTGGGGGACTTCTTTCAGATTCCCGGGTTCCCGGTGGATACTCATGTGATCCGGCTTTCCAACCGGATCGGACTTTGCAGGACGGTTGATCCGGTAAAGATCGAATCGATTCTCTGCGGGAAAACCGCACCGGAAAAGTGGGCACAGTTCTCTCATCTTCTGATCATTCACGGCAGACGCCGCTGTATGGCGCGGAAACCGGATTGTGCCAATTGCGAAATATCTGCTTTATGTAAAAAACGAGGTGTGTAATGGGTTACTTCAAACAGAAATTCCGGAATATCAAAAAATTCCCCGATTGGATCTTTCTGCCGATCGTGGGGTTGATGTATTTTTATAAATTGCTGATGCGGAAACGGTATGACGACCGGATCGGGGTGCTGAAGAATCCCAATCCGCCGGGAATCGCTGTGACCTGGCACAACCGGCTGATGTTTTTTCCGCTTATGTTCCCGAAACGGCTGCGCCGCTGTACTTCCGCAGTGATCAGTGCCTCCCGGGATGGTCAGTATGTTGCCGATCTGGTTCATTGGATGGGGATCGAAAGCATTCGCGGTTCCAGTTCCAAAAAAGGGTTGAACGCTGTAAACGGAGCTGTTCGGGCATTGGAAGCGAACCGGTATGTGGCGTTTACTCCGGATGGTCCCCGGGGACCGCGCTATCACATGAGCAGCGGGCCGATCTATCTTGCCTCCAGATTTCAGGTGCCGGTTTATCCGCTGGCAATCAATTATTCCTCTTACTGGGAACTGAAAAGCTGGGATCGTTTCCAGATCCCGAAACCTTTTGCCAAAGTGACTCTTGTCATCGGCGAAGGGATCCATATCCCGCCTGATCTTTCTCCGGAAGATGCGGAACATTGGCGGCAAGTCGTGGAACAGAAACTCAAAGAAGTCTCAGGAGTGAACGAAGCATGAAAATCGCGGTGATCTGTACAGGGGATGAACTCCTGAAAGGGGCAGTTCTCAACACAAATTTGAAGTTTATCGGAGAACAGCTCCTTGCAAATGGCATGATCCCTGTTCTTTCTCTGGAAGTCAGAGACGGTATGGAGGCGATCAGCGATGCTTTGGAAAGTGCTTTTTCCAAAGCCGATACCGTGATCGTATCCGGCGGGCTCGGGCCCACTTGCGATGATATGACAAAAGAAGCTGCGGCGAAATTCTTTCAGCTTCCCCTCGTTCAGGATGACAGAACTCATCTCAAGCTGATGAGACTCTGGCAGAAGCTCAAGGATGAGGGCAGGGATACTCCCTCCCGTTTTCTGAATCAATCCATGATCCCGGATGGGGCGGAAACCATTCCAAACCGCTGCGGGACTGCTCCGGGAATCGTTCTGGAATCGGAACGCGGAACGCTCTTTCTGCTTCCCGGACCTCCTTCGGAATTGGAACCCATGTTTTCCAAACAGATCATCCCTCTGATCCTGGAAAAACGGAAAAAAGAGATCCATTCTGTTCTGCTGCATGTTGCCGGGGTTCCGGAATCGGTGGTGGAAGAACGGATGTTGTCCCTGATCACTCCGAAACTGAATGTGGCATATTGTGCCTCGCCGGGATTGGTAAAGTTGTTCCTGTCGTCTCCGGACATGAATTTCCTGCGGGAACGGCTCGTTGATATCAAACGGGAGTTTGAAAAAGAACTTTTGAATCTCAAACATACCACGCTCCAGGAGGAGGTTGTGCACCTTCTGACCCGTTCCGGATTGACTCTTGCCTCAGCGGAGTCCTGTACCGGCGGGTTGATTGCGGAACGGATCACGGATGTTCCCGGTTCTTCTGCCGTGTTCCTCGGCGGTGTGGTTTCCTATTCCAACGAACTGAAAGAGAAATTTCTGAACGTCTCTCCGGAAACATTGGAAAATTATGGAGCGGTCAGCAGTGAAACCTGTCATGAAATGCTGAACGGAATTGCAGCTTCCACCGGAGCAGATGTCGCTTACGCGGTAACCGGGATCGCCGGTCCGGGGGGCG
Organism: Lentisphaeria bacterium; assembly: GCA_017456805.1. The sequence continues at coordinate 100,288 of JAFTIQ010000013.1, forward strand.
GATCTGTGGAAAAACCTGTCGGACTCGTCTATACAGGAATCCGGATCAACGGGGAAAACTTCGTTACAGAAAATCATTTCAGCGGGAGCCGGCAGCAGGTCCGGGAAAAAACTTGTGCCGCAATCCTCAATGAACTGCGGATCCGGCTTCAGGAGTGATCAGACGGTCAGATCGACCATGGGGGCGGAGATGTACTCTGCCAGCACTTCCGGGTTCAGCTCCACATTCGTGCCTACTTTTCCGGCACTGACGCAGATGGTATCATAAAGGATCGCCGTTTCATCCAGAAATGTGGGAAAAACCTTTTTCATGCCGATGGGAGAACAGCCTCCGTGGATATACCCGGTAAGCGGCAGCAGCTTTTTCTGAGGGATCATGGCAATGCTTTTGACCCCGGCTGCCCGGGCGGCTTTTTTCAGATCCAGGGTAGCAGGGCCGGGAATGACAAATACATAATATTCCGGTCCGGGTGCTTCTGTCACCAATGTTTTGAACACGCAATCCTGATCTTTTCCGATTTTCCGGGCAATGGAGATCGCATCCAGATTCCCGTCTGAAACATCATATTCATACGGAGTAAACCGGATCCCTGCATTTTCCAGCAGACGTTCCACGTTGGTTTTGATCATTTTTCCGCTCCCGCCAGAAAACTCCGGATCGCCCGGGCTGCAGTTTCCGGCGGAATTGATTTGTGACATCTGGCTTCCGGACACTGATAACGGAAACATTTGAGACAGGGCAGATCCTTCGGAGTCAGAACAATGGCTTTTTCTGAGAAGGGACCGGTCTTTTCCGGATCCGTAGGCGCAAACATGCAGACGACCGGAACCGTAAGAGCAGCCGCAATATGCATCGGTCCGCTGTCGTTGCAGAAGAGAACGTCAGAAGCACGGATCGCTTCCAGAAGCCCTGCAACAGAGGTCTTTCCGGTAAGATCAAGGCATGGTGCATTGAGGGTGCTGACCAGTTCTTTTGCCATTTCAGATTCGTCTTTCGTTCCGAGAATCAGGAATGAGCAATCCGGAACAGATTGTTTCAAGAGCTTTGCCGTATCGGAGAAATAGGAGATCGGCCAACACTTTGAGGGCCATCTTGCACCGGGGGCAATTGCAATCACCGGACCGGCAGGCAGAGCTTTCATAAGTTCTGCGATCCCGGCAGCTTCAGATTCATTTTTCAGAAATTCTGTTTCCGGTTTCCCCATGGGGTCCACCCCGAGAAATTCCGCCATCAAACGGTAATTTTTTCTGACTGCGTGGAGCGACTCTTCTCCGGAATCGATTTCCTTATCATAGAACCAGCGGGTGATTTTTTCTTTTGGTTTTTTGGGACCGACGACTTTCCGGGTTCTGGCAAGGCTGGTGATCAGACCGCTGCGGAGCAAGCCCTGAAGATCAATGACTGCCGTGTAGCGTTCTTCCCGGATCATCTTTGCAAATTTCAGAGCATAGGACGGGAAGGATTTGAGTTTTCCAAGCTCTTTTCGCGGGAAAGGGATCACTCTGTCAACGTTGGGATGCATCCGGACAATGGGTTCAAATGCCGGGACAACGACCCAGTCGATTTTCGCATGGGGTTTCTGTTTTGCCAGAAGAGAGACTGCCGGAAATGCATGAATCACATCACCGAGACTGCTTGGTTTGACAATCAGATAACGCTCTTCCATGGAGAGTTACTCACATTCCGCGTTCCAGCCGGTTTGCGAGCCGTTCGGGCAGCCCCGCTGCAAGAATTTTCTGCTGAGCTGTCCGGAAATCATAGGGAACTCTGTGCCGGGTAACCGTTTTTGCAATGGAATCATAAATCACAAAAGATGCACGTCTGTCCCGGTTTCTCGGCTGTCCGACACTTCCGATATTGACCAGATATTTATAGCCCTGCTGGATGGGGCATGTGATGGAATCCGCCCGATCCATTTCCTCTTCGCTCAAACCGCCTTCCCGGCGATCTGCCCATTCTGTGATCTCTTCGATCTTTCTGCCCACGGTCATTGTGACCGGTTTTTTGGCAAACATCACGGGAACGTGGGAGTGACCGCAGAAGCAAAGCTGGGTAAACTGATTGGCAAAACTGTCTTCCGCCTGATATGCATCAAAAATATATCCCCATGCCGACGGGCTGTCCAACGTTGCATGGATCAGAGTCATGTTCGCCCCGCGGATATTTCCGCGCATAGGGAGTGCTGCAAGATACTGTCTTTCTTCTTCAGAAAGCTGTGCCTGTGTCCAGAGAACAGCTGTTTTTGCGTGAGGATTGAATCCGCTTTCTGCGGCATCTCCATTGGATGCATACTCATCATGATTTCCTTTGACACAGACGAATTCCGGAAGGCTTCTCACGATTTGCATACATTCTTTCGGGTTGGCATTGTAACCAACGATATCCCCGAGGCAAAGATGAGCATTCACCCCGTTGGCACGGCAAACGTCCAGCACTGCATTGAGTGCTTCCAGATTCCCGTGGATATCACTGAAAATAGCATATTTCATAGTTGAATTTTCCTCTCCGGATCTTTCCGGACGCCGCACCGGAAAAACATACTCTGCAGTGTCAGGAAATTGTCATAAATCAAACATCCTGATAATATAGCACAGATTTGGCTTTTTTCAAGCTGCGGGAAAAAGTTTTTCAGATAAGCATTCCGCAGAGGAAGGAACAGGCAAATTCCACCCGCAGGATATGTCTCCCGCAGGAAAACTTCTGAAACCCATTGTGTTCAAAAGCCGCGACTTCCGAAGGAAGAAAACCGCCTTCCGGTCCAATGGTCAGAAGAATTTTTTTTGCATCCGGTTTCTTTGTAAATGGTTCATCCGGAACAGGATGTGCCACAATTCTGTGAAATTCATTTTCCCGTTCACAGCTCATGGTCATAAAATCACGGAATGTTCTGAAAAATTTCATTTCCGGCAATCTGGTCGTACATCCCTGTTCGATCCCTTCGATCAGGAGTTCTTCCAGAGATTCCGGATGCAGAACAGTGCTGTTCCAATAGCTTTTTTCCACCCGGGCGGATTGGAACAGAATCAGTTCCGGAATTCCGGCGGACGCAGCAAAATGCAGCACTTTTTTCAGACTTTGCGGACGCGGCAGAGCGACTGCCAGCGTAATCGGCAGCGGAGGCGGCGGAGCCTGATCGATCACAAAAGAGTCAAGAAGCACCTTCCCTTTTTCAACAGAACGGATGATCCCATATCCGGCAGAACCGTTCAGGACACCGACTTTCAATCTGTCTCCGGATTTGGAACGGAGAACGGTTCGGATATGCTCCGCCCGCTCCCCGGTGACGGAGACCGTTTGTTCCGGGGAGGGCATTCCCTTCAGAAGAAGCTGATTCATAAGATTTTACCAGGTGATTTCCCCGGTTTCTGCATGACGGCGGAGAATATCGCGTTTGATCTTTCCGGAAATGGTTTTCGGGAAAGTTGTGACAAATTCGATTTCTCTGGGATATTTGTAAGGCGCACTGTGCTGTTTGGAGAAGTGCTGAATTTCACGGACCATGGATTCAGTGGGTTCATAGCCTTCATTCAGTTTGACGTATGCCTTGACTTTTGCTCCGCGGATGGGATCGGGAGCTCCCACAACTGCACATTCGCAGATCGCCGGGTGATTCATGAGGACTTCTTCCACTTCCACGGGGCCGATACGGTAACCGGAACTCTTGATGATATCATCGCTCCGTCCGACAAAGTAGAAATATCCATCCTCATCCTGATATGCTTTATCTCCGGTGTAATAGTAGTCGCCGATAAAGCATTTTGCATTTTCTTCATCGTTCTGGATGTAGTGCTGAAGGAGTCCGATGGGATGACCGTTTTTGAGGCTGACGGCGATTCTTCCGGCTTCGCCCTGGGGAACAATGTTTCCGTCATCGTCATGCAGTTCGATTTCCCAGCCGGGAGCAGCTTTTCCGATGGAGCCGGGGCGGGTATCCACGTCAGAGAAGTTGGCGATCATACAGACGGTTTCTGTCTGACCGTATCCTTCCCGGAGGGGGAGTCCTGTTCCTTCCTGCCAGAGTTTGATGGTATCGGTCTGGAGCGGTTCTCCAGCGGTGACGCTCTTTTTGAGTTCTCTGAGGTCGAACCGCTTCAAGTCGCTGATGACCAGCATACGGTAAATGGTCGGCGGTGCACAGAAACTGGTGATGCTGTATTTTTCAATGATCGGAAGGATTTCATCCGGATTGAATTTTCCGCGGATATCATAAATAAAGACGCAGCAGCCGACGATCCATTGTCCGAAGTAGTTGCCCCAGAGATTTTTTGCCCATCCGGCATCGGAGATTGCATAATGCAAATCGTTGGAGTTCAGGCCATGCCACATTTCTGCGGTGATCCGGTGTGCCAGGGGATAATCACAAGTATGCAGCACAAGTTTCGGATATTTGCTGGTTCCGGAGGTGAAGGTCAGGAGCAGGGGATCGGTGGATTTTGTTTTTACCGGGAAGGTGGTTTTGACCATTGTAGCAGAAAGGGTTCTGCTCTTGATTTCTTCCTGGTAATTGATCCAGTCCGGGAGATCGCCATCAATGAGGATCCGCAGATTCAGAAGGGGGCAGTCATCGTAGATCTCATCGAACTTCGGAGCATTTTCCATATCGGAGATGACGACTTTGAATTTTGCGAAATTGATTCTCTGGCGCAGTTCTTCGGGGGTGCAGAGGGTTGGCGTGGAACACTGGACCGCGCCGAGTTTGATCAAAGCCAGAGAGAAGACCCACCATTCCGGGACTCTGGGGAGCATGAGAAGCACTCTGTCGCCTTTTCTCACACCGTTTTTACAGAGAAGGTTTGCTGCCTGATTGGAAAGACGGCTGAAATCATAATAAGTCAGACGCCGTTCATCGCCCTGCTGGTTGACCCAGATCATAGCCAATCTGTTCCGGTCTTCTCTTGCCCGTTTATCCACGATGTCGTAGGCAAAGTTGAAATATTCGGGGCGTTTCAGCGGGTTAGTTCTGAATTCATGATCAGGCAGAATCGCCTTGAATGTAGCATCTTTCATCGCGCGCTATCCTTCTGTTAAGTTTGCGTTTCAATCATTCCGGTTCTTTTCTGATCGGAATATTACATAAAATTACCGGATTTTATGAAAGTTTCACGCCATTTCTTCCACTTAATTTACCACAACTTTTTTTAAAATTCAAGTTTAAACTGAAAACTGTACAGAAAAAAATACGCTCACGCCCCTGAAAATACGGCAGGAAAGAGCATTTTTTTTATTGATTAAAACTTGAATTTTTGTTTCAAAAGACTATATTGCTCTTCAAGTCTCGAATAGAGTAGCCGGAATATCTCAAAACAAAAAGGAATGAAAGATGTATTTTCCGTTGAACGAAAAACAGCAGAGCTGGGCTGACAGTGTATTTTCCTCATTGACAATGGAGGAAAAGGTTCTTCAGCTGATTCACCCTAATGATAGAAAATGGAACGAATCTGAATGGATCGAAATTCTGGAAAAATATCCTCTTGGCAGTGTGTTCGCCGCAGGAAGAAATCTGGAAGAAATGAAACGGATCAACCGTACCATTCAGGAACACAGCAAAGTGCCGGTTTTGATTTCAGCAGATATGGAAAACGGAACCAACTTCATCCGGGATACCGGAGTGGAATTCCCTGCACAGATGGGGATCACCGCAAGTCAGGTTCCTGAAGCAGCTTATAAAATGGGAAAAATTACTGCCCGGATGAGCCGTGCTGCCGGAGTTCATTGGACCTTTTCTCCCGTGATTGACCCCAATCTGAACCCGGAAAACCCCATCACCAATATCCGTTCTCTGGGCGATAATCCCGATCAGATCATTCCCCTGTTCCAGGATATCATCCGCGGTTTGCAGGAAGATGATCTCATGGCTGCAACCTGCAAACATTTCCCCGGTGACGGTGTGGATAACAGAGACCAGCACATGCTGGTCAGCGCCAATACTCTGCCCTTTGACCAGTGGATGGAAATTTATGGAAGAATCTGGAAAGCAGCAATTTCCGCAGGAACAAGATCAATCATGTGCGGTCATATCGCGCTGCCGGATTATCAGGGAATGGCTGATGATATCGACCATGCTTTGCCGGCAACTCTTTCCAGCAAACTGATGACTGACCTGCTGAGAAAAGAACTCGGATTCCAGGGAGTGATCGTTTCCGATGCCTATCCGATGGTTGGTTTCACCTGTATGTTCCCGGAAAATGAACTTGCATGGAGAAATATCGAAGCAGGTTCCGATTCCGTGCTCTTCTCCGATCCCCGCAGGGATTTCAAACCGATGATGGAAGCTCTGAAATCCGGAAAACTTTCGGAAGAACGGGTGGAAACAGCTGCCCGCCGTATCATTGAAATGAAAGCCGCTCTCAACCTGTTTGAAGATGCATTCGGACCAGATCCGGAACCGTCAGAATATACAGAAGCCCATGGTTTGATCTCCGAAATTTCTGAAAAATCAGTCACGATCCTGCGTCCCTGCGGATTGAACCAGCTTCCCCTTGATCCGGAAAAGGATAAGAAGATCCTGACCGTTTCTCTGATCCGCAGAGACAATCAGATGCGTTTCATGGATCTGGAAGAAGTTGATCATGAATTGAGACAGCGCGGTTTTGAAGTTGATCACATGACCAATCCCGGCGATAAACAGCTGCGGGATGCCATGAAGATCTATGACAAGATTTTCATTAACCTGACGGTTTGCAACCACGGTGCGCAGCAGCTGCGTCTGTCCGGAAAACCCATGCTTGCATTCTGGCACAGCTTCTTCATGGAAGCTCCCGAAAAGGTTGTTTACACAAGCTTCGGTTCTCCCTATGTCCTTTACGATCACCCGTATTTTGAGAACTGTACCTGTGTTTACGGAAGCTATCCTGTCTGCCAGAGAAGTGCAGTGCGTTACTGGTGCGGTGAAATCGGGGCTTCCGGGGTTCTTCCGGTCCGTCCCCAAAAGGCAAAGGTCAAACGCTGGGAATTCTGAGGAGACAAAGAGATGGCTTCATGCAAAATGGCAGAGATGTCTTTGAATGACGTCCGCGAATATTTGAAAACAAATCAGACGATTGTGTTTCCCTATGGTGTGGTGGAACAGCATGGGTATCATCTGCCCCTTTCTACGGATATCCATAATGCGGAAATGCTTTCCGAAGTGATTGCGGAAGGTCTGGATTGTATGATTGCACCGACCTTGAATTACTGTTTTTCCGGCGGGATGCTCCCCGGGACGATCAATGTCAAACCCAATCATTTTTCAGCAGTCGTAACAGATATCATGGAGTCCCTGACGGTTCAGGGATTCCGGAATATCATTATTGTTCCCGGTCATGGGGGCAGTGAAAGTCTGGAAAATCTGCGGGAATCTCTCCGGATTGCCAAGTGGATGAATCCTTATCTGCATCGGACCAATATCTTTCTGATCACGTTTGAGGATTATTCTCCGCTGGCGCATCATGCGGTATTTGAAGATCATGATTTCCATTCCGGAAAATTGGAAACTTCCATGATGCTCGCCTACCGTCCGGATTTGGTTCACATGGAAAAGCTTGCCATGGATCCCCCGGATGTTGCAGAACGTCTGCGTCAGGATCCTGATTCCTATCAGGAAAAGACGTTCCGGACGAAACTGCCGGAAGAGATAGCCACAACTGCTCAGCGGGCAGATGTCCGTGTGGGGGTGATGGGGCATCCGGAAGATGCTGATCCGGAATTCGGAAGAGCAGTTCTTCAGGAGCTGCGTGAAAATCTGGTTCCTGCCTTGAAACAGGCTTTGAATCAGTAAAAAACGTTAAAAAATAAACGCCTTCCCAATCATATTTTCATATTATTGGCGGAGGCGTTGTTCTTGTTCAGAATTTTTTCCCGCCAGCAGGGTATTCTTTCAAAACTCCGGCTTTGTCGGGAAACTCTTTTCTTTCACTTGACCCGTATCTTTGGATAAGGGATCAGTTTTCGTCTGCAAGTTTCTGCAGTTGCAATGTCTGACGGGCACGTTTCAGGATGAGTTTTGTATTCATTTCCGCTTCTTTTCCATCGAGTTCCATTTGGAACCAATCCAGATAACGGGGACCGTTATAGGGTTCTGCTGAGAACTTGCGGGGTTCTGCTTCTCCATTGATCCACGCGGTCATATCGTTGCTGATGCAGTTGAATTCCAGAACGCCTTTTGTTCCCCAGACAGTGAATCTCCAGTAATGTGGCATTTTGTATCCATGAGAATCCGGCTGAGCATAAGAGACATCTCCGAGGATTCCGCATCCGTTTTCCATGACGAGCATGAACTGCGCTGCATCATTGAAGCAGTCACAGCCGGAATCAAATGCTTTCCAGGTGCGGGCAGCAGCAAATTTCGTGATTTCCATTCCTGTCATCCAGGGGATGAAATCCATTGCATGAATGGCGATATCGTTGATGGTTCCACCGTGTTTTCCGGGTTCAAAATACCAATGGGGACGGGAATCTTTCATAAGAGGATGCTGTCCGCCGAACTGAATTTGAGTGATTTCTCCCAATTCTCCTGCGAGGATCATTTTCCGGGCTGTGGTGAAGGGATCGTATGTCCGGAGATCCAGCATACAGCCGATGGAAAGACGTTTTTCGGAAGAAATTCTTTCAATTTCATCCAGTTCTGCCAGAGAGGTACAGAGCGGTTTGTCTGCGATCACATGTTTGCCGGCATTCAGGGCTGCCAGAATCACAGAACCGCGTTTTCCGTAATAGTCACCGGTGGCAATGATCTGACAATCCACTTCTTTCAGCATTGTTTCCAGGGAATGATAGATGGGGATATTCAGACCGGGGCGTGCTGCCAGAAATGCTTCCAGTGCTTCCTGATTTTCCTCGCAGATTCCGGTTATTTCGAATGCTTCAGAGTCCAATGCAGCCTGAAAAAGTCCATTGATGTGTCCATGCCGCAATCCGGCAAATGCTATTTTTCTGCTCATATTCATACCTTTTTGTTTGATTTATGATTTTTAACCGGAATCCGGATATTTTCTTAATATACATCTGCCAATATTGTTTTCAAATAACATATTTTAGAAAAAAACTCTTTTTCATATCTTTTTTGATCATACCGGATGGATTGATGGGGGGACTTTCCTGAAAATAAAAATACCCGGACTTTTTCAAGTTCAGATAGAAAGAAAATCTGTTCGGTATCTTCTTTTTGGAGCCCGGAGGATGAAAGAACTATCATTCCCCGGAATTGTCCAGAGAAAATTGAAAGGAGGTAAAACCAAACACAAAAAGTCATCGAAACACACAAACAATTTTAACAGGAGAAAACAATGAGATCTCAAACAACATTTCACATTCAGTATGCACACCGGTTCTACAATTTCAAGGGAGAAGCCCAGTATCTGCATGGTCACACTGGAACGCTTACCATTGAGGTGGAGGATTCCATCAACTGCGGAGTGAATATGGTTTTCCCATGCAACGAAATCAAAAAAACGGCATGGAACATCATTCAGAATTTTGATCATGCCCTGATCCTCCGGAAAGATGATCCCATTCTTCCCATGATTCTTGAAGTTTACGAAAAACAAGGGATCCGGAATGGCGCGCCCACCAATACGATGTGTGGTCCGGCATTTGATACCGAACTTGCAAAAGCATATCCGGAATGCCGTCTGGTGGTTACAAAAGAGACTATGACGGTGGAAGGAATGATCAAAATTGTATATGATCTGCTGAAGGATAAGCTGAAAATTGCAAAGATTTCCTTTACCAGCGGTGATAATGCCGGAAGTCAGGAATATCATCCGGAAGGATCCCTTGACCGCTGTCCATGCTGCGGGATCACGCTGGATAAAAACGGAGTCTGTCCAAAGTGCGGTTACCGGAAAAGCTGTAAAATGGATTAAGGCCTATTGTGACAATCCCCCCCCGGATTGTCTTTTTTGGTATGCACGAAAAGTAAATGCACATGCCAAGCTTATCATCAATGTCGGCAAAATTGCTGTTGCCGTTCACCAACATATTCACATTCATTTCAGCAATTTTGCTGTGAGAAAACTCTTTATTTCTTCCATTCCAATACCGGATTTTGAGCGCCGATTAAAAAAATCCGTCTTTTGAATTGATTTTTTCATTATCTTGTGCTATTTTAATCATTGAAGAAGAGATTTCAAACGTCTCTAAAAATGTCAGAAAATTTTTGTTGCGACCTGCAAAAGGGTATGTTTTCGGATGTTTCTTTTTGAGCACCACACTCAAACACCCCTTGCAAACTTATCAACAATCTTTTTTCTGTCAAGTTTTACCAGACGTTTGAAGTTACCTCTATGGAAAACAAAACGTATAAAGAAGGAAATATTCTCATGAAAAAAAATCGTATCTGTTTTGCTTATGTTTTTTCTCTTTCTGACCGGATTTTCCGGTGAAAATGCGCCTGCAGTTTCTATCCTTGGAGACAGTTACTCAACGTTTCGGGGGAGCATCCCGAAGGGGAATGCCATCTGGTATCCCAATAAAAATAATGATGTCAAAAAAGTGGAAGACTGCTGGTGGGCTCTTGTGATCAAAGCCATCGGCGGAAAACTGGAAAAAAATGAATCATGGAGCGGTTCAACGATTTGCAATACCGGATACAAAAAAGGCAATTTCAGTAAATTCAGTTTTGTTACCCGGGCGAATCGTCTTGGAAATCCCGATTTGATCCTGATTTTCGGTGCGACCAATGACAGTTGGGCAAATTCTCCCATTGGCGAATACAAATGGTCAAACTGGACAGAGAAAGATCTTTTTTCATTCCGTCCGGCAATGGCGAAAATGTTATATGATATCAAAAAACAGTATCCCAAGGCGAAAGTCTTTTTCATTCTCAACGACAAGCTGAAACCGGTTATCAATGATTCTGTGCATGAGATATGCAAATATTATCAGATCCGCTGTATTGATCTGGTAGATATTGACAAGCAGAGCGGACATCCTTCCATGAAAGGTATGAAAGAGATTGCCGATCAGGTCTTGAAAGTGATCAGCAAGTAAAAAAATATAAGAAGGAGATGAATGATGAAAAAAATGCTGCTCCTTCTTGTCGCTGTGCTGTTCTGCTGCGGCTGCAATACTTCTCCTTTTCCGAAAAACTTCCATCAGGTCAACGGAACGCTTTACCGTTCCAATCAGCCCGATACGGGTGAATTGGAATATCTCTATACCGTCAAAGGCATCCGGAGCGTGCTGAATTTGCGGGAGAATAACAGCGATAAAGGAAAAGTCGAAGCCGTCAACCGTAAATGGAAAAATGCCATTACGTTATACGAGATCCCCCTTGATACCGGAAAGATCACGGAGGCTGATCTCTATAAAATTCTGACCGTTATCCGGGATGCTCCGAAACCGCTTTTGATTCATTGCTGGCATGGCAGTGACCGGACCGGGTGTGCCGTAGCCGCCAGCCGGATCGTTTTTGAAAACTGGAGCGTGGAAGATGCCATCGCCGAATTGATGAAACCTGAGTATGGTCATCATAAAAGGATCTACACAAATATTCCGGAGCTTCTGCGGAAAGCTGACTGGAAAAAAATCAAGGCAGCAATCCTGCAGAATGGGAAACCGGAATAAAAATAACTCCCGGAACCCGGAAGAAACTGTGATAACCGGACAAATTATTCCGGGGAACAGCTTCCGGTCGGGGCAGTTATTTCAAATGCATTGATCCTTACATTGCTGTGAAGTCCCGCATCGGGGGCAGGGGAATCTTCATCGAAACGCTCTGTCCGGAAACAGGGACCAAGCGTGTTCGTCAATTCCAGACGCAATGTATTTTTCTTTGCAAGCAGACCTGCCGGAATATCAAAACGGTAGGGCGGCGCAATGCAGATCCCGATTTCTTCGCCGTTCAAATAACAGACGATGCTGTCATCTTTTTGTTCGGGAAGATACACTTCCGCCAGGGCGGGGATCTCCTCCAGCGCAAATTCCAGCGAATATGCCGCAGTTCCGCTGAAGGAACTGTCCGGACGCCGTTTTTCTTCCGTTTGCGGGGAATCCCACGGAGAGCAAGTGCAGCGGAAGGAACATTCCTCCGCACTGAAAATTTCCTTTGAATCGACAGGACGATCCAACACTGCATTTTTCTGAGCTTCAGTGGTCAGGATCAGAGATTCATTGCCAAGCAGCCGCAATTTTTTACCGACCAGACGTTTGACCGTTCCTGATACGGGTTCTACTGTAAAGTATTCAGCTTCCGGCAGGGAGAGTTCCGTTTCTATTACGGATTCGCCCTCATTGACAAGATACCACACATCGATGCTGTTTTTCTGATAATGGAAGCATCTCAGGAACGGGCTGTTTCCGGAACAGGGAAGGAAATCCGCCCCTGCCTGTTTCAAACGGTCAGCCAGCCCGGGAAGGTTTTCCGCATTCACCCGGAAAAGTTTGATGCCTGACCGATCCAATTCAGAGAGCTTTGTCTGCATGTGTGCGGGTAGAGAATCAAAATCCGCTGCCGCGATACATTTGATCCGGGCATCTCCGAGTTTCAGGATCCCGTTTTCCGGTTCGGCATGTTCCAGAGAATCAAAGGGAACAGTCAATGCCCCGATCTGAGCGTGGGAAAGATGCTGAAGGATCTGTTCGTTAGGCAGACATTCTCCATTCCGCCATTCGGCTTCTGCATGATAAAGAACTGCCGTGTTTGCCGCATTTCTTCCGTTTGAAAATGTTTTGCACAGCCTTTGTGCATAATCGGCCCAGACGTGAAAATGTTTCCATTGCGGATTTTTGCCGTGAGCATAAAAATGCGGCGGGCAATCGGGATCCGGGAACTCTTTCGGGGAAAACGCATGAGGGACAAGACGGTTGATCCCGCTGACCACTGCAAGGTCAGTATGCCATTTCATGCGTGTCAAACCTTCTGCCCAGCCGTATGCACCGAAGATTTCACAGAACGCAGGAGTCCGGCTCAATGTGCCTGCACTCCCGCCCAGATTCATCAGACTCCAATGATAGAATTCGGAATTATATTTTCCGAAGACAGAGGTCAGCGTTCCGGAGGTATGCCCCTGCCGGTTCTGTCCGAGGACGGTATCCACGCCTGCCCATGATTGCCCCTGCATGGAACGGAAGAAATGTCCGTTTCCATATCCGAGTCTGCAATGGGAGCCGTTATCCTCGATCACATGCCCGATATACATCAAGCCGTTTTCTTTGCAGAAAGCTCCGATCTGACGCGGAAATGCGGCGGAATAGAGTTCGGAAATTTCATTCATAAAGCGGTAACGGGCGTTTTTGTTCCGTTCCGGCTGATCACTTTCCAGAGAAAGGAACGGGAGTTCTTCCAAATACAGTTCTTCGGAATAGGGCAGGGACATTTCTGTTTTTCCGAGAATTGCAAGGTAGGTGGAAAGATTTGCGATTCGCGGTTCATCGCTGAAAAAGCCGACAAAGCTCTTCCCGATGTGGCGTTTCAACTCTTCCGTATGTCTGCGGTAAATGACATCAATATAGCATTTTACTGCGTCTTTTGAGATCATGTGAATATAGTTTTTCGTATGATTCTCCCCGCCGTTTCTTGTAATGACCCAGACGTTGAGGATCCAGTTGCCCGGGGGAAGATCCACTTCTCCTCCTGCGGATGGCAATTCAACCATTCCGTCAGCAGAGAATGTTTTTCCATCTTTGGTTTTCAGCAGCCAGACTTTACGGACTGAGCGGTCGCCCTCTGCCAGAAACTCTTCCGGGACGAAACGGAATGTTCCGCCCGGATGAGAGAAGGTTCTGTTTTTCATTTCCAGCAGAAGACGTAAATGTTCCGGATATTTTTCTGCAATGATCCCGTCGGCATAACCGCTGGGGAAATGACTGTCATCGAAAAGCATGACCTTCATGTTCAGTTCTTCTGCAAGATCCATCAGGAAATGGAGCGTTTCCCACCAGGAGGGACCCATATAGTCGGGGAACGGTCTGGATTCCAGGATAAAACCGCGCAAACCTGCCTGATGCATTGCACGAACTTCCTGTTCCAGCACCGGAAGCGGTTCTCCATGCAGCCAGAATAAAGGAAAAATATACGGTATTTCTGAGTTCATTTTACAACCTTGAAAGAAACATCATTGACATAGGGGGAGAGTGCCTGCGTGCGGGAATTGACAGCCTGATGAAGTCCATCAGTCATCTGGAGCTGATCCGCTCTGACAACCAGCTTGATTACGGCACGGTGTTCGATTCCGGGTTTCCCGGAAGAGACGTCGACAGCTTTTCCCATACAAGGCATCGGGACCGTTTGTTCTGCCGCGAACTTTCCGTCAAGCCATGCCTTCATGGTTGCATTGGTTCCTGCTGAGAAACGCGGTTCTGCGATTTCCTGTTCATAACGGAACGTTTTAACAAAATAATAACAGCAGGTTCCGACGAAGTTGCCGAGATCTTCGCTTGTCATTGCCCGATTGCCTTTTTCCACGGCAAAGGGCATTTCATCGGGAAGATCATGATCAAGAAGAGCTGTTTCATCCAAATATTCCTTATGGAACTGCACATACATATCCATAGCATCACGCAGTCCGGGAATATTTCCGGGGTTGCAGGTCAATTCTTCACAATCGTAAGGACAGACTTTGTGTTTTTCCATGTCCCACATATCCCAGTAAGGACCATAGACCTGATATTCATTTGCCCCCTGCAATCCGAATTCGTATTCGGCAACAGCTGTTCCATTGTCAAGGAGCTGAACGGTGAAAAAGTTTTTGCTCTTCATCCATTCCATACTGCGGTCGCAGGTGATTTTAACAGGAACAACAGCCGTTTCTCCGGCTTTGATCCGGACTTGAGGATCGTATTCTGCGATCACCAGCTCGGGTGTGGAAACAGATACCGTTCCATTGAATTCAGCGGTAGAAGTGATTCGCAGTTCAACCATTGTGGGCGTATGATAGCAGAGAAGGGGATCCCCGGGATAATGAGCCTTGATTTTGAAGGGCGGAACCACTTGCGGGCGCACCTTTACATCCGGCGCACCGGTCAGTTCCAGTTCCGTATTGCGGAGTTTTGACATTTCCACACCCAATTCGCATGTTTCTTTTGCGAAGGTTTCCAATGTTGCGAACTGATGGGGAATTTCACAGGCACAGACCAATGTTTTGCCCATTTTGTCGCACCATTCTTTGGGCAGGATGGCAGTTCCGTTGATCAACCCGAGAAGAGCACCGACGGTTGCCGCGGTACAATCCGCATCCCATCCGCACTGGACGCAAACATGCATTGCTTTGCGGAAATCATTGTCGCACATGAAAAGAGCCATCAGAGTCAGAGCAAAGTTTGTGATTGCAGAGGTGGCATTTCTGTTTCCCCAGAGACGGATCACTTTTTTCCATGCACGGTAGATCTCTTTTTCTTCTGCACAGATTTCAATTACACTCCGATAGATTTCACGGACTTTGCTGTCCGCAGGAATATATCCGAGAGACTGTTCCAGAATATCGCGCAGATCATTATGAAAGAAGGAAAGAGATGCCGCTGCAGAAAGGAACTGTTCAATTTCAATACTCAATGATCCGTGATCCAGACAGCCGTCGATCGATGCATATTCCGCGGCAAGTGCAGGATTTCCGGCACAGAGGATCCCCCAGAGTTCACTCCGGATGGGGCAACCCATGGAAGATCTGTGAAAATTGTTGTTCCATTCTCCGGAATAGGGCGGCATGATTTTATGGTCCACACTGTTGATAAAAATTCCGTATTCGCAGCAGACATAGAAACAGTGTTCTTTCCAGTATTTTGCAAGGAACTCGCTGTCAATAAACAAACCGTGTTCCTGCAATGCTTCCAGATAGACGACCTGAATATCCAGGTCATCGTTCGGATAGAGGATCTTCGGCCAGAGGTTGTTGATATCAGCATTTTTGAATTGCTTGTGACATTCATAGGGGGCTCCGATGATTCCACCGAGAGATTTTCCTGTCCAGCAGGCGAGAACTTTGTCGAGATAGACATTGTAATCAAGTTTTTTCATGGTACTACTTTCTTATTCTGCGGCGGTCTTTTCCGTTTCCGGTCGGGACCGCCGTCTTTTTTATTTTTCCACCAGGATCAAACCGTCCACCAGAATGGCATTCGGATTTACAGATCCGGGAACATACTCTTTTCCTGTGAATTTCACAGAGGCATAAAGAACGCCTTCTTTTCCGTTCCAATCACGCAGGAGACACTGGCTTGCCCAATTGTTTCCTGCATAGAAATACATTTTTGCTCCGACTTTCAATGTCCCGATCTTGATCCAATGATAGTTTTCATCCTTGATCGAAGCTGATGCGACCCGCACGGAAACAACACTTTTTTTCACATCCGGGTCGTATACCCCGAAGTAAGTCATTTTGTTTTTCGTTTTTGTGGGTGCGGTATTGGACATGGCAGAGCCTCCTGTTGCGGCAGGATCTTTTACAACAGCAGCATATTTTCCTGCTGCACGGAATTTGTTCCAGCGCAGGATGGATACTTTCTTCCCGGCGAATTCTTTGGGGAGAACAAAATTGGAATCCATTTTCCGGATAGTGACCAGAACGCGGTCAATATAAAGCTGATTGTTGAGCCGTTTTGCTGAAATCCGGAAGGTTCCCATGGTATCCGGCAGGACTTTCCGGTACAGACCGAAGCGGATCCCTTCTTTTCCGTGGAACCAGATCTGATAGCGGCCGTTGTTGATAAAACCGATGGTTCCGCCGTCGATCCAATGGTATTTGCCATCGACCGGGATATCAAGAGCTGCTGTTGTCTGATAACCGCTTTCCATCCAGTTGGATGTGGTGAAAATTGGCTTTTCATTGTCTTTCAGCGGGATGACGATTGCTGAGCCATTATAGGAATCCGGATCGGCGACGATTTTTGAATATTTTGTTTTTCCGGCATGGAACGCGTTGAGTTCCACAACATTAGCGGGTTGTCTGCTCATAGAGAGGGCAGTATCAAACCGTTTTTCTGCTTCTCTGATGATTCTATCCGCAGTTTTTTTCAAACCGCCTATGTAAAAACGGACAGCTTCTTTTTCCGCCAGAGTTCTGAACTCTTTTTTCAGCTCAGCGGCATTATACTCTTTTGCAGAGTTCAAATAGGGCATCCGCATCAGAAGTCCGGCGATCAGGGGAATCCGTTCCCGGTTGATCCGTTCCACGGCTGCCGTATCATCTCCTGCCGCAGAAACCGCTTTTTTCAAAAGAGCGAAAACTGTTCTGAAATAGGCATCATCCAGATAGGATCTGAGATTGTAATCCACAAAACCGATTCTGTAAGGACATGCGTTCTGACGTTTTTCCATATATTCCAGGAGTTCTGTCATGGCGGGAGCACCTTTTCCGTAATAGGCGGACATGAACTCTTTCACAAGAGCTTTTCCGTCAGCAAAAGGCTTATCGCTCAATTTGTAACAGAGCCAGCGTTCCAGCATTGCAAAACTGTGGAAGGGAAGATCTTCAAATTCAATGAAGAAATGGGATCCGTTATTTTTTGCAAAGAAGGGAAGATCAAAAAGGACTGCATTGATTCTGACGAAGGGTTCCGGAATACTCGGATAAAGGATCCCGTAATCCCACCATGCCAGATTTTTTGCATGACGGCTCCATTTTCTGATCAGTTCCGCGCTTTCCTTGTTGAGAGGATGGGCAAGAGATCTGAGAGAATCATAGGGATAATATTCTCCTCCGAACTCAGCGCCGAGCATTGCGATATGGATCAGAACATTATCCTCTGCCTTCATATTTTTCGGCGGTTGAGCCGTGAATTGATAGGCAAAGGTCCGGATCATGATTTCAGGATATTCTTTTCTGATTTCCCGGGCAATGTAATTGATGAAATCCAGAAGAGGACCGGAGAAAGAGCCTTCTCTATCTTTGATTGCTTTGCAGGAGGCGCAAACACAGAAATCATTGTTATCATTCTGAGAAATATCATAAATGACTGGGGCGGGATAGCCTTTTTCCGCAGCTTCTTTCCGGTCATGAATGATAAATGCTTTCAACTGGCTCAGGACCCGTTTTCTCGCTTCGGGGCTGGTCATGCAAATCTGTCCCGGGCCGACACCGTTTTTCGGGATCAGAACTTTTCCTTCCGCAGTTCTTGTGTAGAGTTCCGGCTGATCTTTGGGCCAGGAAATGGAGTAATCAATGAATGTGTGATGAGGCCGTTTCCCACCGAGAAGTTTATGCATTCCGTTGTGGGTTTGAGTGTTGCTGAATCCTTTGTTCCATTCTTTGAAACTGGCGGAGAAGGCGATTGTCTCCATGCGGTCAAACACCCAGCGGGTTCCGAGATAGGGTTTTCCGCGGAGTTTCAGAGTTCCGGAACGCAAAGAGGCATTTTCCGGAACCGTTTCCACTTCTTCGGTGAAACGGCGGACTTTGCAATGCTGTTCCAGGTATTCGAAAACAGCATAACCGATCCCTCTGAGTTTTCCGCCTGTCAGAAACAGTGTTCCATCCGCAGTATGGATGATCCACTCTTCCTGCTGAACGTTTTTCAGCTCAGGCAGAGTTTTTTCCGCCAGAACGGTCCGTCCCACATGAACGCTTTTGCTTCCGGCAGGAACGGTGGATTCTTTCTTGATCTGGAACTCTGCACCGGTGATTTTCTTCAGGTATTCTGTCAGAGTTTGCGCGGCTTTCAGTTCTGCAGGAACTGCCTGATCCGGCACGACAACAGGACACATTGCCTTGCCGTTTTCTGCCAGCGGCATCATGGCAAACAGTCCGGAAGCAGTCATCGCGGCAAGGACGAGAATCATTGATTTGATATTCATTTTTCAGCCCGGCTTTCTTGTGAAATTACCAATCCAGCCAGCAGGGATATTTGGGATCCCAACCGTTATTTATATAATCCTGGCGGTTCGCCTGAACCTGTTCCACAGAAACGGTTGAAACGTGACCATCCAGCCATGCGGCATTGGCTTTTTTGGAATGGATCGCACGCATATTCCGGTAGTTATATCCGGGCTTGATGTCACGGGTAGTATCAGGACCCCGCTGAGAATGTCCCTGAAGAACAGCTGCATGCCACTGCTGTGCTCCTGTGTTGTTATAAAGGTCAATTGCTCCATCTGTAAATGTAAGCTGCGAAGAAGCAGAGTGGCGGAGCGTGGAGATTTTATGCTGTCCCCAGTACCAACCGTCCTGCCCATAGTTGTGACCATTCATCAGATAGGTATTGGGTACGGACATGTGAGTTGTCAAGTCAGTGCTCATGGAAGGACAGCGGTAGAGGAACTTCTGTGTCCAGTTTGCAGCTTTGCTGTCTCTGTAATGTTCCATAATGAAGAACCATGGACGATCTTTTTTATCGACCACATCATATCCGTAAGGGCTCATGGTCCAGTCATCGGAATCTGTAACATAAGCGTTGTGGAAAGAGTTGATTTCTTTCTGTTTGTTGATACAGCTTGCAGCTCTTCCTTTTTCTCTTGCCTGGTTCAGAGCGGGAAGCAGCATGCCGGCAAGAATTGCGATGATGGCAATTACAACGAGCAGCTCAATCAGCGTGAAGCTCATGAGCTTCAAGTCTGTGTACAGACTTGAATGAATCTTACTTGATTTTTTCATTTTTTTCCCCTTTCTTTGTTTTTGGAGGGATTGCTGTTTTATAATTTTATCTTGCACGGGTTTTCATTTTACGACTGTAATTTGGAAGTTCTTTATTTCCAGGGAGCCGAGGGCATTGCAGTTATAAAGATTCAGTTTTGCAGTGCCTTTACAATCGGCAGGGACGATCAGGGAGGAGGTAACCTTGTGCCACTTTCCGTCGGCAGGAACTTTATCTCCCAGATAGAGGATCTCTTTATACTTTCCGTTGGAGTTTGTATAGGAAAGAACGGCTCTGTGTTCGGCAGGATTTTTGCTGACAGGTGCTGTTTTTTTCATTTCGATGGTGATGGTACATGTTTTTCCTGCCGGCAGGTCAATCGGGAAGTTTTTCCCCAGGAACTTGCCGTTTCCTTTCAGAAGGAACGTATTTCCGGTTCCCCAGGGCATGATCTTGCCGAGTCTTGTAAACTTCAGATCTTTGACCGAGAGCACCCCGGTTGCGTTGCAGTTATAGATATAGAACATGATATCGCCGGCGGCATCAGGAATCGTGACAGTTGTCTCGCACTTGTGCCATTTTCCGTCAACGGGAACATTTTCGCCCAGATATGCCAATTCAAAGATATGGTTGGAGGGATCTTTTCTGGAAATGACAGCCCGGTGTTCGGCAGGATTTTTGCTCAATGCAGGCTTTTTGCTCATCATCAGTTCCACTTTATAAGCGATTCCGCGTTCCAGAGGGATCTGTTTCTGATAGAACAGGAACTGTTTGTTTCCGAAAAGGACAGCTTCTCCTGCGGGGCCAAGCTGGGGAATGATCTCATTTTTTGCGGCATTGCCAGCCGGGACTGCAGTTTTTTCCACTCTTGTGACTTTTGCGGCACCGAATGTCAGGGTTTTCGGATTGTCAATGGAGACCAGTTTGATTTCTTTGAGCAGGACTTCCCCTGTTCCGTTGCAGTTATACAAAAAGAGTTTGAGTTTCCCGGATCCGAGATTTTCGGGGATTTTGAATGCGGCAGAAAAATGGTATGTTTTTCCATCGACAGGGACCTGGGTTGCGAAATTTGTGATTTCTTTTACTTTGCCGTTGACGTCGTGGAAGAGAACAAGTCTGTGTTCAATTGGTTTTGCGCTGAGCGGTGCAACTTTTCTGATGAGAAAATCCAGCTGATACGCTTTTCCCTGTTCCAGAGGAAGAACGGCTTCCGCACATTTGAATTTTCCATTTCCTTTCAGTTCGATTCTGCCATTCCACGGAGCTTTCAGTTCCGCAGCGGAGAGCAGCGGAAGCAAACTTGCCGCCGCCATAAAAGCGAGGAATGATTTTTTCATTTTCCACCAACCTTTCTGACTTTTATTTCATCAATACGCATTGTTTTATCTGTCGGTTCCAGATAGAGATAGAGTCCGCAGCGATCCAATTTCGCATCGGTACGGAATCTGACTTTCACTTCATGCCAAACGCCGTCTGCCGGGACATCTTTTCCGATCACTGCATAGTGGGAGATCTTGTTGGATTTGTCATAATTGCAAATCCTCAGGAGACCTTTAACACCTGGATCTTTCCGGATCGCAAGGGATACCTCATATTCGGTTTCCGGCTCCAATGCCCAGTTGAAATTGGTAATCCGCATTTGTTTCGGGTTTCCGATGAGTTCATAACAGCCCAAACCTCTCCATGCAGGCTGCGTATGCCATACAGGATACTTATCGAAGGAGTAATGCAGGACGCCGCCTTCGGGAACTTTCTGGGGAGTCATTTTTCTGTTGATTGCCAGTTCTCCCGGGGTGAAGTTATGGATCCGGTGAAGATCTTTGCTGATGCGTTCTGCTTCCACACGCAGCAGGGCGGGATCGTCCGATGCGACCCAGACAGCAGTTTCCCGCGGGGCAATCGTCAAATCTGTATCGCCGGAGAGATATTCCGGAGCTGTATTTTTTCCGCTGCATGCAGCAACTTTTCCGTATTCCGCCGGAATGATCGGAGAGATTGTGACCGTTTCCGGTGAGGAGTTTACGAACAGAATCATTCTGACGCCATCTTTATTTCGGAAGACGCAATGATGTACTTTGGGGTTCACGATCCGTTCCGGTTTGTTCAACGCGCCCCAGATCACGGTCCGCTGCGGTTCCGGAGAACGGAATTTCAGCCGCCGTTCCATTTCTCCTTCATTGAAATAATTCAGGAGCATTTTTCTGACGTGCATCAGGCGTTTTGTATAGAGTCTGCGTTCCGGATCGTTCAGGAAACTTGCAGTAAACCATCCCATCTGTTCAGAGTTTACGATCTGAACCGCCATTTTATCGAAGAAGGATTCTGCTTCGCCGGGTTTGACATGATCATAAAGCCGTCCGTTGAACTGGGTGCGTCCGGCGTAAATGGAAGCGAAAAGCGGTACCTGTCCGGGATTGGTCCAGCGGAAGGGGCCCACCCCATCCAGATATTTCATATAAGGTTCGGAGGCATCTTCGGAATCGTGGCAGAGATCAGGATATTTTTTCCGGAGCGTTGCGATTTTTTCAAACATTTTCCAGTAGCCGAGTTCCAGCCAGTTTCTGGGGGAATTCAGAGGATGACCATGGTTGGGATCAAAGCAGGGGATGGGCTGAGCGGTAGTCACTTCGTCGTGATAAACCGCCTGGAATCCGTGTCCTGCGAGACGTTCCACCATGTGATAGATGAATTGCTGCCATTCCGGGACGGCGGGGCACATCACGGCGCAGCGGTAGCGTCCGCCTTCCAGAGTCATTTCGCCCTCTTTTGATTTCGTTGCATAAACCTTTGCGATGGGGTCGAACTGGAAGACGTACCGTTTCTTTTCTTCTCCGGGCATTTCTCCATCCATAGTGGACCATGTTCTGTTATCTGTATAAGGTTTCAGATAGATTCCCGCATCTTTCAGTTCCACCAGCGTATGAAGTGCGGAGGATTTTGTGTAGAAATGGGGGAAGGAACCTTTTTTCAGATCGAACCATTCATAATAATGCAGACCGAAGGGGAGTTCAAAATAGTCTCTCAATTCTTTCAGGTTTGCAACGGTATCATACCAATCCCATTCATTGAAGACCAGCTGAAGGATCCAGAGGGTATTGTTCCGCATCCATTCCGGAGTGGATTTTCTGGGCAGTTCCCTGATCCACCAGTGAGCCTTGTCTGCAAGGAATCTGCGATAGATCCGTCCTGCATCATACCAATCTCCGCTGAAGAGTTCCCAAACGCCGTTTCCGCTGAGTTCAAATCTTCTGCCGCCCTTTTCTGCGGGCATATAGGAAACGGGATGAGTCCAAAGCATTTCCAGTTCACCGCCCCGGCTGCGCAGCACAAAATTCTTATTTCCAGCATAAGGATCTTCCTGGGCAAAATAAATTCCGCCCAAGTCATCATAGTAGGCATGGAACTGCATATTCAATTCGCCGTTGGGATAATTTTTCCACGGCTGGGGAATTTCACGATTGGTGGGATTGTCATGAACCACACCGCTCATCTGGGGAGTAAGAAGGTGATCTGTCCCTTTTTTCAGACGGCGGAAGCGGCTTGCCGGGAATGTGACTTCTTCCAGATAAAATCCGGGGTCGAGGGACTCCATTTTCAGATTCATTTCCAGGCGTTTTCCATCGAAACGGTACTCAGAGACCGCTTTGATTTTTCCAGGATCATGCCAGAGGATGGTTCCTTTGCAGAAATCTGCGGGATCAGGGATCAATTCATAAGAAACACTGGCGGAATCCATTTTTACAGGCTGAGTTCCCCGGATCGCTTTAAGGATCCATCCGGGACGGAGGTTACCGAAGATCTCTGCGTTCCGTTTGCCGTCAAACCATCCGGCGATGGGGGATCCGGCAGAATGTTTGCCGGTATTGAGCATCAGGATCGCACCGTTCTTTGAATAGAGCTTGACTGATACTGCTGATTTATTCCATGCATCTGCGAATTTATCAACGGAATCGATCGCAAACAACGTTCTGTTTTTGTTCAGAATCTGCATCGTATCTTTTTGGGATGCACCATTTTTGACATTCTGTTCCAATGCTTCAAGGAGCCATTTTCCGACGGACGAGGCTGTTTTTGCGATTTCATCAAACCGTTTTTTCAACGCGGGGTCCACAGGAGTTCCGCCGGATTTGGCGATTTGTGCCGGTTTGGATTTTACTGCCAGCGCGAGAACTTCTTCATCATTCAGCGGACGGTCATAGAAATGGATATCCGTCAATTCTCCCCCGAAACTCCAATGATCGTTCCGCACTCCTTTTCCGCTTCCGATGATCCAGGGTTCATTGGAGGGCGTGACCGGGCCGAAAGAGTTGATCATCTGTTCACGCATCGGTTCTCCGTTGACATAATAGACCGCGATATATCCGTTCTGTCCGCGGAATGAGTTATCCTCTCTGGTCACGGTGATGGCAACGTGAGCATAAGTTCCGTAAGGAGGAATTGCGGCTGTTCCCACCAGAGGGACACTCCACTGTCCATTCCGTTTGAAATTGAAATAGAGCTGATCGCTCCAGCGGTCGCTGCGCCGTCCGAACACGAATTCATCCCCTTTGGAGGCAATGATATCATGATCATAAAGGAATTTTCCATCCGGGCCGTATCCTGTTCCGAAATTCGGGCGTCTGCGGTTCAGTTTGATTGTGGCGGCAATGGTGAAACCCTTATCAGTCAAGTGCCAGTTTTCGCTTCCGGGAATGATTGCGCCTGCTGTTTTGTTATCAAGGAACAGCTGAGCATTCATTTTCTGTGTGCCCGGCTGGAGTTCCAGACGATGACTCTTGTTGTCAGAAATCTCCAGTAATGGATTTCCGGCTGCAGATGCGGCGGCTGCAAGAATTCCGAAGGTCAGGATCTTTCCCAGAATCTTTATTCTTTCCGCCGTTTTCAGGATAACGGTTTCTTTTTTCATAAATGCTCCTCTGATTCCTATGTTATTTGCTTTATTCCGGATCTGTGACCGCCAGAGCAATTCCCCGTTCATTTTTGGAATTGACAGCGGTATAGTAGTGGTATAATGTTCCATCCGGCCCTGTAAGGATCCCCGGTTTGTGAGCATGAATATCATCCACGCTTCCGCGCTCGCCGTGGGTAATGAGCCGTTCTTCCCATGCATTCCAGTGAACCAGATCATCGGACGATGCAACCAGTTCGCAAGTTCTGTATTCAGGAACCGTTGAGTTCCCGAAGAAGAAACAGTAATATTTTCCGTTATGTTCAAATACTTGAGGATCAGAGGCAAAGAAGTTTGTGAACTCTCCGCAGATCTGATTGCCGATCACAGGATTTTTCCCGGAACGGGTCCAGACCTTCAGATCTTTGCTGACAGCAAAACCGGTTTGTTCTTTGTTCGGAGCTTCTTTGCGTTTTGCGTTATAATAAAGATAGTATGTTCCATTGATTTCCAAAAGGCATGTTTTATAAAGTCCGCCCTGTTCCCATTCTTCGCCATCTTCAGGAAAAAGGATTCCGTCATCAGGTTCCCAGCTGAGCAGATCTCTGCTGCGGGCGAGTCCGATCCGCCCCGCACCGGCTTCGTAACCGGGAAGGGGATAAGAAGTATAGGCTGCAATATAATACCCATCCACCTTTTTCAGCGTTCCGGGTCCGAACAGCTGATGATCGCGCAGGATGGAGGTGATTGCTGCATTCCAGCGGAGATGCGGTTTTTCAGGGTTCCGTCCGAATATGATTTGAACGAACTTCCAGTCAATGTAATTCTCACTTTCAAACAGGGCTGTCTGATATCCTTTCCCATCATAAAGGAGAACCGTCATCATGATCTTTCCGTTATGATGAAACGGGAATGCGCTGTCAACATAAACGGTTCCGTATTCGGGAGGAACGGTGTTTTTGTCGATCAGTATTTTTCCGATTTTTCTGGTAACTCTGCAAAATGAGTAATCTGTCATGAATTCAGCCTTTCATTTGCGTATTACTTTTTCCCGATAGGGAGGAAGCAGCTTGACGTGGATATTTTCCGGGGGAGTCCCTTTGATCATGGAGAGCAGCAGATCAGCAGCCGTTTTCGCCAGTTCCTGGATGTCACACTCGTAATAATCACCGCGGGTGCGCAAGGGCCAGGAGGAACCGATCTGCAAATGTTCCGTATGCAGGATTTCCGGATTCCAATCAGAACATTGCAATTCCAGCCCCACCCATCCTGCAATAATATCGTCAAGAATCACGAAAATATCCGGACGCTCTTCCTTGCTGCTTCCGGTCAGCCGGTGAACAAGATCCATTACCTTGTTCATGTTTTCTTCCAGATCCCAGGATGAGGAAGCATCTTCCCTGATCACCTGACAGAACGCCTCAGCCTTCTGTTTTCCAAAATCAAACAGATGAGCGCACTTCATGAAATTTTCCCGTGCTTTCTGCGCGTAAGGATGCCCCATGTGAACCAGCATTGGACGGCGGAATCCCTTTTGATGCACCTTTTCCAGAACCTCAGTCAGGCTGATATCGAATTTTGCACTTCCGATTTCCGGATTCTTCTTCTGAAAACCTACACAGCAGAGTGGAAGGTTCTGTTTTCTGCAAAATTCTTCACTTTCTTCATCCAGAAACACTGTCGTAAACAATCCGTCGATTTCATGATTTTGAATTGCCCGTTCGGCACCGCGGAACTCTTTCAGTTGATAAACATCTTTCCGTTCTTTATCCCCTTTGACAAA
This sequence comes from Lentisphaeria bacterium, assembly GCA_017456805.1. The sequence goes on from JAFTIQ010000013.1 coordinate 126,441, forward strand.
CAAAGTCAGACTGCACGCCCGCTGATTGAGGATCACGGATAAAGCCTGCATCATACTTGCTGCAACGGTATATTCCATATCATGATGACAGATGATTCCGATATTCCGTCCGCCATATCCTTCAACTTCTGTGCTGCGGACAATCACACCGCTGCGGCTCTTGCTTTCCAGAATTCCATCTTCAGTAAGTGCTTGAATCGCACGGCTGATCACAGCATTTCCAACGCCGAGTAATTTCCTCAGTTCAGCCTGCGTCGGAATCCGTTTTCCCACCGTCAAACGGTGATCTGTGATGTAATTCACAATCTCCCTTTTGACCAGTTCCGTCTGTTTTCCCTGATTATCGCGCATGATAATTCCTGTTTTGACCTATTTTTGGTTCAGATTTAAAAATAGCATATCTTTTTCACATGTCAAGCAAAAAAATATCAATTTTTCGGAAAAACTTCAGAATTTTGCATCATTTTACGATTTTGATACAATAAAATCAGATATCTTACTATTTTTGCTGATTGGAGCACAGCGGACCTTCCAAAGAGAAGGATGGGAAGTCTGAAAACAGCACCATTCAAATCATGTCGCATACGCCCAGCCAACAACGTATCTCAACATGATCCAAAACAGTGAAAGCATTATCATTGAAACAATTTGCGAGATCGCCAAATATAAATACTTCTCATTTTCCTGCGTTTGTTCTTTGTAAAGAGAAAAAAACGTTTTCCAGGCAAAAAATTGTATCGGAAAAAGCAGAATCGGGTATCCATACGTTTCAAGATACCACAGCATTTCTGTTTGGGGCAGGGGTCTGAAACCTTCTATTCCCAAAAGTCCAAGGATTCTTATACAAACCGCAGTTATCACAACGCCATTTTTCCGGTTAAGCGGCGAAGAATTATAGATACAGATAAAAATTGTACCGAAAATATCTTTATTCCACCTTGTACTCGTAATGTGTTTACAAAGTATTATACCCAAATGGCAGTTTCCATAACGCAATGGACACAACAAGATGCTGAAGATTACCGTATGGCTATTGCAGATGCCTTGGCTGGATTGGTTAATGCTGCCGGCTATGGAATTAAGGATAAAACGGAGAATGAAAATGAGTGATATTGATTGCAATAAAAAAAGTTTTGCAGAGCTGATTCGCGACTACAATATAACCATCCCGTTGATACAGAGGGAATATGCTCAGGGACGAGATAATGAGCAAGGCCAAGAAGTCCGCAAGAATTTTGTACCGAATTTGATCGAAGTATTAACCGGGGATGAAAAATCTTTAGAGCTTGATTTTGTTTTTGGTGTAAAGAAGAGTGCGGAAGCAAATAACGAAATTTTAATTCCGCTAGATGGACAACAACGCTTGACTACCCTTTTGCTACTACATTGGTACTTTGGTGCACATCGTAATAAAAATTGGGCTTTTACCTATAAATCTAGGCGAATGGCTAACTTGAATACACAAGAATTTCTTATACAGAAACGATCTGTAAATGGCTCGAAGAATGTGCCGGTGTGCAGGCAACTTCTGCCGCAGATTTCTGTAAACAGTATGCCGATTTTATCAAAAACACAATTATGGGAGATGGAACCGTGAACAACAATATGACCAAAACAATTCTTGCCGATGTAAAATCGTTCAAAGCTGCAGCGTGTATCAATCAAAGTTTTGACAATGCCAAAATCGAAATCCTGCAGAAACTGCTTCGTGAGTACATCGGAGCTGTTGATCTTTCGATTGACAACTGCGGTATTGCCATTGACTTTTATCCGGACAAACCGTATAAAATCGGATTCCGCTATTGTGACGGAAGTTGTTTCTATGGGATTTCGCGCAAGGAAAAAAATGACGGGTTCACCAAATGTAAGTTAGATGGTTTTCTGCCCGCAACAAATTGGTGGATTGCATACAGATATATCACAGAAAAGGAGTTTGATTGCAACTGGTTTGATTCAGACTTTCTTGCCGCCCAATGGGAAAAAGATAACTTCGACAGTTTTAAGAAAATCATTCAGGAATGTATTACAGAAGTGAAAAATGTGATTTCTCAAAATCCTGAAATCAAGTAAAAACTTTTTTTCTTCAAATAATCACTTGTTTTTTGTGAGGTAGTATGGTATAATAAGCGAGTGAGTTAGTGAGGTGCTTATGGAAGATTATTCTGAGTATAAAGTTGAGGTTTCATTTCGGGAGAATAGTTGCACTTTTGAAGCAGGATGGAATACTTCTGTCGATTTATTCGAACAAGATGAAGTTTTTACTGTCCCCAATGGGTACAAAGCCTGGTATACTGTTCTTGATGCCAATGGGAAAGAAACTGCCATTGAAGGAAAAATGGGCGCAGGGGAATACCGTTTGCATGATGGCTATGTAGAGAAAAAGACAGACAAAGGCTGGATTAAGCCAAAACGATTTCAAGAACCATATATCAACCTCAAGGAGAGATAAAAGAAAATGAATGAAGAAGACATCAAACAACGACTTTTTAACTTAAACTTTAAGAATTTGTTGAAATATCAGGATAATTTTCCAATACAAAACCGCTATGATGACGAAAGCAAACTGGTGTGTTATGGATTCTGTACAGAATGTGAAGACAAAAGGAATGTTTCCGAAGATGAAGTGTTGATGAGCCATGGTTGTCATTCTTCTGTGTATCAGGAAGTGATACAGGAAAAAACCACATTCACAAACAATGAACCTATTATGTTCCTTTTGGAGAATCCCGGCAGCGATTATGGGAATGGAGATAGCGTTACATATGATAACATCACCAAAAAGCCTCCTGTAAAACACTTTTATTTTACACCAAATTGTGAATCATGGCCAGGAGATGACGATATAAACATAATTGCGAAAAATCCCTATGGAAATTATTTTGCTTACTTAATGCAAAAATATTCACTTGGAAATGTATATATAACAAACTGCATAAAATGCAAATATACAGAAAACTATGAAGCATCAAAAAATTGCTGTAAGAAATGGTTGAAAGCAGAAATTGAGATTTTCAAGCCAACCAAAATAGTTTGCTTTGGCTGTGAGGCTGAGAGATTGTATAATTATTATTTTAAACGTTCCGGAATTGAAATTAAACGATTATTGCATCCTGCTGCACGAAAACCTCGCTCTTACATTATAAAAGAGAATGACCAAAGATTGACCGATTTCTTCAAATAATCATTGATTACTTTGCTCAACTCTTCGTTGGGGAGTTGGTAGTAGCGGGTGTGGACTTTACGCAGATCGCGGCGGCTTGTCCAATGTTGGCAAATTATACACGCTTTTTTCAAATCCCGGATGCGGATATAACGCTCCGGGATTTCGCTTTTCGGGTATTGAGCAACGGATATAAGATTTTTCATTTTACTTTCTTTCCCGGTGAAAGAAAGTAAAACAAAGAAAGCCATATACCTTCCTTTCTTTCTAAGAAAGGAAGACAAAGAAAATAAAGAAGTTGTTTTCATTCTTGTAATATTTTCAGCATTATTTTTCTTACGATGGTGTTGGGCTGGATTTGTCGGTTGTTTTGTGTAAAATCTTCATCATCTTGGGCGTTGCGTTCGAGATAGCGGTTGAAGTACCAGTTCAGCACCTCTCCGACTGCTCCACTGCGGGAAATTCCGGCGGTACAATGTACCAACAGCGGCAGTTTGCCGTCATCGACGAAACGCATGATATGTTCTGCCATAGCTTCATTGAACAACACTGCATTGCCCAAATCTTCCGGAGTTTCCGGCTCATTGCAGATATCGTCAAAGGTCAAAGTCAGCAAATGCGGGTGGTTGAGCAATTCTTCCGAAAATGGCGGCGTATCGTCAAATCCCCAACTGGAATTTATGCTGATGATTTTTGCTTTTGCCAATAACTCGACTTCGGTCGGTGTTCCTTTGATCTTTTCAAAAAATATTCTCGGTAAAACTCTGATTTTCATTCTCCAAAAATCCCCGGCTGATGTTTCAAAAGTTTGCGGCGCTGGTTGGGGTAGAGTTGTTTCAAGTCGCAGTGAATGGCGAACTGTGGCTGTTTTTTCAGCAGCATATCCCAGTAGTGGTTGGGACGTTTTTCAACTTTTGACCAGTCAAAATAAATTTCAAACTGCGGCTGATCGGCAAGAAGACTGAACCAGTTGCCGATAGAAAATTCCGCATTGATTTCATCCCAATCAATAAATTCGGCGTATTCCGGTAATTGAGAGAGCAAACAGGATTTTTCCAACGAAGTCAAAAAAGCGTACAAATCGTGTGCTCTGCCTTGAGGAAATTTTCTCTTGAAAATCTCCGGGGTACGGTATGCCAGAATCATCAATTCCAAACGGCTGACACTTTCCCAATGGCAATATTCTTCAAACTGCGGTTGGGCGGCAAGCAGTTTACTCCACGGCAGATCACAACGATTACGTAAATCGAACCACCAGCTGCTCTCTGGAACAAACTCCGGATATTCTGCCAGGAGCAAGAACCAGTACACCGCTTCTTCCGTCTGTTCCAAAACTCTGATTTCATCCGAATCGGCATTTTCCAGTTTTCTTTTCAATTCTTCTACAACGTTCATTTTATCCTCCATGTTAAGGTTACATTTGTTTATAAGCAAATAGCGTGCCAAAGTATATTTCAGGCAAGCACACTCTCGTCTGATTTCATATTTTGCACACTCCTGTCAAAAATTGACCATTACACTCCGGGGTTTACGCACAAAAATAAGTTGGCACGCTTTTTGCTTTATGGTTTGACAGAAAACCAATGGAGGTAAAAATGAATACTGTTTTATTGAGAGTGTTGGCGGTGGTGCTGTCAGGAATTTCCCCGGAACCGCTGGAAGAAAAAGTTGTACCGTTTAACGCAATGCCAGCGGAATGTGCTGCTGTTTATGATGCCGATATACGCCAACTCCGACAGGCCACTGCAACAGAAGTCATCACCAGTGATTTGGATGGCGATAGTAATGCAGAACTTTTGATTTTCAATGGCGAAAACGGTTCTGGTGGTGAAGGCTGGGCAGTCATGCGGAAGGATAATGGAAAATATCGCAAAGCAGGAGATGTTTTCGGCATATTGTACAAATCCGGCAACGGTTTGATCGTAGAATCGCCCTGCGGTTGGACTGAAGCAACTTGGAGTTATTACACGATTGAACACGGTAAATTGGCATGCAAATTTGAAATTACGGTAAAATACAGCAAACCAATCCGTCAAGCCCTCAAAGAAATCATAGTGAAGATATTAAAATGAGACAGGAGTTAAAAGAAAAGCTGTTGGCGACAGCTCCGATGCTTTACAAGTATTTTAAAGACAATCCGAAAAATATTATTGATTGCCCGGATGATCTTTTTGAGTTCATCTTTGAACTTTCAGTTAAGATCGAGGATTTCAATAAGCGTTTCCCGCGCAGACGGGTGCGTTTTATGAAAGTGGCGATGGAGTACGGAGAATTTGTTGTTGTTACCAATAGACAGGTATTCACCGTCCAAAAACTCATTGCCGCAACAACTTCACAAATCAGAAGTTATCGCCGCAGTCTGAAGCAAGCGTTGCAGGAACGGGCAAAAGCTATTGGTTCAACCGCACTCTTTGGCTCAAGCTTACTCCCGGATTGGAAACGGTTAATGCCGGATGACACTGACACTTTGCGGAAAATTTTGGAATATGCCGAAAAACGAGCCAGAGTCCCACAAGATCACGCCGATCTGGCAAACTGGTATAAAAAGTACTTGAATGAAGAAAAAAAAGATGAACTTTTTAAATAATAAAAGAGGCAAAACTATGAGCAGCTATTTCAGAAATTTTTCAATTCCATCGGATTCTGTCATTAAAGACATAATTGAATATGGTGATAATTTTCGAGCCAAATTAAGTTTTTTTGAGAATAATGAGTACTATCCTATTGGTTTGTTTCCCAATGGGTTGAATTTAGACTTCTCCCCTTTGACAATTCTTTACGGCAATAATGGCAGCGGAAAGTCCACTATACTGAATCTTATTGCAGAAAAAATGAATATCGGGCGGCGAACCCACATCAACAGCTCCCCGTTTTTTTCGTTTTTTGCAGAACTTTGCCAACTTTCTATTCATTCTGATTTTGACGATGATGATAAAAAATGCGATATCATTTCCAGCGATGACGTCTTTCAGCATTGTTTCAAAATTCGTAATATAAATAATGATATCGGCAAAAAACAATCAGCTTTGATTAATGAGGCTTTCAACAAAAGAGCTGATATTTCACGAGGAACTTATCAAATCCAGCCGTTGCAAGGTATTGATGATTTTGAGCGATATAAAAAAGATCGGGATGATACCAGACGCTTGCGCCAATCATCATCCGCTTATATATCCAAGTACGCACAGCATTTTTCCAAACCGAACTCCAATGGCGAAACAGCACTGGATTTTTTTATCTCCAAAATTGATGGCGAAGGTGTTTATTTGCTGGATGAGCCGGAAAACAGTTTATCACCCTCTTTTCAACTTAAGTTGATGGAGTTTATAGAGCTTTCCGCGCATTGTGGAATGCAATTTATTATAGCGACCCATTCTCCGTTGCTGTTGGGTATGAAAAATGCCAGAATATTAAATCTGGATGAAGAAGGTGCTCCGGAGCGGCAATGGGATGAATTGGAAAATATACAAATATTGCAACAATTTTTTGCTCAAAAAAAACAAGGGGAATAAATGAGATACTCTGAATATTTTGTACAGGTAGCTTTGCTGGCAGAAAAAGGCGATGTTGTTGAAGCGGAGCGCTTGCTGCGGGAAGCGGAACGTTATTCACAAAAAAGCGTTACCAATCATGCGGCTTTGTGTGCTAAATCGTGGGCGTGGTATCTCAAAAATCCGGATAATGCCATCCGTTGTCTTCTGGAAGCGGAGTGCAACAATTCCGATGTCCGCAGCCTTTTGGAAATCGCCGAAACCTACATAGAATTGGCATTGCACGAAACTGCTTGCAAACGGTGTATAAAAAAAGCTATTCTGGCGGCAACAGATGAAGAAGGCTCGATGCGGATACAGGAATTTTTCAGTAAACACTCTCAATATAAGCCAATAGCAATGGAGAGTACAAATGGTTAAATTTTTACGGCTTTATTACAACTATTTTCTGGTCAAGTGGGACTTCCGCAAGGTGCTTCCTGCGTATTTTATCAATAAAGTTACCGTCGAGGATTGCGGCGAAGAACTTGTTAAGTATCAGGGAGTCTGGGTGCGTAAACGCGTTGCCGCTATGTTGGAAAATGCTCAAAGAGTGTTGCCACCGCATTTTGCATTGAAGGTCGTCAGCGGGTTCCGCAACGAAACCGAACAGCTTGCTTTACGGGAAAAGTTCGGCAATAAGCAGCGTGTCGCAGCCGACAGCGGACATACTACCGGCGGTGCGGTGGATGTAACGCTTTTTTATTGCGGAAAAGAGGTAGATTGCGGAAGCAGATATTTAACTTTTACGCCGCAAACTCCCACCTGGAGTAATGCGTTGAACCGCAGTCAACAGCGTAACCGTTTTATCCTTTACAACGCCATGACCCAAGCGGGCTTTGTCAATTACCCGCTGGAATGGTGGCACTTTTGTTATGGCGATAAGATGTACGCCGCATATAAATTTGAGAAAAAAGCATTTTACGGAAAGGCAGAAATCCCATGGCAACCAGATTTATTCAAGACCGAATGATTTATACCGAAATCATCGCCAAACTCGTTCCGCAAGCAAAAAAGACTTTGTGGATTGCCACTGCTGACATCAAAGATATGTATGTCTCACAGAACGGACAAATGGTTCCGTTTCTGAAAATCCTTGCTGAATTGATCGGGAAAGGTGTGGAGATCCGCCTCATCCACGCTAAAGAACCCGGTCAGCCGTTCCGGGAAGACTTTGACCGTTATCCCAGATTGCACAAGTATCTGGAACGGGTGCTTTGCCCAAGGGTACACTTCAAATGTATCATTATTGACGGTAAACAAGCCTACTTCGGCAGTGCCAACTTGACCGGAGCGGGAATGGGAGCAAAAGGCGAAAACCGCCGTAACTTTGAAAACGGTATATTGACCGATGAACCCAGTTTGATCGAGCCATTATCAGAGCAGTTCGACTCTGTATGGCGCGGAGCAAATTGCCCCAAATGCGGCAGAAGAGAATACTGCCCCGATTGCCCGATTCAATGACAGGAAGATTATGATTATGCAGCAAAAGTATATTGATTGTTTTGAATTGTTCGATTATGCAGAGAAGATCGTTGCATTGACCGGAGCTGGAATATCAACATTATCCGGCATCCCGGACTTTCGTGGGAAAAACGGATTTTACACCAACAATATAACATTTGAAGGATATGATCGGCAAACCTTATTGGATTTGAAATTTTTTGTTCAGCACCCGGAGATCTTTTACCGTTTTGCTTTGCAGTATATGTATCCGATGTTGGAAAAAACTCCGTCTGTCGGTCATATTACATTGGCTGAACTTCAAAAGCGCGGCATTCTGGATGTGCTATATACGCAAAATATTGATTTACTGCACACAAAAGCCGGAGCAAAAGCATACGAATTGCATGGACAACTCAACAGCCACAGCTGCATGAAATGCGGAAATTTTTATTTTACGAATGAAGAAATTTACCAGCTACTTGCTCAAAGCAAAGTTCCATATTGCCATTGCGGCGGATTAGTCAAGCCGGATGTTGTTTTCTTTAATGAGGAGCTGAATGAAAAACTTTTGGAACAGGCGTTCCATGATTTTGAAACTTCAGATATTGCATTGATTATCGGCAGCAGTCTGTCGGTTCCGCCGGTATGCACCTTGCCTATGGCGGTAAAGTTGAATCACGGCAAAATCATTATCGTAAATAAACAACCTACTCAATACGATCAATACGCCGCATACAAATTCAATGATATAGCAGAATTTTGTCAACACGCTCAAGAGTATTTTTTCTGAAAATGTTCAATATTTGAATGGCATTGTTAAAATTTGAAGTCTCTTTGCTTATCAATAACTGCTTTTTCTGCATGAAATCAAGTTGGCACGGTTTTTGCTTATATGTTAGCGGTGCTTGTGAAATTTTAGAAATTTTGCGGCAGAGTGCTTGTAAAATCTGTAATTGGCATTATGTTAAATCAGGATTGAGTAATCAATCCGGTACAATTACAGATGATCGCATTTTTATAGAAAAACTTGCAACCTTTTCGAAAAAGCAAATGCGGCACAAGCAGGGCAGTTCCTGTGTTTGAAAAAAACATAGCGGAGCGTGTCCGACTTTGTCGTATTGCTTTTTAGGTTTTGCAAGTACCTTCTATGAAATACGGTGATTTCGGGCATGCTCTTTTTTGTTGCCCGGAAAATCTGAAATTGTAAAAATAAAGAAGGACTGCTGAAATGAATAAAAAGCAAAAAGAATTCTGGAAACAGTTTTGTCAGAGCAAAAATAAAGATGAAGAAACTCTGAAAAAATCGTTATTCAACGGCGATTTGACAAAAGAAGAATTTGAATACGTCACATCTTGCGTTATCGGTCCTTTATTTGCACCCAGTCTTTTTTATCCGGTCTTGTTTAAGAAGTGTCCGCAACTTATTGATCGGTGTAATTGGACTATGCTTAACCATGTCGAATGGCGAAATCTTTTAATGGAATATCCGCAGTTTGCAGACAAATGTGATAACTGGGAAATGTTTAATGACATTGACTGGGCAAATCTTCTTCGTTGTCAATCTCAATTTGCCGACAAATGCAATATCTGGGAATTTTTCTCTGTTAGTAATTGGTGTTTTTTACTTGTGGAACAACCGCGCTTTGCTGATAAGTGTAACAAATGGAATAAATTCAGCAACAGAGAATGGATGTTTTTGCTCAAGCATCAACCACAGTTTGCCAATAGGTGTAGTTGGGATAAACTCAATGGAGATGATTGGTCGGATTTGCTTCGGCAACAACCTCAATTTGCCGATAAATGCAACTGGAATCATTTAAACTCATGGGATTGGATTCGCCTGCTTCAAGTCTTGCCGCAATTTGCGGATAAATGTGATAAATGGCCAGAGTTTAGCGGTGCCCAATGGCACGTTTTATTATCAGAGCAACCGCAGTTTGCAGACAAATGCGATAAATGGAACGAATTTGATGGCGTTGATTGGAGCTGGTTATTGAGTAACCAACCACAATTTTCATATAGATGTAACAAATGGGAAGAATTTAATGAAGAAGACTGGTATGATTTACTTTTAGAACAACCACAATTAATTGAATATTGCAATACCGCCATAATATCCGAAAAAGTTAAAAATATTATTTTGGAAATGTATCCCGATCTGACAAAGTATTTTAACGATAAAAACGGTAAATGACAAAAGGTGTGGCTATGGCAAACAAAAAATTAGTTGATTTATTGCTGCAAGATGAAAATGCCAATGTTGCAAACGATGAATTTGACACCTTGAGTGGTAGCGACTGGGTGCGCTTGTTGTTAAAAAAGCCCCAGTTTGCTGACAAATGCGATTGTTGCAAAATATCTGATGCCCTTATTTCGGGAACAACGGTAAGTTATTGGCACAAACTAACAGCAAAACAATGGTGTGACTTACTCATGAAACAGCCGCAGTTCATTGATAAGTGCGACTGGAGCAAAATGCATCGAGGTTACTTTGAACAAATTTTTAATAAGTATCCTGATAAAATAGTGAAACTTGAGATTTCACAGCTCCATGCAGAACTTGCCGCGTGCGTGTTGGAATCTCATCCGGAATTATCTGTAAAGTATGACAGATGGAATGAGTTCGATAGCGACGCTTGGAGCAGTTTATTATCAAAACAACCACAATTTGCAGATAAGTGCAATTGGGATAAACTTGAAGGCTGGGATTGGAACTTGCTGTTACAAAAACAACCTCAGTTTTCCGACAAATGTAATTGGGATAAACTTGACGGTTCTTCTTGGAGCTGGTTATTGCAAGAACAGCCACAATTTTCCGATAAATGCGATTGGAGTACACTTGATGGCTGGAATTGGCGATTGCTCTTGGAGAAACAACCGCAATTTTTCGATAAATGCGATTGGAGCAAACTTAAAGGTTCAGCCTGGTGCTGGTTGTTACGGCGTCAACCGCAATTTGCCGATAAATGCGACTGGAATTTATTAAGTGGAAATGATTGGAGTATCTTGTTAGATTTGCGTCCTGGATTTGCTGACAAATGCAATAAATGGGATGAAATCAGCGATGAAGAAAAAGAAAGATTACTGAAGGTACGTCCGCATCTGACAAAGTATTTTTCAGAAGGAAATAACTAATGTCAAATTTAAATAATCGTTCATGCCATTTTGCCAGTATTCTTGATATTTGGCAATGGAATAAAGAAAAAAAGGTTGTTATTCCGGATATTCAGCGTGGTCTTGTCTGGAATGCGGCTCAAATAGAAGTGTTTTGGGATTCTCTTTTGCGGAATATCCCTGTCGGAATTTTTACTGCTGCTGAAATTGGCGGTGAAGTTATCTTATTGGATGGTCAGCAACGGTGGCACGCAGTCAATGTCGCCAACGACAACCGATATGGTGTGTTGTGGTGCGGTATTTTTGATAGTGAAACTAAAACAAACATTTATAATCGGCAATATCTTTTCCGCTGGACTACAGATTCTCACCCATGGGGTTTTCATTTTAACAACAATGAAAAATCAGCTCCTCGTCTTTCAATCAGTGAACGGCGCAATGTTTTAATTGCCAACAATTGGGATCAAGGTGGATTGTTCCGTAAACCGAAAGCCGGATATATAAAGCCTTTCCCTTGTCATTCTGTAAAAATGGTAACTTTCCAATCCTTGTTGCACGACACTTTGCCACCGGATGATTTTTCTGACAATGAAAAAAGTTATTGGTTTGATTTGCAGGAGAAAATAAAAAAAGCAATCACACAGCCGGTAATTCCCATCATTGGCAATATCGGAGAGGTACTTGTGGCCAATGGAACAGGTGAGAATATTACGGCAACACCCGATCCGGAGTGGATCGATACATTCTTTTTGCGTATGAATTCTCAAGGCACTCCTTTTTCACAAGATGAATTGGCGTATTCAGCATTAAAGAATGCTCTTCTTTCTATTGGAATTGAAAAGCCGCGTAAACAATTTGAAGCAGCATCTGCTTTTCTTGGAAACAATTCTGCAAGAACTGCTCAAATCATTTTGCAGATATTGGCAAATGAATTATATGGGCAACCTTTGGCTAAATATTGGTACGCTGGAAGTATCAAAAGTTTTTTTCAGGACAAAAATAATGATTCTGAAAAAATAAGCAGTGTTTTGAACGATATTGTCGCCAGACTGAATAGACTGCAAAATCTTGTGGATAAATTTAACGCAACACAAAACAGAATTGCAGTTCTTCCTCTGCATCTGAATAATATGCCCTCTGAAGTAATCCGCATGGCCTTGTTGTTGCTTAAACGGGATGATATCAACGGCAGAGCATTGTTGGGAACAATGTTCATGCTTTGGTGGTATAGTGTTCCCAGTCGGCAAAACAATGAGGTAAAAAATGCTCTCATTGCTGCCACTAATTATATTGTGGAAAAATCAGAAAGTTCCGATTTTAACCTTTCCAAGGTTGTGGCTGATTGTATTTATAATATGTGGCTGATTCCGGCACTCCCTCCGGAAGAGTTACAAACTGTTCAACTTGCAGCTCTCAAAGAAAATGCTTTTGATCTGCAAGATAAAGCCAATGATCAATTGTTCCGTGTGCGGCTTGAAAAAGTTTTCAATTGGGGGCAATCGTTTGATTTTGTGAGTTTAGCCTGTGGCAAATACCTTTTGAAGAACTTCCCTGATATAAAAAATTTCAATGATGACAGTCGTCCTTGGGATTATGATCATCTGTATCCGCAAGCCCGCTGCAACAACAGTAACGCCATGCAATGTTGGTCTTCGGGGAATAATGTTCCGATTGCTTTAACAACCAACCGCTCAAAGCAAGAGGCTATTCCTGACGAAAACTATCCGGATAACTGCGATGATTCACAGGAGCTTCTGTATTTGGTTAAAAATGATTTGAAAACGCTCAATGCAAATCCTGATTATTTCAATGAATTGGCGTTTAATCGCTTTACGGCAATGTATCAAGAGGTTTTTTCTGCTTTGAGTTGGAAGGAGTTGCTTAATTGGAAAAACAGTAATGATTTTGCTTTAAAAGCAGAAGAAATTCAAAAACAAATTGACAATGAATATAAATGGTATTATATTCTGGATGGGAGGGAATTTCCTGTTAAAAACAGAGACGATTTTTTGAGATTTAAATATTTTGTTTTGCGCGACACAATGGACAATGGATATGTGATTGAAACATCGAATTTTCAAAGTTTTTCATGTGGTAAGCGCAAGGCAGCATTAAGTGTGATCGGCAGAGGCATCGGTTGGTGGATTGAGCAACCGAGAAGCCAATTGTCTGTATATGAAGCAATAACATTATTACAGGAATTAAAGAAAAAGTAACCTTTTTCACAAGTTATTAACCGCTAAAATCAAGAAAGGAAATAATTATGGCGAAAATTTATTGCAAATATTGTGGATATTCTCATCAGGATATCCGCTCTTTGACCAATGCTAGATGTCAGAAAAATCCGGATGGGGAAAGACATGAACCTTATGAGGGAGACGAGCAAGACCGCTACTTTTGCAAGTATTGCGGTTACTCTCACCGGGATATCAGGTCTTTGACTAATGGACGGTGTCAAAAAAATCCGGATTCAGATTGGCATGAACCTTATGAGGGCGATGAAAAAGACAGATATATCTGTAAATATTGCGGTTATTCTCATCGGGATATCAGGTCTTTAACCAATGCCAGATGTCGGAATAACCCGCACGGAGATTATCACGAACCGGAACGATAACATAAACTCACAAGGATAACAGCAGCACTTTTATCAGAACCATTGTTTGAATAATTCAGACATGAACGGCGAGTCGCCGTTCAGGAATTTTGTGAGCGCATCGCTTGGCAACCGGTCATTTTGACCTGCTCTTGGCGTCGCCTGCACCTTCAAAACGGCCTGACTGTACGACTCTTGCATCGTTGTCAAACTTGCAGTATGACAACTCCGCAAGTAATGCACAGTTGGCGGCTCGTTTTGAAGGCACATTCTCCTGATATCAGGGAAAATGCCTCGCTTTCCAAGCGAGTTAAGAGTGATAAAAGTGTCTGCTTTTTTATTATGATAAACGGGAAACTTTCTGAAAAACTGACATCTGTAAATATGCTTGCACGCAAACTTGGTTTGACCGTGAAGCAACTGTTTTTTATTGTCTATAATTTGGAAAAGTTTTATACCGTTTATCAAATCCCCAAAAAAAACGGTAAGTTTAGAACAATCGAAGCTCCGGATCCGTTGTTGAAAAAGATTCAAGGCAGAATACTGCAAAAATTAGTTTCCCGTCATACATCAAAAACTGCAACAGCATTTGAAAAAAAGCGTAATATCATACAAAATGCTCAAATACATTTGAATCAGCCGGTAATTGTCGGACTTGATGTAAAAGATTTTTTCCCGTCTCTGAAGTTTGAACTGGTCTGGAAATACTTTCGTGATCAAAACATTGCGCGTGAACCAGCAAGACTTATTGCAACCTTATGTACCTTTAAGGGGCATTTACCTCAAGGTGCGGTAACAAGTCCATTTCTTGCGAATCGTTTGTTGCATGATTTTGATGAAGTAATGAGTCAGCATTGCCGTCAGGTAAAAGTAAATTACAGTCGTTATGCGGATGATATTACTTTATCAGGAAACATAAGTGATGCACTGAAAGAAAAATTAATCTCTTTTGCCCGAGAAGGATTATATCTTTATGGCTTACAGCTTAACAACGAAAAAATCCGGATTCTGCGGCGCAATAACCGTCAGGAAGTAACAGGTATTGTAGTTAATGAAAAACTGCAAGCGCCACGCGAATTACGCAGAATTTTGCGGCAGAAGATATATTATCTGAATCGCTTTTGGGAGAATGATTGGCAAAAGCTGACGGAAAATGATTTGGATAAATTGCTTGGACAGGTGAATTTTGTTTGGAGTATTGACAAGACTAATTCTGAATTTACCGAATACCGTAAACAGCTATTGGAAATCAAGCATTATTTTACATTGTCAACCAAAGAAAAATAATCACACATCTTTTTTATCATTTGAAAGTATTACCCAGCATCCGCCATTATCAGCTCTATCGCGAAACAAAATACCTTCAGCTTTCAATTTGCTGATATGCCGCTCAACTATTCGTTGAGTTATTCCAATTTTTTCTGCAAGTACACTTGCGGACAGAGATGGGTTTTCCTGCAGTAATCTGATAATCATATCACGAGATTTCTCTAACCTTTTTCCCGAACTAATCAATATAGTATCAATAGTCACTGGCTTATCCATGACACCACCAGATGGCGATGCGGATGGCGACAAATGCTATCAGACACAGCCCGGTTATGCTCCATATAGTGATTGCAAGCGGGATGGTAATGTATAATGCTCCGAAGCCGGTTAGCAGGGTAAAAAATAATAACGCTGTGATTATAAGTTCATAAAGTTTCAGTTTTTTGGAAGTCTTTTCAATCAGAACTGTTTTCATCATATTTTCCGTTCAGTTGAGGTTGATAATGGTGTACTGCGGCGGCGGAACATCTGCAGGTTCTACCCACTCTGTTATCATTTCAAACGATGCGAGGTTCTCCGGCAGAGCCTTGAAGCGGTCTCCACTGCCGCCGAGAATGATGGCTGTTCCGGCGATGACCGTTCCCCATCCGATGAAGGAGAACGCCCCCTGGACATCTTTGCATTTGCCCTCCTCATCGCAGATGAGAACCATGTCCCGGTCTATCTGCACCAGTACCACAAGGTCACATCCGATGATTTCATAAAGCTCCTGCAGGATGCTGTTGGGATTTTTCTTGAGGTCGATTTCCGTGACCGTCCGGCTGACGGGATCGATTTTTACTGCGCGCATAGTTCTGCTTCTTATTTTACGATAACATATTCCATCACGCGGCAGAGAGCCTCTTCGTAGGAACTGCTGCTAGTGATGTAGTCGGTGAACTCTTGGACGAGGTCGGAGCGTCCGTTCCAGCGGAGCGCTTCTCTGACCTTGGCGATAATCGCAAAAATATTTCCGTCCGTACCTGTGAGCTGCACGGTGATGTTGGTCTTGGTATCAGCCATTATTTCACTCTCCCATTTTTGCCGGGCCATCCGATGCCCTCGAAGTTACGATTGCCGGAGCGGAGTGCTGCAAGCTCGGCATCCACCGCTTTCTGATAGTCTGGGTGCAGATGCTCTTCTTCAAGGCAGCAAAAACACAAGGCACTGGTATCAAATCTGCTCATTGAAAAGCCGTCAGCCAGCGATTTGCCGCATCTATCACAGAATTTTTTGTTGAACCACGGATCCATAATTCAGTCCTCCATATTTTTTGTTACTTCCAATCCGACCCATTCGGATGTATTGTAGAGTCCGTACACGTGCCATACTCCGTCATCGAAGATGTAGAGGTAATTGGCATTCATCTGTCCCATACCGCAATACTGGTAGTCCTCCACGCTGGCAAAGGTTCTGGGGAGTCGATACTGCTCCCCACGGTCACGGTGGTACGCCACGCAACTTTCCACCGTTTCATTGATTTCGCTGAGATCGCCGAGGGCGATGAGGGCATTGACCGCTTCGGCAGTTTTGTACCATCCGCCGAGGATCGCTCCGGCGTGGGCTACATAGCCGTCCCAGTTCAGCCGGATTGCCTTGACCGTGCCGTCCGGTAGTTTGATTCCGATTGCTGCTGATGTTGACATCTGCATTTCCTTTCAGTTGAATTTTTTGATTATGGCGGCGAGTACCGCCTTGGCTTCGGTGGTGGCGGGATGCATATCCCATCCCCGGTCATAGTTGATGAATTCGCCGCCTTCGACATTGCTCATCCAGAGTTTGCTGATTCTGCCCTGCCGGATGCCGTAGTTGCTCGGCTCTTCAAACCGCACCATCATGATGCGGTATTCTTTGCCGTTGGCGGTCGCAGTGGCGAATGTCCACTCGTTGCAGGCCTGTGCCGTGCCGGTGATGTTGAGTTCCACTTTCATTGCTTATTCCTCCCCGAGTATTTCTTTGAGGGTGTCGCGGCGGGCGATGAGTTCCTTGAGCGTACTTTCGCTCTGGGCAATCATCCGGCTCGGGCAGTGGAAGGTGATGCTGTCGGCATCGTCCCCCTTGGCAAGCAGCCAGTTGGCAAGGTTCTTGATTTCCGTCAGCTCGATCTCGATTTTGTGATTCAGTCGGGCGATCTCTTTTTGCATCTGCTCTTTGGTCATTTTTATGTATCTCCTTGTATATTATGGCTTTGCTTTGCACTATACATAATTAAGCGTACTATTTTTACTTATCCAGCTCAGTAGCAATAATATGTGGATATTTCTTACCGTTCTGCAGTGCTGAATGTTACCGTTCGGGAAGATTTCGGTGCGGTCGCACTTGTTTATGGCTTTTTCTTACCGCTCGGGAAGAATTTTGTTTTTTCAGAAAAATCTGTGATCAAAAACAGGACTTTTGGCGAATAACCCGATAGAAACTAAAGTTTTTTAAGAAAAAGTGCAAAACAGTGTGATACTAAACGGGGCGTTCTTGCGATAGTCACCGGTGTGGAGGAAAAAATTTTCAACTTTTTCAAGGAGGCAGAAATAAAACGAAGAAAAAATCTGATATACACTGGTGTGGAGTTGATTTTCTAAAAAATGTAAAAACAGGGTGCAACAAAATGGGGGTGCTTTTGCGATAGTCACCGTTAGAGGGGGATTTTTTCAAAAAAGTAGCATTGGAGATGATACAAAAAGCAGAAAAAAGTGATAGTCAACAGTGGAGGGATAAAAATTTTTTGAAAAAATTTCAAAAAGGGTGTTACAAAACAGGGGGGTAATCTTGATAATCAGTGGTGTGGAGAAGATTTTTTTCGGATTTTTTTCTGAAAGCGGCAACACAAAGGGGTGTCGTTTTGGAAATAACCTCGGTAGAAGATGAAAGTTTTTTGAAAAAAGTCCCGAATGGGTGTGACCTTTTCGGGGTGTTTTGGCGATAGTCAGCAGTGGATAGACAATTTTTTTTGAAAAAAAGTTGAAAAAGGGTGTTACAAAACAGGGGGGTAATTGCGATAGTCAGTGGTGGGAGATGATGTTTTTCGGAATTTTTTCCGAAAGCAGCAACACAACGGGGTGTTGTTTTGGAAATAACCCCGGTAGAGGGGAGATTTGGCGAATTTGGCGAATTGGCGCATAGAGTATTGTTGAAATGCCGATGTCCGGTCTGCCGGAGGATGCCAGAGAAAGATTTTTTGAAAAAAGTTTTGAAAAGCGTGAACGATTTCAAAAATTCTGGAAATATACCCGATGTGGCAGATTTTTTTCCAAAAAGCGGTAACAATTTCAGATTTTTTGGCAATATACCCGATGTGGAAAATTTTTTTGAAAAAAGTTGGAGCGATTTCGGATTTTCTGCATATGTACTATATGTGAGCCGCAGGAACTCCTAAAAATGGTTATCCATGAAAAAAGTCACGATTTTTTTAATCAGCTGAAAAAAATTGCGTCCTCTTGGTAAGAAACTGAATAGGAGCAAAAAATTCAGATTTTCTTCAAAAATGGTGAGACAAAAACTGGATGCCCGGGAAAGAAACTAGGTTGGAGCAAAAATTTTCAGATTTTTTCAAACGCAGTAGGAAAAAAACTGGACATTCGGGAAAGAAACTGGGAGAGACAAACATTTTTGAATTTTTTTCAAAAACAGTGAGACTAAAACGGCTTGTCCGGGAGAGAAACTAGGTAGAGACAAAAATTTTCGGATTTCTTCAAAAATGGTGGAACTAAACCAGTCCAGCCGGGAGAGAAACTGGGCAGAGGTGAAAAATTTCGGATTTCTCCAAAAATGATGGTAGTAAATGGCGCCAGGCGGGAAAGAAACTGGATGAGAACACAATGGAGGTAGCATTATGACATAGTAAGCAAACACGCCGTCCACAGGCAGACGGAATAAACGCCTGACAGAGTCAACAGGGTAATGATACCCAAGCATAAAAACATATTGGAGAAATAAATGACGAACGATTATCAAAGTGCAATGTCGGTTCTGCCGCTGATAAACAAAGGTAGAGCTGATGATACTCAAGCGTGGCAATCAATCTGTATTGCCCTGAAGAACTGTGGCGTACCGTATGAAGTATTTGAAAACTGGAGCATTACTTCACGCCACCAGGACAGAAATCAAATACGGCGGGCGTGGGAAAATCTGAACGGCAATCATACTATCGGAACACTCTGCTACTACGCAAAGTTGGACTCCGGAGTATTACCGGTACAAACTTACCGCCAGCCGGATAGATTTGATGGAGAAAAGGCTTTTGCAAGCATCATCCAGCCATACAACAATTTGTCTGAAATGGAGCTGGAATGTGAACTGTGGGAGCGCTCTCCATACCGACTGATGGATGGCCCGACTGAAAAAGAATTCAATGCAGCACTGGAGTCTTTGTATGATCCGGACGATATGCTCTTTGTCGGAACGCCGCTTGCCAATGCAGCAGAACAGCAACGGTGCATAAAAAGCGTCAAGGAGCATCTTGCCAAGCCGTGCGTGGCAGAGTTCTTCCGTCCGAATCCGCTGACTGGCAATCCGGTAATGAAATCCAACAATACTCCCACGTTTGTTTCAGATGCCTGCGTAGAGAAGTTCCGTTATGCGGTACTGGAGTTTGACAACAGATCTCTGCAACAGCAATGCGCCTTCTTTATGGCAATGCTGGATAAAGGTCTGCCGATTGCAGCACTGACATTTTCCGGCAATAAATCTATTCATTGCCTGCTTGCAGTCAACTGTGCCAATGCCGAAGAATGGACAGAAAAAGTGGAAAACAATCTGTTCCGTAATAATCTGGAATTGCTCGGCTGTGACGGAGCTTGCAAAAACGAGAGCCGCAGTTCACGGACTCCCGGTGCAATCCGCAGCAGCAACGGAGTCAGACAACGCCTGTTTTATCTTAACCCGGATGTGAAAAAATGAAATGGTTGATTTTTCAAAAACTGTTATTCGCCATTTCGCCAAATTCGCCAAAATATAAGGAAAAATACTGAATGAATGTTGATGACACTATAAAAATTATTGAAAATGCCGTTCCGGAAGAAACCAAATATCAGGAATGGCAGCCGATAAAAGACACTATGAAGCTGGATGATCCTCCGCCGTTTCCTTTGGAAGCTATGCCGGAAATTCTCCGGAATATGGCAGAGGGTATTTCACTTTCCCGCAAAGTTCCGGTGGCAATGTCGGCAACAGCAGTCCTTGCTGCGGTTGGAATGGCAATCGGACGTAATGTCTATTTTCAGCGTAAACGTGGCTTTGAGGGACGTGCAAATTTGTACGCTCTGGTGTTCGCTGCCCGTGGTGAACGAAAATCCGTTACCTTCCGTCCGGCACTTTATCCGTTTTATAAATGGATGAAAGATAAAGAACCGGCATATCGGCAACGACTCAAGGAGTACCGTCGCAATGCGGCACTGATGGAAAACCTTGAATCGGCGTTATGCAAACCCGGACTCAAAGAAAATAGGCGTAAAGAGTATGAAGATGAGCTTGCAATGCTCGAGCATGAAATCGGAGAAGTTCCGCGCAATCCGTGGTTTCTGGCTGATGATGTTACTCCGGAAGCATTATTCAAATTGATGCAGGAAACTGATGGTACTGCCGGTATTTTTAATGACGATGCCCGGTTGGTGATAAAAATGCTCTTGGGAAGCGTTTACAGCAACTCCGGTGAAGGTCGGGAAGATTTTCTGCTCCGTCCTTTTGATGGCGAACAGCCTTTGATCAGACGGCGTGTCGGTACTGGCAATGACTATATTGAGCGTCCCTGTATCGGAATGTTGTTGATGCTTCAAACGGATTTTCTCAAAAAAATTGGTTCGGCACTTGCCTTTTTTGAAAGCGGTCTTGCATCACGGTGTATTTTCTGTTATCCGGAAAGCTGGGTAGGCAAACGCGATGAAAACGGCAATCTGCTCCGTGCTGATGATGATTACGAAATTCCGTGGGAGGTGGAAAAGAGCTATCAGGATCTTATTTCCGACCTTCTGGAGAGGGCGTATAAGTCTAATGCTGAGTATTACTATCCTTTGAGTATGGGGGCATTGGATGAATGGCGTAAATTTTATCACGAAATCGAAGCAGAAAGCGGTCCGGAAGGAAAATATGAAAAAATGCAGGATTTCGCCATCCGCTATCCGACATTGGTATTGCGGCTGGCATTGCAACTTGCTGTTATCGAAAATCATAAAAATATTACGCGGAAAGATATGCTTAACGGCATTAAGCTGATGCATTATTTTATGGCAAGTGCACAGCGTTGTCACGATGCGATGAATCAGATATCCATTCCTGATAACGCCAGACGGATCTTGAATTTTTGGCAAAAAGATTTTTGTCCGAACAAACCGTGTTCAATCCGGGATATTACCCGTGGCTTACGGATGTTGAAAGGCGAAGTGGAAGAAGCTCTCAAACTCCTCATTGAACGCAACTATTGCCGTTATCGTTCACCCGATCCCGCTCCGCAGAACAAATGCGGACGCACTCCCAGCCCACAGCTGGAAATCAATCCTCAATTTTTTGAATAATACTTATTCGTCAATTCGCCAAATTCGCCAGAATTACGGCATTTCGCTCAAACGCAAAGTTTGGGGCATTACACGCATTTTACGCTCAACCCAAGCAAGCACTTGGCAACGCAGCCAATCTGCGTCAGCACGCGTGTAAAGGGGCATTCCGGGCGTACTGGTCAGGCATAGTCGAAACCCCAATCGGGAGCTGAAAAATCAAAAGGTACTCCCTGGCACTTTTCCTATTGAGGGCGGCGGAAGGACTCAATGTACCCTGAAGAGTTTCCGCAAAAGTCCGGTAAGTTTTCAGTACGCCCACAAACGCGTCGTAAGGGGCGTTGTACGCTCGAAACGCGCAAGACGGAGACATGGTAGGTCGACTGATAAAATTCGCCACAAAGGGCTTTCTGGGACATCTCAACGGTTCCTCTGAAAAGGGATTTACTATGAGGGCGCGCGGAACCAGTGGGCATACTTTTTTAAGTTGGTTGTCAACTGGGAAAATACAGAAAATCCCCCACGTGGGGGGATAAAGCAGACCAACTGTGGCAAAAGTTCAAAAGCCTCGCGCGAGGTTTTCGGTTTTGCCCAATGCGTACCACTTACTCTCCAGCGTATATGAATTTGCCCTTGAGGTCGCTTTTGACAATGCGTGGCTGTTCTTTGGTCTTGTTCTCACGGACGATTGCACCGTAGAGCGTTTGCTCCGGTGTTTTTGCTCCGGTAGGCTGCCAGAGCTTCAACTCGGTTGCCGCTTCGATGATTTCACGGGTGTTCATCGGTATTTTGGCAAGCCGCAGAACTTCTACTGCGGCGTCAAGCAGTGAGCGTTTTTTCTCCGGTTTTTGCGTGGCGCATTCCGGAGCAGGATTCGGAGCATCATCTTCGGTGATTTTCTCCGGCTCGGTGGCATGGGAGTCGGTATTATCGACTCCCTCATCGGTATCCGGCAACGCAGTCAACCGTACTGCGTGAAACTCTTTTCCGGCAGTGTTCCGGACAAGGTAACTTTTTTCCTCCACGGCGAGGATCTCTACATTGATTTCATTGCGGCCGACTTTGGCTACGGCACGGTCTCCGACTTTGAACTCATTCATTTTGTTTTCTCCTATGTGATTGGTTATGAGCATCTTTTACACTCTGACACTAATAAAGCGTACTATTGCCGCATATCCAGTCGCACAGGGGATATTATCAACTATTTATTTGAAGAAAGGCATATTATGCAAAATACTGAAAAATCAAAAATTGATATTATTGCTGATATTCTGCGTACCGTTTTGCTCCGCATTGTGCAGGAACAGAAAATAGCGGGATAATTATAGCAAATGGACTGGATATATAGGGCATGGCACGCTTTATATATAACCAGTCCAACACTTTAACAGAAAGGAAATTTATGGAAACTCAAAGTTCAAAAAATGAATCGGTAAGGCGGCAACTCCTGGCAATCGCCAACATGAGCCGTCCGGAATTATGCGAAAAATGGCGTGACCTTTATGGCAATGAACCGCCCAACTCCAGCAAAGAATTCCTGCGCCGCAGATTATCGTATCGGGTGCAGGAGCTTTTTTATGGCGGACTTGATGCGGATTTGCAGGCGGTGTTAACTTCAGATGCCCCGAAAGCCAGACCGAAAAAGAGTGTATTGCGGGATGGTGCCAAAATCTTCCGTGATTGGCACGGTACTCGCTATGAAGTCACTGTCAGGGGTAACAAATATGAATACAACGGAACGCTTTATCGCTCGCTTTCCGGCGTGGCAAAAGCTATTACCGGTGTGTTGTGGAACGGAAAAACTTTCTTTGGAATAACAACGGAGTAATTTTATGCAAATTGTTGAACCTAAACGATGTGCTGTCTATACTCGAAAGAGCCACGAAGACGGCTTGGAACAAGAATTCAATTCTCTCGATGCTCAACGGGATGCGGCAGTAAATTACATTGCCAGTCAAAAAGCCAACGGCTGGCAGTTGATCAATGAATCCTATGATGACGGCGGTTTTTCCGGTGGCAACACCAATCGTCCGGCGTTACAGCGTTTATTGCAAGATGTCCGGGCTGGCAAGGTGGATATTGTGGTGGTTTACAAAATCGACCGCTTGAGCCGCTCGTTGATAGATTTTGCTACGGTGCTGGCAGAATTCAACAAATACGGAGTCGGCTTCTGTGCGGTCACGCAGGACATCAGTTCTGCGACCTCAACGGGGCGGATGATGCTCAATATTTTGATGACTTTTGCCCAGTATGAACGGGAGATTATCGCCGAACGTATCAAAGATAAACTTTCCGCTTCAAAACGCAAGGGAAAATATGTGGGCGGTCTGCTCCCTTTGGGGTATGATGCCGATTCTGAAGCTATGAAAATCATCATCAATCCGGCAGAAGCAGAGTCTGTAAAATTAATATTTACAGAATATGTCCGTACTGGCTCGTTAAAACAAGTGCAACGGCTGTTGGAGGAGCGTAATATCCGCACAAAAGCGTGGACATCAAAAAAAGGGATCGCTCACGGCGGCAATCCCATCAATTTGGCAGTGTTGCGGAATATGATTACTAACCCGATTTACATTGGTAAATTCCGATATCAGGGAAAAGTCTATGATGCTGAGCATGAAGGAATCATTTCTCCGGAACTGTGGCAGAAGGCACAGGCTGCACTGAAAGCCAATAAACGCTGTACACAGCAGCGGTCAACGAATTCCATCAAACCATTTGCCGGACTGGTTTATTGCGGCAACTGCAATGCTCCCATGTTTCTTGCCAAAGCGGTCAAGAAAAACGGCAGAGAATATGTTTACTATGTCTGCCAGAAAGATGACCGCAGAGCCAATGCAACCTGTCCAGTGCATCGTGTCCCGGCAGAACATTTGGAAAAGGTTTTGCTTGCCCAGGTGGGGCGGTTGTTCCGTACTCCGGCGGTGCTGGCACGAATCTGCAATGAGGATTTTGCCGGAGTTCTGACAGCACCACAGACGGAACAGGCGTTGAACAGTATTCACAGCGTATGGAGTCAGATGTTTCCCCTGGAGCAGCATAAACTTATCCACACGCTTATCAGCAAAGTAGTCGTTTTTGAGAATAAAATACAGATACATTTTGAAGCGGCTGGTTTGGCGGGACTTCTCAAAGAAGCCGGTGCAGATTTTGAGATCGCTGACGGCAATCAAGAGTTGGAGTGCATTGTCACAGTACCCTGTTTGTTGCGCCGATCAAGCGGTAAATTGGAGATCCAAGTGGAAAGTGAAGATGTTCCGGAACAGCCTATGACACCGCTTAAAACAGCAATATTGCAAGCACATCAGGGGATGGCGCAGCTGACTTCCGGCAAAGCGGCTACCATGCGTGAAATCGCCGACAAGTTGAAAATGGATCGTTCCTACCTTGCCCGGACGCTTTTGTTGGCGAACCTTGCTCCGGACATCGTCAAGCTCATCTGGGAGAATCGTCAGCCGGAAACTTTGACTTTGGATAAACTTCGCAAGGGCATTCCGGAAAGCTGGGATGAACAACGAAAACTGTTCCTTATGTAAGGACACAAGTTCGCTGAAATCAAAAATGGTATGTATAAAGTTTTGCAAACTGGGGATTGCGTTTGAGGGGGATTTGAGAGCGGGTCAAGTCCCCCTCTAAATCTGTAAAAGTTATAGAAAACGGCGTTTTTAGAGGTTTCGACACATTTCAAGCGGGTCGGATGGACGATAACAAATGCCCTTTGAGGGGGAAATCACCCCGAAAAACGGCAAGAAAAAAGCCACTCAAAAGAGTGGCTGAAATGTCATGGTGGAGTAGATGAGACTCGAACTCACGACCCCCACACTGCCAGTGTGGTGCTCTAGCCAACTGAGCTACTACCCCAAATGTTGTATGAGTGTAATATATCTTCAAAAAAGAAAAAATCAAGTCGGATTATGAATTTTTTTTGAAGATATCATCGTTTTACCGAAAAAATGCCTCGTTTGATCAGAAAACAGCAATTCATTTGAGAGATTAATATAAGGAGTGCAAGAATATCTAATATAGAAAGAGGCAGGAAAAAGCAAAATAGGATTCTGTATACTAGATAAACAAAAGCAAAAAGCAGCGACATATATAAAACTGGAAGTACATAGTTTCTAAAAAGGATAAAATAATTAAGAGAAGGGACGTATATACATCTATAAGCTGCATAACAAAGGTGAAATAAACAAGATAAAAAGGGATGAATCGCAATAGAATCATAGAAGTAAAGCTTTTTTGAATACAAAATGTAAGAAAAATGCAGAAAAGTTTAAAAGTTGATTTGCATTTTTCGGGATGTGGTGTATATTTAGCTTCTGTCGCAAATAAATGCGGTGCATGTTGAACTCAAACGGTTCAATAAAAATTGAAAAAAATAAAAAACTTCGCTTGACAAATGCAAAATATGGTGTATATTAAACGCCATGCTGAATCCG
>JAFTIQ010000014.1 GCA_017456805.1 Lentisphaeria bacterium
GAATCCTATTTCCGGGAAGATTGCGTGGCAGACACCGTTATCGCCGATATCGAAGAAATCTTTGATATCGTTGCGTCTTGCCCAGTCGCGGAGCGTCTTTGCCTGCTCAGCGGTCTTGGAGTCTTTGGAGGGGGTGACGTGGTCGATCACAGCCTTGATTTTGGTGGGATCGAACACCCGGTCTTTGCCCCGTGCCACAAGGTCATTGATCGCGATGGGGGTGGTGATTTCGTGACAGAACACTCTATCCAGGGAGAGGACGGAAACGCCCTCTGCCGGAGTGTCGATCAAGTGCGCATCAAAAATTTTCTGAGCTAATGTTTTTCCCATAAGAGAACCTCATTACTTTTTTGCTTCGATCTTGTCGAAGCCGGTGTAGGGACGCAGAACTTCAGGGATCACAACAGATCCGTCTTCCTGCTGGTAGTTTTCCAACAGACAGATCACGCAGCGGTCGGTTGCAGCCGTTGCACTGATGGTATGAACATAACCTTTCTGACCGTCTTTTGTCTTGTAACGGATGTTCAGACGGCGGGACTGGAATTCTGTCAGGTTCGTGTTGGAGGTGAGTTCACGGTAGCCGTTGAAGCTGGGGAACCAGCCTTCAATATCATACTTGCGGTATCCCGGTGCGCCCATGTCGCCGACGCAGACATCCACAACGTGGTAGGGGATTCCAAGTTTCTGGAGGATCAGTTCTTCGTTTTCCAATGCAAACAGATGCTGCTTGACGGAGTCTTCCGGCATACAGAAAATGATCTGTTCGACTTTGTGGAATTCGTGGACACGGAAGATTCCGCGGCTGGCTTTTCCATAGCTTCCGGATTCTGTACGGAAGCAGGGAGAGTGAGCGGTATAGCAGAGAGGAAGTGTTTCTGCTTCCAGAACTTCATCAGTGTGATAACCGACAAGGGTCTGCTCAGAGGTTCCGATCAATGCCAGATCATCCCGTTCGATTTTGTAAGTCTGATCAGCAAAGAAAGGAAGATATCCGGTTCCGAAAAGGGTCCGTTCCTTTGCAGCACTGGGGGTGATGAAGGGGGTGAACCCGCGTTTCATCAGCTCTGCTTTGATCCAGGTATACATGGCATCGCAAAGGATCGCGCCTTTTCCTTTCCAGTAGTAGAAGCCGGACTGGGCAACTTTTGCACCGCGTTTGATGTCGAGAATGTCAAGAGATTCTCCCAGTTCAACGTGGTCTTTTACTTTGAATCCGAATTCGGGGATTTTGCCGACAACACGGATTTCCTTGTTTGCCTGATCGTCATCTCCATCGGGAACTTCCGGATCGAGAATGTTGGGCAGCCAGGAGAGTTTTTCATCCAGCAGAGCGCCGAGTTCCGCTTCTTTCTGTTCCAGGGCGGTGAGTTCTTCCTTCATCGCTTTGACCTGCTCGCGGGCTTCGGGGTTCTTTCCACATTCCTTGCTCAGACGGTTGCGTTCTGCGCGGAGCTGTTCCGCACGGGTCTGAACCGTGCGGCGTTCTGTATCGATCTGAGCGATCGCATCAATATCCGCATCAGAACCTCTGCGCTTGCAGTTGTCCTTGATAAACTGGGGATTTTCGCGGATGTATTTAATATCAATCATGATTCACCTGAGCTTTCTGTTAGAACTGGGGCATGGGGAATGCTTTTGTGAATTCCGCCACTTCCTTGGCGATGGCTGCCAGTGCGGCATCATCATCTTTGTTTTCAACTGCACGGTTGATGAAATCGGCGATTTTGACCATTTCCGCTTCTTTCATGCCGCGGGTTGTGACAGCAGGAGTACCGACGCGGACACCGCTTGTGACGAAGGGTTTTTCCGGATCGAAGGGGATCATATTCTTGTTCAAGGTGATTCCTGCCTTGTCGCAAGCAATCTGAACTTCTTTTCCTGTGCAGCCTCTCGGACGGAGGTCAACAAGCATCAGGTGGTTATCGGTACCGCCGGAAACAATGCGGAAGCCTTTCTTGACCAGTTCATCAGCAAGAACTTTTGCGTTCTTGACCAGCTGTTCCTGATAGGCTTTGAATTCATCGCTCATGGCTTCCTTGAAGCAGACAGCCTTTGCCGCAATAACGTGTTCCAGAGGTCCGCCCTGAAGTCCGGGGAAAACTTTGCTGTTGATCGCTTTGATATATTTTTCTTTGCAGAGGATCAAGCCGCCGCGGGGACCGCGCAAGGTCTTGTGTGTGGTCGTGGTGACAACATCGCAATAGGGAACCGGGTTCGGGTGAAGTCCGGCTGCAACCAGACCGGCAATGTGTGCCATGTCAACAAAGAGAAACGCATTTGCTTTGTCGGCAATCTGACGGAGTCTTGCGAAATCAATGGTTCTGGGATATGCACTTGCACCGGCAAGAATCATGCGGGGCTTGCATTCCATTGCCATCGCTTCGATTTCATCATAATCAATCTGTTCCGTTTCCTGAGAAACACCGTAGGGAACAATATTGTAGAGCTTTCCGGAGAAGTTCATGGGATGACCGTGGGTCAGGTGTCCGCCGTGATCAAGGCTCATGGCAAGGACGGTATCTCCGGGGTTGAGCAATGCAAAGTAAACAGCCATGTTTGCCTGGCTTCCTGCGTGGGGCTGAACGTTTGCAGCTTCCGCACCGAAGAGTTTGCAGGCACGATCAATCGCAATCTGTTCCACCTGGTCAACATTGACACAGCCGCCGTAGTAACGCTTTCCGGGATATCCTTCCGCATACTTGTTGGTGAGGACACTTCCCTGAGCAGCGCGAACTGCTGTGCTGGTGAAGTTTTCGGAAGCAATCAGTTCGATTCCTTCATCCTGACGTTTTGCTTCGGCATCGATGCAGGCTGCGATTTCAGGATCTGCAAAGCGGAGAGCTGCGATATCATCATAGCTGAGTTTTTCTGCTTTTTCCAGACGAGCCATGTGGCGGCCGCCTTCGAAAGATCCGTCGAGCCATGCGGTGATGATCTTTTCGATTTCTTCTTTCGTGACATAATCAGCGGGGATCACAAGGACGTTTGCGCTGTTGTGTGCGCGGCATGCGGAAGCGATTTTTTCATTGAAGCAGAGAGCTCCGCGGACATTGTGGAAACGGTTCGCGCAGATTCCCATTCCGACACCGGAACGGCAAAGAAGAATTCCGCGTTCCAGTTCTCCGAAAGAGACTGCACGGGCAAGTCCGACGCCGAAATCACTGTAATCATCCAGGGGATCGAATACGGTCGGACCATAGTCCAGAACTTCGTATCCCTGAGCGGTCAGAGTTGCGGAAATTTCTTTTTTCAGTTCAAATCCACCGTGATCAGCAGCGATCCCGATTCTCTTGTCATCTTTGTTCCAGTCAGTGATAGCTTTCATTGTCCGGATCTTCCTTTCTTGATTATGGTTTTGAATTGTTTTTATCTTCTTTTTAAACAAAAGATAATATATATCTTTATTCTGAAAAATCAAGGGTTTTCTTTTTTTTGAACCTTTGAAAATATTGAAAAAAAACGAAATATTGACTTGAAAGATAAAATAGTTGGAGTATATTACAAACGATTTGCGGGTGTAGCACAATGGTAGTGCACCAGCTTCCCAAGCTGAGGACGAGGGTTCGATTCCCTTCACCCGCTCCATTTTTTTCGTTCAGTCGGGATCAGATATTCCTGTATTTTGTGGATATCATCTTTTGATACCCCTTTCATGACAGCTGACCCGGCGGCGCAATCTCTTACCTTCTGCCGGACAGCCTGGAACCGTGCATATTTCTCATTTGCAAATTCTTTGATAAAGTTCTGACGGAAACTTTCAATTTGAGCTTGATCAATCATCTTTCGCCCCTTTCTTTTCTAATCAGAAAAAGTCAAATCAGGCACAAAAAAAGAGTCCGGCATCTTCTGCCGAACTCCTAAGTTTTCCTTTACAAGTTCCATCAAATCGGTTACATGTCCGACTGGTCAGACATAGTCCGACCAGTCAGAAAAAAACACAAAAAAAGCCGGGAGAATATCCCGGCTGGAAATGTAATAATTTACTTTGAGGTACATTGAATCAGGGCATTTTTTATTTTCTGTGGAACTTGTCTGCTTAAAATCACTCCATTCACAATAGCTTTACATATTGAAGATGGCATATCTGTTTTTCTATTTGAATTTATAGATGCAAAAGATTTCTCAAACTCCATCTTTGAATATTTTACTGGTGTATTACAGTCTATGACAGAATCATGATCCAATTCAGGGTAATCTTCCGGAGATATTTTCACTAAAGTCTCTGGTTTTTCTTTGTTGTAAAATATTCTTTTTTCCGCTTTTTCTATACCGGAAGTAATTACTCCAAATACTATCAATTCAGAACATGTCGGATCCGGATTCAAAACAACCAAATAATGTGATTTACTGCTATAAATTTCACGATGTTGAATAAAATAAACAACCCCTTGATATAAATCTTTCATTTTAAGAATCCAACACTACCCAATATATGCTTCAGTAAAAAATTCTTTATTACTCTGAACTCTTGCCTCATCGGCATTACAATATTCTGATTTTTCCGGTGCCTGTAAAAAGAAATCTTCCAACGCCATCCAGCTTCTGGAGAAAATCTTCAGTTTTTCTTCATGTTTTTTCCATTCAGGAAATTCATGTGAATATTTCACAAGATTCTTTACAGTTTCTGTTATTTTCCATGCAACTTCCAATGCTTCTATATCTGTTTCAGAAAAAACATCCCGGTCAACATCTTTCAGGGAATATATGCGAAGATCATTTTTGGGTTTTAAGTATGCAGCAGCATATTCCGAATATTGATCCGGAATTGAAATAAATTCAATTACCTGTTTTGTTGCAGAAGCTACCGGACCATATTGCATAGCCAAATAGTTATCATTCGTAATCATTCTTCCGTACATACGCATGTGATAGCGGTCTGCAAAAAATATTAATTTCAAGATATGCAATTTCGTCAGTTGATTACTTGATTTTCTGGCAAAAAAATTCACTGCCTGAATAATTTTTTCATAATCTGGTCTCAACATCTCTTTTCAACCTCTCTTCATGTTGCTGACTTATCAGAAAAAGTCAACCACTATAATAGACACCGGAAAACTTAAAAATCAAGCAATATGTTTGAAAATTTTTGAAAAAATATAAAAACCTGTCATGGATTCGAAAAAACAAGTTCTTCCTTCAGCAATGCCATAAAAGATCCATTCTGTGATTTATCTTTGCTATAAAAACAAATTGTATTTTCATCAACCTTGATAATTTCAAGATCTTCGTTTTTGATTTTATATTCTTCAATGGCAATTTTTTTGACATCTTCAATCGTCATTTGTTCACCTCCACAACTCCGTTAATATAATCGTCAATTTTTAACTTGTCAACCCTCATCAGAAAAGTATTACTATTTTCTGCTAATTCAAAATAATCCAAAACATTAGTTTTATTTGATTGAATCCAGTAAAATTAAATACAAGAAAAACGCCAGCCAAGAAAAAATATATTTTATTTGCTGTTTTTCATTTTCATTCCCCTTTTTCTTCGCTCAATGTCTTATATTTCAAATGAGCGTAATCAGGATAGAAAAACCAGAACAGACTCCCATCCTTCTTTCTGATCGCTGGAGGACGTGCATCTATCTCTTCATCATCATGACAGAACACCCAAAAAGCCTCAAATTCAGCAATTGTTCCAATTTTCTTTATCCAGCCATTTTTCAGAACTTTTATTTTAGCTTCTTCTAAGGTCATTTTGTTTCCCTCGGTTTACAAGACTCATTTGCTATATCACTGAATTTCAAATCGTCCCCCCTCATCAGAAAAGTGTTACAAGTCAATAAGGCTCCCCATCATAAGGTTTTATAGCCTTCAGCTCTTCTTCTGTAAGATCTTCCTCAAAAAGATACGAACGTGGGAAACTCTTATTTTCTTCCCTCATCATAGTTTTCAAATCTTCAGGACATGACTTAAAAACAAACTGTTCGCAAATACTTGTCTTTGTTTTAACAAGTTTCACATAGCCTTTTTCTATCCACTCAGGCAAATGATAATTTGGACCAACGAAATAGTTCATTTCAAAATCTCCTCAATTCCATTGATAATATACGCTGGAGATTTGCTTTTGTCAAACAAATTTGCGGTGAAGATCGTCACTAAACACTGTATCGCGCGAAAAACATTTATTACTGTTGATCTCCATTTGAAATAACTTGACAAAATACAAAACCGTGCTATTTTAAATCGTTTACTTATCTGTCATCATAAGGAGATTTCAATCATGAACACGAATAATAATTTACCGGGGCAGAAATGCGGATTCGGGATCACATGTCTGGTTTTTGCTTGTATTTATGCTCTGTGCAAACCGGGAACGATTTTTGCCTGTATGATTGCTGCAAGATGGGGAGTCCGTCAAATGGTTCTTGTGCAGCAAGGATATAATTTCGTGGTCAGTCTTCTCCTGATCGCAACTATCCTCTTTGCAATGATCTCATTCTGGAAAAAGGAAAAACCGCTCCTGGGATGTCTCGGACTGCTCTTTGTTTCCGTGGTCAGTTTGATCATGTCCGTAGGCGGTTTTATCAGTGTTATGGTTCAGCTCCCGCCGGAATGATTGGAGGAACCTCATTCCTCTACGAGCCGTTTTACCCATTCGCCAAGAGTAACGGCATCGTCGGTAAAGAACGGTTTTCCGGTGTTTTTCCAATCCCGGAAGAAGCCTGTCAGACGTTTGACGGCTGCCTGTGGGCGGGGATCCACATGTTCCGGCAAAGTGTCGTAAATAGCATAAACATGATCCCAATAACGTTTTGCAATGGCATCGAAATCGGGTTCTTCCGCCGATAGATCCCGGAATATTCCGCCGAAAAATTCCAGTTCCGCCCGGTGATACTCCGCTGAAGGATAGATCTTGAACGTTCCGGTGAGCTTCCCTTTCCAAGCTGCGGCGCGTTCAGTGAACCGCTTCATCCGGGCATGATATTCTTCTCTGGAAAGTTCCAGTTTGACGTGGTTCCCCCATTCCGGGACGATTTCAAAAAGGATCAGGTCTTCAGCGAGTTCTCCTGCTCCGGGACCAAACGCTTTTTCATAAAATTCCCGGGCGAACTGGTTTTCATCGGCATCGGGATCCATGAAAGATTTTGCCGATTCGTAAAAAGAAAGTACATTCAGGAAGGGTGTCATGGTATAACAGATCCCGCCGGAATAGCAGCCGACAGCCCGTTCTTTTCTGCGCTGTTCAAAGAGCCGTTTGAAGCGGTAATGAGGAAAAATCCCATTTTCCCCTTCGGTCAGACTGAAATCCCAGGTTTGCACCGGAACTTTTTCCGCCAGCTTTTTTGCCCATGGTCTGCCGTCCTCATCACCATGGGGGATACCATCCGGATTGAAGCCCAGATTGATGGAAACAGTGCAAGGCTGAGCGAAATCCTGTACGCGGTTTACGAGATGTTCCATGGATTCCCGGCAACGGTCAGGATGAAATTCCCATGCGGAAGCCTGATAATCCTGAAGAAATTCCCCTTGCCATCCTTCCGGACCCCGGAGGAGTCCCCAGCCGAAAAACGGAGGCCCCCAGGTGTTGAAATCGAATTCTGCATCAGGGCGGACTGATTGGATCAGGTGTGAGATTTCAATAGATTTATCAATATATGTGATAGCTGTACATCCATTTCTGGAACAGCATCCGGGATCGCCGGGAAAAATGGAAAAAATATCCACGCAGTCCAGCCGTTCCGCCCAACTTTTCCAGAGAAATCTGATCTCTTCCCATTCTTCCGGACAGTTTGGACAATAACTTTTCCAATCGGAGCCGACGGTTACGAGGCAGCAAAGTGCTTCGACTTTCATTCCCCGTTTATGAGCTTCATCTGCAGCGATCCGGATCTGCCGGACAAATTCCCTGCCGTATTCGCTTTCGAGAGCTTCGCTGCAGAAGAGCCGGGGAACCAGCCAGAATTCAAAAACATTGAATCCGCAGTCCGCGATCATATTCATCATTCCCCGCCAATCATCATCGCTCCAGCGGTTCGCCTTGTCCAAATACGTCATATTCGGATTGAAGCTGTTCAGGAGATGTTCTGCGAAGTTGTTATAAAAGATTCTGCGTTCACCGAACTGATTCATGAAAAACTCCTTGTTTTGCCGGGGGCTCCGGATAAAAAAATACCTCTGCGGGGCAGAGGTACTTGTCAATCAGGAAAATGGATTATTCGTTTCCGAGGAGCTTGAGAACTTCTTCTGCGTTATCCATATTTTCCATGATCTTACCGATGATGGAACGGTCTTTCAAACTTGCGGAGACACTGCCGAGCAGTTTGAGATATGCTTCCTGATCCCGTTCATCAGCAGCGATGAAGACGATCATCTGAACCGGGGTTTCATCCATGCTCTTGTAATCTGCGATGGGGTTTTTGCACAGCCCGATAATGATCACGGGTGTAGGGAATCCTGCGACACGGATATGAGGAAGGGCCAGACCTCCGCCGACACCGGTAGTCATCATTTTTTCCCGTTTCCAAATCAGTTCACGAAGCTGAGCATCATCCAGGGTGCAACGGGTTGTGGCAAAGGAAATGATTTCTTCAAGTGCGGCTTTTTTGGTTTCTCCGGTCAAAGTGAGAACGCATTTTGCGTCGATGTGTTTCAGAAATTCTGGTTTCATAAAAAATACGGCCTTTCCTGTTTTTTTACTGAAAAAAGATTATGTTGAGTATCAATTTAGCATAAAAAAATTATTTTTCAAATAGAGTAGCCGTAATATTTGAGGGAAAATGAAAAAAAATCCAAGAAAAAGAAGGTTTTTTCTGATTTTGAACACAAAAATGCCTCTCTGAAGATGATTATTACCAAAAAATTCCATATCATTGCTGAAAATCTTTTTCATTCAAATTCAGTTGCGCATTTGAAAATACCTTATTATGGCATAAAGTTTTTCTTGAAAAACAGGGAAAGTGGTGATATATTAATAAATTAACAGAAAAATTTATGGAGTAGACAGACTAATGGATATGCTTCACTTATTTTTGGTTGTTCTCGGCTATATATGTCTTTGCCTGAGCGGACTGGCTTTTGTCGGATCGCTTGCTCTGGCAGCATTTTCCCGTACAAAAAAGGGATTTCTTGTTCCGGGAATTTATTGCACGATCATAGTTGCTTTAATTATTTTTATGATGCTCTATCCCAGCGGATCTGAAGCGTTCAGCTCAATCGTGTTCTTTACGATTTGTGTGATCGGACAGTTTATCTGGGTCAGCAAGCTCAGACACCAGACGAATAAAGTTCTGAAGTGGTCGTTTACTTCCACTCTGATGACCTCCTGCTTTCTGCTTTGCGGGATGGTTTTGATGATCGCTGATCTTGCTATCCAATAATTCAGCTGAAGCAACAGAATAAATAATAAAAAAGGAGCCTCCATGAAAGAGACTGTTGTACCCCTTTGGAAAGATCCCGCAATTGAATCCAACCTGACGATTTGTCAGTTCTCCGATAACGATCCCCGTCCAGCGGTCATTGCTGTTCCCGGCGGCGGCTATGGATGCGTGTGCCGTTCCACAGAAGGCGATCCGATTGCAAACAAATTTGCGGAACTCGGATTCCGGACTTTTATTCTTCATTACCGGGTTGCTCCTCACAGATTTCCCGCACCGCAGCAGGATATTCTCCGGGCGATCCGTTTGATCCGCTATCATGCGGAAGAATGGGGCGTGATTCCTGATCAGGTTGCAGTTTGCGGTTTTTCCGCCGGTGGACACCTTTGCGCTTCTGCCGGAATCATTCCTGATGATGTGGAGATCGTTCCCGAAGATGAGGCAGATAAAATGCCCTCCCGTCCGGATGCCATTCTTCTTTCCTACCCCGTGATCACTTCCGGAAAATATGCTCATTCCGGTTCTTTCAAAAATCTGCTGGGAAAAGATTATTCCAAACGGAAAGGTGAATTTTCTCTGGAACGCCGGGTGACAAAAGAGACAGCGCCAGCGTTTATCTGGCACACGGTTGAGGATCAGGTCGTGCCGGTGGAAAATTCTCTGCTGCTTGCTGATGCAATGCGGAAAAACGGCGTGATCCATGAATTGCATATTTTCCCTCACGGACCCCACGGGATGCAATTGGGGTATGGGAGAACAGATATCGCTCAATGGCCGGAACAGGCCGCGGCGTTTCTCTATGGAACTGTCGGCTTTCGCCGCCCGGAAGATAAAAAGAAGCAGAAAACCGTTGTTCTGACTTTTGATGATGCCTGCAAATCTCATTTGACAAACGTTGCGCCTGTGCTGAAAAAGTACGGCTTCAATGCGACCTTTTTCATTTGCCGTTTCTCCGATGAATGGCGGAAGAAAAATGAAAAACATCTTTTGAACGGCGCAGAAATCAAAGAACTTTCCGATATGGGGTTTGAAATCGGAAATCATACCTGGAACCACCCGAATCTGAAAGATCTTTCTGAATCTGAAATCGAAAAGGAAATCGTCTCCCTGAATGATTTTCTCGCTGAAAACGGGGTCCCGAAGCCGGTTTCATTTGCTTATCCCGGCGGACCTTATGCTGAAAATGCGGTGCTGGTTTTGAAAAAATATGGCTTTGCCGCTGCCCGGACAACCGGAAATATTGCCTGGATTCCGGCAAAGGGAGATTTGATGCAGATCCCTTGCTATCCGCTCCAGAAAAATAATTTGCTCGGATTCTATTCCTGTACCTCTCAGGCAGATGAAACGAAGGTTCCGGTACTGCTTTATCACGGCGTGCCCGATCCGGTTCATGATTGGGTGGACAGTTCTCCGGAATTCTTTGAAGCCTGTATGGATTATCTTTACAAGAATGATTTCCGGGTGGTTTCCATGAAACAGTACCTGGAAGAGCTGGGCGTTCTCTGAACCTTTTGAACTGTATGCAGATCAGCCTTCGTTATTCCTCCGGCTGTTCATTTTTGACGACGATTTCCAGTTCAGAGATGCAGCGGCGTTCTGATGAGAGGACCTTGATCTGCAGATTTTCGTAATCGAAAGAAGAGCCTGCTTCCGGAATCGTCCGGAAATATTCCAGGATCCAGCCGTTCAGAGAGACCATTTTTGAATCGATCTTCACATCAAAGAAGTCGCAGAAATCGGAAAGATGGATGGATGCATTGACATGGTAGACGTTTTCTGAAACTTTCTTGAAATGTTCTTCCACATCATCGTGTTCATCCCAGATATCTCCGACCAGTTCTTCCAGAATGTCTTCCATTGTCACAATTCCGCAGGTTCCGGCATATTCATCCAGAACGACGGCTACCTGGACCTGTTTTTTCTGAAGTTTCTTCATGAGATCGCTGATTTTTTCATTGAGGAATACAAAGATCACGGGTTTGATGATGTCTCTCAGCGGACGATCCGTGATACCGGTTCCGACATAGAACATCTTCTGATGGATCACTCCTACAATGTGGTCGATATTATCATCATAGATCAGCAGGCGGGAGAATTTTGTCTCCTGAAATTTTCTTGCCAGCTCTTCTTTTGTGCATGTGCTGGGAAGGGCTTCCAGTTTTACCCTGGGGGTCAGAATATCTTTGGCTTCCAAATCTGAAAATTCAATTGCATTCCGGAGAAGTTCTCCATCCTCTTTATCAATACTTCCATCCTGCTGCACCTCCTTGACAAACATGAGCAGTTCTTCCTGTGAGATCTTGTTGTCCCGCTGAAGATGGAACATTTTGGAAAGCAGCTTTTTCCACTGGGAGAAGAGATAGCAGAACGGATGGAAAACCCAGATCAGCAGCTGAAGGAGCGGAGCGGAAAAGATACAGAACCGTTCCGGGAAATCTTTTGCAATGCTTTTGGGAGAGATTTCTCCGAAAATAAGAACGACAATGGTAATGACAATTGTGGAAAGGGTTGCCCCCAGTTCCGGGTCATTTTGGAACAGACTGACAAAAAAGATCGTTCCGATTGATGCCATCGCGATATTGACGATGTTGTTCCCGATCAAGATGGTAGAGAGAAGCCGGTCATAGTTTTCGGAAAGTCTGAATG
Organism: Lentisphaeria bacterium; assembly: GCA_017456805.1. The sequence goes on from JAFTIQ010000014.1 coordinate 11,966, forward strand.
CAAGAGCGGCTGTTTTGTTTCCTTTTTCAGCCAAAGCTCTCAATCTGGTTTTGTTTGCGGAAGAAAATGCTGTCTCTGAAGCGGAAAAGTAGGCGGACATCGCGAGAAGAAAAACAAGAATACTCACGTTCATCAAAATATTATTGTCGTCTGGCATGTAAGAATGAATCTCCTCAGTTGTTAACATCAGTCGAACAATTTTAATATACACTCATTCCAGCGGATTGCAAACAAAAAATGAGGATATTTTCCATGGATTCTCATTCTACGCGGAGTTTCAGGCTTCCTTTGGCAAGTTTTGCTTCCAGAAGAGTATCTTTTGGGGCATCTTTGGGAGACCGGACCGCTTTTCCGTCTTTCCGCAGAAGAATGGAATAGCCGCGGTTCAGAATGGATTCCGGATTCAGTTTTTTGAGAGAATCAATTTTGTGATCCAGATCCGTCCGTGCGTTCTGAAACGCCTGCTGAAGCGAAAGTTCCATATCCCGGACAAGAAGATCCACCGTCTGAGTCCGCTCCATAATGAGCTGAACTGGTTTGGTCAACGCTCTGGCGGAAAGAGCTGTTTGCAAACGGGATGAGGCTCGTTCCGCAGCATACGCTATTGCATTGCACAGCCGGTTTTCCCCGGTCATGATTTCCCGTTTCAATGCGGAAAGATCAGGCAGGAGCATTTCCGCCGCTGCAGTGGGTGTCGGCGCCCGGAGATCCGCCGCCAGATCTGAAATGGAAATATCGATTTCATGTCCGACCGCACTGACGACCGGTTTTTCGCTTGCAGCGATCGCACGGGCAAGAATCTCTTCGTTGAAGGGCCAGAGATCTTCAATGCTGCCGCCGCCCCGGGTCAGAAGGATCACATCCACGGGTTTGACTTTGTTGAAAAATTCCACGCCCTGTGCAAGGTACCGTTCCGCACCTTTTCCCTGGACTGCTGCGGGAAAAATACGGATCCTCAAAGGCGGAAAACGATCCAGTGCAACGCGGATAAAATCTTGTATTGCAGCACCTTCCGGGGATGTGATGATTCCAATGCAGCGGGGAATGAACGGCAGCGGTTTCTTGCGTTCCTGATCAAAAAGCCCTTCTTCGTAAAGCCGCTTTTTCATTTCTTCAAACCGCTGCTGAAGGGTTCCTGTTCCGACCGGCAGCAGTTCCCGGAGGCTTAGCTGGCACTCTCCCCTCTGAGCATAAAAGGAGATTTTGCCGTGAGCTTCCACCTTCATTCCGTTTTCGATTCCGGCATCCAGACACTTCTGTGCACCGGAGAAGTAAACCGCTTTGATCTGGGCATGTTCATCTTTCAGGGTCAAATAGACGTGTCCGGAACGGTGAATCGTAATTCCGCTGATTTCTCCCATGACACGAACCGGAAGAAAGGTATTTTCCAGCAGATCCCGGATCGCGGAATTCAAATCGGAAACGCTCCATACCGGAATATTTGCATCCGGCATTTTATTGCCCCCTTGCAAGGATCATGACAGGGATCTGCATGACGTATTCCGCAAATCCCACCAGATACGGAAACAGGAAAAATACTCCGAAGATCAAAAGCACCATTGCGCCCTTGAAAACTTCAGAACTTGCATTTTTGATCTTGACAAACTGAAGCAGAATATTCCAGCCATCCAGACCGGGGACAGGCAATAAATTGAAAATCATCAGGATCAGATTGTAGATCCCGGCGATAAAAATATACTGGATCAATAATTTCGGCGCGCTTGTGAAAAGCGCAAGCAGGGGATAACTCAGGATCGCAAGAAGAAACAGAACAAAATTCATGAGAGGTCCGGCAAGTGCTGTCAGAACCCTTCCGCGTCTGGTAAGATTATAAGGATTGACCGGAACGCCGCCCCAGGCGATTCCGATAAAAAGAAACATGATAATCGACATCAGCCCCATTTGTTTCAGGGGATTGAGTGTCAAATGTCCCTGAAGTGCGGCAGTTGGATCTCCGCACCACAGCGCGACCTGCGCATGAAAATATTCATGCAGACAGATCGCCGGGATCACCGCAAGGCTCACCATGGCGAACCATTGCGGATCTGTGAACAGTGTTCCGATAAAAATCAAACTTTGACTTCCCAATACTGATAGACAGGTTCTTCATAGGGATGATTTGCTTTCAGAGCATCGATCGCACTCTGGATGGAAGCGTCTGCACAGAGCATTTCCACTTTCCATTCTTCATCCTGTTCAGCGCTTTCCACATCTTCATCGATCAAACGGTATTGGCTGATCCCTTTGGTCTGCCAGCAGCTGGAGTCATAGCTTCCGACTTTTCCTGCACCAGCAGCAAACATGATTTCTTTGATTTCATCCAAATGGGATTCAGGAACATAAAATTCAATTTTGTACATCGTTTTCAAACCTTCTCTTTTTTGTTTCTGACTTGCCGGATCTCCAAATCGAACGGAAAACTCAAGTCAGCTACAATGTAATACAGTTTTTTCATTTGTAAAGCGGAAAATGAAAAAAAAACAGGACTTTTTTTCATGAAATCCTGTTTTTTTTCTTTCAGAATGCCTTCCGGCTCAAATCAGCGGGATTTTTTTGCCCAGTCTGAGAGGGAATTATCCCGGGCACCCATGATGACAGCCACGTCGCCTTCCTGCAGACCGGAACGGATCCATTCATCCGCAAGATCTCTTGTCTCAAAGAAAAGGACCTGTTCCGGAAGCTGCTGCTGATATTCCGCTGCAACTTCTTCGGACTTCGGCGTAAAACTTGTGGTTCCACCGGCATAATAGACTGGAAGAAATGCAAAATAATCTTCTTTCCCGAGGGTTTCTTTCAGCATGGCAAGCAGCTCTTCCCGCATGAACCGCAGCGGCGCAAAACCGTGGGGCTGGAAGATTGCAAGAACTTTCCCGCCGGAAATTTCTTTCGCTGCCCGGATGCAGGACTGGATCTTTTCCACATTATGAGCATAGTCATCATAGATCCGCGCTCCGGATTCCGTTGTTCCTGCAAAATCAAATCTGCGCCAGACTCCGCTGAATCCCGCTGCGGCAGCCACGGCTTTTTTCCGTTCGATTCCCAGAAGTTCCAGCATAGCGATTACCGCTGCGGCATTGGCTGCATTGTGGATTCCGGGAGCAGGAAGCTGTATGGGAAAACCGCCGATCCGTGCGCTGACTTTTCCTGCCGAAACCCGATAATCTGTTGCTTTCAAAACCGGATATCCGCACATCTGTTCCGGTGCATCGGGGGAAATGCTGAAGAGTTTTACGTTCAGATGTTTCAGACAATCCGTTCCCAATGCTTCCAGGACTTCGCAGGAGAGAACTGCGGATGTTTTGGTCGAAAGAAGAAATTTCCGGAATACTTCCACCAGTTCCTCTTTGGAATAATGATCTGTTCCGATATTCAGCACAAGAGCATGTTCCGCGGAGTAATTCAGAAGACTCTTATCGCTTTCATCCGCTTCGAGGACGCAAAGTTCCCCGGTTCCGCAATGATAATTCCCTGCCGATGCCGGAGCTGTAAAACAATTGGAAAGTCCGCCGCCGATCATGGAAGGATCTTTCCCGCAGGATTTCAGAGCTTCTGCCAGCCATGCAGTGACACTGGTTTTTCCGCAGCTTCCGGTGACAGCAAGGATCTGTTTCCCGGATTTTTCCACAAGGAGTTTCATTGCCTCGGAACGATGGAGGCGTGGGATCCCCTTTCCGCAGGCAAAATCCGGATTATCTTCTTCGATCGCGGTGGAATAGATCAATGCTTCGGGGAGGGGTGCGGTTTTCATTCTTGATCCGTCCTGAGGATAAATTTTCACACCGCAATTTTTGAGAGCTCCGATAATTCTCCGGTTTTCAGGAGCCTCTGCTCCACGGTCGCTTCCGGTTGTTTTGATTCCGAGAGAAGCCGCCATCTGGGCAAGTGCGCTCATTCCGATTCCGCCGGCACCGACGAAATGAATAGAATCCGGTATTTTCTGCATAGATAATCCTTTCCTGTGGAATGTGTGTAGCAAAATGATTCTGAATGTAATATAGCTTGAAGGGGTTCTTTTTTCAAATCAGGAACAATTGTTTTTTTTCTGCAAAAAAATGTGAAATAATGCTTGATATTTTCATAACATGTGCTATCTTATTCTTTGTAAGATTTTTTACAAACGATGAAAGATCGGTATGACAAGGCTTGAGAAAAATGCATTTTTGTTAATACGCCGGAAGGTGGTTGGATCCCGCGCTGAGCTTGCAAGAGAGCTCGGCGTGAGTCGTCCCACGGCATCATCGCTTGTGGAAAAATTGATCGGACAGGGGATGATTCAGGAATGCGGAAAAGGGAAATCCACCGGCGGGACCACCCCGATTCTTTTGACGGTCAACAGCAAGTCAGCCTATTACATAGGGATAGATCTTGGTTATACTGACCGGATGTCTGCGGTTTTGACGGACAATGCAGGGGTGATTATTTCCGAAGCTGAGACAGAGTTTTCCCGTTCTGATCTGCGTGATCTGGCGGAAAAAACACAGTTTCTGATCAAAAAAGTTTCCGGCAGGAAAAAAATCAGCGGGATCGCAGTTGCGCTGTCCGGGATCGTTGATGAAAAAACAATGACAGTTACGAAGAGTATCAATCCATTTTTCTGCGGGACGGTTGTTCAGGATGTTTTGGGACGTGTAACCGGGATGCCGGTCACGATATGGAACCGGTCCAGAGCAGCTGCTTTTTCCGAGGCGTTCGGAGGGGCAGGGGATCAGGAATCTGATTTTGCGCTCATCTCGCTTGGGGTGAGTATTGGATCTGCATTCTGGTGCGGGGGCAGGATTTTTGAAGGCGGACATTCTTCCGCGGGAGAGATCCGGAACTTGCGTTTGAACTGCGGTTTGCGTTTTGAAGACGCGCTATCTCTGACCAGGCTGAAGGGATGCGGGATCGACAGTGTTCTGGATCTGTGTGCGGATGGTTTGGGGCAGTTGATTTCTATAATGGATCTTGAACTGCTGATCCTTTCCGGACGGTTTGCGGATTTCAGTCAGGATTTTGCTGAAAAATTGGAAAAATTGCTTCAGAAAGAGTATCCTGTCCGGGTGCGTTCTGCCCGGTTTGGCAGGAACAGTGCCGCCCGTGGAGCCGCTTTGCGGATGGGCGAAATAATGTTATAGAGGGAATCAAGAGAATAAACCAGATACATAAGGAGAAAAAAGAAATGAATCTGATGATTTGCAAAGACAAGCAGGAATGCGGCGCAGAAGCTGCAAAATTCGGAGCGGAACGGATCCGTCAGGCAATCGCTGAAAAGGGCGAATGCCGCATTATTCTGGCAACCGGTGCAAGCCAGTTCGAAATGCAGGAAGCTCTGCTGAAAGAAGAAGGTATTGACTGGACAAAGGTCACCATGTTCCATCTGGATGAATATGTGGGACTTCCTGTCACTCATCCGGCAAGTTTCCGGAAATATCTGACGGAACGCTTTGTAGAAAAACTGCCTGTCAAGATGAAAGAAGTCAATCTGGTCAACGGGGAAGCAGAAGATCTCCGGGCATTCTGCGATGAACTTGGTGCCAAACTTCAGGAAAAACCCATTGACGTTGCATTTATCGGAATTGGGGAAAACGGCCACATTGCGTTCAACGATCCCCCGGCTGATTTTGATACCGAAACCCCGTATCTTGTTGTGAATCTGGATGAAGTCTGCCGGAAACAGCAGCTTGGCGAAGGCTGGTTCCCGACACTTGAAGATGTGCCCAAACAGGCGATCTCCATGAGTGTCCGCCAGATCATGAAGAGCAAATGCATCGTCAATACCGTGCCCGATGCACGCAAGGCTTACGCAATGAGAATCACCTTTGAAGGTGAACTCTGCCCGGAACACCCCGCTTCCGTGATCCGTCTCCATAAAGATTGCCGCACTTTCTGTGACGTTCCTGCTGCGGCTGAACTCAGCAAATTCACCCGGGATCTCTGCACAAAGAAATAAGGGGAAGCGTTATGGCTGAAAACATTCGTTACGCAGATATTCAGATCAATGGCTATATGGGAGTGGATTTTTCTGCTCCCGATTTGACAGAAGATCAGTTTTTGCAGACGGCTGACCATATTTTTTCTTCCGGAACCTATCTTTTTCTGCCGACGATCGTGACCAGTTCCCGAGAGGTGTATCTCCGGAATCTGGGGATCATGTATCATGCCGCAGAAAGTCATGGTTTGCTGAAACAGATTCCCGGAGCGCATTTGGAAGGACCGTTTATTTCCCCGAAGCCGGGGGCGGTCGGAGCGCACATCCCGGAATATGTGCTTGCGCCGGATGCTGCTTTTTTTGATGATATCATGGATCGTTCCAACGGATATGTCAAACTTTTGACGGTTGCTGCGGAAATTCCCGGAATGGCAGAGTTTATCTCCCATGTTTCCTCCCGCGGAGTGGTTGTCTCCTGCGGACATCAGCTGGCAGAACTGGAGGATATGGAACGCGCTGCAAAGGCCGGGGCAAAATTGCTGACTCACCTCGGCAACGGATGCCCGAATATGATCAACCGTCATAAAAACATGATCTGGTCCGGTATGGCATGTGATGATCTGGCGGCAATGATCATTACGGATGGACACCATCTGCCGGTGGAAGTGATCAAGTGCATTGTGAGAGCCAAGGGTGTGGATCGTGTGATCGTTACCAGCGATGCTGCACCGATTGCAGGATTTGCGCCCGGCCGCTACAATTGCTGGAACAATGATGCGATCCTGGAACCGAATGGAAAGTTCCATAATCCGGAAAAAGGATGTCTTGTGGGATCTTCTTACTCCCAGAAGAAATGCGCAGACTTCCTCCGGACTTTGGATTTTCTCACAGAAGAAGACGTGGTTAAGATGACCAGTCTGAATCCGCTGAAGATGATTGGAATGGCATAATTTTTGCCGCTCCGGAGAACAGGAACCGCTGCTTGTCTTTTATGGCTTTGCAGCGGTTCTTTTTTTTGCAGCGGAACGGAATGTTTTTTTTGAGAGAGAGGCAGTTTTCAAAGACTCGGGAGCGGTTTCCGGAAGAAAATAGCTGTTTTTTCTCAAAAGAGCCCCGGAGATGACAAAAAAAACAAATATTTCTTCAGTTTTCGATTGGAAAAGTACAGTAAGTGGATGTAGATTACAGTGATAAAGAATTTACATTCAGAAGGTGTTCAGAGTGAAAACTTCAGATACGTTGGAAATATTGGTTTCCACAGTCAGTCTTGGCTGTGTGAAAAATTTTGTCGATACAGAAGTTGCGGCAGGCTCTCTGCTGCGGATGGGGATCGGTTTGACCGGAGATGATTCGGAAGCAAATGTGATGCTCATCAACACCTGCGCTTTCATTGAAAGTGCCCGTGCAGAATCCTTTGAAGCTCTTGACTACGCTGTGGCGTGGAAAGCACTTGTTCCCGGCAGAAAAATCGTTGTTGCCGGGTGCCTTGTGGAATGGAAAGGCTTTGCGGAAGTGAAGAAGAGATATCCGCAGGTGGATCTCTGGACCCGTGTGGACTCTGTTGCGGCAATGGGAGAAAAGATCCTCGGCTTATTTACCGGAAAGAAAAATACGGAACCAAAGGGGAAACCCACTTATCTTTATGACGATAAAACAGATCGTCTTCTGCTGACGCCGGGGCATTACGGATATTTGAAGATCTGCGACGGGTGCAACAACTGCTGCACTTACTGTGCGATTCCTTCGATCCGCGGAGATTTGCGGAGCCGGACGGAAAAATCTGTTGTCCGGGAGGCCCAGAGCCTGTTGGATAACGGAGTCAAAGAGTTGATTGTGATCGCTCAGGATATCGGCGCGTTCGGAATGGATCGCGGGGAGAAGGATTCTCTTGCAAAACTGGTGGAGAAACTGGATCGTCTGGAAGGAGATTTTCTGCTCCGGCTGCTGTATTTGCATCCTGCCCGGGTAACGGACCGGCTCTGCGGCGTGCTTTCTGATTGCCGTCATCTTGCCCGGTGTATTGAAATGCCGCTTCAGCATATTTCCGATTCTGTTCTGCTGCGGATGGGCCGCAAGATCGGAGAAGCTGATACCCGGAAAGCGGTTGAGATGATCAGCCGTTCCGGCTGTGCGATCCGCACGACATTTATGTTGGGCTTCCCCGGAGAAACGGCGGAAGATTTCCGGAAACTTTATGATTTTACGGAAGAGCAGCGGTTTGCCCGGATGGGGGCGTTTGTTTATTCACCGGAACAGGGAACGCCTGCTGCCGTGATGCCGGATCAGGTTCCTGTTTTGACAGCCAAACGCAGACATGGGAAACTGATGCGTTTGCAGCAGGAGATTTCATACGAAGCGAATAAAGCTATGGTTGGGGGATTGGTGAAAGTGATTTTCGATCAGTCTCCGGCAAGAGGCAAGGCGATGGCAAGAACGGTTTTTGATGCTCCGGATATTGATAATGAAGTGAGTGTCAGCAAGTGTCCGGCATGGATTGAGCCCGGTGCCATTGCGGAAGTTCTTGTTAAAGATGCAGATGCTTATGGATTAAAGGCAGTATTTCATCAGGGAGGTAAAGCATGAAACTGTTGAGTTATAAGATGATTCCGAATTATTTTACAATGAGCCGGATCGTTTTGATCTTTGTGTTTGTTGTGCTTGCGAATATCCGTTCGGATATGCAGGGATTTTTTATTCCGCGGGTCAGCGATTGTGTTGCGGAGGTTTGCCACATTGTAGCTTATATTGTGGTGATCCTTGCTGCATTGACGGACTTTTTTGATGGTTTTCTGGCGAGAAAATTTCATTTGGAAAGCGATTTCGGCAGATTGATGGATCCGCTGGCGGACAAGATTTTTGTTGTCGGAACTTTTGTTACGATGGCGGAATATCAGATGATGCCCGGCTGGATCATTATTGTTGTGTTGACCCGTGAGTTCATGGTAACAGGGCTGCGGATGCTTGCCACCAAGAAGGGGGTTGTGATTTCAGCGGATAAATGGGGAAAACTGAAGACCTGTCTTCAGATGATTCTTCTTGCGGTGGGCGGATTTTCCTGGGCGTTCAAAACGAAGATCGGCATTGATATAATTCAGGAATACTGGACGATTTGGTATATTCTTCTTCTTGTGATGACCTTTATCACGGTTGCGTCCGGGATCGGATACTTTATTAAGAATCAAAAAGTTTTTGAGGAATGTGAGTGAATTTAGATCGCAGACAGTCGGGTTCATTGCAGTCGGAAGAGGCAACTCTTTCGGGTGCATTTCTTGTTGGTTTTTCCGGTGCGGGGCAGACCCCGGCGGAAACCCGGGAATATTTGGAAGAACTGTCTGAGCTGGTTCATACTTTGGGGTACGAAACCTGCGGGGAACTTGTTGCCAATGTCCGTGTTCCTGAGGCACGTTATTATGTTGGGAGCGGCAAGGCGGAAGAGATTCGGGATGCGGCATCCAATGCGAAGGCTGAGGTGGTGGTTTTTGATTCAGAATTGAGTCCGTCACAGCAGCGCAATATGGAAAAACTGTGCGGACGGAAAGTGCTTGACCGTCAGGAAGTGATTCTTGATATTTTTGCGGAGCGTGCGATTACGAAAGAAGCTGTTCTGCAAGTGGAACTTGCCCGGAACAAATATTTTCTTCCCCGTTTGACCCGTGCCTGGAGCCACCTGGCGCGTCAGCGCGGGGGTGTGGGCGGAACCCGCGGAGAAGGGGAAAAGCAGCTGGAATATGATAAACGGGCGGTCCGTCAGAAGATTTCCAAGCTGGAAGAAGAGCTTGCGATTGTCCGGAAGCAGCGGAACGAGCAGCGGAAGGGGCGTGTGCGCGGCAGGATCCCGCAGGCGGCGATCGTCGGTTATACCAATGCCGGGAAATCCTCTCTGCTGAATAAATTGACGGGCGCGGATGCGTATGTGAAGGATCAGCTTTTTGCGACATTGGATCCGACGACCCGGCGTTTGCCGATGCCGAATTCTGCGACGCTTCTGTTGACGGATACGGTAGGCTTTGTCCGGAAGCTGCCTCATGCATTGGTTGAGGCGTTCAAATCCACGCTGGAAGAAGCTGTTCTGGCGGATTTTCTGGTTTTGGTTCTGGATGCATCCAATCCCAACGTGGAGAGTCATCGGGAAACGACGCTTGGGGTTTTAGCGGAACTTGGTGCAGTTGATAAACCGGTTTTGACGGTTTTCAATAAATGTGATCAGGAGATTGATCCTGCGGTGATGTCGCGTTTGAAAGCGGCTGCGCCCAATGGGGTATCGGTATCCTGTGCAACGGGAGAAGGGATGGAGAAATTATTTGAAACCCTTCAGTCTTATATGAAAAAGTGTTCATCGATCCACGATCTGGCGATTCCGCCGGAGCGTTCGGATCTGGTTTCGCTTATCCATGCGAAAGGGAGTTTGATTACCGGAGAGTATTTGGATAACGGGACATATCTTTGTGCGGCGGGGCTTCCTGATTTTCTGCTGGAAAAGTTCCGTCCGTTTTTTGCAGATGAAAAAATAACAACGGAGGTTGCAATATGAAAATATCGAAGCTTGCATGTTTGAGCGCGTTGATCGTGATGCCGTTCATGAGCAGTGTTCAGGGTGCAGATGTGGATTTGTGGGATTATTGGCGGCAGGGTTTTGAGAAGTATGAAGCCGCTGAAAAAGAGTTCAACAGGAAGGATGTGGATAAGGCATTGCAGCTTTACCGGGAATCCCAGGAGATCTTTCTGAAGATCCGGAAAATCTCTCCTGAATGGAACAAAGATGTTGTGACGTTCCGTCTTTCTCTCTGTTACCGGAAGATTTCTGCGATTGAGGCACCGCGCCGTCAGGCTGCGGCAGAAGCCAAACATCAGGGCGAAATTTCCCGGTTGACCGCTGAGATCGAAACACTCAAGAAGCAGCTCCGGCAGACCCGTATTGAGCTGATTGATGCAAGAAGTGCCGCGAACCGGAACGCTCTGACGGAGAAACAGGTCAAGAAACTGATGGCGGAAAATGCTGCTTTGGAAAAGAAACTTGCCGCCAGTGAAGCCGCCGTTGCCGCATTGAAAGCGGAAGTCCGCAGAGTGGATAAATCCGCTGAATATCAGCAGCAGCTCCTGAAAACCAGAACGGAAATGGAACGTGCTCAGATGGAAATCCAGCGTCTCAAGAAAGAGATCGCTACCATGAGAGAGCGCGCCCGGAAGCTTCAGGAACAGAGAAATCAGGCTGAATCCAAAGCGTTCCGTCTGGAAATGCAGACCCAGGAACTGGAAGCAAAGAAAAAGGAAATCGAAGTCCTTTCCGGCGAAAACAAGAAGATTGCAGAAGCTCTGCGGATCGCAACACAGCGTCAGCGGGAACTGGAACAGCAACTGGCAGCTTCCAAACAGGAAAATACCGCGCTTCAGGCACGGATCAAAGATATTGAAAACGGCACGGTTGCTTTGCCTTCCGGACAGAAACTCCGGGAAGAACTTGCTGCCGAGAAACAGCGGACTGTTGCTTTGACTGCCGCTTTGGAAAAGGCAAAACAGCAGACTCAGCTTTTGACCGCAGAACTGGAAAAACTCCGGGCAGAAAACAAGAAAATGGTCATGGAGCTTGTCAAAACAACAGAAGCTCTTGCCAAACTCCGGACGGAATATACGGTTCTTTCCAGAAATCTTGAAGAGCAGAAAAAAGTTGCTGAGACAGCCCGGGTCCTTGCCCAGGAAAATGCTGTTCTGAAGAAGAATTTGGAGGAAATCGCCCGGAAATATGAATCGCTCCGTCAGACTGCGACTGCATCAACTTCCGCGAGAGTTGCAGAACTTACCACCGCCTTGAACTCTGCGCGGGCGAACATCAAGGATCTGGAAGAAAAGCTCCGGCTCGCACAGGAACGGATGAAGGGATCCTCCTCAGAGCTTCAGCAGACGATTGCCCGTCTGGAAGAAGAAAAAGCAACATTGCAGCGTTCTCTTGCCGCTGCAAAACAGGAAGCGGCTTCCATCAAGACTGTTCTGGAAAAAATGGTTACAGAATTCAATGCTTTGAAACAGGAATTTGCTGCGCTGCAAGGGGCAGATACCCCCGTTGGAAAAGCATTGCGCCAGTCTGTTGATTCAAAAGCAACTCTGGAAGAAAAACTGGCAGTTGTCTTCAAAGAAATTGAGGTTTTGAGCAAAGAAAATGCCAAACTGCGTGCTCAGACAGCAGTTCTTCAGAAGCTGGAACAGGAAATCAAAGCGCTCAGGGCAAAGCAGGGCGGTGCTTCAGCCGCAGAAACAGCTGAACTCAATGCAAAGATCCGTGAACTGAACGAAAAATGCCGGAAACTGGAAGCATCCCTTGCCGCGGCAAAAGAAGAAGCCCGCCGCAGAGATGCTGCTGTTCTTGCGGAAACGGAAGCTCTGAAAAATTCTGTTGCATTGCTGAAACAGCAGCTTGTATCCGCACAGAATGCGGAAGCCGCTGTAAGAAAGAAACTGGAACTCCTTCAGATGGAATATGCCGATCTTGAAAAGAAGATCGCCGGTACTGTTTCCGGAGATGCCTTGAAAAAGGCTCAGGCGGAAGCCAAAAAACTTCAGCAGGAACTGGCTGCGCTCCGTGCTGCAAAAGCAGAAGCTGATACGGCTTTGAGAGCTGCCGAAGAACGGTTGAAAGTTCAGGAAGCCCGTTTGCAGGCTTATGCCAAGGAGATCAACCCCAATGCAAAAGCTCAGCTTCAGACTCTTACAGCTACCGTTGCGGAGCTTCAGGAAGCAAAGATCCAGTATGAAAATCTGGTGCGTGAACTCAGAAGAAAACTGGAAACTTCAACAGAAGACAACCGGGAACTGCGTCTTGCAAATACCGCACTTCAGACTCAGGTGGCGGAATTGAGAGTGAAGCCGGAAGAATATCTCAAGAAAGCAAATGATCTGCTTCAGAAATATATTCAGATGGAAGCTCTTTACAAAAAAGCCCAGGCCCAGGTGGATGCTCTTACGGAACGTTCCAAGAAAGCTGAAAATGAGATTGCACGGCTGAATACAGAACTTCAGGCTGCTCAGAGTCAGGTTGCCCGCTACCGTCGGGAACTGGAAGACTGGGGACAGCTCCCGCAGGCTGATGTTCAGGATGAAATTGCCAAGAAGAATAAAGCGATCGATCAGCTTGTCCGTGAAATTTCCGAACTGAAAAGAGAACGGGAAATGCTGAATGCCGAACTTGTTCTTTCCAAGGATCACGTTCTGAAATACAAGAAACTTGCGCAGGATATCGAAGCAAACCTTCAGATTACCCGAACTGTTGTTGCAAAATTGAAGACGATTCTTGCAAGACATACTTCCGCAGAAGAAGTGGAACGGATCGTCACGACCCAGTTCCAATTCAAGAAAGGCGAATTCGGCCCCATCGCTTCTGTTCCTCAGGTTCAGCGTGATGTTGCCGGGATCGCGGCGGCAGAAAAACCGCAGCTGACTCCGGAACAGAAAGCAGCGCGCGAGAAAGAGTTCAAAGCCGTAATGGATGCCGGTTTGGCTGCTGAAAAAGAAAAGAACTATTCCGATGCATTGATCCAGTACTGGAGAGCAAGCGATTTGGATCCCGATAATGGGGAAGTATACAGAGCTCTTGCCCGTGTTTATCTGGCAAAACGTGATTTCAGGAACGCCCGTGACAATTATAAGATCGCGGTACAGCGTTTCAAGATGAAGCGCGACCCTGCCTTTGAAGAACAGCTGTTGATCCTTGCTCAGGAAGAGGCAGATCTCCCCGCGGCAGAAGCCGTCCGCAAGAAAAACGGCAGAGATACTTCTGAAGGCACCGCTCCCGAAGAAGAAGGGGAGGGAATGACCCCGGTCCCCGCCGGGGCTCCTGCGGGAAAATAATTCGTTTGATGTCAGGATCCCGCAGATTCGAAAAACGGATTTCTGCGGGATCTTTTCCTTTAAGACTGCAACTGAAAAAACATTGAGGAAGATATTATGTTTGGACAACTTGGTGAAATTGCCGGTCTGATGAAGCGGATGGGCGAAATGCAATCAAAAATGAAACAGATCAAAAAGGATCTGGAACAGTTGAATGTGACCGGCTGCAGCAGCAACGGTGCTGTGGAGATTACGATTTCCGGGGATATGAGCGCGGTGAAAAATGTTCGCATTACCGGAAATCTTCCGGCATCAGAACTGGAAATTTCTGTTGGAGAAGCAGTTGCGAATGTGATCAACAATGCAAAAATGGAAAGTGCAAAGCGTCTTTCCGAAGCGACTGGCGGAATGGATCTTTCCGCATTGGGACTGCAATGAATTCCTCGCAGGATCCGTCAAACGAGCTGTATCCGGAATCTTTTTTGATTCTGATTGATCTGCTGCGCGGGCTTCCCGGGGTTGGGAAACGTTCTGCGGAACGGATGGCGATGCAGCTTTATAAATGGAATGATTCCAAATTAAAAGCACTGTCAAGCGTGCTGGGGGATCTTCATGAGCGGATCGGAACTTGCCCGGAATGCGGAGCGATGTCTTCCGGGAAGGGGATGCTTTGTCCGGTATGTGCCTCCCCGAAACGGGATCGGTCCACGATTTGTGTTGTGGAAGATTTTGCCCAGCTCCGGACCATGGAAGCCGGAGGGACCTATCGGGGATTATATCATATCCTCGGCGGAAAACTTGCCCCGCTGGAGGGACGGACTGCGGAGAGTCTGACGATTCCCGCGCTATTGAAACGACTTTCCGATGGAACGGTCAAAGAGGTGATCCTTGCACTCTGTCCGGATGTGGAAGGGCGAGCGACAGAGGTCTATCTGACGGGGATCCTCAAAGAACAGGAAGGACTTTCGATCAGCCGTCTGGCGCAAGGTTTGCCTGCCGGAGCGGATATCAGTTTTGCAGATGCCGCAACGATTTCAGCCGCTTTGAACGGGCGGCGTCCTGTGGAATAATTTTTCCGGATATATTTTCATCCGGAGGCTTGACAAAACATCCGGAAGGGTGTATTTTAAAGGCGATCACTCAGAAGAGATATCATGGTGAACCCCGTGCAATCCGGGGGCTGTCCCGCAACTGTAAATACCTCATCAGGTATGAGTCAGAGCCCATGCTTCTGAGACATAAACCTGTATATTGTGCGAGAGACACAAGAGGTATTAACATGGCATCATTGTCCACACATTCTATCCGCTGTTTTTACAGATTTACCCTCATTGAATTACTGGTTGTTATTGCCATTATTGCCATTCTGGCAGGAATGCTTTTGCCTGCATTGAACAATGCCAGAGAGAAAGGCAGAAGTGCTCAATGCACGAATAATTTGAAGCAGATCACGACAGCTTTTACCCTTTATTGCAATACCTATGATGACTGGATGCCACCCATGGGAAATGATGATAGCCGATGGTGCGGAACCCTGAAAGACGGGGCTTATGCTCCCGAGGGCGGTTTGATGGAATTCCTTTCTAAAGGGATCCGGGCTTGTCCGACGTTACTGCAGAATTTTAAATCCGGAAATGCTGCAACGATGAATACCGGATGTGGCGGGTATGGATACAGTATAATGCTTGGCGGTGATTATGATGGATCTTCAGATGTTCCGCGATATAAATTGACTCAAGTTCAAGCTTCTTCAAGAACAGTTGCATTTTCTGATGCAGTAGGGTTCGATAGTGGATCAAAAAAATATATAGAGATGTTTTTTATTCATCCTCCAAAGGCAGAAATGAATTTTGGAGGGTTCAGTTACGCCTATGAGCCTGCACCTGATATTCATTTCCGTCATAACAAACGGGCAAATATTGGATTTGTCGATGGTCATGCAAGATCTGAACGGTTGACTGTATCTCAATCCGGATGGTCGTTTACTGCCGCAGAAAATCTGACAATCAATTTTGTCGGCTGGTTCGGGACCTCTCTGGAAGATGCACAAACCTATTTTACCTTGAAGAAGTGAGACATAAAGATGATGTTCGGATTACAAAAATTGACATTGCTGGATTATCCGGAAAAGGTGGCTTGCACTGTGTTTTGCAGCGGCTGTAATTTCCGTTGTCCGTTCTGTCATAATCCGGCATTGGCAACAGGAAATGAGAGTATTCTGGATTACAGTTTTTCCGATATTATTTCTTTTTTGGAAAGCAGAAACAAGAAACTTGATGGAATATGTATCACGGGCGGCGAACCTTTGTTGTATGAAGAAACCATTGAATTGGCTGAACGGGCGAAATTTATGGGTTTTCTTGTGAAGATTGATACCAATGGTTCCAATCCGGAACGCCTCCGGACAGTCATTGAAAAAAGGATCGCGGATTATATTGCCATGGATATAAAAAACGCTCCGGTGAAGTATGAGATGACTTCCGGAAGTAAAATGCTGGAACAGGTGAAAGAGAGCGTATCTTATCTTTTGCAGGATAAGGTCGATTATGAATTCCGGACAACTGTGACCGGAAATTTGCATACAGCGGCAGATTTTGAAAAAATCGGAAAATGGATCGCCGGAGCAAAAAGATATTTTTTACAGAAGTTTGTTGATTCAGGCTCAATTTTGAATGGTAATAGCGAAGATTTTGAAGTGAGCCTTGAGAAGATGAAGGAATATAAGAATATTGTCAGAAATGATATTCCTTCTGTGATGTTGCGCGGAATTTAAGAAAATTAAATATAAGGAGAAGAGAGAATGTATCAGGTTCAGAAACGTGACGGAAAAAACGTAGATTTTGATTTGAAAAAGATTTCAGATGCGATCAAAATGGCATTTGAAGCTCAGGAAAAACAGTATAATCCGTCGATTATTGATTTTATTGCGCTGAAAGTAACGGCAGATTTTGAACCGAAGATCAAAGACAGTCTGATTGCTGTTGAAGAGATACAGGACAGTGTGGAATCTGTTCTTGTTCAGGCAGGATATGCAGATGTTGCAAAGGCTTATATTCTCTATCGCCGTCAGCGTGAGAAACTGCGGAACGCTCAGTCAACGATTCTTGACTTCAAGAAAACCGTCGATGATTATGTCAAGATCAATGACTGGCGTGTGAAAGAGAACTCCACCGTGACTTATTCTGTGGGCGGTCTGATTCTTTCCAACAGCGGAGCGATCACAGCCAATTATTGGCTTTCCGAGATTTATGATGATGAAATCAGTAATGCTCACCGGAATGCCGATATTCACATCCATGACCTTTCCATGCTGACCGGATATTGTGCCGGATGGTCTTTGAAGCAGTTGATCAAAGAAGGTTTGGGTGGAATTCCGGGAAAGATCACATCTGCTCCGGCGGCCCATCTTGCCACGATCTGCAACCAGATGGTCAACTTCCTCGGTATTATGCAGAATGAATGGGCAGGAGCTCAGGCTTTCAGCAGTTTTGATACCTATCTTGCACCCTTTGTTAAAGTCGATCATCTGGATTATGAACAGGTCAAAAAATGTATCGAATCCTTTATCTATGGCGTGAATACACCGTCCCGCTGGGGAACACAGGCTCCGTTTTCCAATATTACTTTGGACTGGACGGTTCCTGCTGACATTGCGGAACTGAACTGTATTGTCGGCGGCAAAGAAATGGATTTCAAATATAAAGATTGCAAAGCTGAAATGGATATGATCAACCGTGCATTCATTGAGATCATGATCGAAGGAGATGCTCAGGGGCGCGGTTTCCAGTATCCTATCCCGACATATTCCATTACAAATGACTTTGACTGGTCTGAAACAGAAAACAATAAACTTTTGTTTGAAATGACCGGGAAATATGGAACTCCTTATTTTTCCAATTATGTCAACAGTGATATGGAGCCGAGCGATATCCGTTCCATGTGCTGCCGTCTGCGGTTGGATTTGCGGGAACTCCGGAAGAAATCCGGGGGATATTTCGGCAGCGGAGAAAGTACCGGTTCCGTTGGTGTTGTAACGATCAATATTCCCCGAATTGCCTATTTGGCAAAAGATGAAAAGGATTTTTATTCCAGACTTGATCACATGATGGATATTTCTGCCCGGTCATTGAAAATCAAACGGGAAGTGATTTCCAAGCTTCTTGATGAAGGTCTCTATCCTTATACCAAACGTTATCTCGGAAAATTTGATAATCACTTCTCCACAATTGGGCTGGTTGGAATGAATGAAGCTTGCCTCAATGCCAACTGGCTGAAAAAAGATTTGACTCATGCAGAATCTCAGCAGTTTACCAAAGAGGTGCTGAAACACATGCTGGATCGTCTTTCCGATTATCAGGAACAATATGGCGATTTGTATAACCTGGAAGCTACACCGGCAGAATCCACCAGTTACAGATTGGCAAAGCATGATAAAAAACGGTTCGGTGATATTCTTACGGCATCTGAAAATGAAACGCCTTACTATACCAACAGCTCTCATTTGCCGGTCGGTTATACGGATGATATTTTTGCAGCGTTGGATATTCAGGATGAACTGCAGACTCTTTACACCAGCGGAACTGTTTTCCATGCGTTCCTGGGAGAAAAACTGCCGGATTGGAAAGCTGCTGCAAACCTTGTCCGGAAAATTGCTGAAAATTATAAATTGCCTTACTATACCATGTCTCCGACCTATTCTGTCTGTTCCGATCATGGATACATTGCAGGTGAAAAATTCAAGTGTCCGGAGTGCGGGAAAAAAACAGAAGTTTACAGCCGTATTACAGGATATTACCGTCCGGTTCAGAACTGGAATGACGGAAAAGCTCAGGAGTATAAGGACCGGAAGGTTTATGATGCATCCGGGGCTGTAAAGCGGAATTTTGCCGGGAAAATGGACAAGTCTGAGCAGAAAACTGAACATGTTGTTTCTTCCGGTGAGCTGATCCTTTTTACTACCTCAACGTGTCCGAACTGCAATATGGCAAAACGGTTCCTTGATGAAGCAGATCTGACCTATCAGATAATCGTTGCAGATCAAGAACCTGAAAAGGCTGAAAAATATGGGATCCGGCATGCTCCGACACTGATCAGCGGAACAGAAAAATTTTCCGGTCTTTCTGAAATCAGACGTTTTACAGAAGCATACTGAGAGAAGTCCGAAATGGGAAGCAACTGCAAAAAAACAGTGTATTTTACTCTGATAGAACTTTTAGTCGTAATCGCGATCATTGCGATCCTTGCCGGAATGCTGCTGCCAGCATTGCAGAATGCCCGGGCAAAATCAATTGCCTCTGACTGTATGGGAAATTTACGGCAGATCAGTTTGCTTTCCCAGCAGTATACGGATCTTTATGACGGATGGTTCTGTCCGTCTCTGGATTGGAATTACAAAGGCGGAACCGGTTACTGGGATTGGTCCCAGAATGGAAGCGAAGAGGGAACTGGTATGCTTGAGGCTGCTGTCATGAGCAAGACGGATGGTGCCAACAGCAGAATTTATAATTGCGGTGCCAATACTCTTTCCCGGACTTATTCTGCAAAAAACAGCGGTTACGGTTATAATCAATTCCTGGGGTATGAGCCGAATTGGGGCGGCGGTGTTTTGTGGAACGGATGTAAAATCACATCGGTCCGATCCGCTTCCGGGTGTGTTTCTTTCTCTGATGCTGCAACGGAAGATTATTATGGCACAAGCGTGATTCCGACTTCTTTTCTTTATGCACCGGAAGGCCGGAACGGCGTGAAATCAGTTGGCGGATTCAGTTATTTTATTCATTCCGGCAGCGCAAATCTCGCATTTACGGATGGACACTGTGAATCCCGGAAGATGTTGTACGGTGGAAAAGCAGAGCTGAAATTGGGATATATCAGCCCGGATAATTCCGCTTACGATCCCCGGTGGAAATGATCATCTTCCATCGATCGGGCGGAATGAATTTTTGATCAGGCAGAGGGAACAATCCCCGGAAGATGCGGCGCAATACTCTGCATAAATATGGTGGATCCCCTGTCTTGCTGCGGCATTGTTGAGCAGTTTCAGGGTGTTCTCCGGCTCCTTGAACCATAATGCTGAGGCTTTCCGGACAACAGAATTCGTTTCCGGAGAGGGGAGCGCTTTCATCAGGATCCTGAGTCTTGCCGCAGCCCGTGTTTTTCCCTCCAATTCTGCCAGAGCGGCGAGGCACGGCAGAACGGCATCAATGACGATTTCCAGGGCTTTCTGTTTTCCGATCAGTGCCGATTTTTTCTTTTGTTTCTGAGCGGAGAAAGAAACTCTGTCAGCCCAGAACCCGCCTTCACAGTAAAATGCTTCCTGCAGTTTTTCAGCACAAATTTCAGGGGAATCGGAACCTTCCAGCATTTTCATCCACCCGGGCAGAGGATCAGTTCCGTTCTTCCTGATGAATTCACAAAGGGCAGCGATCCGTCGTTCCGGAGTATTGGCAGGACGCAATGCCGATCTGTTCCAATGAATCCGTTCTCCGGCATCTCTGCGGAGTTTCCACCATGCGTTCCAAAGCCGGAGCTGTTCTGCTTTTGCTTCGGGATCCGGCATGGAAGATTGATCTGCAGGAAGCAAACCGGATTCCCCCCACAAGATTTCTTCACAGGAAGAATCGAACGTTCCGGCAGGATATTTGAGAACAGTTTCCCGGAAGAGAACCGCAAACGCTTCTCTGTTTTTCCGGAAGCCGAGGACATCGAAAAGTTTGGAAAGAAATGCATGTTTCGTTCCGTGTTCAATCATGTCGGAGAGGATCAGTTTGGATTTTTTCTGCAGTCTGTCGAGTCCGGCATCCTGAAAGAATTTCAAGAGCTGTTCATCCGGCATGGTTTTAAAATAGGAAAGGCAGGTTCCTGCCGGATCCTTGAGGAAGATGGGAATCTTTCCGGTTTTATTTTCAGCGGGCAGTGGAAAGACCGGGAGCCAATGATCCGGGGCATCATGAGTTTCCACGACATGCAGGATGACGTTGGCGAATGCCGGATCTTTGCTGTGACCATGGGCTTTCCAGTCGGAGGTTTTTGTATGGATTTCGATATCTCCTGTGATGATTTTATCATTGAGGGAGATTTTTGCATTGAGGAAGTCCGGACCGGATTCCAGATTCCAGGTGCCCCGGGAAAGAATGATCAGCTGTTTTCCGCAAACAGTTCTGAACTTTGTATCAAGAGGAATGGTTGTCCATCTTTTTTGAAGAACTCCTTCATAGCTTGCGCAAGGTTCTTTTGCAGAGAATATTTCAGAAAAGTTTTTATCTTCCATTTGAATTTCCGATTTTTCAATGTATTATAACGGGACAGCGGAAATTTCAATCATTCGTTAAGTTTTTCCGGTCCCGGAAGAGCTTTTGAAATTTTTGCTGCATAAAGAAAGTTAAATCATGAAGACGAAAATTTCAAATGTAATTTATTATTTTTCCATTATTATTTGCGTATTTATGCTGATTTTTCTTGCATACCGCAAATTTTTCAGAGAAAAACCGGAAGAGACAGCAGGGAATCGCCGGACTCCTGTTGTGCAGGCAATCGAAAAAGTGATTCCTGCAGTAGTGAATCTGAGGACAAGTTCCTACTCTTTGGAACAGCCGGACAGTTCGATTACGGGAAGCGGCTGTATCATTGATCCTTCCGGCTTGATCCTGACGAATCTTCATGTGGTATCTTCAGCGGACCGGATCAATGTTACTTTGAGTACCGGAGCTGTTTATCAGGCTTCTCTGCTTATTGCAGATGCGGAAAATGATATTGCTGTTCTGAAATTGGAAAATCCGCCGATTGCGCTGCCGGTGATCCCTCTTGTCAGACCGTGGCGTCTGCTTCTGGGAGAAACGGTGATCGCAGTCGGAAATCCTTATGGGTTGGATGGCTCGATCACGGTTGGAGTTTTGAGCGGGACAAACCGTTCTCTGGCAAACGGTGCCGAACTGTTGTTTTCCGATTTTCTTCAGACAGATGCCGCGGTGTTTCCGGGGAATTCCGGCGGGCCGCTCATCAATCTTGACGGATGTATGATCGGGATGAATATGGCGGTCAAGCGGGATGCTCCGGGAATCAGTTTTGCAATGCCTCTTCAGCGGATTGAAAACGTTCTCGCAAAATATCTTCTTCCGGAACGGATGATGAATTTGAATTTCGGGATTCAGCCGGAAGTGGATCAGTTCGGCAGGATCCTGATCGCCTATGTTTATCCGGGAAGTCCTGCGGATCAGGCAGGGATTCGGAAGGGAATGGAAATTATTTCCTTTAATGGCTGGGTTCCCAAACATGAATTAATGGAACTGTCCCGGCGGTTGATTCGTTTGCAGCCGGACCGGAAGGTGGAACTTGAAGTGAAGGAACTCGGAAAAGTTACCGTGATCCCGCGGGTGTTTTCCTCAAAAGATCCCGGTATGGTCGTATTCTGGAAACTTGGAATCGAAGCTGAAACGATGGATAAGGAAAAGGCGGAAGCATTGAATTTTCCGCAGCAATCGGGTGTGATCGTATCCGGAAGATCCATCACCGGGATCAATGATCTTCAGCGCGGAGATGTGATCGTGGAATGGAACGGAAAACCAATTCGTACTCTGAGAGAGCTGGCTTTTGAGCTGGAAACACTTCCGCCGGGGCGCAAAGCAAATGCTGTTCTTTTGAGGAGACGTTCCGGTGCTGCGGTGGGACAGCTGCAGAAAAGATCCGTTCAGGTGATTATTTACTGATTTTGCAGGATCAGATTTTCCGGAACCTTGCGGCGAATGCACCATCATGCATGAAATCCGGCAGGAGAAGTTGAGACTCTTCCAGAACGAAATCCGGATGTTCCTGTGCAAACCGTTCAGCCTGCAGAGAATCTTCTTCCGGCTCCACGCTGCAGGTGGAATATAAAAGGATTCCGCCTTTTTTGACAAGGGGAGCCATCGCGAGAAGGATCTTCCGCTGAAGTTTTGCTGTATCCTCCAGTCTGTTCAGCGAGAATCTCCATGCCGCATCGGGCCGTCTCCGCATGACTCCAGAATTGGTGCAAGGGGCATCGATGAATACAAGATCGAAGGATTCCGGCTGAAATTCCGGCTGAAGAGCATCTGCACAAACGGTTTCAGCTGTAACGCCAAGCCGTTTGAAATTTTCCTGCATCTGGGCAAGTCTTTTTTCGGATTTATCTGCGGCAATGATTTTTGCATCGGGGTACTTATCATAGAGCATGACGGTTTTCCCGCCGGGAGCGGCGCAGGCATCCAGAATGACAGCCTCTTCCGGCAGAATTCCGCAGAGAGAAACGCTCAATCCGGTTGCCGGATCCTGAATGTAACATTTTCCTTCTTTGAACAGTTCTGAATCTAAAATGCAGGAAGGATTTTCCAAGGAATAGAAGCGGAACATTTTGTTCAGGGGGATGGGGATTGCTTCGTCCGGAGCCGATGCGCCGCCCCGCATCCGGAAACAGACGGGGGGATTGATCCCGCAGGCTTCCATCATCGTTTCAGCATTCTCTTTGCCGAATATTTTTTTCCAGCGTTTTTCAATTTTTTCAGGAAGGGCGGGCTTGAGCTCTTTGTTTTCAGCCGAACGGAGTGCATTCCGGAGCAGGGCGTTCATAAAACCGCCGAGCCTGGGATTGATTTTTTTCGTATAATCCACAGCGACGTTGACCGCAGACTGAGCGGCGATCCCGTTTTGAAAGAGCGCTTGGGCAAGGGTGCAGGCGGCAATTTCAAACAAAGGAGATTTCACATTTCCTTTTGATGCTGCACTCCGGATCAGCGCATCGAGAGACGATTTGTGCCTGAAGTAAAAGAACAGGATTGAGACTGCGCTTTTTTCTCCCCGGATGTCATTGATACATTCATCAAGAGTCAACGCAGAGGAATTCCACTTGATCAGGGATTTGACAGCTGTCTCCAGGATTTTTTCAGACAGTCCTGTGGAGATAATTTTTTTTGCCATAGGACTCAGGGCAGATCCAGCGGCTCGCTGATTCCGTCTTCCAGATTATATTTTCTGGCAAGATTCAGCATTTCCATCAATTTTTCTTTCCGGACTTTATCCGGCAGATCATTGAACGCATCGAGGAGGATCCGTTCATCTGTTTCCAGTTCCGGAGTTTTATTGGTTCCGGTGAAAGCCGGGCGGTTATTGCTGTGCTTCAGATAAGGTTTCAGAAGCGGATAGAGCTTTGTCCAGGTTTCTTCTTTGATGGTCTGAGTTTCTTTTTTCAAATATTTTCCGAGTGTATCAGCGCTGATATTGGTAAGCCGTGCGAATTCGGAGACAGATTCATACCCATCGGAGATACAGCCATTCAAGGCTTTAACGATTTCATCAGTCAGTTTCATTGTCTTTGTCTCTTTCCCTTTTGAGAGTCCATTTTTATCATGCGATACTTTACACTCTTTTTTCAATGATATCAAGTGGAAAAGTAAAAAAAAATTCTTTTTTCGCCGCAAATAATCGCTGATTTGAGGTTCTGAAATCTTGAAAGAGCAGGATACAGTGATATATTATCCTTGTATAGAATAGAGAATCAAGGAACAACAGGAGCGGAAGCTATGGAATATCCGGACGATTTGAATCATTTGATCAAACAGTTTACTCCCCGGGCAAGGCATGTTTTGGAACTGGCGCAGGCGGAGGCCGAACGGTTTAATCATGACTATGTAGGAACGGAGCATCTCATATTGGGGCTGATTTCCCTGAATGACGGTGTTGCCGTTTCTGTGATGAAGGGGCTCGGGCTGAATTTGGATAAACTCCGTTTGGAAGTGGAACGGTCTTTCGGCGGAATGGGAACAACGACTCAGGAGGGCCCGCGTCCTCTCACAACCAAGCTGGTGAATGTGCTTCAGATGGCTTTGGAAGAAGCGCGCAAGATGAAATTCAGTTTTGTCGGAACAGAACATCTCTTTCTTGCTGTTTTGCTGGAAACCGGTTGTGCCGCATCGGGAATCCTCCGTTCCCTTAATATTGATCCGCGCGTTGTCCGCAAACGGATCCTCAGCGAAATCGATGCAAGTTTCCTTGGCGATGAAGCCGAAAACGAGGCGGAAGAACAGAATCCTGATGAAATCAAACAGGTGAATCATGAGATGCCGCTGAATGCATTGAACGCCTTCGGGCGGAATATGACAGAAATTGCTGCCCGGGGCGGGCTCGATCCCGTGATCGGACGGAAACGTGAGATCGACAGAGTCCTTCAGATCCTTTGCCGGCGTACAAAAAACAACCCGGTTCTGATCGGAGAAGCCGGTGTCGGCAAGACTGCTATTGTGGAAGGGATTGCCCAGAAGATCGCCGCCGGAGAAGTGCCCGGGAATCTGAAAAATAAGAAAGTTTACGCACTGGATCTTCCTTTGATGATTGCCGGAACCAAATATCGCGGGCAGTTTGAAGAACGGATCAAAGCTGTGATCGATGAAGTCCGGAACTCCGGCAATGTGATCCTTTTCATTGATGAGCTCCACACAATCGTTGGAGCAGGCGGCTCAGAAGGGGCTATGGATGCGGCAAACATCATCAAGCCGGCTCTTTCCCGCGGAGAATTGCAGTGTGTCGGTGCTACGACTTTGAATGAATACCGGAAGGGGATCGAAAAAGATTCCGCTCTGGAACGTCGTTTCCAATCCGTGATTGTGGATCCTCCCTGTGTGGAAGATGCCATTCAAATTCTCTCCGGGCTGCGTCCCGCTTATGAAAAACATCATCGGGTGAAATATACCGATGAAGCTTTGCGGGAAGCGGTGAAACTTTCCAACCGTTATATTTCTGACCGTTTTCTGCCGGATAAGGCAATTGATGTGATTGATGAAGCTGGAGCCCATGCCCGGATTAGTGATAATCCGCCGCTGCCGAACATTGCACCGCTGGAAGATGAGATCCGCCGGGTTGTGGCAGAAAAAGATCTGGCTGTGGAGAATCAGCAGTTTGAGGCTGCCGCTGCCAGCCGGGATAAGGAACGGGAACTCCGGGCTGCCGTGGACAAGGTCATGCAGAAATGGGAAGAGGATTGCAGCTTGAATTGTCCCGTTGTGGATGTGCCTCAGATCTCTGAGATCATTTCCAAGTTTACCGGAATCCCGCTGGATCAGATGCAGGAAGGGGAGAATACCCGTTTGCTGAAAATGGAAGATTCTCTGCGCGGAACGGTCATTGGGCAGGATGCAGCTCTTTCCACGATTTCCCGTGCGCTGCGCCGTTCCCGTGCTGATTTGAAAGATCCCCGCAGACCGATCGGTTCCTTTATTTTCCTCGGACCCACAGGGGTTGGGAAAACGCTTCTGGCAAAAACAGTGGCAGAATTCATTTTTGGAAATCAGGATTCTCTGATCCAGGTGGATATGTCTGAATATATGGAAAAATTCAACGTCAGCCGTCTTGTGGGGTCGCCTCCGGGATATGTCGGGCATGATGAAGGCGGAGAATTGACAGAGCGGGTTCGCCGCAAACCGTACAGTGTGGTGCTGTTTGATGAAATCGAAAAGGCGCATCCGGATGTTATGCATCTGCTGCTTCAGATTCTGGAAGAGGGCCGTTTGACCGATACTTTGGGCAGACGTGTGGACTTCCGGAATACGATCATCATAATGACCAGCAATATCGGTGCGGCTCAGCTTTCCCACAGCTCCGGAATGGGCTTTGAAAGTTCCCGCAGCAGCGATGAAAATTTTGAACGGACATCCAATCAGCTTCTGGAAGCCGCGAAAAAACAGTTCAAACCGGAATTTCTCAATCGGGTGGACGATATTGTTGTGTTCCGGAAATTGGATCGGAATGATCTTGGAGCCATCATCCGGCTGGAGCTGGATAAGGTGGTCAAGCGGCTCGCTGAACGGAAATGTAAACTGGAAATCGAACCTGCAGTTGTGGAATTTCTGATTGAAAAAGGATACAAACCGGAATTCGGTGCGCGTCCGCTGCGCCGTGCGGTGGAACGTTATCTCGAAGATGAACTGGCAGAGGCGATCCTCATGGGCAGCTTGAACCAGTCTCCTTCCATTCTTGCAAAGATTGATGGAAACAAAATCGTCTTTGTTCCTGTGGAAGAAAAAAAGAAAAGCAAGCCGAAGACTGCGCCTGAAAAAGCAGCGGAGAAAAAGTCTGCAGCAAAAAAAACTGCTCCCGGAAAACCGGCTGTTGTGAAAAAAACTGCGAAAGCCAAGCCCACCGTAAAAGCAGAAGTTCCAGTTGAAAAAAAATCAACCCGGAAAAAGAAAAAATGAGCAGCGAACTGTTTGATATCGTTGATGAAAACGGAAATGTGATCGGCTGTGCTCCCCGCTGGAAATGCCACGGGGATCCATCTCTGATCCATCGGACCGCTCATGTTTTTGTATTTCATCCGGATGGAAATCATATTCTGCTTCAGCTGCGGCGGAAAGATAAAGATATTCAGCCCGGGAAATGGGATACTTCCGTAGGAGGGCATCTGGATCATGGCGAAGATTTTGAAACGGCAGCGGTCAGGGAGTTGCGGGAGGAACTCGGTTATAATGGGGAAGTGACCCTTGAGTTCCTTTTCGATGCACGGATCCGGAATGAAATTGAATCGGAAAATACCCGTGTTTACGGGATGAAAAGTGAAGGTCCCTTTTCCTTTCAGGAGTCGGAGATCGATGAAATCCGGTTCTGGAGTTTTGAGGAGATTGACCGGGAACTGGCATCCGGCGGCGGAAGTTTTACCCCGAATTTATGCGTTGAATTGAAAAAACTTGGAAGAGGTGCGCTGTGAAGATCTGTCATGTGATAACCCGGATGATTATTGGCGGAGCCCAGGAAAACACGCTTCTTTCCATCAAAGGTGCTCTGGAAAAAGGACATGATGTGACATTGATCACCGGTCCGACGGAAGGTCCGGAAGGCAAACTCCTGAGGGATCAGCCCATGCCCGGATTGAAAATCATAGAATGTCCCTGGCTGGTTCGGGAGATCTCACCCTGGAAAGAGTGGAAGGCATATCTCTTTTTGAAGAAAATCTGCCGTCAGGAAAAGTTTGATGTGGTTCATACTCACACTTCAAAGGCGGGGATTCTCGGGCGGATCGCGGGACGTCATGCCGGGGTGCCGCTGGTGGTTCATACCATTCATGGATTGGCGTTTCATCCTTACCAATCCGCTATGAAAAACCGGTTGTATATCTTTCTGGAAAAACTTGCAGCCAAATATTGCGATGAGATTTATTGTGTGGCGCAGGCGATGATCGATCAGTCTCTGGCTGTCGGAATCGGAAAAAAAGAGATGTTCAAAGTCGTTTACAGCGGGATGCATATTGAAACTTTTCTGAATGCAGTTCCCGATCCGGAACTGAAGAATGAGCTTGGACTTCCGGAGCATGCCGTTGTATTTTCCACCGTTGCCCGGCTGTTTCCGGAAAAGGGATATGAGGATTTTATTCCCGTGGCGATCCGGATCGCAAAGAAATATCCGCAGGCATGTTTTCTGCTGATTGGAAACGGGATCCTGATGGATTCCATCCGGAAAGATGTGGAAGAGGCCGGTGTGGCGGAACACTTCTTTTTCCCGGGGCTGGTTTCGCCCGGGGAGGTGCATAGATATCTGGCGCTTTCCAATGCATTGGTTCATCTTTCCCTGCACGAAGGTTTGCCCCGCGCAGCGGTTCAATCTCTCGGTTGCGGAAATCCTGTGATCGGTTACAATCTGGATGGAACTCCGGAAGTGGTTCGGAACGGGGAGACCGGTTGGCTGATCCAGCCCCGGAATCTTGACGATGTGGAGCAGGCGATGATCCAGGTGATCGAACATCCTGAGCTGGCAGAGCAATACGGGGAAAACGGCAGGAAACTGGTGGGCAGTCTCTTCGGATGGCAGAAAATGGCGGATGCCTTGCTGGAACTTTACAGTGCAGCATTGGCTGGGAAAAAATCTCAGTAACCTGAGCTTTCTCTCATCTCATTTTCAAAAATGGATGTCTCATAAATTCTCAGAGTGATTTCCTGATAATGGAGCTTTGCCATCAGGAACACAATGAAGATGAAGCAGATGAAAAACAGCGCGACTGAGAGGAAGAGCTGCATCTGTTTCCGTTTCATGTAAAGAAGCAGCCGGGTGAAAATCCCTGCATTTTCAGCGATTGTCGGATACCCTTTTGAGAATGCATCCACATCGTTTGAGAGTTCGATTACAGATTTATAGCGCTTGGATGGTGCGCGGTTCATGGCTTTAAAAACGATGAATTGCAGCACTTGCGGGATCGCTCTTCCGCTGGATCCCTGCTGCCGCAAGGGAAGAATCTTTCCTTCTGCCGCATTCTGAATGATTTCATCTTTATTTTTCCCGCCGACAGGGGCATGGAAGGTGAGCATTGCATAGAGGATTGCTCCCAGAGAATAAATATCACATTTCGGGCCGCGGTGACTGTTCAGTCCCAAAGCCTGTTCTGGAGACATATATTCCGGGGTTCCCTTGATCATTCCGTTCATCGTTTTATTGGATGGACGGGGGAATTTCTGGGTTTTTTCCGGGAAACTTTTTGGGGGTTCCTGATTGAATTCCATTGCAAGCCCCCAGTCAAGAATCATAACCTCTCCATATTCCCCGATCTGGATATTTTCAGGTTTCAAATCAAGGTGGCAGATGTTTTTGGAATGAGCAAATTCAACGGCTTTGCAGATCTTCTGAAAAATATCCAGCAGGACGTCCAAGGGGTATTTTTTCAGGGTTTCTGCATCCTGTTCCCTCATTTTTTTCAGGAGCTTTGCCAGAGTCAGCCCGGAGGCAAGCTTCATGACAAAATACGGTTTCCCATCGGAGGTCGTACCGACTTCATGGACCGGGATGATATTGGGATGTTCCAGCCTTGCAGTCAATCGCGCTTCTTCCAGAAATTTCCGGTAATCGTCCGGGGTATCCTGATTTGGAATTGCAATTGCCACACGCCGCCGGCTCTCTTTATCCGTGCAGACAAGAACTTCTTTCATTCCGCCGACCCCGAGGATGCAGCCGGAAAGATATTTTTCAGGCAGGCCGTAATTCTGTTGTTTCTCTGTCAGATCCGTTTCTGTCATTTTTGATTTCCTTGTGCCAATCGGAACATGTTCCAGTTGATAAACGCAAATGTCGCTGCGAGAAAACCCAGAAAACCGAAGAGAATCACGCTGACATTACCGTATTTTGCATAGAAGGTCAATTTATGATTTTCAGGAATTCTGACGGTAAAGATTTTTGCTGTTCTGCCCCGGTCATGCAGTCCGGGCAGAGCAGTCTGCTGAATGATCCCGGTCGGAGCAATCCACAGAGAATGACTGGAATTTCCGCTGCGGAGGATGGGCAATCTGTTTTCAACTGCCCGGAAGAGAGCATTGGCAAAATGCTGTTCCGGTTCATTGCTTGTGGGATACCAGGCATCATTGGAGATGATCAGGATCAGATTTGCACCATTCAGAACATGACCGCGCGACACATAAGGGAAGGCGCTTTCATAGCAAATGGAGATTCCCGCGCGGACTCCAGGCGCAATCCCAATGGGGTTATACCGTTTGCCCGGAGCAAGATTTCTGCCCATTCCTACGATCTGGTTTAATATAGGATATTTTTCGCCGTAAGGAACATATTCGCCGAAAGGAACCAGATGGATCTTGGAAAATTTATCCGCAGCACTTCCGCCTGACTTCGTCAGAAACAGCGCACTGTTTGTCAGATCAAAACCGTCTGAAGAGGCTGGATTCAATTCAAAATCAAGGCTCCCGATCAGAAACGGGATATTGTACTGATCGATCAGTGCGCCCAGCTTCCAACGGTATACTCCGGCAAAATCTCCGCCGCCCCGATAGGGAACCGGAACCGCTGTCTCAGGCCAGATGATCACAGAAAGCGGAACCTGTTTTTTTGCCGGAGAATCCAGCGCAACAGCGACTGTATTGAATTCTTCCTGAAGCAGTTTTTGGGAAAGGGAAAGGCAGACATTCAGAGCTTCTTCACTTTCGCCTTTCACCGGAACCCGCCGCTGAGTCAAGTCGCATTGAACAACTCCCGCCCGGAATGGAAATGTCTCAACTCTTTCTGCCCGTTTCAGCAGCTGGAACCCGCAGAAGACCGCAAAGCCAAGGATCAGAAGAGCTGTCACCAGCGGCCAGAACCGTTTCCCATGAATGATCCCGGAAATCTGCTGAAGCGACATCGCTAATGCCATATTCAGCAGGATGATACAAAAACTGACGCCATACATTCCGGTATATTCGCAAATCTGGATCAGCGGAATATTGCACCACTGGCTCGCCGCAAGGAGATTCCAGGGAAGTCCCGTGAAAATCCAGGAACGGATCCACTCAAGCACACACCAGATCCCCGCACTGCCAAGAAGGAAGAGAATTCCCATGATACCTTTTGCAAATGGTTTGACCTCAGCACATTTTGCAGCACCTTCCAGGCGGTGCTCCACGGAATATTCCAGATTTTTCCGGAGCCATGCAGAAATCCAGCCCCAGAGCCCTGTGAAAATCGCAAGGGTAAACGCCATCGCAACAGGAAGAAAAACTTCGATTTCCCGCAGCCAGAAAAATACGGTAAAGTTCCAGAACCAGCTCCATACGAACGCTTTCCGGAATGCAGAACCCGGATTCGAAGTGAGAACGGCAAGACAAACCGGGATCAAGCCGATCCATGCAAGCATATTCCAATCGATCCCCGGAAATGCCAGCGTAAAGCCCGCTCCGCAGAGCGCAAGAAGAAGATATTCAACAGTGATTCCAATTCCGCTCAGGCGGAACATGCGGATTTTATTCATCATTGAAACACCGCCTTCAGGCAGAAGGTTCTGATTGCCAGATCATCATTGGCATTTGTCCGCATGGCTCTGAGCAGATCTTCTGCAAGACCCAGAATGTGATAAAGATATTCCATATCGCATCTGTCAAGCTGTTCGATGGGGAAGGGCGGGGCAAAGAGTTCTCTGTTCGGAAGCAGCTCTGCTGTAACGCCTTCCCGGTAAAGGATCGCCTGTGCAAAAAATGTATGCAGACAGCTGAGGAACTCATCCCTGAGCCGCAGATATTCGCAGCTGATCTCTCCATTGACCCGTTTTTCCAGCAGTTTTTTGCCGGTGGAATCAAGATTTTCACTGGCATCCAGTTTCGGTTTCCACTTTTCATTGACTGTTTTTTCTGCAGAATCCGAAAGAGCATTGGCAATTCCAAGCAATTCTGCTGCCGCATTGCCGGCGGAAGAAAGATCATTCCGCGGACCGAATAACAGAGCACTCAGGATCCCGGGAAGTTTTTCCACTCCGGGAAAACGGTAAACGCATGCGCTGTCAGTCAACCGGAGAATCTGACATCTGGATCTTGTGGTGGGCAGGAGAAGAGAGGGATTTCCGCTGGTCAGGACAAATGCGCACTTTTCCGGCGGTTCCTCCAACGTTTTCAGAAAAGCATTCTGAGCCTGCTCGGTCAGACACTCTGCTTCGTGCACGATCCCGAATTTCCACCCGCACTCCGTCATGCTGCTGAGATGAAACAACCCTTCGAACCAGCGCATGGTATCAGGATCATTTTCATCTTCTCCGATCTGGATTTTTCTTGCTTTTGAGATGGGCGCAAGGGAAAACATATCCGGGAATGTTCCATCCAGGATCCGTTTGCAGGATGGGCATTTTCCGCAAGGGGAAAAATCATTTTCCGGGGTTTCGCATGACATCAGAGCGAAGATCAGAAGGGGAAATTTGATTCTCCATTCCGGATTTGAGGTGCAGACAAGATAGGCATGAGACATCCGTCCGCAAGCCTTTGCGTTGCGGAGCGTTTCCATGACCAGCGGGGAGTTTTTTTCAAATAATGCCCAATCCGAATTCATCACTGACAGCCTTTTTGATATCTGCTGAAATTTCTTCTATTGTACCTGCGGCGGAGAGAATTCTGAACCGTTCCGGAAAACATTTTGCCCGTTCCAGGAAGGAATCCCGGATCGCTTTATGAAATGCCATTCCTTCCGAATCAAAACGGTCATTTTCATCAATGGTTCCGCCGTTTCTTCCACATGCTCTGCGGACTCCCAGCTCCGGTTCGATATCCAGAAGAAGAGTCAAATCCGGTTCAATGGTCCGGCAGGCAAACTGATTGATCCGTTCCACAGTCTCCAGAGGAAGCCCGCGGACATATCCCTGATATACCGTTGTGGAGTCAAAAAAACGATCACAGATCACCCATTTTCCTTCAGCCAGAGCGGGTTTCACTGCATATTCACACATTTGGGAATGGCAGGCTCCGAACAGGAGCAGTTCTGTTTCCGGAAGCAGATCTTCCCCCGGAGTTTTGGTTTTGAGAATTGTCCGGAGCTGTTCAGCCACAGCGGTTCCGCCGGGAGACCGGAGCAGAAGAACGGGAATGCCCGCTTGCTCCAGCGTTTTGGCAAGAAGGGCAGCCTGAGTCGTTTTCCCGGTGCCTTCTCCGCCTTCCAATGTTATAAATTTACCTTGCTGCATAAAATCCTCAATCTGTTTCCCGGAATATAGCACAGTTTTTTCCGGAATTCAATTCCTGCCCGAAAAAAAACTGCGATTCCTCCGGATTATTTTGCCGGTTTCGGAGTGAAACGGATCACCCGGGGTTCAAAGGGGGTGAATGTCATCATGGCAGATCCGGTTCCGGGCAATTTGATATTCCCGCGGATTTCTGCGGGGGTCGTATTCAGAATAACAGTCAGATACTCTCCGTTGGGCCCTTTTACGGTTTTGCCGATCAGGTTTTCCGGAAGCGTCAGTTCCACTTCTTTCCATGTTTTGAAATCCTGATAGAAAGATTCGACTTCCCGGGAAAGCATGGAGAGCATAGACCAGAAGCGGGTTCTCTGTTCCGGCATTCCGCCATGTCCCATGTGAATGATGTTTCCGGATCCGCCTTTAAGAATGGTATAATAAATGCCGGCACGGATCTCTTCTGCTGTTCTGTTTTCCGGAGCGGGAATCGTTCCGCCCAGCCATGGAATCAGCGGCTTTTCCCCGGCAAGTTCCCGGACATGATCAAAATCTGTTCCGAAATTCCGGATCATATTGGACTGGTGATAGCTGGAATTCCAGCAGGCATATTCCAGAACATCGCAGCTTTCAACATATTCTTCTGCTTCCAGAATGTTATCCACATGAATGGAAAAGACTGCCTCCGGCAGCTCTTTTTTTGCCATTTTGTAAATTTCGCGGTAGAACTCACAGCCATTGGGGGAAACTTGCAAATCTCCTGCACTGTCATACGTCAGAACCGGAAGCGTCGCTTCATAGCAAAGAAGATTCCAGGTGAGTTTCTTCTGTTTTTTGAGCCCCTGAAGATAATTTGCCACAAGATTTTCCCAGTTTTTATGGAATGCATATCCGGTGACAGGTTTTCTGACGAGGCGTTTTCCCGGGAAGCCGCGATGGGGAAGTGCATTTTTTCTGCCGCCTTTTCCGTAATTCAATGTAAAATCAGGCTGCTGCGGATAGAATGTGTTGGGCGTTCCGCTGATTCCCAGCAGGAAAAACGGTTTTCCATCCAGCAGAAGATCATTCCCTTTGACAGAGAGTTTTCCGTTTTCCGGAAGTTCCGGAACTGCCTGAGGAGTTTCCGGTGCAATGAAAAAGACTCTGGAGGACCAGTTCCCTTCCGTATGGTATTCCAGAACGTAACGCCCCGGTTCCAGATCTTTCAAAGAAACATTTGTCTTTTGGGAAACAGCCTTGATTTCACGGAAGATTTTCTGATCAT
This sequence comes from Lentisphaeria bacterium, assembly GCA_017456805.1. The sequence continues at coordinate 46,358 of JAFTIQ010000014.1, forward strand.
TTTTAATGATGATTTTTCCGGGGAAGACTGCAGCAGAACAGATGAGCTCACTTTCTTTGGAATATTCCATTTTGTCAAGCTGCAGGAACGGTGTTTGATAAACCTTTACATTTCCGCTGAATTTCTGAATAGGGATCCGGTAGGGTCCGAGCAGATAGATCGAAACATCTTTTGTATCTTTCAGGGGGATAAATCCCTTATTCAGATTGATCGTGAAGCGTTGTTCTTTGTCTGAAGTGATTTTCTTTGAGTCGATCAATTTTCCATCATCGAAAATCTGAAGATAGGCATGAGTTTTTCCGGTTTTTACAAATTCCAGATCCAGCGTTTGCTGTTCTGTTGTTCTGCACCGGAAAATTCTCAAGTGGTCGGAGGGTTCTTTTCCGGAGAAATGAAGCTGACCCATGGTTGGGATGTAATGGTAATTGGTCGCGCCTGTCCAGCTGGTATGTTCGGGAGAACTGCCTTTTTTACTGATCGTACGGCAGAAGTTGACGTTCCAGAGAGATTCGGTTTTTCCGTCGGCTTCCATGAGAGAAATCGGGACTTCAATGACGGCTCTCCAGTGATCTTTTTTGATTTCTGTTTTGCAGATGACTTCCGGATTCCAGGCAGTATCGTGTTTTATGGCATGATAGATCGAACCGGCGGGGTTGAGTGCAATGTGATAATGTTTTGCGCCGTTCTTCATTCCCTGAGGGGCGAGAAAGAGTTCCACATGCTCCCCGCCGAAAAGCGTCATGTCATCATCTTTTTTCTTTTCAGACCAGCGGAGCTGTTCGGGATTTCCATAGCAGACGAATTCAAAGATGACAGATTTTTCTGTTTTCTGCACAAAGACTTCCGTTGTTTCTGCAGCCCAGTTTCCATTGAGTGCGGTAAACCCTCCGGCGGGCAGAGATTTACCGGATTCTGCAGGCAGTATGATTTCTTTTCCGGGAACTCCGACGGGAGAGTGACTGCATCCTGAAAACAGAGTGATAACTGTTGCGATCGCAAGCGGTAAATATATTGTTTTCATAAAAAGTTCCTCATAGGTTCAGTTTTAATGTTTCAAGTGCTCCTGGAAGATCAGCAGCTGGGTTCCTTCGGGGAACTCCAACCGGTAGTGATCGGAAAGGGCTTCATTCAAGGTTGCCTGCCACCAGCGGTTCAACTTCAATTTATTCATGGGATATTTCAATCCGGAAGAGGAGACTTCCGTTCCGGTCTGCAGCGCAATAATGGAGATCTGCTGTCCGGGTTCAGTTGAAAATTCACCGGATTCCCGGGCAATGAAAAAGATCCCGTAATTGGTAACAAATTTCAATCCGGGGATCCGTTCAGAATAATCCGCAAGAAGCGAGAGATTGCCCAGGGTATGATCCTCCCGTTTTCCGGTTGCTCCGAGAATGACAATGTTATCCCACCCCTGATTGCAGCAGTAAGTAAAAGCTTTGGTTAAATCATTTGTTTCCTGTTCGCTGACATGGACGAGTCGATCGGAAAAACGTTCTTTATATTTCCGCGGGAGACTGTCCAGATCTCCAATGATAACGGTCGGCTCCAAGCCGGAATCAGCCAGAGATGCCGCTGAGCCATCGCAGCAAATGATCCGAGCCGCATTCCGCAGAATGGAAACCGGCTGTTCAGAACGGGGAAAATCCCCGTCGGCTAAAATGACGGTCAATTCGTTTTGCATTTTTTGATATCCTTATACCATTGGAAATAGAAGATGATCCCGTTTGCCAATGCAACCAGCCACATGGAAAGCAAGGCAACCGATTCCCCATCGATTTGGAACACACGGAACCACATCCATACCGAGAGTATATTTACAATTGTCCAGAGAATCCATTGATCTGCACAGCGCAGAACAGTCAGAACCATCGCTGTGACCGATAACACTGTTGTAGCACTGTCAAGCACCGGCTGAGAATCTCCCATTGTATACAGAATGAAAGCATAAATGGCGATCCCGGTCAGCGAGAGCATATAGCAAATGATCTTTCCGGTCAATCCGAGTGTTGTTTTTCTGATGATCTGATTTTCCGAAAGATTTTTCCCCCAGCAGAAAATCCCTACAAACATCATAGGGAAGTACCAGCCCCAGTTGAGCATGACTTCTCCATAGAGTCTTTCTTTATAAGAGAGCCATCCGTAAAGCAGAGAGTTGATGATCCCGAAGAAATAGCAGCTGATTTTTCCTTTTCCCGCAAGCAGAGTATAGAGGATCCCTGTCACTGCTGCAGCTATCCCGGAAAAACTGTCATTCAGAATCACTGCGGCAATGATCGTTGCTGCCACACAAAAGGAAAACCAGATGACTTCTGCCGTTTTCCAGCCGGAACATTCCCCGGCGATCCATTCTCTGAACTTGTTCATTGCTCTTTTTAATCCTTCCTGCTGATAAGATTTCAAATAATATAGCGCACTTTAACAGAAATGAAAGAGCTTTTTTGATTTTTTTGAAATTTTCTTGAAAAAATAATACATGCAGAAACAGACTGGACGAAAGAAGTCCACTCTCCCGTGCTATATTCCTCATCAGATCTGAAAACAGTCTGATGAAAGGAGGCTTTTATGTTCAGATTTCTTTTCACTCTTGCTTTGCTGGCAGATTTGATGAAGGTTTTTAAAACCATTGAGGGTATGAAGAACCGCGGGAACAGAAGTTTGACGAATGATGAACGGGATGTCCGGGCGGTCGGCTGCGGCTGTCTGTTCGTGATCGGGATTGTTGTTTTTTTTGCTCTGCTCACCAAAGCCTTTGAGAATTGAAATCAATCCTCAAAGGTAAAGATCTTTTTGATCTTCCAGTCAATCATAAAGGCTGCGGCGTAAGTGAATGTCAGATGAAACAGGGAGGTGTTCCACTTGTCATTCCTGCTCCAGCCTTCGAATATCGTTGTCCCGCCTTCCTGAATGGTTTTGTACCAGGTGTTGTCATCGGTCAGAAGATCATGCATAAGTTCTTCTTCTCCATCCCGGACAAGCGAACAGAAAATTGGAAATGTTGAGAAGAACATGACCGTTGAAAGCCGTTTTTCACGAACCATCGCAATGATATTCTGCCTGGTTTCTTCTTCCGGAAGGATCTCAAACCACCATGCAAAGATATTTCCCGGAAGGCTGATGTGCTGAGAAACATCCGTATCGCGGAACAGTTTCTTCTCCGGATCATAAAATGCTTCAACAAATGCCTTTTCCAGCGGTTTTGCATCTGCATAAGGTGCTCTGCCAAGCATTTTTGCCAATTTGTTGAGACATTTGATTGCGCCGATATAATAGGCATTGACGGCATTATGTTTGAGATGGTTGACCTGTCCTTCTGTAAGATCTGCATCATAGCCGTCTCTGCGGGGCGCGGGCCAATCAACAACGCTCCATTTATCCAGATTTTTGAGCAGACCATCTTGATCCGCATACTGTTCCCGGTAATAATCCATGATATCGGCAACCTCATCAAACCGATCTTTCACAAAGTCCAAGTTCCCGGTCAGTTCCGCATATTCCAGAAGAAGTGTGATCATTATCATCGGGTATTCTGCAATTTCCTGCATTTTGGAACAATTTGCGCAGGTCATCAAGCCTCTGTTGATGAATTTGGTTCGGAGGAAATCATCAAAGAAAGCTTCCATAAAAGCATAATCCCCTGTCAAAAGAGAATAGGTCAGAATGGAATAGCAGCCATCCCCGAGATAATATCCTTTTTCCCTTTCCATGCAATCCTGAATAACACATTGGACACCGTAATGGAGAGAGCGCACGCACAAATCCCAAATTTTCTTTTCCCGTTCATCAGTGCCGGTATATTCCCGTTTCAGTTCAAAGGGATAATGACGCGCGATGAGACGGATGGAATTGACATTAACTTTACACTCTGCCGGAAGGTGCAGTTCTGTATAGCGGAATGACTTGTAATCGTATTGATTGAGTCTGTCCTCACTCTTTCCGGAAAGAACAAAGAATTCTTCATAATGACAGCAGGCACGCAGATTGTGACGAACCGTTCCATCGTCATTCAATTCCTGCGCACAGCGGATCATGATGCTTTCGCCGGATTTTCCGGTCGCAAGAAAAGTAAGATGTCCAACGTACATTGCGCCGAAATCAATGAAAAGCACATCGCCGCGTGTTTCGATATTTGCTGGTGCAACCTCTTCAAAAACAAGCTGTTTTGTGTTCTGGCAAACCAGGGTGTGATCATCTTTCAGGTTGATCACCGCGGATTTCCAATTTGAGTCGTCGAACTCCGGGAGGAAGAAATCACATTCCGGAGCAGAGGCATCATACCGTTCCATAAATTGAGTGTCATATCCGGAGATGCCTGCAATGGAAAATGCGGTATGTTCTGCACAAAGAAAGGTGTCATCAGAACCTAAAACGAGGTTGTCATCAGCAAAAAGCTCCAGCCAGAGACCGTGCCTGTTATCACCGCTGACCCAGACCCGGTTGATCAATCCCTGATAGTAGGTGTGGACCGCAATGGTATTCTCTCCCGCTTTGAGATAAGGAGAGAGAGCTATTTCATTATAGTAATAGTGAAAAGGATAGCCAGCTTTGGGTCCCTGTCCGATGAATGTTCCGTTGATATACAGTTTGTAATAATCATCGGCAGAAATTCTGATCATTGCCTGATCCGGAGTTTGCTTCAGAGTGAATTTTTTCCGGAAGAGAATATGTTTGTTCTGAATGTCATTCCTGATTTCTTTTGTAATCGTATCAAGCTGACGGTGAAAAACATCATTGATTTCAGCTTCTGCAAATTCTTTTGTTGTGATCCAGCTGCTCATATTCCCTCCTTTTCAGATTCGTCCGTTGAATAATAGAATACCGGAATAAGAAAAGTCAAGTTTTTATATGCAGAAAACATTTCATATTCTCATATACAAAACTGAAGCCGGGAGGAAATGATCAGAAAGAATAAGCCGCGTCAGAAAAAGGCAAAAAAAATGGAGCCAATTATCGGACTTGAACCGATGACCTGCTCATTACGAATGAGCTGCTCTACCAACTGAGCTAAATTGGCTCGAATTCTGTTAATATACACTCATTATCAGAAAATGCAAGTTAATTTTCTGAATATTTCCGTTTCAAACATTTTTTATTTTAAAAAAGGACTTGATATTTAGAGAAAAGCAGATATATTAACCGTAAAGTTTTACAATGAATCAGGGAACAGGATCTGCTGTCGGACCGGTGTTTGGAAAACAGGTTTTTAAGGGGAACAAAAAACGCAGATGATCTGAGGATATCTGCAGCCTCTTGTTCAGAATACCGGATTGGCGATTATTTCCAATGTCTTAAGTTTTGTGACTCTGATTATTTGAGTAATTAGGATGTTCAAAATGAGTGAGATTGAGAAAAGATCCTTGAAATGATTGACTGATACCTAATTAAGGAGAGAAACATGGCTAATTTTATTATAACCTGTCCGCACTGCAGACGGCAGCTTTCTGCGTATGAATCCTGGGTTGGAACGGAAGTGGAATGTCCGTTCTGTCATAATATCGTTCTTGTTCAGCGTGAAGTGACCCCAAAAATTTGGACGGTTAAAATTACGTGGAATGGGTTCGGTATTGTACCGGACTCATTCCTTTTAATGTTAAAGATACTCTCTCATTGTTGAAATAGCAAATGTATTCTTCAAGTTTTTGCTTGAAATC
>JAFTIQ010000039.1 GCA_017456805.1 Lentisphaeria bacterium
ATGTTAACGCGGAAAACAACAATAAAAGAAAAATCCTGCCGCGAAACATTTTTGATATCAAAAATTGAGTCATAAATGGCAAAAAATTGCCAAAAAAAGAAAATGTGAAGTCTTCAGGAAAAAAGCTTCACGGAATTAGGTTATAAATTGCTTTTGCAGGAATATCCTGAGGACCGTAAACATTGGAGGAAATCAGAATCGGACGTTTTGTATCCATTTGCAGATTGTTGAATGATATATCATGTATCTCAACTCCGGAAACGGCTGAGCAGTATTGGCTGACAATACAGATCCCCGTTCTGGAATTATGAATGATGCAGTCATTTATGATACAGTTGCGGATTTCACCATCACCGACCCCGATTCTCAATGCATTGCAAGGTGTGCTCAATATACAATTGCTGACCGTGATCAACTCGCAGATCCCATTGCATTTTTTGCTCCGGTTTCCATCAGCACGGATTGCAATACAATCATCCCCGCTTTCGATCTGACAATCATGAATCATTACATTCCTGCAGCAATCAATATCAAAACCATCTCCGTTCGGAGTCCGGAAATCATTTCTGATCAGAACATGGCTGATATGAACATCCGAACAATTATAGAGGAAACATGTCCAGTAGGGCGCATGAAACAGTTCGGCATCCTGAATTCTGATTCCTGAACAGCCGCAGAAGAAAATCATCTGAGCTGGACGCCATTCATTTACCATAAATTTTTCGGGAGCATGAGGCCAGGGCTTGTTGAGCCATATCTGACTGTTTCCATCGATCCGCCCGCCGGAAATGGAAATATTATTGCAGTTCAATGCCACAAGCAAGTGTGCGCCGCTTGCATCTTCTGAGGGCTCTGCATGATTTTCAATACAGAAATCGTCTGCATTGTAATCCTCCCTGTCCGGACTTGCCATCAAAACGGCACCAGGAGCAAACTGCAAGTGTATATTGCTGGAAAGGTACAAAGTCCCCGTTACATAAGTGCCGGCAGGGAAATAGATAATTCCGCCGCCTTTTTGTTCGGCTTGAAATATGCATGATTGAATTTCAGATGTATTCTTTCTGATACCATCACCAACCGCACCAGATTCCGCAACATTAAACTTTATCATCAATCTTCCTCACTGAAAATTGGTTTATATATCTTGATTCTTTCTTCCTCTTTATCTGAAAGAAGACGCATAGCTGATTCATATCCGATTTGCTTGTAATTAAAAACGAAATTCAACGGGTTGTTCGTCAGATAATTATCTTTTGCACGGAAAAGAAGTGTTGCAACTTTTATTTTTTCAGAAATCCCAAGCACCTGATTGATGTTATCTCCAATGCAGCCAATCATATCCGAGGCATCAAGGATCACCGCATCGCAATCATTGTCTGCAAGAAATTTCGCCTCATCTTCAGAAACTTTATTGAATAATACCCGATTCATGGGATAAATGATTTCAGGAAGCCCGCATTCTTTCACAGCACGCAGATATCCCTCTTTCCTGGGATGTCCGGGGTATTGCAGATAGGGTGACATCAAGGCGATACGGCGATACCCTTTTTTGTATAACTTCACAGCCATCTCATAGATCCCCTGTTTGATATCCATATCACCGATAAACCAGTCTTCTGTATATTTCTGCTCTTCCGTATAGGAATAAAGAATCTGTTCATCAAGAAAACTCACTTTGCAGCCTTGATCATGGAACATTTTGAACAATCTGGCATACCAGGTCCCCGTCACAATAACCAAACTGTCCTGATTCAAATGATTGATCAATTCAGGATCAATATCGTTGATATCATTGCTCGGTGAGACGGATAATGTTTCCAGACGGCAGCCGGTTGTTTTGACCGCTTCCATGATCCCGCTCAAAAGACCGCGGCGATAAAATGAGGAATAAGCATTGCTTATAATATCGTCCGGGAAAGGCAGCAGAAATGTGACGATCCGGGTTTTCATGGAACGTTCCTTGACAAATGTCCCATAATGACGGCGGCGGATCACATAGCCTTCTTTCTCCAATTCGCAGATAACCTTATTCACTGTCATTCGGGAAACATTGAATTCTTTCACAAATTCAAATTCCGTGGGAAGTTTCATGCCGGGCGACATCTCGCTGATACGCTGGCAAATGACTTTTTTCAAATAATTATGTCTTGTATTGTTCATCGTTTTTTTCTTCTTTCTCAGTTTTGTCTATACAAAACAAAATAGCATTGTTTTTTTATTTTTCAAGCCAGCATCTTAAAAAAACAACGATTTTGAAAAAAAACAGAATTGTTATCATTAAAAATGATAAAATCATCTGAAAAAACTATTTTTTTTGAATATCCTGCTTCTTTTTCTGAATAAAAATATCAAGTCATTTGAAAACTCGGAGTTGTGGAGTATATTATGAGAAAAGTATTTCAATAAAATTCATCAGGAGGAGTTTAAAATGAAAATCTTTTCAATGTTCATGGGGGCTGTTGCCGCAATCATGCTGCTGGTCGGCTGCGGAGATGGTGATAACGCCGGTCAGACAAAAAAATTTACCGTCGGTTTCGATGCTGATTTCCCGCCTTACGGTTATGTGGAAAATGGCGTGATGAAAGGGTTTGACCTGGATCTCGCACGGGAAGTGGCAAAACGGAATCAGTGGGAAATCGTTCTGAAACCCATCAACTGGGACTCCAAAGATATGGAACTCAATTCCGGATCTATTGATTGTATCTGGAACGGTTTTACTATCAACGGAAGAGAAAATTCCTATGAATGGTCCGAACCTTATGTGGATAACAGTCAGGTCATTCTCGTGAAAAAATCTTCCGGAATCAGAACTCTGGCTGATCTGAAGGGAAAAATCGTTGCTGTTCAGACAGATACACCCGTTCAGAAGGCATTGACCGGTAACGGAAAACGGGCTGATCTCGGAAAGACATTCAAACGCCTCGTTATCACCCCGAACTATAATAACGCCATTATGGAACTGGAAGCCGGTTCCGTCGATGCTGTCGCTATGGATATCGGCGTCGCAAAACTGAAAGTCGCTCAGAATAAAGATTTTGTCATTCTCTCTGAAACCGTTATCACGGAAAAATATGGAATCGGATTCAAAAAAGGGAACACCGCCCTCCGGGATGCTGTGCAGAAAACCCTCAAAGAAATGGTTGCTGATGGCACAGCAAGAGCGATTTCTGAAAAGTATTTCGATGGACAGGATGTCCTGATCATCAAGCCCTGATCCGGTGCGTTTTTTATGGATTACGGCTATATGTTCAAAGCCTTGCTAGAAGGCTTCGGAGTTTCTGTTCTTATCTTTGTGCTGACCCTTGCGTTCGCGTTGCCTTTGGGCTTGCTGATTGCATTCGGGCGCATGTCGAAATGTGCATTTATCCGCTGGATTTTCCAGATCTATATTTCCGTGATGCGCGGAACCCCGCTGATGCTGCAGCTGCTGGTTTGTTATTTCGGACCCTATTACATTTTCGGGATAGCTCTTCACTCCAATTACCGGTTTGCTGCAGTTATTATAGCCTTTGCTTTGAACTACGCTGCCTATTTTGCTGAGATTTATCGTGCCGGAATCGAATCGATTCAGGTGGGTCAATATGAAGCGGCAAACGTTCTGGGGTATACCCCGGTTCAAACGTTTTTCCGTATTATTTTCCCTCAAGTATTTAAACGGATTCTTCCTCCGTTGACAAATGAATCAATTACTCTGGTCAAAGATACGTCTCTTGCGTTTTCTATTTCTGTGTTGGAAATGTTTACTGTTGCCAAACAGATCGCAAGTGCCCATGCAACGATGATTCCTTTTGTCGTTGCCGGCGTTTTCTATTATGTCTTCAACTTCCTGGTTGCAACCGGAATGGGATATCTGGAAAAACGAATGAATTATTATCGCTGAGGTCCTGATTATGAATGATGTTGTGACAATTTCCCATTTATCCAAAAGTTTCGGAGATATGATGGTCCTGAAAGATATCTCTCTTTCCGTCAAACCAGGAGAAGTCGTTTCCATTATCGGACCTTCCGGATCCGGAAAATCCACTCTTTTGCGGTGTGCCACCATGCTGGAAAAGGCTGACAGCGGTGATTTGAGATATGGGGATATCCCTGTGATGGAAAACGGGGTTTATTTTCCGAAATCCAATTTAATGTCCGCCAGGAACCGCTTCGGACTGGTCTTTCAGAATTTCAATCTGTTCCCCCACTATTCCGTCCTGAAAAATATTATTGATGCACCTGTCTGCGTTCAAAAACGCAAAAAGAAAGAGGTCATTGCGGAGGCAATGGAACTGTTAAGAAAAATGGGATTGGAAGACCGGGCGGATGCCTATCCGTGTCAGCTTTCCGGCGGACAGCAGCAGCGGGTGTCGATTGTTCGAGCCCTGGCAATGAAACCGGAGATCCTTTTCTTTGATGAGCCGACCTCTGCTCTCGATCCGGAATTAACCGGTGAAATTTTGAAGGTGATCCGTCATTTGGCAGAAGAATATATGACTATGGTCATTGTGACTCATGAGATAAATTTTGCAAAAAATGTTTCTGACCGGATTGTTTTCATGGCGGATGGTGTTATTGTAGAAGAAGGCCCCGCTGCGGATCTTGTTGATAATCCGAAAAATGAACGGACAAAAGCCTTTCTTGCCAATATCAGCAAAGACAGAGACTGATTTCAATCTCCTGCGAAAGCCGCTGAGAAAAGATTTTCTGAAGTTCAGGGCAGGGGGGCTTTTATGAAAAAAAATCCGGATTTTTGAAAAATGCAGGAATAACCCTCAGATGCTGACAGTTGCCGGAAAAAGTTTCGTAAGATATTGAAATACCGTTTTCCTGCGATCTGAAAACATCCTCCAGTCATCTTTCCGGAGGATGCATGTTGCGTTTGTGGGAGAATCTCAATTTATTTGATCCATAATTTCAAAAACACAACATCCTTGAGGCGGAACATGTAATTTGAGCGGTATCTCATCACAGCTTGCAAGATATCCGTTATTTACAGACACCGGGAAAACCGGAAAGTTACTTTTCACCTCTATTTCTGCGGAAGTTGTTTCCACTTTCAGGAAAAATGTCTGGTAAAACCATTCTCTTGAAAACACAATGTATCTATGTTTCCCATCGGTTGTATACTGGTAAATTTGCTGTATGGATTCATCGGCATCCTGTAATGCTGCAGGAGCAAGCAGGTTCCGGATTTTTAATGCTGCAATACGCCAGAACGCATCAGGAATATCCATTCGTGGATAACATTCTGTATAAAGGTTGAATTTTTTTGCCGGATCAAAAATAACATTCTCTGCAAAGGCTGTCTCCTGGATGCCAACGGTTGATTTTTGCCAATTGATAAATGCACATCCCATGAGATAGTCACGTTCTCTATTCAAACAAACAGCTGATGCAGATGACGGCAAATTCATTCGGTTGAGATCCCCTGTTACAGCCAGCGGTTTGCCGCAATCGAGAAGTTTTTGAGCTTTATCCTTATCTAACAAATGAAAATTCGGCACAAACAAAGGGGATTCAATGTGATCGATTTCCTCGAATACAGTGACAGCACTTATATCAATTGATGAAAATTCTTTGATTTTTCCGACCTGGTAAGAAGGGGACCATGTGCCGTATTTCAGATGATCCGTTCTCAACGAATCAAAGCAATTTGCATCAAGCAGCCATACAAGCTCTCCAGATTTTGAAGTTTTAACGTTCCCTGTTTGATTCAACAACTTGTTAATCATCTTCCAATGATGTGATTCCAACGCATCTCCCAGGCAGATCATGACGCCATCGGCGCAACGTTTATATTGTCCATCCCGGAAGATCTGTTGTGCGGCAAGAATAAAAAAGTCACGTTCAAACATACCCGGCGCGTGTGCAATTGCATCATAACATTCGACCGTATCCTGCATACAAGGCATCATCAGGATTTTTGTATTTGGCATTGCTGCTGACATTTCAGCCATAACCGCTGAAAATTCATGCAAATAATCGCGCTTATGCCATAACAGTGCAGCACTGGTCGTATTCGTCTCAACAACAAGACGGTCAATTCCCATTTGATCTAACTTCCTGTAATCCAGCGCCATATACTGTAACGCACCAAAAATAGATTTTGTATTGGGCGAGTTGACGACAACCAATCCATTCAGTTCATGAACGGTATCGATGCACCCCTTCCAAAAACTGTGCCAGCAGTCAAGCAGAAAATTACTCCACTTTTCACCATGGGAAGCAACCAGCCAATCCAAACGCTTGCGCCATAATGCGAAATCGCCCCCGGTACACATTAAATCATCGGGTATTCCTGTAATTGAATACTCATTTCTGAAACGATCAAAAAGTTGATCCGGACCATAGCAGATATGTCCGATATCCCATGGACAGGCGATTGTATCACCGGCGTGCCAGCCATCAAAGCCATAATCAGAAATGACCTCTTTCAAATTATTGAGAAAAAGCGCTCCGGCATCTCTTCCATCTTTTAATTTCAACAAAGGATTAAACCCCGGAACCTCACAAAATTCACTGATAAATTCACGATGGAACACATTGCCGAGCTCATTGCAGAAAATGGAAAATATAACTTTTATATTGTACTTTTGAAGCTCTTTGATCAAAGAGCGCAATTGACTTTGGGTCCAATCCTGTCTTTGCCGCCTTCCATTACTCAAATGCCCCTGACGTGACGCAGAATCTGCCGGGATAAATTCATCAGGATTCCAATGGTGACGCAACAGAAAATCCGGAGACATCAATAGAAGTGAAATGCCATAAGGAATATGTTCAGAATGTTTCAGATATGCCTGAACACCATAATCCGGCAAAGTATTGTCAAAAGCCAATAGCTCTGTCCATATCCAGCTTTCCCACATTTCGTTACTCTGAAAGACTTCGGGATTCATTTCCTGACACCTCTTTTTTGTAAAAACTTTATTCAAGCGACTATTCTTTCAAACAGTCGCCTGAATTTTGATTTCAGCTGTACTCAGTCCTTGAAGACTCAGCGAGCAGCTTTTGTAATGATTTCAACTTTCACATCTGTAATTACAGATGTCCCGGATCCGGTTACGGCAATCAGCGGTGCAATCGCACGGAAATTATGAATCTGGGAGAAATCCACAGAGTACTGCTTTTCAGAAGCCGTGAGAGGGAATTTCTTTTCAATATATCCCCCCCATCCCCAACGCAGAGGACTCCATTTTTTATCATAGCCAAGGACCGGTATGACCTGAGCACCATTTTTTCTGCCGTAATTATAACCGTAACATCCGATCAACAGTTCCCCGTTTCCAGATGCCTTGACCGTAATTCGGACAATATCACCACGACGCATCGCCGGTTTCGGATAGATTTGTGAACTGGAGAATATGACTCCGGTATGTTTCCCGCCTTTTCCGATAAATTCAACTTTCCCATTGCTTTTCTTAATGATTCCCTTGGGAGTGCCGCTGAGCGAAGGACTCCAAAAAGCATTCTTTTTATCGTTGATAAAATCCTGAAAATCGCCGGAGGGATCGTGCAGGTAAACTTCGGAAATCATCACCCAACCCCACTGAGCATCTCCAGCACCATCGGATGCTTTGGAAAATCTTGTGGAACGGGAGGGGATATCAGGCGTAATATTAGAAATGACAATATGATTTTTTCCGGCTTTCAAGATGCCGCCGGGAACGGTAAAGCCCATCCGGCCCCATTCTTTTTCCGGGAAATCTGCTTTCCCGCTGTAAATCACTTTTCCATTGACGGTTATTTTATAAAGGCTCTTGCCCGGTTTGTCATCATCAAGCCCTTCAATAGAAAGTAAGGTCGGCGTTTCAATATTCTGTTTGAGTTCAAGAACAGCGGTAACTTCAGAATTACCAAGAGAAGGCCGGCTTAAAGCAATTCCAACCCGAGCAGGGCAATTATAACTGTATTCTTTCGCAAAGACATTCCCTTTAAGAGCCGTGGGATAGAAATACCATCCGCCTGGAATGCGTTCTGCACCAGCAATAAACATCTGCTGAGGATTCTTCATGATGTTATCAATTTCAGCTTCTTCCCACCATGTCTTTCCTGTATTGGATACTGTTATGCCGGAAACACTCATGATGAAACTTCTGCCGGGAACACCGATCCAAACAGGTTCCAACTTGTATGAGATCCTTCTGGCAATACTGATAAATTCCTGAAGTCTTCTGATAAAACCTTCAAGTTCCCGGTCAGTCTTGCAGCTGATACGGTTGTATTTGTTGAGATCTTCTGCAAGATAACGGATCTTTTCAAGTTCAATACGATCCCTGACGGTTTTATCACTTTCTGCTTTAAGAGCTTCATCAAACAAAGCATATATTTGATCAAACATCTTACGGTCAAGAACCGTTGCGGATGTTGTTGCTCCGCCGAAAATACAAATATGTTTGTTTCCTGAATTTTTGATTTCTTCATCACTGTGCTTGTATTCAGAGGCAAATTTTTCAACAAGCAGGGTGATTTTATGCATGGCAGGTCCGCCTTTTCCAAAATAAACATGATCAAACTCATGAACAAGTTTTTCAGGATCTTCCCCCATGTTCCAACGGCCTGTGACAAAGGGAATCGCCGGGCTGTAACCATGCCACACAAAACAATGCAGACTCTGACTTCCATACTGAGAAAGCATTTCTATCTGCTTCAAGTGATATACCGGACGACGATCCCGGTATGTGGAAAATCCGAAAAAGGCTTTATCTCCGGCAGCAATACTCCACTGTTTGATTTCTTCGATCATCGGTCTGTTAAGTTCGCAATCAACATGAAGTGTACAGGGATTGGCTCCCAAATCCAAACAGTAATGCAGCATCATTTTGGGGTGACGTTTTGCCGGGGGAGTCCGACGGCTGGAGTAAGCTGATCGGGCCAGATACTGTCCTGGACGAAGACGTGCTGCTGCCCTTTCAAGGATTTTGTTCATTTCAACGGCAGAATCTATTTTGCTGCAATCCTTGCAATAACAATTCTCAGAACTGTCTCCTGAATTGAAATTGAGAATGGATCTTCCCGGAAGCTGTGCATTCCCATATTCGACAAGATTCTCAATCATGATCTTTGCGACTTCCGGATTTGAGTAACAGGGATGATTCAATCCGGGATCATAATATACAACACGGTTTCCACCGGAATCCTGCATGAAGTATTCCGGATGATCTTTGAAGTATTTTTCCATTGGAAGCAGAACATTCAGAATATGATAAGGCGCTGCACTGTACATGTGGAAGGCATCAACCATTGTATTGGCAAAAAACTGGTTGCGATGTACGCCCCCGTTGAAACAGGTCGGATGAGCTTCGCTGGAGATAATACCAAGTTTCAATTTTACACTGCGGTTACATCCTGCAAGTTGTCTTACAGATTTATCCGCCGGACCTTTTTCGGCAGAAAGTCCGTAATAGGTATAATCGCTGTATTTGGTGAAACCCAATTCCTTACGCAGATAATCCATCAGGGCAGGGACAGCAAACAGTAAATCTTTACAAGTAAGGACAATGCCATCCTTATCCACTCTGATTTTCCAGGATTCTGACATTTCAGGATTTTCCAGAAGAACCATTGCACCTTGAGTGGGAACAACTTTATCTGCTTGCTCCACTGCTAATGCTTTCCCGGTAAGTTTATACAACCACCCTTGCCACATGGAAATTCCACGCCGTTCTTTAAAAGATGCATTTTTATTGATCAGGATTTTTGAGAGTGTCCCGCCGGAGGGCAGGGCAATGGTTCCATTCTCCCCATATTCTGCACTGATATTCAGCTCTGCAAACGTATAAGTGGCTCCCGGCGCCGGATAAAGATCCAATCTTACAGGAAAATTTCCTTTGAAATCGATCTGTTTCCACTCAGCGGAAGGAGCAAGCTTCAAGCCATTGCTGAACTCTGCTCTGCCTCCAGTCATTTTATATTTCCCCGTCAGATGGAAATATTTGCATGGCGGCAGAATTTCTCCGTAAGGAGATTCAAGACGGAGGGGAAGTTTGAATTCTGTATAGACACTTGAAAGCTTTTCCGGAAACTGGATTTTTACCGTTCCTTCTTCTTCCGATAAGTTGAAAAGTCCAATGCCGGAAATGTATTTTTTGTATTTGTTTATGTAGGTTCTTCGAGGGAGATCATAAATCGTCCAACCTTTGATTGCTGTTATGTTTCCGTTCATTCTGACCGGTCCAAAACTGCCATCTGCTAATAGATTTACTCTCTCTGATGCAGCAGATACTGCAATACCTGCGAAGAACACTGCCGCAGCAATGCAATAACAATTGAATCTCATTGTAAACTCCTGTCATCAAATCGTGTTTCAAAGATCTATGCCGACGCGTCCGGTTCCCACTGCCGTTGCAGGACTTGCTCCGGTAACATAACTTTTGATCTTGCTGGATACACCGACAGTTATGTCAATTGAATTATAAAAGTAATAATCTGAAAGTTGGACCGGACTGACAGTGGGTAACATTTCCTCCGACGGTCGCAATGTTGATTTTTCCGCTGTGAGCAGTCCAAGGTCTGGAATAGCTGGGAGAACTTGAAGTCTCTTTCGGATAAAGCAGCGGATGATGAGGAG
Organism: Lentisphaeria bacterium; assembly: GCA_017456805.1. The sequence continues at coordinate 10,550 of JAFTIQ010000039.1, forward strand.
CGATCGCACCATTGATGCTCAATCCGTCAGCAAACCAAACTCTCTGACTGGGGGAAGCCTTAGAATCGAGACGGGTGGAACCATCATAAGCCACATTGAGAGACGGATTGTCAAGATGAATTCCAATGTTGTCTGTTCCGCTCAAAGAATTGAAAATACTGGCATAGCCCTCAAATTTATATAAGGGATACACGCGTTTCATATTGGGACATGCGGTGTTCGCAGGTGCATTTTTGGAGCTTTCCAGTTTGGATCCCGTACTGAAATTCGTGAGTGCAGAAATCCAGTTGTACGGCCAGCCATCCTGATTCGCGGAACAGTACCATCCGTTAAACGTATCGGTGTACATACGCCCTTGAATGGTAAGCTGTTTGAGATTGTTGATACAACTGGCAGCTTTTGCTTTTTCTCTGGCTTGATTCAATGCGGGAAGCAGCATTCCTGCAAGAATGGCGATAATCGCAATAACGACCAGCAGTTCAATGAGGGTAAAACCGACGGCTCTTGCCGCCATACGCTTCAAACAATTTCTTTTGACTTTCATCTTTGGTTCTCCTGTTCTTTAATATTTATACGCATGCAGATACAGATACTTTCTGCATGTTATCGTTTTTCCTGAAGTTCTTGTGCTTTTCTATCCCTTGATGATATCCGGTTAACATCCTGAGCGGATTTTGCCGCATAATCGTTTCTCGTAAATATTTCAAAGAAATCCCATTTGCAGAAATCATAGGAATGATGTTTTTGAATATATGTGAATAACCTTCTCCTCCATATTGGACAGTCATGCATTTCAAACAGATATCGTTTGTTAAAAGCAACTGATCCCCAAACCCCTCCTGAATGATTTCTGCAGCCAGCCGTGCACGTTCTTTATCTGTTGCAAAATTTCCTCCGGAAAAATTCCCTTTCCCCGGCGTAAATTCTTTTCCGAAATTATCAAGCTGTACATAAACTCCGGAATCCAGCAATTCCCGGATGTATCTCCAATCCGGACAAACATCGGAATGACAAATGACGATTCTTTCCGGTGCGACATTCAAATCCATCAATCGCTGCGCGACTGCTATCCCATTGTTCGACCACGGATAAATATGAACCTGAAGCGCCAATCCTGTCTCTCTTTGTGCAATAGCAGCTGCCCTGATTGCTTTCCACTCTGCAGAGGAAACCTCTTTGCTTGTTCCTATCTCTCCGATCACGCCGGGGCGAATTCCTGTATTGCCGACCCCATTTCTGATTTCGGAAATCAGTTCTTCCGCCAGAAATTCCGCACTTTTTGAAGAAAAATCATGAGAATGGGTATCTTCTGTATACCACCCGCACCCCATAACAATATTCAACCCTGTCTTTTCGGATAACAATTTCAAAAGCAAAGGATCTCTTCCAATGTCATTCGGTGTGCAATCTACAACAGTCCGACAACCATTTTTTATCAACAGCTCCGCTTCTTTGGAAGCGAGATGAATGTCATCAAGAACCAAGTTATCTTCCGAACAATAAGGATTTTGCAGGATTTTTGCCCGGCTCTGATCCGAAATCTTGCATCCTTTTGCTTCGGGAAGGGCTTGATTTCTCAAATCAATGAACATGTGTTCATGAGAAAGAATCATTCCACAATTGCCAGCATCCATTGTGCCGCAAACTGTAACAATCTCACTCATTCTGAATACCCAACCCCAACATAATATGCCATATTATTCTGCGTTGTATCAAGTCTTCCAAACTGCACGACAACAGGAAGCGAAGCCCGAACCCTCAACGCATATTGAGTTAACACCGGGATCTCAACTCCATTCAAATCGTCTGCATGATCAAGCCTCAGCGCAATGATACGTTCCGGCGGCACGTTTATGCAGATATCTTTAACAGGAGCCTTATCACTGAAATAAACATCAATAAAAGCCTCCACAGGTTCTGTATGAGTGTTGAAAATCATCAATGCCTCATGCGCTTCCATTGCACCGTTTTTGCTTTTCTCAGGCAGATAGCCATCCGCAAAATACCATACTTTTTTTCCGCCGCTTACCATAGTCAAATCCCTTTGCTGACAAGTTCACGGATAAAAGGCGTAATTGTTTCCGGGCCGTTTTCCGTAATAACAAAACCTTCCTCAATTCTGTTGGAACCGGCTGGATGCCCCCAAATACTGATATCACTGTTGACACACATTCCGCTTTCAAAAAGATAGTCTGCATTTTCATCGGGATATGGGGATTCCGCTTCTGCCAATCCGATTCCATGCATAGGCGGATACAAATCAAATTCCGTCATATTATGTTTGGCAAAAACATCTTTGACGGCACGAACCATCTTTCCGGAGACTGTTCCGGCTTTTATAAATTCCTGTTGAACGTTGGCAGCTTCAAAAAGAACATTGAGGAACCGTTTCTGTAAATCATTCGCCTTCCCAATCACAAAGGGATATTCCACTGTGGAAACATAACCCTGATATTGCACCGCCATCGCAGCCATCAACATCTCACCATTCCGCATGATTTTGTTGGTTGCCCGCCCAATGACGGTTTCTGTACGGATCCCAGACCCGAACACCATAAAGTTAATATCTTCTGCGCCAGTCATTCTTGCCGCACCTTCAGCCGCACCGGCAGCCATGGTCTCAGGGTTGCCGTCAACAGCATATTCCAACAGCTTTTTATAACCTTCACATGCCTGACGACCAGCCTCTTTTAAGCAGGCGATTTCATTGGGGGATTTGATCAGCCGAAGACGATTCAAAATGTCTCCGGCATCAACGATTTCAATATTTCCAACAGCTGTTTTGATCCGGTCCATAATGTGTGCCGGGATATCGTAAACACCGACGATTCCCAAGCGTTTTCCCCCATTCAGTGCGCTGAGAAAAATATCTTTCAAAGAGGAGAAAACAGCCATCGGATAATCAATTTCTTCTGGAACGGAAACGCAAGCAAATTCCTTGATATTGCAGTAATCTTTCCATACGGACATCTCTCTGGCGTATTTCTCTCCTTCCGGAGCACCGGCAAGAACAGGCGTTCCAAATTTCGGGATAACACAGATGCCACGCTCAAAGATCGGCCAGAAATTACAGACATACCGCAGATTTTCTTTCCGGTATTCATCACCGTAGACTGCAATGGCATCAAGCCCTTTTTTATCCATTTCTGCTTGAATACGAACGATTCTCTCTTGGAATTCACTGACAGGGATCTGAATCATAATAGTTTCCTTGTTCTTCTTGTTTTCAATTTCGGGTTCTGATATAAATTATACATCAGACTCTCTGAAAAAGCAATACATGAAAAAGTCAAACTATATGCAAACTCTGCTAAACAATGCGCATTTTCTGCTAAATAAAAATCTTGTTATTGATCCTGCTCCCTGTATTGAGTGGGCGTAATACCTGTGGCGGAACGAAATATTCGATTGAATTGGGAAAGCGACCCGAACCCGCAACTGTAAGCAATTTCAGAAATGGTAAGCTTTGTATCTCTCAGCATCTCTTTTGATCTCATCAGACGCCTGAAATTGACATATTTCTGGAAAGAAACGTTTACAGTATCCTTAAATTTGTGGGCAAGATTACTGGCACTGATATGAAATTTCTCGGCAACCTCTTCAATAGAAACCGGAGAATCAAAATTTTCATCCAAATATTTCTTTACCAATGCAATCTTATCAGGTGCATTTATTTTTTCCATAAAGATCAGATGATTTCGTATATCAGTCAAATTTTTGCCGATGATCTTCAGGTATGCAATGATTCCATCCACTTGAACTGGACTCAGGCTGTTGGACTGTTTATATGCCTGGTACAGTTCTTTTCCATTCAATCCATGCAGTTTTGCCAATTCAAAAATATTCTCTCTTGTCAGAAATGGCGTCCCCGACAGATGAAACTGACCAGAGGTCATGCAGCCGATATAATTCTCTCTGTCATCGTACACCGGAACTACAATTTCATGAAGTCCGGCATGGCATGTATAACAGACAGATTGTTTGATTTCCGCGGCATGAGATGCATTACAAATATCACATTGGGAACATGCATCTTTTCCGGTTTTTCTGCTGCGCAGCATTTGGCAGTATGGATTGAAATTTATGCCATGAGAGATACGGAGCGTTTCCCCCTCTGCGGAGATGAAATCTATTACAAGACCCGTTAATTTGAAAATAATTTCAGAATATTCCTGAATTTGTTTTTCTTTTCCTAATCTTGCAAAAGCTTCATTGGTTATATTGTCAGTTTTCTTCTGATTCATCTCTTTTCCCGGTTTCTGAACAACAACAGGATGATTGTTCCTGTGAAAGAAAAAATTCTCCGTTATCAGCAAAACAGATTTACGACTTTCTGAAATGTTATGCAGGAAATCTATTTTTCGGTTTTTGTAATTCGTTCAAAAAATATCAGACCTTCACTAAATATACCCCTGCAGAAAGTAAAATCAAGTTTTTTTTTGAAATAGAGTAAAAAATATTCCATACAATATAAAAATCCTTATCCGGAATTTTTCCGGAATAAGTTACCAGTGAGAGGATAAAACGGGTATCAGTGAGGAATACTGAAAGAAGACCTGTTGGATGGCAATCTCAGAAAAAAGACAAAAAAAATGGAGCCAGCTGTCGGATTTGAACCGACGACCGACGGTTTACAAAACGGAAGTCCTCAGGCTCGAAAAACTTGATTCAGAAGTACTTTTTCCACAAATTTTCCACAGTTCAAAAGTTTTTACAACAATTCACATGGTTTTATGGCATTAAGATCCAAAAATCAGGTGATTTACAATGGTCAGACAGAAAACGAGGGGAAGCGGTAATTATTACTACCAGTTCATGGTCGATAACAAAAGGTATTGTGGAGTTTGCAAAGGCTGCACTACCAAAAGAGCTGCAGAAAAGTACGAACGAGAAATCAGAGAAACTATCCTGAAGGCAAGTTCACAGAAAACTGTCAGAGCTTTGATTGAGAACTTCAGAAACGAATTGACAGGTGGAACAAAGATCAAGCTTACTGAGGCTTTTGAGTTATCACTGCAGAAGCCAAGAAAACGGATTCCAGCTAAAAAAGCACTTTCAAGAAAACGAGAAGCGTTCAAAGACTTTGTGGAGTTCATGCAAGCCACATACCCAGAAGTGGAAGATCTTGCTTCAGTGTTGCCCAGACATGCAGAAGCCTACATTGCCAGAGTAAGAACATCAGGAAGATTCAACCCGATCATAACCTATGTCAGAGGAGGCATTACCATTACCAGAACTTCAGAGACTTCTATCTCTAACAAGACAATCAATGATATTCAGATGATGTGCAAAGAGGTCTTTGATCTGTTGTCTCGTGATGCAGGGATTCTTGACAATCCCTTTAACATGAAGAAGCTGGAAAAGGATGCAACTGAACGGGAAGCTTTCTCCGAACAAGAAATATGTCTGATCCGTGACAATCTGGATTCTTTTACCAGACCTCTTTTTACTCTTGCTATGATGACAGCTTTAAGGGAGGGTGATATCTGCACTCTGAAATGGGATAATATTGACTTTCAGGAAATGGTTATCAGGAAGAAGATGAATAAGACAAGGCATATTGTGGAAATTCCTATTGCTAACGATCTCTGCGGCTATCTCAGGAGTCTTCAGGAAGGGAACCACTCTGAATATGTTCTGCCAGTTCATGCCAAAATGTATTTGGAGAATCCTTCAGGTGTATCATACAGAGTAAAGAACTTCCTTGAGAGGATCGGGATTCAGACAACTCGCAAACCGGAAGGTCGTTCAAGAGCTATTTCTGTTAAGGATCTTCACAGTTGCAGACACACCTTTTGTTATTATGCTGGCATCAGAGGGATTCCTCTTGCAGTAGTTCAGTCTATTGTCGGACACATGTCTCCTGAAATGACAAAGCACTATTCTGCTCATGCTACTTTGGAGGAGAAGAGGAAGAACATCGGCTTAATGTCAGACTTCATGGGAGGGACTGCCATGTTATCAGCAACAGAACCTGAACGAGTAGAGCTGCACAAACTTGCAGATACTTTACCGTTGGAGCAAATCAAGAAGTTACTGAGTCAAATATCATAATACGGACGCTACGGACGTATTTTTTCTAGAGAGAACTATATAGAGAAAGTATTATATATAGCACTATAATATATATAAAGGATAAGCAAATTCATGTCCGTAACGTCCGGGGACTTCACTACCAGCTAAAAAAAAACGGGGGGATTTTATGTCCCCCCGGATGCTGGTCTTTGTATGGAGCGCATCAACTTCCATACGAATGGCAACTTCGAGGTCTATTTCCATAGTTCAGGACGATTGCCATCCAATCCGAAGGCTCTGTTCAAGCTCAGATATGTCTGATCCAACCGCTGAGGAGTGTACTTCTTCACTGTCTCAGTGATTGCATTCATCAGGCTGTATCTTGTTGGTTCCAGAAACTCTTCATGCTGAGGATTCTTGAACTCCTTGAATACAGGAATAATGTCACTGCTGTTAATAACACCCATCTCTGCAGCTCTCACAATTCTGCATCTGGCATCATCATCGTTCTTCAGATAAATGATCTTCAAGTCTTCAACAACAGTTTCTGTGATAAGGAATTCATTTTCAAGACTTTCAATAGCAACATCAATAAGCTCTGTCAGTTCCAAACCACTGGTGTGCCGCTTCTTGATAACAGTCGACCCTCCAAAGGCAAGGTTACTGCAAACACAGACACAGATACCGGCACTCAAGCCAACAGAGAAACTCTTGTCATGGCTATTCCTGATTCCAATCGCACGCTTGTGATCAGGTGATCTGCTGTTGTTCAACTCGATCACGCCAAACATCTTCTGTCCCTCTCTTGCAAGACCATACTGCTCTTTCGTGATCTGCCATTTGTGAGCTTCGATCACTTTGGTTACAGAGTTGATTACATCAATGTGAGGAACCGGCTTCCAACTGGCTGTGGATTGAGGTGTCTGAATCAAAGCGACTTCATCACGGCTGACAAACTGCCCGCCACCACCCATACAGAGATTATTCATTGCAAACTCCTTTCTGGCAAACATTTCTGCATTGCTTTTTGTAAGGACACTCATTGCAGTTCATACAGTTCTCATTTGGGTAGAACAAGCCTGACTGGATAGACTTCTCAATCTGCTGTGCCAGAAAGATAAATTTCTGAAGATCGTCTTCAGTTCTGACCGTGTAGTAACTGCTTGCTGTGGGCTGTTTCGCTTTGGTGAAAACATCGAACCTGAACAGAGGGATTCTTCCATAAAGCTGCTGATAAGCATAGCAAAAGGTCGTTGCCTGAAGATCCCAGTCTGCTTTGCCTGTCTGCCACTTGCTGGAGCTGGTTTTCCAATCGCAGACAGTCTCTTCAGCATCATTCCTGACAATGAGATCGAACTCGCCAATCAGAGGTTTTGACAAGCCCGGTACTTCCACTGAAAAGGCTTCAGCAACAGAAACATCCACATAATCATCCTGCCAGTTTTCCAGAGCGACTTCCAGCATGTCCTGTCCTTTTACAAGACAACTTTCAAAGTCCTCTCCCTGTTTATAGGTGAGGTTCTGGCAAACTTCTGTTTCCCCCTTGAAATACACAAAGAAATCATCCTTTGCATCGTCAATGGAGAACGTTGTACCCTTGCGAGCTCTTTCAGAGAGAACCGCATGGAAAGCCCTCCCAAAGGGAAGAGCAGAACAAGTGTGTTCAGGTTCAGCGTGTTCGACATATCGCAGATAATACTTCATAGGGCATTGCAAATAGCACTGAAATGCGGAGTATGACCAATGCGGATTCTTCTTGAGTTCCAGAATATTCATTATGCCACCGCCTTCCATTCGTTGATCAGATCAGAACACTGGCGTCTGGTCAGATTGTGGACATCTGCCACGTTGCACTTTGCAGCGATCTGCTGAGGTGTCCAGCCAAGATTGCGACCCAAATCAAGCAGGTACTTGATCTGTTTCGGACTTGCTGCGACTTCTTTCTGGGAGTGGTTGTTTGCAGGACGACTGACAGGCTGGCTGACCGTCTGGTTGCTTGTTACAGGCTGTGCAGCAGGCTCAGGAAGCTGTCTGGCAGGTCTTCCATGGAGTTCTGCTTCGACACTTTCACGAACCATTGCAAAGGTTTCATGGATCCTGTTCTGAAGCTGTTCCTGATTCAAACCATCTGGGAGTTCCACTTCGATACTGGCGTGGTAGGACTGTGAAGAGTATTCGCCCTCTGCAGGGACTTTTTTGCTGTAAGATGCGTTGAGTTTGAGCATTTTTCGCTCCTTTCTTGATTTTCCTCCTTGACATATACTGTATGTATGCTATATTTACAATGAACAACAAAACATACAGGATTGTCAAATGGAATTTGTATGGGATGAAAATAAAGCAGCAATCAATCTGCAAAAACATGGTGTCAGCTTTCAGGAGGCATCAACGGTGTTTGATGATTACGATGCGCTGTGCATCTTTGATCCGGATCATTCCGAAGAGGAAGATCGGTTCATCATGCTTGGTATGAGTGCTGCTGTCCGGGTGCTGGTTGTGTGCCATTGCTACCGTGAAAACGATGAGCAAATCCGCATAATCTCCGCCAGAAAAGCTACAAAGAACGAAACTGCAACTTACAACGGGAGGAAATGACTATGCGTAAAGAGTACGATTTCAGCAAAGCAGTGAAGAATCCGTATGTCCGCAAACCGGCGAAAACACCCGTTACGATCCGGCTTGATGCGGCTACTGTGGATTACTTCAAGACTTTATCAGAAGAAGCAAACCTGCCGTATCAGACGCTTATCAATTCCTATTTGACGGATTGTGCAAAGCGTAAGCTGAAACCACAGATTGCTTGGCAGTAATGCTTAAATTGCCATTCTGATTCGTTCGATTGCCCTGCGAGCCTGAACGAACTCGCGTTCTTTCTGCTTCTGGGCAATCTGGGCTTCTTTGACTTTGCGAGCCAGTTGAGAAGCTTCATCTGCAATAGTCTTAATCTTTAGCTTGAACGCTTCAATGCTGATGCTGAGCTCATCCAGCGGATTTGTTTCAGGTTCCTGATTCTGGGCGGGAGTCTGCACAGGAGCAGATACGATTTTCATTCCGTGGTTCATTTCCATTTTGGGTTCCTCCTTATTGGTATTTTCTTCTGTTTCTTTAACGGTTTGCGATTCTGTTTTGGGCTGAAAGAGCGGCATGGTGATGTAGATACCGCGTCCACCTTCAGCTTGTATCGGTGCGTGATTGCTGCTGCTCTTGACTGTGGAATGCCCCAGCTGAAAGATCCTTTGAAGCATGTTCCTGTTGATCGTGAAACTGTAAGAGCTCCAATCTCCTGAGAACTCTGCTTCAATCATCAGCTCAAGATCGTTCTGACAGAGAAGCAGCTTTCCTTCGTTCTGCGACACTTTCACAGCATTGTGCGGCAAGAGCTCAGGAAGCGACTTCAGGAAGTTCAAAGCTATGACTGTCTGAGTTTCATTCAGCTTGAACTCATGTGTCAGAACATCCTCTTTTGGCATGATCTGCTTCCAGTTGGGGAAATCTCCTGTTAAGGCTTTCCCTCTCCAAGACCACTTTCCAACATCAATTCTGAAGAAAACACTGCCGTTATCAGTCCAGCGATAAATTCTGCCTGAGTCTGCTGCTTTCGATTGGATCAAAACAAACGGTAATAGCACCGTAGTCGATTCAAAATCAAGATCAAGAGGAAAGTTCAGAAGTTCCTGACCGTTAGTAACAGTCAAGCCGCTTCGACTGATATTTATACCATGCAGAATGCGTCTTGGTTCGTTGCGATTAACGATCGGAGCTGCATCAGTGAACATTGCAACAACATTTTCAGGAAGCTCACAACTGGTTGCAGAATCGTTCATTTCGATAACAGGCCATTCGCTTTCATTCTGAAGCTCCAAATAGCACTCTCCAACCTTGAGCATTCTGTTTTCCCATGCAATTTCCACTGTTTTAGCACGACAGGATTTCAAAGCATCCTTAAAATCATCAAACAGCACGACTGCATTGATCGTACCAACTGTCTCTGCGCCTGTACACTATTGAATTTTTCTTCGTGCGTGATAGAAAACTTGTTCAGTTCGCAGTCGGTGCAGGTGGTGCGATGTTTTCTACCAATAAAGTCCCTTGGAAAGCATCTTGCAGTATAGAAGAGAAACAATGGAGTGTAACCGCAGAGATTCCATTCAAATCTATTGGCGGAAAACTTGAAAATGGCGATACTATCCTATTTAATATTGGACGTCATCGTAAGGCTGCAAAACAATTTTTGACCTGGTCTCCGCTGAAGGATAGTTTTCACGAGCAGGAACGTTTTTGCGTTCTTGTGATGGGAGATTATGGTGCGGCATTTCAGAAGAAATACGGGAAAAAGCTTGCAGTATCAAGCCGTTCGGCTTACGAAAAAGCCTGTGCTGATGAGGAAAACGCACGTTTGAAAGAAAAATATGCGAAGCTTTCAACCCGGAAATTCGCTGTTGCTCCAGTTTCAGCAGTCAGTAATTTTGCAATTCCTTTTATACCGGATGAAGTCTTTGATCTGGTTGAAAAAATTGATCTTAATGCTGCGATAAATGAATTCAAATCTCTCCCGATTGCAATAATGAATCTGACAGATAAGCCTGCGGATTACCGGGTCATTCTTGAAACGGATGAACACAGATATTTCGGTTCATTCGGTTTGAAAGGATTCCCGGCGGAAAATATCACTCAGCGTTTTGCTGTCCGGTTCAAGGATAACGATAAAGATGCTGGAAGTTTGCGTTATGATCCGCTTCCGAAGATTGGGGAAGCTTGTACTATCAGCATTCCGCCCAAAGAGGCCGGTCTTGTCTGGTTCGATTTCAATACAACTGATGTCAAGCCGGGTATTTACAAAGGCAGACTGCGGGTGATTCCACTTTCTGAACCTGCAAGTTGGACGATAATCAACAATCAGTATCACAACAGAAAATACACTGGTGAAATGCAGGATATTCCTGTTACTTTGAATGTCAGAAATGTGATTCTTCCGAAAGATCCCGCGATTCCGATGAACTTTTTTCAATGGGCGACAGCGGAGGGGATATTCCGTGGAATGGCGGAGTGCGGCACTCGGGAATTCGGACTTGACCCGTGGGGATTCAAGTTCAAAAAAATGGGTGCTGGAAAACTGGAATTGGATTTTTCAAATCCTGAATTGAAAGGTTTGGAAAATTCACTGCGCTCTCAGCTCGCATGGGCAAAAAAATATAATATCAAGCCTCAATTTTTCATCGGATTCAGCTCTTACAAGGTTTGTAAACAGCTGTATGGCGCAGATTGCTGGGCTGATTGGATTCGGTGTGTAAAGAAATTCATGAATACAAACGGCGTTGCTGATTCCGATTACATTATTGAAACATGGGATGAGCCGGAAGATAAGTTTATGGCAGCGATCCTTGATTCTCATAAACAGGCAAAGGCTGCAGAGCCGACAGTTCGTCTGATGGTCACGCTTGCCTTCTGGAAACCAACTGTCGCAAATATTAAGGCTATGAAAGGATACATTGACGGTTGGTGTTTATGGGGAACAGTATATTTTGAGTCTCCATATAAAGAAATTTTTGAAGACTATAAAAAGAGTGGTGTATATATCAGTCACTACATGTGTACTACATCAATGAGAGAACATCTTTCACGATATTATCGTCGTATCGCATGGACAGCCGCCTATTATAATTTGGATGCAGCACATATGTTTTGGTTTATAGATAACTATGGCGGTCAGGGCGCATCAGACTGGAAAGTTGCCACACGCGGCGGAATTTATTACAAGTCTTTTGACAATTATATTCCGTCAATCCGTTACATGGCAATTCGTGAGGGTGTTACTGACATCAAGTACATATCTCTTGTAAAAGATCCTGCAAAAGCACGTGCATATCTGGAACGGATTTATGTAACCAATACTCATGATCCAAAAGAACCTGAACGTGTACGCGAAGAGATCTTGAAAGCTCTCGAAAAATAAAGAGCAATACACGATTATTGTCATTTACAGCCTTGCAATTTGGCAAAAACAGAGCGGCTTAATTGCAAGGCAGGTTTTATGATAACAAAAATTTACAAAAGATTGAAAATCTTCAGAAAGGACTTTTCAGATGCAATCGCTCTTAAACCCTATTATTGAAATAGCTCACCGTCTGCCTCATGACGCAGGTGCACCTGTAATCAATGGAGCTTCTGTGTTTGCTATGACGCCGGGAAAGTTTGCCCATTATACACTTCCTGTGCGAGGTGTACGCCCCCTTGCATTTTCTATAAAGGGAACTTTACCGGAAGGGGTCTCTTTTGACAGTACTACCGGATGTTTCAGTGGTAGGGCAGCGACAGCAGGAGAATATCAGATTTCGATTACGGTCAGTAACGCAGAAGGCGAGTCAACACGAGATTTAACTCTTATTGTTCGTGAGGGATTCCTCGGAGCTGCGCCGCTAATGGGATGGACCTCATGGAACGCTTATGAATGGCGTATAGATCAGGAGAAGATTCTTAAAAATGCAGAACTGCTCTATTCGCTGGGACTCTCTGCCAGAGGTTATTCTTATGTTAATATTGATTCTTGCTGGCAAGGAAATCGTACCGGAGATGGCCCTGGACTTCATCCGAACTCCCGTTTTTCAGACATGCCTGGAATGGTAGAAAAAATACACAAGCTGGGACTGAAAGCTGGGATTTATTCTACACCCATGGTAATTGCATGGGGATCAACTCAACAGGAAATCTTTGCAGGAAGCACCGGATATCCCCTTGATCCGGAATCATTCCATCAATATTTCGGTGGTTGCGGACAGACATCTTTTGAGGATGATGATGCTAAATTGTGGGCAGGTTGGGGATTTGATTATTTAAAATATGATTGGCCAATGTGCGATATTCCTCATACAAAACGGATGCGGGAGGCATTAGATAAGACCGGACGTGATATGATTCTTTCTCTTACCACAAATTGTAAAGTGGAAGATGTCGTTGAATATCGGAAATATGCTCAGAGTTATCGTAATAACATTGATACACGCGATAGATGGAAATCAATAGAGGCGAATATTTATTCTGCGGATCCCTGGATTGATAAGACCGGCCCCGGAGGATGGTTTGACCTCGATATGCTCGCGGTCGGAATAATGACGATTGATAGAAATCGGAAAGATATACAGATGCCTGAAGATCGGAATTGCCTGACAAAAGATGAAGCAATCACACATTTTTCTGTATGGTCTATCTTGGGAAGTCCTCTGCAATTGAGTTGTCAGTTGGATAAAATTGATGAGTTTACACTTGATCTTGTTTCCAATGAAGAAATAATTGCTGTAAATCAGGATATCACTTCATTGCCGGAACTTTGGCATAATGAAGCCATCACAGAGGATAGTAAAACGATCCGTAAAATTCGCATTTACAGAAAAACCGTTTCGGATGGAGGACAAGTCTGCTGTTTTGTCAATTTTGCTGATGAAGCTGCAGAAGTTGTATTTTCGCCGGGCAAACGTGTTCTGGTTCGAGACCTCTGGAGTAGACGTGACCTTGGAAGCACAGAAAATGTGAAAATGGTTCTGCCTCCCCATGGTTCCCGAATGTTGAAATTTTCATAATCACTGATAGAAAGGCTTTTAAGGGACAAAATCATGCTGTTAAAAGCCTTTTTTATTCTACAGGATAAATCACCTCTGGCATCTCATCCTGCTATACCACCACAGCGTCTTTTGTCTTAGAGCGTTTCTGTTAATAATTTGAGACATTTTGTCTCAACATAGAATAGAACTGCTATTAGTGTGTCACACTCTATCGATGATTGTAAATAGATCTTTGAATATTGATTCCTGCTGCTAATAGCATGAATCAAGAGCATCGATTAGAAAATACTTTCTTCTTTTTGATCGAAAATACATTAGCAGCAAGTATAGTACCTCCTGGCAGTGTGAAAAAACACAGAAAAAGAGGGCTGATTAAGGGGTATCAGAAAAAATCTGAAAGAAGACCTGTTGGATGGCAATCTCAGAAAAAAGACAAAAAAAATGGAGCCAGCTGTCGGATTTGAACCGACGACCGACGGTTTACAAAACCGTAGCTCTACCACTGAGCTAAGCTGGCTCGGATATCTCTTAATGTACACCATATTTCAGAATTGTCAAGCCGGAAAATATAAAAAACAACGAAAAAGTCCGTAAAAAAAGAATTTTTCTTTCAAAAAGCATTTGATTTTTTTTGAATCTGAGAATATAATTACCTGAGGAACCAAATCGAAAGGAGGCCTTTATGAAGAAAACTTTCGTTTTAGACACCAACGTTTTGCTCCACAGTGCAAAATCTATTGAAAACTTCCAGGATAATACAGTCGTCATACCAATGGCGGTGATCGAAGAACTGGATAAATTCAAAAAGAACCAGAATGAACTAGGTAGGAATGCACGTCATGTCATCAGAAGACTGGATGAATTACGGCAAAAAGGGTCTCTTTATAAAGGGGTTCCTTTGGATAATTCGGCAGATCCTGACAAATGCGGAAAACTTCAGATTATCACAGGAATCGGGGAAGTCGTGGACGGTATGGATATGTCCATTGCCGACAACAGGATCCTGCGGGTCGCGTATATGCTGCGGAGAAATGATCCGAATGTTATTCTGGTTTCCAAAGATATCAATTTGCGTTTGAAGGCAGATGCTTTGGGACTGCAGGTCGCTGATTTTGAATTCCAGAAAGTGAATTCTGATGAGTTGTATTCCGGAGTGACAGAACTCCCGGTAACTGAAAAAGAAATCAACCAGTTTTACCAGAATGGGTCCATGTTTCCGCCGGGAGACAGCCATCTGGAACCCAATGAATTTGTGGTGCTTCAGGACAGTGTCAATCCGAAAAAATCCGCATTTGGATGGATCAAAAATGGAAAAATCGTTCCGCTCCCGGATTCTACCGACAGGGTTTGGAATATATCTCCGAGGAGCCGGGAGCAGCGGATGGCTCTGGCTTTGCTGATGGATCCGGAAATTCAGATCGTGACATTAGTCGGAAGAGCCGGTTCCGGGAAGACATTGCTTGCCCTGGCTGCAGGATTGGAAAATGTTTTGCAGAAAGGTTATTATGATAAATTGCTTGTTTCCAGACCTATCATCCCCATGGGAAATGATCTTGGATTTCTGCCCGGTTCAAAGGATGAAAAACTTGATATCTGGATGCAGCCGATTTACGACAATCTTGATTTCCTGCTGAAAAGCGAAAAGAAGGATGTTCATTCAAGCAGACGTCAGGTCGAAGAGCTGAAGCGGTCCAGAAAACTGGAACTGGAAGCATTGACTTACATCAGAGGACGGAGTATTCCGCATCAATACCTGATCGTGGACGAAGCTCAGAACCTGACGCCCCATGAAATCAAGACGATTGTCAGCAGGGCAGGGGAAGGGACTAAAGTCATTCTGACAGGAGATCCTTATCAGATCGACAATGCATATCTGGATTCATCCAGTAATGGTTTGTCTTACGCGGCGGAGCGTTTGAAATCGCTGGCAATTCACGGGCATATCACGCTGCAAAAGAGCGAAAGAAGCCCTCTGGCTTCTGCGGCTTCTGAATATCTCTAATATTTTCTGAAAACTGATATTTTTCAGTAATTTTCAAGCCTATTTCTGTATTATCTATGGAAACAGGCTTGATTTTTTGATATCAGAGTGCTATATTAGTTATAAGAAGCTATAACGTTTATGCAAAACAAATAAAGAACCAAAAAAAACAAGAGGAGAGATTGAAAATGAAAAAGAGATATGCCGTTTGCGGCGTTTCCATGCGGGCAATTTTTATGTACATTCGTCCCATGCTTGAAAATTTTGCAAACAATGCGGAAGTTGTAGGGATGCTTGATATCGACCCGCTGCGGTTCCAGGTTTGCAGAGATGCGGTCCCTGCGGCAAAAGATATCCCGACCTACATGGCAGATGAATTTGATAAAATGCTGGAGGAACAGAAGCCGGATGCCCTGATCGTGGTCTGCATGGATTCTGCTCATAAGCATTATGTTGTGGAAGGTTTGAAACATGATCTTGATGTGGTCTGCGAAAAGCCGATGACAACCAATACTGCCGATGCAATTGAAATCCGCGAAACTGAAAAAAAATCCAAAGGAAAGGTGATTTGTACCTTCAATTACCGTTACAACCCGGTCCATACCAAGCTGAAAGAAATGATCCTTGCCGGAAAAATCGGCAGAGTCACCCATGTGGATTTGAACTGGTATATTGATATTCATCACGGATCAAGCTATTTCAACCGCTGGAACCGTATGAGAGAAAATTCCGGAAGTCTTTCCATTCATAAATCCAGCCATCACTTTGACCTGGTCAACTGGTGGATTGATGGTGTCCCGCAGGAAGTTCATGCGTTCGGCGCTTTGAACCATTACGGTCCTGAAGGTGTTTTCAATCCGTCAAAAAAAGATGGACGGCATTGTGACGGCTGTCCGGAAAAGAGACAGTGTGCATATCAGAGACGATTCTCCGGCAGAAACATTGAAAAATCCGTGATGGATGATCATCTTGCCGCGTTCCAGACAAAGAAGAAACTCTTTACCAATTACACTCCGGATATGTGTATTTTCGACAAAGAAATCAATATTTTTGATACCTTTGTTGTGAACGTCCGCTACAAGAACGGTGCGTTCCTGAATTACTCTGCAAACTTCTCCACCCCTTACGAAGGATATCGTCTTGCGATCAACGGAACCCATGGACGGCTGGAAACAACTGAATTCGGCGGAGTCGGCGGAAGCATCATTTCCAATTACCACGAAGGCGGATCCCAGTTTATTGATTACTATCCCATTTTTGAAGGACGCGAACGGATTCATGTTCCCCGTTCCGGCGGCGGACATGGCGGCGGCGACCCGAAGATTCTGGAAGATATTTTCCTCGGAGAAGATCCGGACAGAAAGTATGATATCCTTGCAAAGTCCATTGATGGATTGCGTGCAATTTCCATTGGCGATGCAGTATATAACTCCATTGTGAACGGCGGAGTACAGGATCTTTCATCATTTATGGAATAATAACCCCTCAAATAACAGGAGTACATAATGATTTGTTCAGAATCCAGAAAAAAAGAGTTGTCCGGGGCGGAGCGATCCGCCTCAAGGCGGGGAAAAACATTCTGTTTTACTTTGATTGAATTGCTTGTTGTTATTGCGATTATTGCAATTCTGGCGGGAATGTTATTGCCTGCATTGAACAGCGCAAGGGAAAAGGGCCGTTCCTCCAGTTGTCTTAACAATTTGAAGCAGTTCGGAATGGCAGCGGCAAACTATACTCAGGAATTTGATGATTACATGCTTCCTCGAGTTCATGGGAAAGTGCGTCCCGGTGCAACTGCCGGTGTGAACAGTTTTCTGACTCCTGATACTTACATTCCAGTTTTCGTCGGAGCAAATGCAAAAGCATGGGAAGCGGGAAATTCCATTAATGGCTGTCCCAGCCGTCAGGAAACTGGCAGAAAAGGAATTCCCTCTTATCCTGATAAAGCAAACAGCTATGCGATTGCTCAGCATGTCGTCGGAAACGGGATGGATGGATCCAATGCATCGTCCTGGCATTTTCACAAGATCACTTCTTTGAAACGCCCCTCACATTACTACAACTTTCACGACAGTGAAACGCATCAATCCAACCGTTCCCAGTATTTCTTCGATGTGGAATTCGGGAAAGATTACAATACAACAGACTTCCGTCATTCCGGCGGAAAATCTGCAAACTTTATTTGCGTTGACGGTCATGCAGAAACAAGCAGTGCCCGGCATTTGTATAAGTTTTCCTCGGAAGCAGAAGCCTCTGCTGTCAAAGATGTATATTCCAGATACAATCCCAGAAGCAACGGCGAAAACGGTTATAACTACTAATATACAACAGGAATCTTTTTATGAAAAAAAATATTTTTCTTTTGACGGCGTTTTTTTCGGCTGTTCTGATCGCTGCGGAAAATCCGGGTTTGCTTTTTGAAGCCACTTATGAATCCGATGGCAATATGGCAGAACTTGCAAAAGGCGATGGGCGTGCTTATGCCTTCATCCCTGCTGACCGTGTTTTGAAAAAGATTGAAGGAATCAAACCGGGTACAAAAGCTCTTGTCCGGACAAACGCTCAGAAACTGTTTTATAAAGCCCCCGGCAACTTCACCGGAGGACAGGGAACGATCTCTTTCTGGTTCAAAATGGTCAATTATGATCTGGCAAACGATGATCTTCAGACCATTTTCTCTGTCATTGACAATACCGGTAGAAAGTGGCCGGATGCTTATCATCTGCGGATCCTGAAAAACAAAAAAGAATGGAAAGATTTCATTGTCGCTCAGATCTATTATAAAGATGAAACAATGGAAAAAGCTCTGAACATTCAGGTGCAGCAGTATACCGGAACGAAAAAATGGAAAGCCGGGGAATGGCATAATATCACGATCACCTGGGACAGCAAACAGATGAGTCTGTATCTTGACGGTGTTCCCGGAAATGCAACGTTGCCGAAAACAAAGAATCTTGATGTCAATGGAGTTCAGATTCCCCCGAATGTTCCGGTGAAAAACTTTGATTTCAAATTCCCGGAGATGACCAAAGCTGCAAGAATCTTTATCGGAAATCTTTTCAATGCCAAGAAAGATTGCGAATCCGGCTTTGATTTGATTCGGATTTATGACAGACCTTTGACTGCCGCTGAAGTAAAGGCTCTGGTAGATACAGACCTTTCAAGCAAGTAAGAGGAGTTTTTATGAAACAAATATTGTTAACAGTTTTTGCTTTTTGTACCGTAATTCTCGGCGCACAGAATCAGAACTTGCTTTTTGAAGCAACGTATGACACTTACAGCCAGCATGCTGATTTTGCCCGGGGCGATAAAACGGCGTATGGCTTCCCTGAATCAGATTTGCAGCTGCGGATGTTCCCCGGTGTTCCCGGAAAAAGCTCCCGCAGCAGCTTGCAAGTGGCTGATACGGAACGCGTTTACTATAAAGGAAAAGGAAATTTCAATGCTGCTCAGGGAACTGTTTCTTTCTGGTTTCAGATGGTCAGCTATGATCTCCGGGACAATGTCCTTCAATCACTTTTTGCGGTAACTGATCGGGTTTCCGGAAAATGGCCGAACGGATACTATTTCCGCATCATCAAAAACAAAAAGGAATGGAAAGACTTTATTATTGCGCAGATCTATTATAAAGATTCCACCATGGATAAGGCGTTCAACAAACAGGTGCAGATTTATACCAGACCTTTCCGTTGGAAAAAAGGGGAATGGCATCACATCGTTATTACCTGGAACAAAAAAGATTTCCGGATCTATCTGGATGGTGTTCTGCATCCGCCGTCCCCCACAGGCGGCCCCCGTATGAATGAAGAAAGCAAAGGGATCCCTTACGATCATCCGACGCGGAAAATGGATGATTTCGAACTGCCTCAGCTTACGGATCAATCCCGGATCTATGTCGGAAACTATTTCTCATCTGCCGCGAACGGTAATAAGACAGCGTATGATAATTTCCAGATCTACGACCGTCCTTTGAGTGCTTCCGAAGTGAAAAAACTTTATGAAGAAGTTATGCCCAGCAAAAAAACAGAGTCACCGCTGAACTTTGTCGGGATTCCTTTTACCACCGATCCGTCACAGGCTGTCCGCTGTTTTATGAATTTCCCAATGTCAAAACCGGATATTAAATTCAATGCATGGGCGGATCTTCGCAGAGACAGCGAAAATCTCTATGTCAAATTCACTTCTGACCGTCCCTGTCTGGTTAGAAATTTCAAAAAACACGATGACACTCTCTGGGAAGATGACAGTTTTGAAATTCACCTGAAGGCTCCTGATAATCAGAATTATCAGTTCATCGTGAATGGAAATGGAGCATACCTTGACAACAAAAATAAGGACCGCGGTTGGAATGCCGTTGGAGTCAAGACAAAAGTCACCCATACAGCAACCGGCTGGAGTGCGGAACTGACTGTTCCGTTGAAAAACCTTTCTCCGCTTCCCGGAAAATGGCTTATGGATGTTTGCACCGCAGCTGTAACCGGAAGCAAGAAAAATTATTATCGCTGGAGCAATAAAATCTTTGATGGCGGATTTACCGCTACCGGAGAAATGAGTTTTCTGCCCAAAGGATACTGGTTTACCGCAGACAGACTCGGAAATCTTTCCATTGGAGCACTTGATCTGAACGTCCGCGCATCGGATAAAGTAAAAGTCAAAGCATCCTACCTCCCTCTGAGCGGATACCGTAATACATATTCCGGCAATCTCCTTCAGGCCCCCTGGAAAATGACGCTTCCCGCCGGGGAACAGTCTCTGGATCTGGAAGCTTCTTACGGAAAACTTCTGCTCTACCGGTATCACCTGGATTATTATGTTGACTACCCCATGGAAATCAGTTTCAATACTTCCATGCGGCAGAAAAAGATTGAAGTCACCGTTGATTTTGCCAATGCAGGCGGTAAGAAGCTTGCAAAACTTGCGAAAGATGGTGTAACAGGCACGATCGTTCTGAAAGACAGCTCCGGGAAAATCTGGAGTCAATCCTCCTTCAGCACCAAAAAGCCGCAGTGCGTCGTGAACCTTGATTTCCCCCAGGGACTGATTTCCGGAAATTATATTCTTGAAGCAAAGGCAGACGATATGATCCGCTCAATCGCCTACCGTGTCCCGAACATGCAGCCCTATCTGATGAAAGTCGGGCATGATTCAACCGTTCCGGAACCCTGGACCCCGGTTGCTGAAGCAGGAAAAAATAACTTCAAGGTCTGGAACCGGATTTACTCCTTTAATGGAAAATCTCCGTTCCCGCAGCAGGTGACTGCAGGAAATACAAAACTTCTCATTTCCGCACCGGTTTTGACTCTTAACGGAAAAACCGCGAAATGGAATGATTGGAAAATCACTGAAAAACGTCAGGACAGATTCTGTTTTGCAGGGCAGGGCGTGATCGACGGCATCCCCGTCGCATACGAATCCGAACTCTGGTTTGACGGAATGTATTTGATCAAGTGGAAGCTTGATCCCGCGCAGAAACATGTCATTGAATCGATGAAGATCACCTATCGTATGCCGGAAGAATGTGCAACTCATGCCTACAATCCGGAACTCGTCCCCTGGGTAAACGGAATGGTTGCCAATCCTCTGACACCGATTCCCGCAAGACGGAACAACAATGTTCTCTGGCTCAGCGGATTCGATAAAGGTTTCTTCTTCTGGGTGAAATCCAATGCAAACTGGGTCAATAAACCCGGAGAAAAACCGTTGACCGCACGGAAAAACGGAAAAACGGTCGATGTCTCCCTCAATATTATTACAAAAAGAGCAGAACTTGCAAAAACGGCTGAATATACAATGGTGTTTCAGGGAACTCCTGCACGCCCCATGCCCCCGAAATTCCGGGAAGTCAACTATATCAGCCACGGAAAATGCAAAGAAACAACTCATGAATTCGGGAATACCGGATGCGGAAGTGACCGTCCCAGAATTGATGACGCGCACGTTTATAACGGCTGTTACCCGCGTGACTTTGCGGCATTCGCAAAGCATAACGCAAAACGGAACGTCAAGAATCACATGTACACGACCCCCGGTCATCTTTCCGATTACGCTCCGGACTTTGATTACTGGGATAAACAGGCGATCAGCAAGCCCGGTGCAATGTTCACCGGAAAGAAACTCGGCATCAGCCAGATGAGCTACCTTTTCTGTTCCAATGCCACCGATGCCCCCGCAGATCTCTGGAGCTGGTGGTGTGATGATGCTATGAAAAAGCTCAAAAACTACAACGGGCTCTATTTTGACCTTGCAGCTGTCCGGTACTGTGAAAGTGTCGAACATGGCTGCGCCGGTATTGATGCGTTCGGTCAGAAATATATCAGCAATGATGCGCTTGGATTGCGCAATTTCTTCCTGCGCTGCTATAAAACCTGCCATAAAAACGGCGGCGATATGATGATCCATTGTCATTTGGCATATACTCCGATCACTCATATTACCGACTATTTCGCGCCGGGTGAAAATACCTGTCAGCTTTGCCGGGAAAATTACATGTGGGGCTATTGTGAAGGAATTCCGCTGGAAGAATATCAGAATTCCTACAATCAGTACCGCACCGGAGTGGCATTCAAATTCATCCTTCAGAACGGACGCGCGGTTGACCTTACTCCGTCCATGAAGCATCTCAAGTACACTCAGGATGTTGAGATGACACTTCATGCATTGACTCCTATGGTGGTTCATGATATCAGTGTCTGGGGACATTATGTTCATAAACCGACCGTTGACAAATTGTGGAAGATCAACCGGGAAGTTTCTCTGAGTAAAGCGGTATTCCATCCCTATTGGAGAAACCGGATCGTGACCAGCAGCACGCCGAAAACCTATGCCAGCTGGTATCAGTGGAACAATGCAGATGCTCCCTGGAAAGTCATGATCGTTGCCGGCAACTTCTCCCGAAATACTCAGAAGGCCGGATTGAAGATCGATTTTAGAAAAATGGGCATCAATCCTGCTTCTGCCAAGTTCTATGATCTCTGGAACAATAAGGCGATCCCCCTGAAAGAACTGGAAGACTTTGAACTCAAAGGCGGAACGTTCATGATGATCGGAATCAAGTGATCCGCCCGTCACAAATCGGGATGGTTTGAAAAAATCTTCAGCCATCCCGAAAATAACAAAGCTGTTCATAAATCTGAACAGCTTTTTTTTGCTTTTATTGTGAAAATAATATCGTTTACGACTGTTTTGTATTGTTATATATCATTTATTATCGTTTACTGTCGTTTTGAACCTGAACAAAACCTTTTTGTCCAACACCTGTATAAGGATAATTTTGCGGATATCTTTGAAAAACATCATATTTTGAGTTGAAAATGAGGAAGCTTGTGCTATCTTACCTGAAAATAAAAGAACATGAAGGAGAGCCCTATGAGCAGAACGATCATTTCAGGTTGCGGAATTGCCGGAGCAACAGCAGCTTGTGCGTTAAAAGATTTTTTGCCGGAAGAAGAGATTTGGTTGATTGATCAGGAAACTCCGGGACTGTATTCCAGAATCAGAATTCCGGAAGTCCTTGCCGGAAAATTGCCTGAGGATAAACTGATTCTCACCTCAGCCGAAAAATTACGGGAAAAAGGGATCATGACTCTTTTTGGTGTCAGGATTGAATCTGTTGATACTGCACAGAAAACAGTTTTTTATACTGGCGGATCTATGAAATATGACCGTTTTGTATTTGCGACAGGTGCTTCGCCCTCTTTGCCGCCTGTTCCCGGTTTGTCTCAGGATATGACGCTGCGCGGACTGGATGATTTACACCGGATCGAAAAACAATTGAAATCCGGATGTAAGGTTTTAGTCGTCGGTGGCGGGCTTCTCGGATTGGAAATTGCAGAGTCTGTGAAAGCAAAAGGGGCAGATGTCACGGTTCTTGAGATCGCAGCTCGGCTTTTGCCTGCTATTTTGAATGAGAAAGAATCCGCCTGGCTGAAGAATTATCTGGAAGAAGCTGGTATGGAAATCATTCTTTCCGGAAAATTGGAATCTGTGGCAAATAAAGATGCAGGATATCAGGTTTTTGTGAACGGTGCAAGCCGGGATTTTGATCTTGTTCTGGTTTCTGCCGGGATTCGTCCCCATACAGAAATTGCGCAAGCCGCCGGGATAAAAACAGCCCGCGGAATTTGTGTGAATGAACGGTTTGAAACATCTGCGGAAAGCGTTTTTGCGATTGGGGATTGTGCCGAATTGAACGGGAAAATTTATGGTTTATGGATGGCTTCCAAAGGGCAGGGAACTGCACTGGCTTCGATTCTCGCCGGGAAAATGGACCGTTATGAAGCTCCTGTTTTTTCACCGGTTCCGAAACTTCCCGGGATCACGCTCAAGGCCCTGAAAGAAAAAGCTGCGGAGTGCTGAGCAAAATGCCGTTGGAAATTGAACATAAATATCTGGTAAAGGACTCCAGCTGGAAAAATTCTGCGATGTCTCCGGTTCGCATGTGTCAGAAATATGTGGCACTGAATCCGGCATTGAAAGGTGTGATCCGGATCCGGATCGCCGGAGAAAAGGCATATTTAACGCTGAAAACTCCTCAGAAAGATTGTGTGCGCGGGGAATATGAATATGAAATACCCCTTGAAGATGCCAATGATTTGATGAATGAATTCTGTCCCGGGGGATCTGTGGATAAATTGCGTTACCGGGTTGAATATCGGGGACACATTTGGGAAGTGGATGAGTTTCTCGGCTGTTATCAGGGACTTGTTCTTGCGGAAATTGAATTGAAAAGCCCGGAGGAATCGTTTGAACTTCCAGCTTGGGCCGGGGAAGATGTTACCGGGGATTTTCATTACAGTAATTCCTATTTGGCGGAGCATGCAAAATGATGGAAGAAAGTCTGTTTTCCAATCTTGCGGGGAGGCCGCTTGCTGATCGGATGAGACCCAATGAACTGGACGGGATCGTTGGACAGGAACATCTGCTTGGACCGGATGGACCCTTGCGGAGAATGATTGATTCCGGTAAGCTCTCCAGTTTTATTTTATGGGGACCTCCCGGATGCGGTAAGACAACTGCAGCCAGGATCATGGCGAACAATACCAGCTTGCATTTCACTGCACTTTCTGCTGTTTTTTCCGGGATCGCGGATTTGCGGAAGGCGTTTGAAGAAGCCGCGAACCGCCGGCTTGCAGGGAAGGGGACCTTGTTGTTCGTGGATGAGATCCACCGGTTCAACCGGGCGCAGCAGGATGGTTTCCTTCCCTATGTGGAAAACGGGACGGTCGTACTTGTCGGTGCGACAACGGAGAATCCTTCTTTTGAGCTGAACAGTGCTTTGCTTTCCCGGTGTAAAGTGTTTGTCATGAATCCTTTGGATGATGCAGCGCTGGAAAAAATCATAGTTCGTGCGGAGTCGGTCGTCGGAAAACAACTTCCTGTCACACCGGAAGCCCGGGAGGAGCTTCGGAAAATGGCAGATGGCGATGGTCGTTACTGTGTGAATTTGATAGAATCTGTGTTTGATTCGGTTCATCCCGGCGAAATTCTGGATTTGGAATCACTGGGAAAAATCATCCAGAAACGGGCTCCGGTCTACGACAAAGACAAAGAAGGACACTACAATTTGATCAGTGCGCTTCATAAATCTTTGCGCGGGTCGGATGTGGATGCCGCGCTTTACTGGGCTGCCCGGATGGTCAAGGGCGGTGAAGATCCGCTTTACATTCTGCGCAGATTGACCCGGTTTGCTATGGAGGATGTGAGTCTGGCTGATCCGGATGCACTTCAGGTGGCTGTAAATGCCTGGGATACCTATGAACGGCTGGGCTCTCCGGAAGGGGATATTGCTATTGCGGAACTTGTGATTTATCTTGCAACTGCACCGAAATCCAACAGTGCGGAAGTTGCCTGGGATAATGCATTGCGTGCGGCGGACCGTTTTTCGTCGCTGACGCCTCCGGCACATATTCTGAATGCTCCGACAAAACTGATGTCTCAGCTCGGATATGGGAAGGGATATATTTACGATCATGATACCAAAGAAGGCTTTTCCGGTCAGAACTATTTCCCGGAAGGGATGCCGCGAATGAAATTATATCATCCGACGGATCGGGGGTTTGAAACAGAAATCAGACGCAGGCTTGATTGGTGGGAATCACTCAGAAAGAAAAAACGGTCATGAATATATTCCTTTCAGAAAATGTAAAAAGTGCATTATGGAAAGTTCTGTTTTTTATCCTGCTTATCCTGGATCTGTATTTTGCTTATGAGGCATTTGGAAACGGGCATGTGCTGTTTTTTCCGTTTGCAGCTTTGCCCTGCAGTTTTGTGCTTGCACTTGTCGCTATGCGGGCTTTTTTCGGTGGTGTTGCCGAAGGATTTTCCTTTTCCCTGTTAGGTCCGAGAAGTTTTCTCAAAAAGGCCCCATTGATTTTATCGCCTTACTATAAAATGTTTTCCGATGAAAAATATCTTGAACTTTATCAGGAATTGACCCCGCTTGTTGAAGAATATCCGGATGATCCGGAATTGGTTCTGATTTATGCAAAATCATGTATGAAGCTTGAAAACGGGGAGGGCTATGCACTTCAAAGCATGGAAAATCTATTCAAAAAGCCTGTTTCGGCAGAGCACACCCGCAAACGGGTGGAGTTGCTCTTCTTTTATACTGAAATTGCAATCAAATATCGCGACGTGGACGTCATCCTTTCCATTATGGAGAACGATTTGAAAGATCAGCATTACAGCGATGATGAGGCTAAATCTATTTTTATCCGTATGGAATCTATCAGAAGGAGATATTATGGCTATTGATGATTTGCTGTTAAAAGCATTGAATTCCGATTATTCCGATTTGTTTCTCTCATCCGGCAAGAAAGTATCTTACCGGTTCCGTGGGGACATGATACATGATGAAAAAGAAATCTGCTCGGAAGAAGAAATATGTGATTTCCGGAAAAAGATTCTGAATCCGGATCAGGAAGAATATTTCCGGAAACATGGCTCCATCGACGTTTCCTATTCCTTGAATGGAAACCGCTTCCGTATCAACTTTTATTCTGCTCTTGCCGGAACTTCTATGGCGGTCCGTCCGATTCGATCCGGAAACGTTCTGACGTTCAAAAAGCTGAATTTGCCTGAAAATCTTGAAGAAATCTGCCAGAAACCCCGGGGACTGATTCTGCTTGCCGGGACGACCGGATGCGGAAAATCCACCACGATGGCAACCATGATCAACTATATCAACAACTCCCGGAAAGCTCATATTCTGACGCTGGAAGATCCCATTGAGTTCGTCCATGAGGATGTTCAGAGTTTTATTTCTCAGAGGGAAATCAATGTGGACACCACCAGTTTTTCAGCAGCGCTGCGGAGCGCATTACGGGAAAATCCGGATGTGATCGTCGTCGGAGAACTGCGGGATACGGAATCCATGCAGACTGCAATCAGTGCCGCATTGACCGGGCACCTGGTGATTTCTACCGTTCATACTGCAGATACGATCCTTGCTGTTGAGCGAATTGTCAATATGTTTCCGGAAACCCAGCGGGAGCAGATCGCGATTGATCTCGGATTATCCCTGAATGCCATTGTTGCCCAGAGACTTGTTCCCGCCGCAAATGGAGCAGGGATGCTGCCCGCAGTGGAGATCCTTACCGGAACCCCAAGTGTAAGAAAAGTCATCAGCGAAATGGATTACAGTGCTCTTGAAGAAATTCTTCATCAGAACAGCGGATTCGGAATGATGAAGTTCAACCAAATGCTGTATCAGCTTTATAATGAGGGCAAGATTTCCAAGACCGCCGCTTTGGAAGCCTCCACCTCCAAAGAAGAATTCAATTTGATGATCAAAGGGATGAAAAGCGGAGTCGATACCTTCAAGAACCGCTATGGAAACAATTTCGGGGATCTGAATGAAAATACCATCGATATGCGCCGTCTGCTCCGGACAGCATTGGCACATAATGCCAGCGACCTTCATCTGTCCTGCGGAGTGAGCCCCACATTGAGAATCAATGGAACCCTTTGCAAAATGGAATTGCCGCCCCTGACAAGATTCGACATTCAACGGCTGCTGTTCAGTGTGTTGAACCAGCATCAGCGAATCGAACTGGAACGGAACAAAGAACTGGATTTGGCTCTGTCAGTGACTCTTAACAAGCCGAATGAACCTGCGCAAAAACCTTGCAGATTCCGTATCAATGCTTTCTATCAGCGAGGCAGCCTGGGCGTGGTATGCCGGGTGGTCAATACGATGATCCCGGCTCCGGAAGCCCTGAATCTTCCGCGCCAATTGGTGCGAATGGCATACAAACAGCAGGGGCTGGTTCTCATTACGGGTCCTACGGGAAGCGGAAAATCCACGACTCTTGCCAGTCTGATCAATCAGATCAATCAGAATATGCCGAAACATATTATCACTCTGGAGGATCCTATCGAGTATGTGCATGATAATGTGCTTTCAATTATTGAGCAGCGGGAACTTCATGCTGATACTCTGAGCTTTGCTTCCGCGTTGAGATTTGCACTCCGGCAGGATCCGGATGTGATCATGGTCGGAGAAATGCGCGATAAGGATACGATGGCTGCAACACTGACTGCTGCCGAAACCGGACATCTGGTTTTCGCTACTATTCACACCAACAGTGCACCGCAAACCATTGACCGTATTGTGGATTCCTTCCCCACAGATCAGCAGAATCAGATCCGGTTACAGTTGTCCGGAGTGCTGCTGGGTGTGCTTTCCCAGAGACTGATCCCCCGGCTGGACGGGGTGGGGCGCGCCGCTGCATTTGAACTGATGACAGGAACGCCACCGATCCTTGCTTTGATCCGCGATGGAAAAACTCATCAGCTTCAATCCGTTATGGAAACCAGTCAGAAGGACGGCATGTGCACTTTGGATAAATCTCTGGAAAATCTCTATTTACAGGGATACATCTCCCAGGATCAGGCACAGGCTTACCGTGCGGATTATCAGCAGGAGAGATTCTTCTCTTAAATAAACCGTCAAAAAACAGGACGGTTGCAAAAACGATATGCAGAAAACGCGTTTTTATGGACTCTTTTGTACGGAGTGAACAGAGGTTACTGAGGTTACAGAGGGGGCTTGGTAATACCCCCCGTTACCCAAGAGAAATTTTTATTTCTTTTGAGAGGTCAGCCGGTAATAACCCAAAAAGCCTCCATTCTTTCCGTACAAAATTGCGCTTTCAAAATTTTCAGTTTTTTTTTGCAAAAGACCTTATATGATTTTTAGAAATCAAAGATCGTACTGCGGCGGACAGACTCATCTTTTTCAATGACAAGTCCGCGCTGTCTTTTCTTGCCTTCCAGATAAACGGAATGCCATTCTTTTGTTTTCCGTTTGATCATTTCCAGAGTGGCGCGATCTTTTGCATAGGCTTCAGCAGTTTGACCTTCGTTGCTCCGGATCGTCGGGTTTGCACCGGAATTTACCAGATATTCCACCATATCCGGGTGTCCGTAAATACAGGCATACATCAGCGGAGTATAGCGGCGTTCGATCAAATCATTTCTTGCTGCGAGTTTGTAGATCCCGATGATATCTGTCATTTTGGCGAGCTTGAAGGAAAGCGGTTCGTTATAATCCAGTTCCAGTTTCTTATCGACAAGCGCCTTGAGAAGTCTTTTTTTATAATGGGAGATCGCATAATAAACCGCGACTTTTCCGATTTGTTTCATCCGGGAATCTTTGTTGAGATCTTCCATTCTGCTCAACAGATACAGGGCGGTTTCCTCTCTGTCAAAATAAAGAGCGCG
The DNA here is from genome assembly GCA_017456805.1 of Lentisphaeria bacterium. Next base: position 39,824 of record JAFTIQ010000039.1, read on the forward strand.
GAGGAAGGGGGATCCCAGGAGTTCTGTGTTTTTCAAATCGATCTTAATGCCTCTGGCTTCCAGCATTTTGATTTCTTCGATTGCATTCTTTCCAGCGGTTGCGGCGTATGCAACAAGACCGGCGGTATCCTCATCGACAGCATTGATATCTGCCCCTCTGTCAAGGAGAAATTTCAATGTTTCGATGTGACCGAGTCTTGCGGCTTCCATTGCGGGGGATCTTCCGTTTCTGCCTTTTCCATTGGGAGAAGCACCTTTTTCCAGAAGGAGCGCGATCATTTTATTATCCCCTCTGGAAGCTGCGGCGAACATGGCGGTTTCTCCATCTGGATCGGTGATATTGATATCAGCCCCGTTTTCCAGAAGGACCTTGACATGTTCCAGTTTTCCGGCGGCAGCGGCTCTGATCAGAACCGGCACTCCGCGGGGATCTTTTGCATTGGGATTCGCATTGTGTTTGAGGGTATATTTCAAACGGGCAGGCGTTTCGAAATGAATGGAAGCAAACATTCTGCGATTGATTTTTTCCTGTAATTCAGCTTCTTTGCTGGAGACACAGCCAGCCAGAAGAGTCATTGCAAGCACGGGGAACAACATTCTCAAAATCATGATTCTTTCTCCTGTTGTTTTTTGCGGGCAGAAGCTCTGAGCTGTCCGCAGGCACCTGTCGTTTCAGAACCTTTTTCGACGCGGACGGTTACTTGAACCCCAACCGTTTTCAATCTGTTTTCAAACCGTTTGATCACTTCCGGGGAAGGGCGGGTAAATGCACCGTTTGCTTTGTTATAAGGAATCAAGTTGACTTTTGCATGAGCCTCTTTTGCGATTTCCCCAAGTTTTGCAGCCTGCTCGACGGAGTCATTGACATTTTCCAGCATGACATATTCAAATGTCAGCATACGGGTCGTTGCAGCACGATGCAAGGCACAGGCTTGCAGGATTTCCCGGATATCTCTGCGGAATCTGGTAGGGATCAGCAAAGATCTGGTTTTATCATCGGGCGCATGAAGGGAAACTGCCAGGTTCCATTGTCTGCCGTGTTTGGCAAGCTGTTTGATCCCGGGAGTCCAGCCGCTGGTGGAGATCGTCACCCGTCTTGCTGCAAGAGCGATCCGATCCGGATCACAAATGCGTTCCAGAGCAGCGATCAGATTATCGCAGTTCAAAAGCGGCTCACCGATTCCCATGATCACAACGTTGTCAGGAAGGCGTCCGAGCTCTTCACAGGCGGCAAAGAACTGTTCCACAATTTCACCATCTTCCAGGTTGCGGACGAAACCGGAAGCACCACTTGCACAAAATGCACAATGAACGGGACATCCGACCTGAGTGCTCAGGCAGAATGTAAAACGTTTATCATCAGCCGGAATGATCGCACATTCAATCGTTTCTCCGTCAGAAAGTCTCAGCAGCAATTTTCTCAATCCGTCCGGAGAAGAAAACACCTGTTCCGTTTTTACCTCATTGCAGCGGAATTCCTGAGACAATGTTTCTTTGAGATCCTTCGGGATATTTTTCATTTTTTCCAAATTGGAAGTCAGCCGTTTGGAAAGCCAGTTTTCGATTTGTCCCGCACGGTACGAGGGGATCCCTGATTTCTTTGCAAACTGTTCCAACTCCCTGACTGATGCCATACAAAGCCAAGGTTTACTATTCATAATCATCCTCCGTTTTCAATTTACCCTTCCAAAGTTCGATTTCCTGATTCCGGTGAAATTCTGCATACAGCCGTTCCCAGGTCCTGTCCGGAGCTGAGGGAACACTGGATGCAAACACATAAACGACCGGCTTATCTTCCGGAAGCTCTTCCGGTGTTTTAATCGTCTTTATCCGTATGTCAAAATAGTGCATTTCACTGTAAAGCGGCGGGATATTGTACATCCGGTAAACAAGATCCGGAGTTTCCTTTTCCGGGATGCTCCCCCGGAACCGGCTTCCCACTTCTGCTTTTCTTTTTTCCAGATTCTGATACGGGATCACCAGCCCGCGGTAAGGCAGAATCACTGCGGCAGAAAGAGTAATAATCGTCAGCCAAATGCGGGCTCCTCTGGCACACATTACAACTGAAATCAAGGCAAAAATAAGCCCGGCTGTAACCGTGATTAAACTGATTTGCAGAAGCGGGGAATGTTTTATACCGTATAACGGTTCCGAAAGCATTGTCGGCAAAGATTCAGAAGGAATCAGCAAACAGCAGGCTGCCGCCGCGCAAAGAATCACCAGAATTACGGCGATGAACTGGAAAAATTTCAAGATTTTCCATCCGTATCTCCGGACAACGATCCAATAATTGAGAGCCAGCAATACAGCAAGCGGCGGAATCATAAAGAACATATCCCGGCTCTGAGTAAGCGGAGATATCCAGAGAAGAACAAAAGTTCCGAGAAACAAGGTCCGGAGATATCTGGAAAGCAGCGGATTATCATCCAGCGGAACGATCGCAGGACAGAACGGAGCCCAAACAAACAAGGTCCACGGCATAAAGCGAATTGCAGCATCAAAGGGGAAGGAGACCAGATGCCAGAGATATTCTCCGATCGTGGGGAAGGATAGGGCAGTTTGCTGCCATCCGGCTTCCTCTTCTGCAGTCCAGCGGGGAATCCCCCAAAGCAGGATAAACAGCACAAGGAACGAAAGCCCGAGATAAAAAGCGATCCCGCGGGGCTTCGTCCAAGTTGTCAGCGGACGTCTCAGGAAAAGCATCGGAAGAACAATCAATATAAGCCCGGTGAAACCGATCGCATAGAATGTCAAGCCGCCGATCAGGAAAGAAAAAATCCATGCCATTTTCCAATCTCCGCGCCAAACACCCAGGGCGAACCAGATCATCCATGTGGAAAAGACACCAAGAGATCCCAGAAGAACAGGATTTCCGTCAGAGAACTTTTCAATCGTAATAAAGTTAACCATCAAAGCCGCGACCCCGACGATCCCGGAAGTCAGCCCTTTTGCTTTCCAATTGGTCAGGAACACGATTCCTGCAAGCAGGAGAAGCGCAAGACACGGAAGCAGCCGCAGAGCTGTGATCATAGAAAAACCGCCGCCTGTCAGAAGTTTTACAAGAACGGAATACAGCGGATAACCTCCGGAACTGATATATCCATGAACCTTTATCAGCGGAAGATGACTATCCAGCTCCCGCACGGTTGTGAGGTAATATCCTTCATCAGAAAACAGTTCCTGAATTTCCAGAAAAACCGGTGCGAAGAGAACCAGGAGCAGCAGAACTGCCAAGCCTGTATAACACGCATTGAATTTTGTTTTCTCTTCATAAATCATTGGTGGTAATCCTCACTCAGCGGCGGCGCAACATTTCCTTTTGAATCAACTCTCCGCAAGGGCTCTTTGCTCCTGTCAAAACGGTCCATAAAAGAATTCAAAGTCGCATCGACTTTGATTTTCAACTGAAAGGTCGCAACAGGCAATCCCGTTTCCCAGGGGCGTTTGTGACTCAGCCGGATTCCAGCCTCTCCGGAACCGACAACTTTATACAGGAATTCCTGTTTGCGCGGAACGCCTGTCATATTGTTTTTCCCGGGGTCCGGCAGAAATTGTTTGGAAGAAAGCCGGATCACATCAGTATCCGGTTTCCCATCTTCATCCCAGAAATATCCAGTTGACGGATTGCTCTCCAGAACGATCCGGATCGTATCCCCGGGAACAAGTTCCAGGGTCCGTCCGGAATCGTTTATAGATAAATCATGCACATAATCCCCTGTGGTTGAGCACCCTGCGGTGATCCCCAGAAGCAAAAGCATGATAAGAGAACAGAATCTGATCACTGAAGATCTCCGTATTTTTTCAATCCGGCGTTCAGAACAGCCACATAATCTGCAGCTGCCTGTTCCAGAGATCTTGCCTTGATCCCGGTTCCGACTGCATCAAATTTTGTCATATCTGCACAGGTATAATACTGATATTTCGGACGAAGTGTTTCCGGCATTTCAATATATTCGATCTGAACCGGTTTGCCCATTGCTTTGAAAACAGCCTCTGCAAGAGCGTTCCATGTTTCAGCTCTTCCGCTGCCGATATTGTAAATTCCTTTTGCATTTTTTTCCAGCAGGCCGAGCACCATGTTTGCGGCATCTTCCACATAAATGAAGTCCCGCTGCTGTCCGCCATCAGTGTATTCCGGCTTATAAGATTTGAACAGACAGACTTTTCCGGATTCACTGATCTGTTCAAAGGACCGGAGAACCATGCTCCGCATATTGTTTTTATGCTTTTCGTAGGGACCGAACACATTTGTAAATTTAACGCCTGTGATTTTGTCCAGATAACCGTTCCGTTTTGCCCAGAGGTCAAAAAGCTGTTTTGAGTAGCCATACATATTCAGCGGACGGAGTTCTTCAATGGCTGATTCATCATCTTTGTATCCGCATTCCCCGCCGCCGTATGTTGCAGCACTGGAAGCATACAGGAATTTGATCCCGTTTTTCACGCAGAATTCTGCCATTTCCTTTGTGTAATTGTAGTTATTATCGATGAGATAGGAAGCATCGGTTTCCGTTGTGGAAGAGCAGGCCCCCATGTGAATCATTACATCGGCAGAAACGGTTCCCTCTTTGACAGCGTTCCGGAAAACATCCCGTTCCATATATTCGGCAAAAGCAGATTCCCGCAGATTTTTCCACTTTTCGGAAGTTGAAAGATGATCCACGGTAAGAATATCTGTAATTCCTCTGCGATTGAGTTCCCGGACGATCGCGCCGCCGATCAATCCGGCAGCACCCGTAACGATGTATTGATATTTCATGCTTTTACTCCGTAAAAAAGGTTATTTTTCAACATACGGTACAATAGCATGATTTTACTGATTTTTCAACCTCTTTTTCCGGAGTATTTGAAATAACCTCTAAATATCTGAAAAAAATCAATCTTTTTGAAGAAATAGAGATTTTCTTGTTATTTCTTGCGTTTTATGAAGAATATCAAAATTTTACATCTTTTTACGAAAAATCTCTATCTTATTCTTTTATCTTGCGATTGAACTTTCTGAAAGCTGGTGTTAGCATAATGTTCGCAGAAGGAACCGCATGGTTTGATGAAGTGAAACTGGAAGAACTGTAAAAATTTATTCCAGAGGTAATTTCAAAAGTCCGGCAAAATTTGGCTGAAAAAAGATTGTTGATGAGTTGGAAATGGTAGTTTGAGCGTGGCTACCCACAGGGTACCCACCGAAAACGCTCCATTTGCAGATCGCAACAAGAATTTTCTGCCATTTTTGAAGACTTTTGAAATTGCCTCTCCAAACTGAAATTGGGGCTGTTGCAAAACCTGCATACAGAAAACGCATTTTAATTGAGTCTTTTGAACAGAGTTTACAGAGATTACGGAGGTGGTTTGGTAATTAAAACAACCGTTACCCAAGAGAAAAATTTTTATTTCTTTTGAGAAATCGGTCGGTAATAACCAAAAATGCCTCCGTACACTCAGTACACTCCGTTTTCTCCGTACGAAAATGTGCTTTCAAATTTC
>JAFTIQ010000015.1 GCA_017456805.1 Lentisphaeria bacterium
GATTCCCGTTTTCCACCGTTGATTCCTGTTCCCTTCCGTTTTTCCCGGCAGAGCCGAAGGGATGGGCTCACTCGCTAATGATTGGCTGGGGAACTGGGAATATTGGGCGTTCTGGGATTACTGGGAGCTCTGGGAGTTTTTTGCGCCGGGGTGCCCGGGTAAAAGCCCTTGCGAACAGCCCTTTCTTTGCCCGCGCTCTCCCAGTACTCTTAGTATTCCCAGTACTCCCAGAACTCGGGCTGCAAAGCGTTCCCGGCAGAGCCGGAATGCGAATGATTTGCCGGGGAACAGGGAATCTCCTGTAAGAGACGAAAATTCAAGTGCTGTTTGCAAAAAAAAAACGCTGACAACTTTTTGTTATCAACGGTTTCAAGGCAAAAAAAATGGTGTGCGTAGTAGGACTCGAACCTACGACCTCCACGATGTCAACGTGGCGCTCTAACCAACTGAGCTATACACACACGGTCGTTCTTGATTTCACTAATATACACCTCTTTTTGAAAAATGCAAGTGCGTTTTCTGTTTTTTTTTGAAATATCTTCCGGTTTCCTGCATTTTTTCTGTTTTATTTTGCAGAAAAAGGAATTTTCTACTTGAAAAAGAGGGAAAATACGGTTAGATTAACGGAAATTGAGCAATTCAAAAAAAGGAAATACGGATGAAAGCTTGTGAATTGATGGAAGAAATCTTCCAGTGGTGCAATGATAACGGGGAAAAAGATTATTCCAATACATGCGACACCATAAAATCCGGAGATCCGGAACGGGAAATCCGGAAAGTCGCAGTCACAATGACCGCTACCGTTGATTTGATCCGGCAGGCAAACGCATGGGGAGCAGATCTTCTGATCGTCCATGAACCCACTTTTTACAGTCACATGGACAATCGTTTGGAGCATGATCCGGTGACAGAAGCCAAAGAAGCTTTGCTGGCAGAGTCCGGCATGACCGTCTGGCGGTATCATGATCATCCCCATAATAAATATAAGGATATGATCGGCGATGGAACCGTCCGTATGCTGGGGTTGAAAGGAACGTGGATCAACCGGTCCTGGGCGGTGAACCGGTTCCGGCTGGAAATACCCATGACACCCCGGGAAATTCATGAAAAATTCCGTCAGAACGGTGCGGAACATATCCGGCTTTGCGGGGCATTGGATGAACCGTGCACGATGCTTTCGCTTTGTCTCGGAACGCCCGGAGGCGTTTTTGACGAATTGCGGGATCCGGAAGTGGATGCGGTTCTTGTGGGAGAAGCCTGCGAATGGATGATGGGCGAATATGCCCGGGATGCCGCCGCGCTGGGATTCCGGAAAGCATTGCTGATCATCGGACACAATCCCTCAGAAAAAGGCGGGATGATCCTGCTCGCAGATTTGATAAAAGAAAAAATCCCGGCTCTCGATGTAAAATATTTCGATTGCGGTGAAATTTGTCATACAATATCATAAAACAAGGAGAATGACTATGGCGGTACCTGTACCCCTGCCGCGCATTGCGGCTTTTGAAAAACTCGGTTTCGGAATTTTTGTGCACTGGGGACTTTATTCCCAGTGGGGAAAAGGAGAATGGGCTCAGCGGATCTACAATGTTCCCCCGGATGAATATTCCAAGTGGATGGACACGTTCACCGCAGAAGATTTCGATGCCCGTGAATTGGCAAAAATGGCAAAAGATGCCGGTGCAAAATATATCACACTGACCACCCGTCATCATGAAGGTTTTTCTCTCTATGACACCTGCGGTCTGAATGAGTTCGATGCTCCCCATTCTCCTGCAAAGCGTGACCTGGTTCGCGAATTCGTGGATGCATGCAGAGAATTCGATATCGTTCCCTTCTTCTATCACACCACCCTCGATTGGAAGTGGCGCAACAAGAGAACAGATGAGCTGGAAGAAGCAGAATTCAATGAATATCTGGACTATCTTTACAAATCCGTGGAGATTCTTTGTTCCAACTATGGAAAGATCGGCGGACTCTGGTTCGATGGAAACTGGTCCCGCAAGGATTCCGATTGGAAGGAAGATCGCCTCTACAAAATGATCCACCGTCTGCAGCCCGATGCAATGGTGATCAACAATACCGGACTCTCCGCTTTGGGAGCCGTCGGAAAATCCGAAGAGATCGACTCTGTCACCTTTGAAAACAATCCCGGAAAACCTGTTGACCGGGAAGGCATGAAAAAGTATGTTGCCGGAGAAGTCTGTAAAACCATGAACTCTCATTGGGGACACAGCAACCGGGATTACAATATGCTCTCTCCCGCCCGCGTGATCGAACGTCTCTGCCAGAGCCGCGGAACCGGTGCCAACTTCCTGATGAACTTCGCTCCCGAAGCTCAGGGAAAAATTCCCGCATACGAAAAAGCAGTATTCGAACTCGTCGGCCAGTGGATGTCTGTTTTCGGCGAAGCTATTTACAACGGAAAGCCCCTTACCGGCATGAAATATCAGGGCAATGACTTCATGCTTCAGGATGGAAAAACCTATTATTACTTCGCTCTGGATCTCTCCATGGGCGGCGATAAAAACGTTGTTGCCGCAACCGTTTCCGGCCCGAGAGCCGTCGAAGGCTTTGATAAGGAAATCGTCTCCGCTGTATGGATGGATGACGGCGAAGAAGGGCTGTTCGTCCAGGATACAGAGAAGAAGCTCCTGACCATCAAGTGCGAACCGTTCCCCTATGGAACAGATATGGTGGTCAACGTTCTGAAGATCGAGACGAAGTAATTCATTTTCAGATCATTCCGGGCTGCGGTGAAATCAAAATTACCGCAGCCCTTTTTTTGCTTTTGCAGCCGGTTGCGGCTTACGGCATTTGATACGGCTGCCGGAAAAACTGATGCCTCTGGTAATCCGGATTTTGGCTGATCCCCGCATCCCGTTCAAAAGTCAGCAGTCCGGGCATGGGGATCATTGTTCCGGGAATATACCCTTTGATGTGAAAAATAATGCTGTTGGGATATCCGGGAACTTCGATCCAGTAGGTCCCGGCATCCTGGAATCCGGAAAAATTCAGCGCATACATTTTTACGCCCGGATAGAAAAAGCCGATGGGAACCATGACCCTTGTCGGATCCCGCATCCAGGCGGGTGTCCCTGAAAAAACAACGGTTCCGTTTTCATTGACAAGATGAAAAAACGGCGGGATCTTCATGTGCGGCAACCCGATCCAGTACGCCATTTTTACCGGCTGATTGCACCAGTAACCGTAGCGGCTCACATAGACGGTTCCCGGTTGTGCCACGTTGGGATTCCCCCAGTCCACGGGATCTTCCGCCGCGTTGAATTGTTGAATCCCTTGTGCGGAAAGCACGATCGAAAAGACGATCAATGCCCCTGTCAGAGCAATACTTTTTTTGTTCATTTTTCCCCCTTGATTTGTCAAAAACTCCTGTTGTTCAAAGACAATGATCCGAGGAGAAAAGTTCCAAAAAAAAGCCCGCGTGACGGTTTGTCACAGCGGGCTTGAATCGTTTTCCGAAAGGGATTACCGGATGGCAATTCCGAGGAAGTCCTGGATCACAGGAGCGAATTTCACGATCAGCGGAGTGAAGACGATCGCGACCATGCTCATGAGCTTGACCAGAATGTTCAGAGAAGGTCCGGAGGTATCCTTGCAGGGGTCACCGACAGTATCCCCGATCACAGCTGCGCCGTGGACAGGGTTCTTGGTTCCGTCAGCAAGCTTCTTGCCGCCGAAGTTTCCTTTTTCGATGTGCTTCTTGGCGTTATCCCATGCACCGCCGGCGTTGTTGAGGAGACATGCCAGAGCAAAACCGGCTGCCAATCCTCCGGCGAGCAAGCCCATCAAACCGGCAACACCGAGAATAAGCCCGGTGACAACAGGTGTGATGATTGCCAGAAGAGCAGGGATCATCATTTCTTTCTGAGCGCCTTTGGTGGAAATTTCCACGCAGCGTGCATAATCAGGTTTGCCGGTTCCATCCATAATTCCGGGGATTTCGCGGAACTGACGGCGGACTTCTTCCACCATGCTTCCGGCTGCGCGTCCGACTGCTTTCATGGTCAATGCGCAGAACACAAATGCCATCATCGCACCCAGGAACAATCCGCAAAGGAGCATCGGGTTCATGATGTTGATGTTGTAAGCATTGATGAGTGCCATGATATTATCAGTTGCGGCATTGTTCAGGTTGTCCAGCATGGAAACCATACGGCCGTTTTCATCTTTCAGATATCCTGTTCCGACAGGGTTTTCGATGAACTGGTATTTGAAGAGACCGAACTTTCTGCCCCAGATTTCCACTTCCTGAATTTCAGCAGCAAGCAGAGCCATAGCGGTCAGCGCAGCAGAACCGATCGCAAAACCTTTTCCGGTTGCAGCAGTTGTATTTCCGAGCATGTCGAGCATGTCGGTACGGTCACGAACATGCGGGGGCAGGTGGGACATTTCAGCGTTTCCGCCTGCGTTGTCAGCAATGGGACCATAAGCATCGGTTGCAAGGGTGATTCCGAGGGTTGCGAGCATACCGACAGCAGCAAAACCGATTCCGTAAAGACCGTGGATGATCCCGCCGCCCTGGCTGATGGGCGCGAATCCGCCGGAGAATCCGAATGCACAGACAATTGCAACAACCGTCGCAATCACAGGAATTCCTGCGGAAAGCATACCGAGCGCAAGACCGTCAATAATGGTGGTTGCGGGGCCCATCTGAGCCTGAGAAGCAAGCTCTTTGGTGGGCTTGTATTCATCGGAGGTGTAGTATTCAGTGGAGTAACCGATGATCACACCGGCGATCAAACCGGCAACGATTGCACCGAAAACCCCAAGGGTGATCACTTCAAAACGAACCAGAACTCCGCAGGCAAGCAGGATCAGAAGAGAGCTTCCCCAGGTTCCGAAACGCAATGCTTTCAGCAGAGTCATCATGGTGGAGCCTTCTTTGCAGCGGACAGAGAAGATGCCGATGATGGAGAGAACGATTCCGATACCGGCAACGATCAGCGGAGCATTGACGCGGGTCACGATCTCAGCGTTGGTAAGACCGCCGCGGATCACAGGAAGAGCCGCACCGAGAGCAGAGGTTGCAAGAATAGATCCGCAATAGGATTCGTAAAGGTCAGCACCCATACCGGCAACGTCACCAACGTTATCACCCACATTATCAGCGATTGTGGCAGGGTTGCGGGGGTCATCTTCCGGAATACCGGCTTCCACTTTACCAACAAGGTCAGCTCCAACGTCTGCAGCTTTGGTGTAGATCCCGCCGCCGACGCGTGCGAACAGCGCCTGAGTGGATGCACCCATACCAAAGGTAAGCATGGTTGTGGTGATTTCGATCAGTTTGTGATCAACAGGGAAATCTTTTGCAATGATCGTCAGCCCGAAAATATCCAGACCGTTTTTCATATTTTCTGCGGTATAAACCAGTTTGTCAAGGATCAGATACCAGGCAGTGATGTCCAGCAGTCCGAATCCGACGACCACCAATCCCATGACGGCACCGGAACGGAATGCGACCTGAAGACCGCGATTCAGACTTTCACTGGCACCCTGAGCTGTACGGCTGGATGCGGCAGTTGCTGTTTTCATTCCGAGGAATCCGCAGAGACCGGAGAAGAATCCACCGGTAAGGAATGCCACCGGCACGAAGGGGTTCTGAATTCCCAGAACTGCCAGAACAGCGAAGATGATGAAGAGGATGACAAAGACCAGTCCCACGCGGGAGTACTGCTGTTTCAGATATGCCATAGCTCCATCGCGGACATAGCCTGCGATTTCTTCCATTCTGGCATTTCCTTTGGGAGCCTTGATCATCAATCTGTAACAAATGAAAGCACAGAACAGCGCGATCAGAGAACAGATCGGTGCGATCCACCAGAGGGGGGTAATCCCGCTGACAGGTACTTCCGCAGGAGCAGGTGCTTCCTGCGCAAAAACTGTTAACGCCGGCAAAAATGCTGCCAGCCCGGCAAGAAATGTTGATTTCTTCACGTTACCTTTTCCTTTTGGGTTGTTAAAGGATTTTCGTTTTTTCAAATATAATCAACACTAATATAGCATCATTTTTGTTTTATTTCAATTGAAGTTTGCAAAAGAGTACAGAAAAAGTGGAAAAATCAGCTTCTGTCGTCATTCCCCAAAGGGAAAACCTCCGTTTTCTTTTCTGTTTTTGCCAATTCTTTTCAAAAAGATGGAAAAATAACCAAAAAATCATTTTTTTTTACCTTTTTTTTCTTGTTTTTTATATTATACAGTGTATAGTTACCAGAAGAAGGCGTTCATGTTGACCGTAAGAACGGAACGGGAAAAAGAAGGACTTGACAGTGAGATCTCTCCATTTGAAAAAGAGAAAATTTTGCCGGGGTCAGGTTCTGATGGAATATGCCGCAATGGCTGTTATGGCTCTTGCAATCGTTCTGATCCTTCTGTTTCTGCTTGCGGTTTTCGCAGAATATAACTGGCGGATGACAGCTCTTCTGGGCTGGGAACCGTGATAACACCTTAAAGGAAAGGATAGACAGATGAAACTTTCAAAGAAAAAAAGATGTAAAGGTCAGGCAATCGTCGAATATATCATCATCGTTGTCGTTGTTGCAATCGCAGCCCTTGCGATTATCGGAATGTTCAGTGATACGATCCGTACAAAAATCGCAGGTGCCGCATCCGCCCTCGGTACAGAAGAAGATGTCAAAGGTGAAGTCGATAAAGATTCTGCAGATGTTCTCAGAGAACTGGATGCAGAAGGCGGCACCGTCGGTGAATAATTTCACCTCTTCCTGTCCGGTATGAAACAGGTGCGGAATCAGCGCAAAGGCAGAACAGGGGGGCAAAAACAGTTTCAACGGGGTTCTTCCATCGTTGAAGGGGTGATTTGCATGCTCCTTATCTGCCTTATTTTATTCGGTTTGCTTCAGGTCTTTCTTCTCTATACGACTCAGGAATTCACAGATTATGCTTCCTTCCGTACGGCTCGAAGCCTGTCTGTCGGATTCAATGATACCCTTGCAAAGGTCGAAGCAAGAACCCGCGCTCTGCCCGTTTCCGGAACCGTTCTGACACCAAGTGAACTCAAAACAACCAGTTATCTGGAGTATTTCACTTCCTCCTCTTACAAGCAGAACGACGGCGTTTACGATTATTATTACCGTTTGCGGCGCGCCATCCGGAATTATATGGAAGGCTACCGCTATATGGAATGTGAATACTGGCTTGGGGATAATCCCTATGAGACCAGACTGGATGCCAAATTGAGAGAACGGGGCGACAGAGTAATCTCTGAAATCCAGTTCACCAACTACCCCCTGCGCCTTCCTTTCGCAAGCGCATTCTCTTCCGATCAGGTTCAAGATATCTCTTCCACCGTGGAGCTGAAAAATCATGCAAAACTTTATCTGGACGAGTAATTTCAGAAAAAAACAGAAAGGGCAGGTGCTGATTCTCGCAATCGTTGCACTTCTGATCCTGATCCTTGCTATCTTTTCTCTGTTTGATATTCAGAATCTGATCCGGGGAAAAGTGAAATCCCAGTCCGCTGTGGATGCCGCAGCAATCGCCGGGGCAAACTGGCAGAGACATACCCTCAACCTCGTCGGCGAACTCAATATGATCAAAGCAACAACGCTTCTGATCGATGAATCCATCTTCGGGATCGGCGCAGATTCCGATGCCTTTCTTTCCGTCCCCAATAAAGAGGAATATGAACGGGTTCATCAGGAACAGCGGCTGAAACAGCTGACTCAGGCATCCGATCTGCTCTCTCAGATGCAGTACCGGATTCTTTTCATCGGGCCGCTGATCGGTGTCGGCGCCGCTCAGGCAGCTGCGAAAAACAATGGCTTGAACAGCTATAATAATTTCGGCAGAGCTGTAGCAATGCAAAATTCCATGCTCGCCGGATTCGATGAACGGTCTGCGATCTACGATCATTTCAAACAGGATGAATATTGTTCTCAATTCCTTTACGGTTTTCAATGGCATGTGCCGTATTTGAACATGATGACGGTTCTTCAGCATCCACAGGGCAAGAGCGGACTCGGGTTCGCCGTTATGCCAAGCGGAGAAATGCTGGGGGCTCCCTCGCTTTATACGGACCCGCCGGCTTCTCCTGATTTCTCAAAATATCTCGGCAGAAAATTGTTCTACGAAGCTGTACGCGGGGATGATTTCTGCTATCTCCGGGAATTTCTCCTTTCCGGGTTCAGTTCCAGTAAATGGTGGGGCGATATCAAAGTCCGGCAGAATACCAACTTCCCGAAAGAAAGCGAATTCCTGCCGGTCAAAGTCAGAATCGGTGAAGCATCCTCCACAGAATATGATATGATGAGCGATTACGGTATGCTGGAGGATCTTTTGGAACGAACCGGGCAGCGGCTGGTTCCCCTTGGCGAAAAATATGACTGGACCGATCCGAAATATGATGATCAGGGAAATGTTGTTGTCACCGATGATTCTGACAACAAATTGAATCCGCTTCCTGCCATTGATTGGGCATTTTACAAGGATGACTGGGTGGATTACCATAAGACGACTGTCCGCAACTGGGAACGTTATCTGAGAGGTTCTTTCCGTCCGGAAGCCTCTTATCATTCCGGGGCAGTCGCAAGAATGGATTCCTTTTTCTCGCCGAATTTCCTGTTTACGAACCGGGGCGGAAATGATCATCAGTTCTCAGAGGCAATCCCTGAAATCAAAGGAAGCGGCGAATATGTCTCCCGTTTGAAAACCGCAGAAAATATCCTGCAATCTTCCCCGCCGACCATCCATGCTTATGCTTTGGCAAAGCCCTTCGGCAGATTGAAAATCGGAAAAAAACTGGTGCCGCCGCACTACTCTTCCATCGTTCTGCCTGTCTTCTTTGAAACGGCTCTGATCCCGGTTGCTCTGGAAAACCCCGGAATGAATCCCCTTGCAGACTTCAACTGGTATCTCTTCCTTCTGAATTACATGCCGGAGCTGGGAAAAGTCAATTCTCTCGACAGCATCCCCGGCGATTTGCAGCGTCAGTTCCGAACCTATCATAATATCCTGAAAAAAGCCGATAATCCTGCATGGCGTCAATTTGGAATCGATTGGCTGGAACGTCCGCTGGCATACGATGAAGATGGAAATGTAACCGTCCGCCAGAAAGACCGCTGTAATTACTGGCCCGGCGGCAGCGGTGAGAACGGGATCCGCACCATGCCGGCCGCAAAACATTGACGGATCAGGCTTCCGATCCCGCTTGCCGGATGATATAAACCTTATCGTTTTCCCGGAGACGGACAGGGGAAACAAATGTTGCCTCCGAACCTTTTTCCGCGATTTCCGCGGGTTTCCCATTGGCACGCAAACCATTGATGACAAACCGTTCTGCTCCGGTAGTCGCGCCTGTTACAATGACCGTATCGCCTTCATGCAGTTCTGCAGCCTGAACCTTGCAGAGCGCAGCCTGATGTTTCTGGAACCAGTTGGCGATTTGTCCTGCAAAGATTTTCTGTTCCGTCGCCTGATTTTCGCCGGAAGCAGCCCCGGAGGAGGGCAGCCCGAGATAATAACCGCCATCCCAGAATCCACGGTTGAAAACCCGTTTCAGCCGGTCGATCCACTCCTGTTTCTGTTCATCGGAAACATTGCTGCCTGCATCGATGGCTTCCCGATATACTTTTGTGACGGCTGCAACATAATCGGCGCCTCTGCCCCTGCCTTCGATCTTGAAGATCCCGACTCCTGCCTTGATCAGCTGATCGAGAATGTTGATGGTACAAAGATCGTTGGGTGAGAAGATGTACGGGTTCTGCAGTTCCAGTTCCCGTCCGTTTTTCAAATCTGTTACTTTATAGGCGCGGCGGCAGGGCTGATAACATTCTCCGCGATTGGCGGAATGATCATCCAGCCCCAAACTCAAATAACATCTTCCGGAGACAGCCATACAGAGTGCTCCGTGGATAAAAACTTCGATAGCAACCGGCTTTCCGGAAGGCCCTGTGACCTGCTCTTCCTGAACCTTCCGGCAGATTTTCTGAACCTGTTCCAGCCGCAACTCTCTGGCAAGAACCATGGCATCGGCATATTTTGCCCAGAAACGGATGGAATCCATGTTGCAGACGTTGGACTGAACAGACATGTGGACGGACAGCCCGTGCTCTCTTGCCCGCAGAACTGCCGCCGGATCAGCTGCGATCACAGCATCGATCCCGGCTTTTTCCGCAACGGCACAAAGAGCTTCTACTTCCGGAAGCTCTTCATCGTAAAGCGTGGTGTTCAATGCCAGCCATGCTTCCGCATTGTATTCATGACATTGATCTGCGACCCGGGCAATATCGTCGGGTGTGAAATTGACAGCTGCCGCAGCTCTCATATTCCGTCTGCCCGCCCCGAAATAAACGGCATTCGCTCCGTTTTTCAGTGCCGCAGAAAGTGCTTCCTGCGAACCGGCAGGGGCAAGCAGTACCGGAGAACTCATTCTGTTTCAGCTCCGAGCTTTGCGGCAATTTTATTCCAGAACGGCGGCAGAACAAATGCCGCTTTGTGCATCTTGGAAGAGTAGGCTTTCAAACTGCGGACAAAACGGCGGAAGGGCAGCCGGACCGGACGATTCACTTCATGAGTATCGCAGCCGATACAGACCCCGGTGCTTCCTCCGGAAAAACTGGGAACCGTAATGGTGAAATATCCGCTGTATGCGAAGAGATCCCGGAACAGAAGTGCCTGTTTGAGAACCAGTTCCGTATGAAGAATGTGGGACCCTGCCTGAGCCGCAAGAACGCCGCCGGGTTTCAATGCCAGTTTACATTCTGCCAGAAATTCTTTTCCGGAAAGCTTCTGATCTCTGCCATTGGATTCCGAACCTTCCACAAGGATCAGATCATAACATCCGCGTTTCCCTCTGATGAATTCCGTGCCATCCATGATGGTGATATCGACTTTGAAATTATCCATTGCCTTGCGGGTTCCGGGAAGGTGTTTTTTGCAGAGCTCCACCAGCGAACCGTCAATATCGCAAACGTCGATATGTTCCACACAGGGGTGTTTCAGAAGTTCCCGGACAAGTCCGCCGTTTCCTCCGCCGATGACCAGAATATTTTCCGGCGCTTCATGGGCATAAGCGGCAGTATGGGCAAACATTTCATGGTACATGAATTCGTCATTCTGAGCAACCTGGATCCGTCCGTCGAGGGCGAGCACCAGCCCGCAGCCTTCTCCCCGGAAGATCTCTGCTAAATGACAATCCGTTTCCTCTGCCGCGATGGGATCCAGAACTTTGATCGAAAAAGCCCGCCCCGGCAGAACCGGATTCGTCTCCGTAAAATATCCTTCCTGAAATATGCCGCTCATAACCGTCAAATCCCGGCGTTGAGGGGAACATTTGCCGCTGCGGCAAATTCTTTCATCGTCGCTTCCAGAACAGCACGGTTGGAGGCTGACATTTCGCAGAGCGGGAGACGGTATTCTTCTTCAATCATTCCGCGCATTGCCATGGCAGCTTTCACCGGAATGGGGTTGGTCTCAATAAAGAGATCCTTGAAGAGCTTGTAGAACCGTCTATGGATCGGCAAGGCTTCTGTGAATTTTCCAGCCAGACAGAGTTCAACCATTTCTTTTAATTCTGCGGGGAAAACGTTGGAAGCAACACTGATGATCCCTTTTGCACCGACGGACATCATGGGAAGAGTCAAACTGTCATCTCCGGAAAGGATCGTGATATCGCAGAGAGAAAGAATTTCAGAGATCCGTTCCACGCTTCCGCCGGCTTCTTTGACTGCAATCACATTGGCATTCTTGGAGAGACGCGCAATGGTATTTGCCGCGATGGGAACCCCGGCTCTTCCCGGAACGTTGTAAAGCACAATGGGAAGTCCGCAATCATCCGCAACTTTGGAGAAGTGACGGTAGAGCCCTTCCTGAGTGGGTTTATTGTAGTAAGGCGTGACCTGAAGGGAGCAATCCGCTCCGATTTCCTTTGCTTCTTTGGTCAGGTAAACCGCTTCTTCGGTGGAGTTCGCACCCGTTCCCGCCATAACAATACAGCGGCCGTTGGCGACTTTGACAACTTCTTCCACAACTTTGGCATGTTCCTGCATGGAGAGAGTGGGGGATTCCCCGGAAGTACCGACGGGCACGATCCCGTCAACACCGCCTGCAATCTGAAATTCCACCAGATCCCGGAGTTTTCCGTAATCGACAGCTCCCTTGGAAAACGGAGTTGCCAGCGCTGTGTAAAGTCCCTGAATTTTCATTGTAGCACCTTATGTTGAAATGTTCAAAAATTATATGTCCCTGAAAAAACCGTTACCGCCGGTCCTGTCAGATATATCTCTTTTAAAATATTACCATTTTCCGGAAATTCAACGACGATTTCATCGCCGGACCTGCAAAAAATGTACTTTTTTTTGCTTCCATTCTCATTTTTCATCAGAAAAATGGCTGAAGCAGTCACTCCGGTCCCGCAAGCAAGGGTTTCATCTTCCACTCCCCGCTCATAGGTCCGGATCTTCAAATGGTCGGAATCCAGCACTTCCACAAAATCAATATTCGTTCCCTCCGGAGCAAATCCTTCCGCATATCTCAGCTTGCTTCCAGCTTTCTTCACATCCAGATTTTCCAGATCCTTGACCTCTACAACCGCATGGGGAACCCCGACTTTTGTGACAAAACAATCATATCCGGAAACCGTTTTCATGACCGGTTCCGAGGCATCCGGCATCCGGATCCGGATCATTCCCGGATACAACCGCTCCGCTGTCAAGACACCGGAATCTGTCAGAAAAACCGCTTCCCCGGATTGCGTCAAACCGTGATAACTTGCATATTCCATGGCACAGCGCAGTCCATTCCCGCACATTTCCGCCTTCGCTCCATCCGGATTCCAGAATTCAAAACGGATCTTCTCATCCGCTTGCGATAAGACGATCAGCCCGTCAGAACCGATCCCGTATTTCCGGTCGCAGATCTTTGCAACTGCATCGCATTCCCTGGGAACGGCAGCATCATGGGTCACAACGAAATCGTTGCCGGCACCCTGCATTTTATCAAAATGAAAACTCTGCATCAGAACCCTGCCCTCCTGACATATTCAAACAAAACAATTGTTCCGGCTTGTGCCACATTCAAAGATTCCGCTGATCCCGGCATGGGGATGACCAGTGGAACTGCGCCCTCAAGCGGTGCCGCTCCGTTTGCCTCGTTACCAAGAATCACAGCACTGGATTCAAACAGAGATTCCTCTTTAAAAATGGAATTTCCTCCTGCCGGTTCTGTCCGGTAAAAGGTTTTGACTCCCATTTTTTTCAAATGTTCCGCCGCATCGTCCAGAGATTCAAACTTCCGGATTCCCATGGCAAACTGAGCCCCCATTCCCGAACGCAATGCCTTCTCGCCAAAGGGATCGACTCCTCCTTTGACAACGGATAGCTCATGGAGTCCGGCAGCCCGGGCTGTCCGGAGGATCGTACCGAAATTGCCCGGATCCGCCACCCGGTCCAGCAGCAGGACCCATGGATCGGAAATGGGCGTTTCCGGAGAAAGATATCCCGGCTCCCGGCACAACAGAAGCACTCCTTGGGAATTCACCGTCCCGCAAAGCGTTTCATATTGCTTTTCAGGAACGGTCACTGTCTTTTCCTGAATCGCTTCCGGAAAAGAAGTACCTTCTCTGAGGATACAAAGTTCAACGAGATCCGGACGGAGCTGTACCGCTTCTCTTGCGGTCCGCAGCCCCTCTACAAGACAAAATCCGCTCTCGCGGCGCCCGTGACGGGTCCCCAGAGAACGGATCAGAGATTCTTGTTTGCGTGTTAAAATCGTTGACACAGAGATCACTTCCCCGCAGGGAGGCGATCCAGCGCGCGGCCGGCAAGCTGACTCCAGAAGGCAGAGGCCTGACTGCCGGGATTCGCTGCAATAGCACGTTTGAACGCGAGGCTCGCTCCAGCATAATCTTTTTTCGCAGCAAGAAGACGCCCCTGGGCATAAGCTGCTTCCTGACGGACAGTTTCATCCGTCAAAGCATTCTCGGCAACAGAAGCATATTCTTTGATCGCTTCATCGGTTTTTCCGGCAAGTTCATAATTTCCGGCAGCTTCCACTGCTGCGCGGGATCTCAGAAATGCATCTGCTTCCGGATCTGCCGCAACAGATTTCAGAATCTCTGCCGCTTTATCATATTTCTTGTCCGCAGTATAAAGTCTGGCAAGACGCAGCCGGGCAGCTGTGGCAGCAGGTCCTTTTGCATGTTCCGTCAAAGCCGTTTCAATATCTTCGATCGTTTTTGCAGCGGCGAATGCTGCACGGCTTCTGGCTTCTTTGCCTTCCTGCCAGTTCCAGATGGAGGCTCCAACTGCAACAACTACAATAAGAACAATGCTGAACGCAATCAGTTTTTTGCTGTTCTGAACAACCCAGAGCTCAAAATTGTCAAGTTCCTGAGAAACTCCAGCTTCGGGAATATCAATATTTTTCTTTTCTTTTGATGCCATGATCCAATATCTCCTTAGGTTAAATCATTACTCCTTGAAATATAAACGCTCTTTGAATATTTTCAAATCGACTTGCATTTTTTTTGTCTCTTTTTCTATTCTTTTTCCCGTTTCCGCATGCAAAGTGCCAGAACTGCTGAGAGAAAATAAAATGCAGGAACTGAAATCAGCAAAACCGTTCTCGCAGAGTAATGATTTGCGAAAATCCCGATCCCGAGAAATACCAGTCCGGCAATTCCCCAGGTTCCCCCGACCATCAGCCCCATCCTGACTCCCAGAGAATATTTCCCCGCAGCGGTTTTTGACATCGCAACAAAAATCGGGAAAACAGAGGAACAGAGTGTTCCGCACAGCAAGGCAAAAACAATCGCCCACGGATGATCCGCCAGCAGAAAATAAAGAATCGTAAATGGAATTCCAAGAAACATCAGCGCAAGAAGAAGTCCATCCACTCTCCGCTTGGAGGCAATCATTCCGAGAATAACAGAAACCGCAGAAGATCCCCCGCCGAACAGCAGCAGCGCAACATTGCCGAAGCTCAGCGAAAACCCGATCTCCTTGTTCAGCATATATGGAACAAGCCCGGAAAATGCGGCAGATCCGCAATTCAGAAAAGTGGCAAACCAGAACAGAGTCCAGAAACTCCAGGCAGATTCCACTTCTCCTTTGCTCCCCGTCTTAACCGTATCCGTTGCAAGTTTAACACGCAGGATCCGGATCAGAAATGCCGTCAGAAGCATGATCGGGAAAAAGATGATCAATCCTTTCAAACCCAACTGTTCCGCCAGAATTCCGGCAATCAGCGGCGAAAATGCCGCCCCGAGAAAACCGCCTGTCATAAACAGCGGAGTCGTCATCCCCGCAGGAAGTTTATCCAACGCCTGAACCCCGCGCAGCCCCGTCGGGTGCACCAGAGAAATCCCCAGTGCAGAAAGAAGAATCAGAAGACAGATCACAGGAAATGGAGTCGTTTCAGGCAGAAATCCCATGAACGTATAACTGCCGATCAGCAGAAGCCCAAAACAAATCCAGATCGGAGATGCCGAACTGCTGCCCAGCTTGGAAATCGGAATCTGCATCAGATTGCAGCCGATTCCCATAAGGCTGATAAACGCTACCCCGTAAGAAAGATCAAGCCCGAAATAGGTCATGACAACCGGCAGGATCCCGGGCAGAACCCCGCAGGTGCTGTCCGCAAGAAAATGAACAAACGTCAGCAATCCAAGTTTGATTGACTGGATCCTTATGCCTTCTTCCCGGATCATGGTCTCATCCCCCCGTTTCTTACCAGAAGGTAAAGAACTACCGCAGCACAGTTGCCGACATTGATGGAGCTTTTGCCGCCGAACATGGGAAGCTGAAGAAAACGTTCGCAAACACTCAGAGCTTCCTCCGAGATCCCAAGTGCCTCATTCCCGAAGACTAAGGCAATCTCCTGATCCGGAATCGCAAAATCCCAGGCATCAACTGCCCCTTCTACCGTATCAACTGCCACACAAAGACACCCTTCCTCTTTCAATTTCCGCAATGCAGATGCTCCATCCGGAAACCAGCGGCAGGGAACCGTTTTATCTGTTCCCATTGCAGTTTTTTCCAGTTTCGGGTGCGGCGGCGCCGCCGTGTAGCCGCAGCAAACTATTTCAACAGCTCCCACAGCATCTGCCAAACGAAAAATATTGCCGACATTGTGTGCGCTGCGCAGCCGGTCAAGCACGATATGGATCTTCGGAAGGGACATGGTCTTTCAATCCTCAGCGTCTGCGGGAACGGTATTTTCCGCCGGAAGAGTGTCCTCCGCTTTTCCGGACAGCCCGTTCTTCTTTGACTGTTTTCAGGGATTTTACCCGTTCCGGAAGCACAAAACATTCTTCTTCCGGCTGAATGGTATTGACTTCCATCTCAGCATATTTTTCGATTTCCGGCAGGTTGAATGCGCCGAATTCGCAGACAAAGGAGATGGCACTTCCTTTCTTGCCGGCTCTTCCGGTTCTTCCGATCCGGTGAACATAATCCTCTGCCTGTTCCGGCAAGTCAAAGTTGATCACATGGCTGATCCCGTCAACATGAATTCCCCGGGCAGCAACATCTGTCGCAACGATGATCCGGCATTTCCCCTCTTTGAACGCATCCAGGATCCGGATCCGTTTGTTCTGGGGAATATCTCCGGAAAGCATTTCACATTCCACTCCATAAGAACGGAGTTCCTCTGTAAGTTCCGCATTCCGGTGTTTCCAGTTCCCGAAAATGATCATCCGGTCGTAGGGTTCATTTTTCAGAAGCCACAGGAGCAGGGCGATCTTCTGGGAACCAAGCACCGCATAAAATCTCTGGTCGATCAGATCCGTTACCACATGTTCCGGTTCCGCTTCCACAGAAACAGGATCCATCAGCCAGCGGTCTGCAAGACGCAGAATTTCAGGTTCCAGCGTGGCACTGAACAGCATAGTCTGCCGTTTTCCTGCCGGAGGAAGCATCCCCACGATTCGCCGGACATCCGGGATGAATCCCATATCCAGCATACGGTCCGCCTCGTCAATGATCAGAATTTCCGTTTCGGAGAGATCCAGCGCACCGCTTCTGGCATAATCCAGCATCCGTCCGGGCGTACAGGCAAGGATATCCACAGGAATGTCAATGGCATTTTTCTGTTCTTTGTAATCGATTCCGCCGAAAATTGCTTTGGAATAGAGCCCGGTATACTTTCCAATGGCTTCTGCATCTTTTTCGATCTGAAGCGCAAGTTCACGGGTCGGTTCCAGAACCAGCACACGGCAGGTTTTCGGACGGCGGTTTTCTTTCGGATTCTGCAGCAGTCTTGTCATGGAGGAAGCAAGGAATGCCGCTGTCTTTCCGGTGCCGGTCTGAGCCTTCGCAGCCAGATCTTTCCCTGCGAGTGCATGGGGCAGGGCTTTTTCCTGGATCACGCTGCAATATTGAAAACCGAGCTGCTGTGTTCCGGCAATCACTTCTTTTGCCAGCGGAAGATCCTGAAATCTGACTTTTCCTTCCTCCGGCGGAATTTCGATCAGCTCCGGCATGGGAGGCGGAGGAGGAATGATGACTTTTTTATTCAGGACTTTCCGTTCTTTTGCAGGCTGAGCCTGTTTTTTCTCCCGCCGTTTGATCTGCCGGGAAGGTTCCCTGTCCGGACGGGGGGAATGTTTTTTACTTTTTCTGTTCTGTTTCTTTTCCGGAGCAGGTTTCTTTGTCTCAGCAGGCTGAGATCGGAACAGATTCCGGATTCCGTTAATGATTCTTTTCAGCACGATATATTTCTTCCTTACGTTATTATTTGATCCCACGGTTCCGAAATAGTTGATTCTGACCTCTGAAAACGTTTCTGGAATACTTCCGGGAATCATCG
This sequence comes from Lentisphaeria bacterium, assembly GCA_017456805.1. Next base: position 17,785 of record JAFTIQ010000015.1, read on the forward strand.
TTGGCAGTGCAGTTATGATATTCTGAAAATATATCACCATATTATATAAAGTTCAAGTATTGAATTGTACAGGAACACAAAAAGTGATCAATTTTCCTGAAGAACAATGCGTCTCAGACGGGAAAAAAGAATCTGAAAGGCTCTTTTCTTTTTCATTTTTGAATACTTTTTCATTTAAAATGGCACTTTTTTTGCTTTTTTTTAACTTTTTTATTCTTTTTGACTTGACTTTTTCTTTTTATGGTATATATTACACCAACGGAAGATTATTGTTAATGGTTTTTCGTGATGAGAAAGAAAAAATCCGGAAAGTATTAAGGTTTACTCCTTTTTTCCCTTGATGCTTTCCGGTATCTTAATACCCCCTTTGGGCATTGCGGTTTCTCCTTTTTCCGCAGTGCCTTTTTTTTTGCAATTATCCGGAAAAATGGTTGAATTTCTCAAAAAACAGGATAAAGTATGTCAGAAATCATCTGTTTGATTGTCTAATTGAATATATGTAGAAACAATTTTAATGGAGAGGTGAAAAATGAAAAAATTACTGATTGTTTTAGGATGTGCCGGCGTAATCGCCGCTGCAGAAGCCAGACCCCCGCACCATTATTATGACGATGACTGCCGCGATATTCAGAAGGCTGCCGCAATCGTTAACCTGGTGGGTGCCGCGATCAATCTTGTGACCCAGGGAGAGGTCTATGTCGCTCCTCCGCCGCCAGTCTATGTTGTTCCTCCCCCGCCTCCGCCGCGTCCGGTTTATGTTGTACCTCCTCCGCCTCCGCCGCGTCCGGTTTATGTTGTACCTCCTCCGCCTCCTCCGCGGTATCATCACAGACCCGCTCCTCCGCCGCGTCCGTATCATCACCGTTCCGGTGGTCCTCACAGAGGTCACAGAAGATAAAAATCTGCCCCTGCATATTCCGGGAGCAGTTTGATTAGATTACGATATGGCTTTTGTGAATTACATTCTGATGGGACTCTGGTATGGTCTCTGTATTCTGAGCGCAGGGCTGCTGCCGTATTTGCTTCTGGCATTTTTCATGCAGAAAATATCGGAATCTTTACGGCGCAATCTCTCAAAAGGGATGGGCGAAAAGGCGTTTATCTATATCACGGCTCCCGGAGTGATGATCCATGAGCTTGGACATGTGGTGTTCTGTCTTCTGTTCGGACACCGGATCAGAGAGGTGAAGCTGTTTTCTCCGGATGACGATGGGGTTCTCGGATATGTGAGTCACAGTTACAATCGTGACAATCTGTTTCACCGGATCGGCAACTTTTTTATTGGAACCGGTCCGATCTGGGGCGGAATCTTTGCACTTTATCTTTTTTCTGTTTTATTGCTTCCGGAAGGAATGATTGTGTTTGATACAGATCTTTCCCAAACGGTTTCCGCTTTCTTTTCCGGATTGTTTTCCTTTGCGTTTTTCTTTTCCTGGAAAACCTGGCTTTGGCTGTATCTCTCTTTTTCCATTGCGGCGCATGTGACTTTGAGCGGTCCGGATCTGGAGGGTGCAGGCGACGGTTTGACTCTGATCGTTACGGGTGTTTTTGCCGGAACGCTTCTGTTCGGCTGGCTGGGGGATTGGGAATTTCAGCTTATTCAATTGGAACTTCAGCTTTTACTGAATCTTCTTGCCTCGATTCTCTCCTTCCTTCTGGTTCTCTTCTGTGCATCTTTACTGAGCAGACTGTTTGCAAAATAAAAGGCGGCTTTCCTGAATCTGCTGAGAGGAAAACCGCCGGAATCGAAACGCTGAATGTCAGGCAGGATTTACGATTTCATCATACATTTTTTTTATGGAATCGCAGTTCGCGCCGATCGCGGCAACATCGGCCCCGCAATTGACAAAGTCATATCCTTCCGCGTAGCACTCCTTCAAAGAAGGGACAGCAACGGTCCCTGCAAATTTTCCATATTTATGGGCTGTTTCAACGATCCGTTTTCGCGTTTTGGCAATTTCCGGATTATCAAAATTTCCCGGATCTCCGATCGCCTGGCTGAAATCGCCCGGTCCGAAAAAGATCATATCGATTCCGGGAAGTTTGCAGATCTCATCCAGTTTTGATAACGGTTCCGGATCTTCGATTTGAACAATGACCAGGCGGTTTTCGTTGCAGAACTTCAGGTAATCCGTGCAGGGGAGTTTGCAGTATAACCCATCAGCATTTCCGCCGTCAAGAGGTCTCAATCCGATGGGGGCGAACCGGACGTTATGAACGATTTCTTCGGCTTCCTCCAGACTCATCAGGTGTGGAATCATGATTCCGCTTGCATCGGCTTCCAGCGGACGGATGTAATCGCTGTAACAACCTTTTGCCACACGGACGATGCAATCGCAGTCATAAGCTTTTGCCGCAAGGATCTGATTGCACATGGTGCTGTGATCAGTGGGAACATGTTCCTGACAGATCCAGATTGCATCGAATCCGCTCATGGCGGCGATTTCTGCAGCGCGGGGATCTGCAAGATTCAATTTGTAGGAAATCGCTTTGTTTCCGGCTCTCATTTTTTCAAGAACACGGCTTTTTCTGGGCATGATCATTTTATTTCTCCTGTTTTTTCCAGAGGGATGGTCTGATAAGTTCTTCGGGAAGTTCCGGGATCATCTGTTCTGCTGCAAGGAGAATATCCTCAGGAAGAGCTCCTTTTTCGGCAAGACTCAGGTTGATTTTTAATTGTTCCGCCGTTTCAACCCCGGTGAGAACACCATCGATCTCCGGAATGGAACAAAGGTAACGGACGCATAATTCCGCAAGGCTCATTCCGTTTTTTTCTGCCAGAGCGGAAAGTTTTCTGCGATAGGGAACAAGCGCTTGAAGGGAAGCAGGGATCTTCTCTTCCGGCATCAGCAGCAATCCCTGCAGATATACACTTCTGATATAAACATGACATCCCTGTTTCCGGGCTTGTTTCAGAAAGGGGAAGAACCGTTTATCCAGCAGATTTCCCGGAATCTGGATCGCTTCCAGCATTTCACTGTTTGGGGGGATCTCTCCATCGACGGAACAGCCGAAATGCCGGATCAGACCTTCCTGTTTGCATTTTTTCAGAATTCCTGCAAACTTCCAATCTTTTTCCCGATGGAAAAGAAGTGTGTGCAGGAAATCGCAGCGCAGGTTTTTCAGGGAGTTTGTCAAAGAATCTCTGATCAGCTTTTCCGCCTGTTCTTCTGTCAGTCCATCCGGCAGCGGCAGAACTTTGCTGACGATGTTCATTTTATCAGCCAGCCCGGTTTCCTGCAGGGCTCTTCCGAGAACACTTTCGCTTTCGCCGTAACCTGCTGCCGTATCAAGTGTGGTGATCCCATTATCATAAGCAGTTTTCAGGATCCGGCAGACTTCCGGGAATCCGGTCTGCCCATGAGTATTGGAAATCCCGTAATTCAAGCCGAATTGAACTGTTCCCAATATTAATGATGAAAATTTCATTGTAATTTTTACCTCTTTTTTTGATTCTAATTTCTTCTGCAGAAAAGGCAATTCGGATCATCGCACAAAAGGATCCGGGGATCCTTTTTCAATAACTCCATACCGATTTCAAAAAGTTGATTTAAATCCAGCAGCATCAGTTTTCCGGTTCCAACAGAAATTCTTTTGATCTCTAATCCCGCTTTAACAGCAGCTTGAAAGAATTTACTGTTTTCCGCATCTTTCCGGTAAAAATCGCGGTCTCCCGGCAGATGTTTGCGGATCATGACCCGTTCTGACATTTCATTTTCTTTTTTAATCGTACAAACTGCTGTATCCAAATACGGCATATCCAGAATATCTTCCATATAATGCAGGAATGTAGTTGTATTCAGATCACTGCCAAAATGGAGTAATTTTCCTTTATGCTGGAGGCCCTTGGTGAAAGGACTTGACAACGAGGCCGGCGGATCGTATGGTTCATGATCCTTCAAACATTCTTCTGCCAAACGACCCAAGCCTGCCCAGCTGTGAGTTATATGACGGCTCCGTTTTACTTCCGGATATTCTCGTAATAAAACTTGCGGCACTGTACCGGTCCATATCTGTCCTGGATCAGCGAAATCATAAGGGCGATAATTGTACTGCTTGTTCAAAGTATCACCAAGACTGATATAAGGACGTGTAAATGTCGGAAATAAGACTGTTCCATTTTCCCCGACCGCTTGAAGAAGTGCCTGAATCATTGTTGATGCTCCGCCATGAACATGACCAAACGCACTCAATGAGGAATGAACAAAAAGCAGATCCCCCTTACTGACTCCTACTTCTTTCAACGCTTTTACAAAATCATCGCAGAAAAGTTCATTGTCATTTTGCAGATTCAGGTAGCCATAGTCTGCCAAAGAACAAATTGCTGAGATATACTTTTTTATCTCATTGTCTTTTAAATCTTTTCCGGTTTCATGTTCCGCTTCCCGGATCAGCTCTGAAAGCGTTTTATTCCCGTCCATGTTTGACAGAATGTTAGCAAGAGGTCCATAAATGATATGATCCGGAAGTTTGAAGCGTTTTTGTTTGGGAACTCTTGCCAAATCATGGGGAAATCCTGTTTCTGCGCGCTCAGCTGTTATCCCGGATGCATAATCCCGCCAGAAAGAATGAGGAATGCGTTCCTCCAAATCCCGGCTGCATTCCTGATAAACGGCTTCCAGTTTTAACAACACATCAGATACATGTTTCTGACTGCAGAAACGGGAAAAGTCCTGAAGCATTTCCTTTTCCCGGCGAAAACAATGCCGCATCTTTTCTGCCGGGGCTGCAGTTTTTTCATTGATACGTTTCCGCTCGTCCTGCAAACGGCGCACTGACAACGGTAAACTTTTATCAAGCAACTCCGGTTCCGGATTCAAAAGATGATAGACACAGGCTGTATTGACAGCACAACCTTTTACAAATATTTCTTCATTCAGAAAATCAGGTGTCTGTTCTGAGTTATGCCAGAAATGTTCCTTACAATGTGATACGGGCCAAATTGTCGGGATACCGATCGTAGAATCGGAAAGAAATTGATCATCAATATAACTGCCAAAATATTCCAATTGTATTTTGAACCCTTCTGCGATCCCGGATAATTCCTCATTCAGGATACGCAGCAATGCATTGCCATAAAATGGAACAGACTGTCCCGCAGGGAACAAATAAAGAACTGCATCTTTTGTACATAATGGGGTGTCATAGTTGATTCCTCCCAAAACTTTATGATGCAGATTTTTTCCCAATGAGGCTGCATATGCAGCAAATCCATACATCTCCATAGCAAAAACCAGACGAAGAGAATATTCCGGTGTCCCCGCAGCCATAATCTGACGGGCTGTTTCTATTGCAGCTATAACACCACATGTATCATCATCCGCAAGCGGTTCATATAAATGTGCCAAAATCCAGATTTCTTCTTCTCTTTTACCAGGAATCAAAGCTGTAACAGCGGGAAGATCTCCTTCATAACGGACTCCATCACATTCAACTTTTGCTTTTAATTCCCCATGCGCAGCAGCGTATCTTATGATGTCTCCAGTTCTGGGGGTAACGCAAAAACCGATAAAGGGACGGTCTTCACATTGAACATGCCAGTGTGCCCCCTCCGTACATGCGTTGATCCATTGCAAGGTGTCCGGTGTCAGGTAGCGTCCAGTCAGAAAGTCAGAAATAAATCCTAATGCACCCTGATCCAGTATTGGATTCAGAACCTGTGCCCGCGGACATGTCAAAGGTTCCAGCATGATCAGACAACCTCGCGGATCTTCCCCGGCGAGAAACTGCGCCTCTGTCATGATTCGCACCGTCTGTTCTTTGGACAGTACAGAAACAGAGCCCTTGATCAGATGAAACGGGTGTTCCTGATAATCGGCAACAACGGGAGCGGATGTTTCCGCAGGAGAAAAAAATGCGTTTGATACAGGCATTTCAGGATCCAGAAGAGTCAGTCTGCCAACTGTTGCATCCCAAGCTAACGGCATCCGTTTATCTTGATATACGGTTTTCCCATCGGCAGGAAAATGAAGCAACTCAACATGCGGAATTTTTTCTTCCTTCAACAAACTGAAAACGTATTCTGCCGAACGGTGATAGTCGCAAAATGTTTGTCCATGTTCCAAAGCATTCAGTTTGCGAACTCGCGACATCAGCCGCTGGGAATCTATTGTTTTCTGGAATTTCTGATATAACTTTTTCATGATCAAGTTCCGTTATTTTGCTGTATATCCTCCATCAACAGGAATGTTGGTTCCGGTAATATAACTGGAGGCATCAGAAGCAAGAAACACAACGATTCCTTTCAGATCCGTCTGGCTTGCCAGGCGCCCGAGGGTGGTTCTTGCACTGTAATTCCTGACAAATGCCTCCGGCAGATGATCCTCCTGAAGTCCCCCGGGATGAATCGCATTGACTCTGATATTATCCGCTCCGAGAATACTTGCAGCCCATCGGGTGAAGTTCACCATGCCGCCCTTTTCATAAAAATAGATGGGCGACGGATTACCGTCATACATATTGGTTCCTGCATAATTGGCAGTTTCCAAACCCACCAATCCCATGAACGAGCCAATGTTGATCACAGAACCGGAGTGCTGTTTTTTCATGATTTCCGCAACTGCACCCGTGATGTAAAACATGCTGGAGGCATTGATATGCAGGCTCGCATCGTAATTTTCCAACTCCTGAACCCAGCCGGAGGTGGCGCTCCGGGTTACAGCGTTGTTGACAAGAATATCGATCCGGCCGGTCTGTTTCATGATTTCCGCGATCACTGAATCAATATTTTCCCGGTCAGCCAGATCAAGGCGCAATGCTCTGACATCAAGCCCGGCTCCGCAGAACTTTTCCGCAACTGTCTGACATTTTGCAAGATCCCGGGATGCGATGAATACGGTTGCTCCTGCTTCTCCGAGTGCTTCCACGATCTGTTTCCCGTAACGCCCCGCACCGCCGGTGACAATTGCTGTTTTTCCGTTCAGCCGGAAAGAATCAAGAACATTTACAGGCATATTTCAGCTCCTCCCTGTTCGCGGCTTTTGATCCCGCCGATGACCAGTTTCATTAATTCTTCCGTTTCGGCGAAGGGGATCGGTCTCTGTCCGGTCCGGAGATATTCCACGAATGTCACAAGCTGATTCCGGAACGAGGTGTAAGAATCCTTGATGACAATATCAACCACCCCCTGAGTCCCATGCAGGTGGATCGTCGGATCGTAGGCAAGATCGTAGATATTTGCGATGATGGCATCGAATCCGTTTTTGTGTCTCAGATGCATGATGTTCCGTTTCGGATCATTGCCGACATTGCGGATGGAAAGATATCCTCCGCCGGTTACGGCATAGAGTGCTTCCAGAGCATGGATCCCATAGGTTTCCCATTTCTTTGCCATGCCGATATTGATCATCCGGAGCTCCCCGATTTCATTGTATTTTCCATGAAAATAAGGCTGGATCTCCTTTGAATAGCGCATACTGCTGCTGGATAGGATTTTTGCACCGTTTTGAATAGCATCCCGGAAAAATTCCAAATCCTCCTGCTTATCGCAAAGGGGTTTATCGATGAAGATGGGAAGGCCGGCATCCAGGAACGGTTTGGCCCGTCTCACATGTTCGCTTCCGATATCGGTGGCAATGATGACTGCATCGACTTTTCCGATCATATCTTCCGGCTGATCCACGACTTCCGGGATCAGGGAGAGTTTGGAAACATGTTCCGCATCGCTGCGTTTGTCACAGAAAACAACTTTGACAGCCGCTCCGGGGATTCCCATGAGTTCATAATTTTCCTTATTGAGATAAGCCGGGATTCCGGGGAAGGGACATTCTTTTGTCATAGCTTCGCGGTCATATTTATTAAAAATCGCGCTCCAGCTGTAAGGATGTCCGTTTCCTTCGGTCATGCCGATGATTCCCAAACGGATGTTGTCAGGATCTTTTACCAGTGCCATATTCTATTCCTTTTCATGATTTTGTTTTTTCGCAATCTGTTCAGGAGGAAAGCCTTCCTTTTACTTTCAGAGTCCAATATGTCAAAAGATGATAAATTGGTCCGTAAAGGGCATGGTTTTCATAATCAAAGGTTTCGCAGAAGTAAATGAATTTTTTCATCAGTTCAGGATCCGGTTCGAAATCAGGAGCCAGAAGCTGAGTAAAAATCTTTTCAGCGAATCCGCGCACGCCCAGATTTGTTTCATTGAATCCTTCCGGATGAGTCGGCATCATAAACGGAACTCCTTGAGAAAGGCGGCGTTCCTGATAGGTAAGGGGAAGCTCACGCCAATCATTTCCGCACTGGCTGGTATATCCTTTCAATGCCCGGAGATATGCCATTGTCTTGGGGATCCCCCTTGCAGCTTGTTTGGCAGTAAACCGCATCAGATCGGCAAGCTGTTCTTTTCTTGTCTGATCAGTTTCGATCTCATATAAAAGATGTTGAGAAAGCTGCATCTGGATCAAACAATATCCGACCAGGTTTTCCGGTACTTTCATAGCGTGTCTGATCCCGGGATCCATGCATTTATCCATCAGTTCAAACCAGTGGGTATCGCCTGTGGCATCCCATGCCGCAGCATAGATCATGGGAAGGCGCAAAACTTCATGGGGTTCAATGGGCCAATAACTTGTTGTCCCGGGGACAGGATCCTCCGGGATGGGGTCTGCCCACATGATTTGAACCTGACCTTGTCTGCCGTTGTCATTGAGAATCGTGAAATAGTTCTCCTTTGTCACGGTCTTTTCAGCATAACCTGCAATGTCAGTCAGGATTTTCCGGCACAAATTGTTTTGTTTTTCATTTCCGAGTTTTGAACGGAGGAAATACCACAAGCCGTATACCACATGGGTATATTGATCCCGGGAGGAATTCTTGTAATAAGATTTCTTATCGAAGGGAGAAACACTTCTTGCAAGAAAGCCGCGGTTTTCCGGAACAGTTGTACACAACTCAATGCCGCTCAGGATCTTTTCGATATAATCCGCCATGGAACTGTCACCGGTGGCGATCCACCGGTTTGTTACCATGATCATTACAGATCCTGCATTGATCATACTGTCTTCCATTCCGGTTCCCCATCCGCAGGGATTTGGGAATTCAATAGAGATCTCTTCCGGAGTCGGCAGGTAACCGCACAAAGGATCCGTAGGATGATCTGTCAGAAAATCGTAAAACAGATTTGTTTCTGTACAGAACAATTTTCCCCAGATGTAATCCCAGGCATTGTCCATTGCTTTCAAATATGTTTCTCCCATAAAATCTCCTTATTTTTTATTGAGTTTCTGAATGATGGAAATAATCTTCAATCTGGCTTCTTCTGCTTTTTCCGCCATATCGTTTCCAACGCCCTGGAACTTTTGCCGGGGTGCGGCAACTTCTTTGACAAGGGCATCGAATTCCGCCTGAAGAGCTTTCACATTCTGACCGCTGGCTGCTGCCTTTTTCAGAAGATCACGGCAGAGAACAAGATATTCAAAATCCTGAATTCCATCGCGATGTGCAACATCATGTTTGGAACTGACAAGCTTTCCATCGTAAACAAAGTAAGGGGAATAGTACTGATTATTACTGATATAGCGGTTAAAACAGTACGTTTCATTGATATTTGTTGATCCCCAGAAATTGGAACTGACAGCATCGAAGGCAAATGCCATCCATGCCTGGTTCCGGAATGCCCCGGGTTCCCCGAGAAACGGTCCGAATGAGCAGGAGTAAACATGGAATACATGTCCCTTTTTCTGAAGTTCCCGGAATCCGGCAATCCGTTTTTTGGAAGCTTCATTTGTCACTTGCAAAAGTTCCACTTCCGGAATGATGATTTCATCATTGCTCAGATATTTGTTCCAGGCAGGATCGTATTTCCAGCAGGGAGTAATCGCCAGCGGAATATCCGGTGCTCCTTTCCGGAATGCAGTGTGCCACATCTGAATATTTTTGTACTGAGCTTCATCATCCGGCTCATCAAACAGCTGGAAAAAGACTTTTCCTTTCAATCCAAGTTTCAGAATACGGTCATTCCAGATTTTTCCCCATGCTGTAACTGCTTTATTGAATGCAGGAGTTCCGGGCTTGAGTTTCTTATCTCCGAAATAGTTGTTTTTCCGGGGAAGTCCCAACGCAACCAAACCGTAATAACTTGCATCAGGATTTTGAGAAACCCAGTCCTCAAAGTCTTTCAGCGTAAGATCGGAAAGAATATTGCCTTCGGAATCAACCTTGATGGAGGTGGGCTGCAAAGCGCGTTCTCTGATACTCATGCCGACTGTACCAAAGCACAGACTTTTGTTCCGCATTTCCCGGAAAGAGGAAAACAGATTGCCGGGGATTCCCTGCCATGCGTTTTTTACCTTCGGACTCATCAAATCCAGATATTCCCATCCGCTGCAATGCAGCCGGGGCCGTTTCGGAAATGTCCCGGGAAGAATCGTCAATTCAACGGGAATTGATTTTACTTTTCCATCGTATGAAATCTCAAGAACTCCCCTATGAATCCCGGCAGGCAGCCCTTCCGGGGTGAATGTGATCGCAATCTGATTGGTCATTCCGGGAATCGCATCAAACTCCGTATGCGGGAACAAAACCGTTGAGGTCACATTATAATATTCACTGTCAACAAATTTTGTATTGAACAAATCTCCGCTGACACCTTTCAGTTTCGCGCTGACTTTTACACTTTTGGTTCCGGTATTGAACAGAACAACTGCAGCTCCGCGCTTTTCTCCATTCTGAAGAGTCTGCTTGATCACATTTCCTTTGGATTCCGGCATTGCAACAGGGGTGAGCGATTGATAAAATCCGGTTACTGCAAACTGCACTCCGGCTTTGCCCGCTGCCCGGGCGGCTTCCGCATTCTTTGCAAAAACTTTTACCTGCATGTCGTCATAAGGATAAATTCCTTTAAACGTTTTGGCATTCCCTGAAAAACTCCAGTTGCGGACTATTTTCTCTGCATCAGCCCGTACAGAGGCAGGAAGTTTATCCACAAGCTTGAACATATTGAATTTTACCGCGTTTCCAATGGATGCTTTTTGGGCAAGTTCCATGAATTGCTGAAGAGGACAGACCGGCGGCAATTCAGTAATGTTTTTCCCTGCAGCTGAAGATTTGAAAACCTCTACTTCACTCAACGCAAAGTATTCTCCGTTCGGGCACAGTCTCAGACGGATGTAACGTGCATTGACCGGTGAAAAATCCCCTTCAAATACAAAATAATGGTATCCCGCATTCGGCATCGGCGGGCGAACCTTTGAAATCGATACCAAATCAGCGATCTGATAAAAATTCTTTCCGTCAATACTGCCGCAAATATCAATTTTGTTAGGAAGATTCACCCCGGCTCTTCCACCTCCGGTAAATAATTTCAAACGGTTGACAGACTGAACTTTTTCAAGATCAATGGTGATCTCAATATACTTTGCTCTTGCCCAGCCAACAGTAGTGGGATTAAACCAGAGTCCGCTGGCATTATCCAGAAATTTCCCTTCTGTCAGATCCTGCAAATCTGTTGCATTGGTACAGTTCCCCATATTCGGTTTCGGGTACAGTGTATATTTTTTCCCGCGGGCAACGTTCCCTTTCTCTGCCGGGGAAGAATACCACAACGGTTTGACTTCCCGGGTGAGTCTGCTCAATTCTTCTTTCTTAGCTGCATCCTGCTCCGTCGAAAACGCAGCTGAAATCAATGACAATGTACAGAATACAGTCAAATTTTTGCACAAAAAATCCCTCATACCAAAATGCTCCTTTCCTTTTGGCTTTTAAATTTCAGATGGGTTGAGGCAGTTTCAAAGTTCAGCGAAATCCGACTGAAAAAGGATCGTTGATTTCCAGACTTTTTGGAACATTTTTGAAATTGCCTCTTTGATTTGTTTTACAGGAATCAGAAATTGACAACAACGGGAGCGGACGATATGCCTGCTCCTTCGAGCCAGCCGTTGAAACCGATCGCCTTCAATTCCGCTTTTCCAAGTGCTGCAGCACTTCCGTCAACAAAGCCTGTATGAACTTTCGTGCTGTGACGTGCGTGGATACGTCCCCACTGAGTTCCAATGTTTGGCGCAACACACCACCAGCCGCGTTTTGTGATACTATTGTTTGTGTGGTCGTATGAATCGTACATAAGTCCATGGCGGGAAGGAACATGGATTGTCTTGATAAAGCCGGCACCACCATCCGTATATCCGGCATCAGCAGGTGCAATCCCTTTTTGATTGAAGGTCGGGTCCGCCCAGCCTAAAGTAGAATGGATTCTTGCCGTACCGTATGAAGTAAAACGGAAATTGTGAATTGACGGATCCAAATCACTTGGAACAGGAAGAGAAGGACAATAAGCCGTCAGCGGAAGGAGATCCCCGCCACCGGAAGCGGAAAGATAAGAACCTCCGCCTTGGTATCCATTCAATCCGCTGGTAAGAAACATAGGCCAGGTGTAGTTTGTACCCTTTTGACCCCCTAAAGCAAGCCAGTCATCGTTATCCACCGAATACATCAGCATCGCCTGCATGTTCTGCTTGATATTACTCAGACAATTGGAAGCTCTTGCTTTCTCTCTCGCCTGATTCAGGGCCGGAAGAAGCATCCCCGCAAGAATTGCGATAATCGCAATCACAACAAGAAGTTCGATGAGCGTAAAGCACATGTGCTTTCTTCCGGATTCCCGGAAGAAGAAATTCTTCATAAAAACTTTCATTTTTTTCTCTCCTCTATGTTTGTTTGAATATAAGGACGTACATTGTTTCCTCTCGGAAATGTTATTAAAAGCCTCCTTTGTTAAGATTTTTATGTTCTGTTTATTTTCGGTAAATTTCGATATAGGTATTGATATGATCCCGGATCAGTTCTGAGAGCCGGTCAAGATCTTTCTTTTTTAATGCTTCCACCATCTGGAAATGTTCTTCATACCCGGCAGATCTTTCTTGGATAAGAGGAATAATTGATCTGATAAACTGTTTGGAGAAAAATTCCACTACAAGCGGAATCAGGGATTCCATGAGAGAATTTCCGCTGAGCCTCATCATTTTGGTATGAAATTCAATGTCAGCCTTAAACAGATTTTCTCTGTACACAGCATCATCAGACTGCCATTTATCTGAATATTCCTGAATTCTTTTGCAAATAGCCTCGAACTCTTCAATATCTTTCGGAGTGACGTTTTCGATCGCTCTTTCTGCACACCCCAGTTCCAGCATCAGCCGCAAATGCGCAAGATCCGCAAGACTATGCTCCGAAACCGAGAGAAACGGCATATAACCTTCATAAATATTCCCCGGAGAAAATCTTGCAACAGTAGCTCCCACTTTCGGCTTGGATTCAATGATCCCGAGCGTCCGGAAATGCTGTAAAGCTTCCCGTGTGATATTCCGGCTGATATGAAGCTGTTCCGCAATTTCCCGCTCACTGGGAAGAATATCGCCGACTTTCAGATTCTTCGTAATATAACTCCCAATATTTTCAATGGCAAGTTCAACTGTATTTTTCATTTTGACAGGTTCAAGCATGGGAAAATCCTTCCTGTTTTTTCAATCTGGTACTACCATACATCCAGAAAAAAGAAATGTCAAGCACTTTTTTATGAAAATGTAAATTTTTTTTCGATATTTTTAAGCCTTCAGGAGAATTGTTACGTTGAAATCGTGAAATAAAAGTTCATTGCAGTACAGGGAATAATAAAAAAGCAGCCTGAATTTTACATTCAAGCTGCCATAGAGTTATCTTGTCACAATGGGAGAATTATTTTTCTACTTTTTCCTCGTTCCAGCCGATGAGGTTCCCCTTGACGGTATCGAAATTCACGCCAACAATGTAAATGTCCCGTTTATCCAGAAGATACTTTTTGAAGTATTCTTTCTCCTTGATCTGTTCGAGAGCCGTGGGATCGTTGTCAAGTTTGAATTCAAAGAGGTAAATCGCCTTCGGGGTTTGGACAACTGCATCGATCCGTCCGTCATTTGTGGCGGATTCCGCATCGACGTATACGCCAAGCAAACGGAATATGGAAAAGAAAATTCCCTGAAATGTGGATTCCTGCTTTTTATGAACGTCATAAGGGATTCCGGCAAAAAATACTTCCATCGTTTTGCGGAGTTTTTTCAGGTCATTATTCAGCAAACTGGTCGCAAATTCTGCAACAAATCGCACTCCGTCTGTCTGCTTTTTTCCAGCGTAACTGTTCAGAATATATGCACTGAACGCCGTGGTGACTTCCCGGTTGGGAAAGTCCAGAAAATACCAGGTCTGCCCGAAACGCTCTTCTGTTCCTTTTATAGTGACGTAACCGGTCTGCAACAGCAACGCTAAAGGATCAATATTCTCAATTTCAAAGGCACTGAATGCAATTTCCGGCACAGAGTCTCCGCCAATAACGGAACGGAAATCAAACTCTGTTTTCTTGGTGAGTTCCATCAGGAAAGACGGAGTACCAGTCGCAAACCAGTAGTTATTGAATTTTCCCCCATTTTCAAAAAATTTCGCAAGAGATACCGGATTATAAACTGTCTTTGCTTTTTCCTCAAAACGGTAACCATTGTACCATTCTTTTATTTTTTCTTTGAAAGCATCAACATCTTGCTCCCCGGCAAGCGCAGAAATCCGATCTCCGAAGTTCGCTTCAAGTTCATCTTGAGTATAGCCGAACATCGTGGCATATCTGGCATCCATCGAGATATCGGTAAGATTATTCAGATCGGAAAACAAGGAAACATGACTGAATTTACTTACACCTGTAACAAAAAGAAAACGCTCTTTTGCATTGCGATCCTTCAAAACACTATAAAAACCTTTCAGACATTTCTGAATATCTGAAATGTTGGGATTCGTGATATTATCCAGTATCGGTTTGTCGTACTCATCGACCAGAATGACAACATTTTCCTTTACGGCACAAGCATCAATCAATTTACCGAAAGCCGAAGAGGCATCCTGTGTTGTTGGCAAATCTATAGAAAGATCTGCCGTGACGGCCTTAACTTTATCCAGCAAATAAGCATTCAAGAGATCAATCGTATTGTTTATAGAATTATAATCTCCAAAGCTCAAATGAATTACGGGGTACGGTTTCCAGTCATACGGCTTATCATAAATAGCAAGACCTTTGAAAAGTTCTTTTTTTCCTTCAAAGACAGCCTTCAGAGTTGAAACGGTGAGAGATTTACCAAAACGACGCGGACGTGATAGAAAATATCCAGCACTGCTCGGGCGAATCAACTGCCAAATGTATTCC
>JAFTIQ010000016.1 GCA_017456805.1 Lentisphaeria bacterium
AAAAAAAATCGAAAAAAAATTACAATTGCGCTTGAAAACTGCACACTTTGGTGTTATTTTAAACATCTGTATGCAGTTTCAAACGTAATTAAAGGACATTAAAGGAAAGAATATGCCCACAATCAACCAGCTTGTAAAAGCGGGCCGCAGCCCGAAAGTGAAGAAGAGCAAATCCAAAGCTCTTGACCGTTGCCCGCAGAGACGTGGAGTCTGTCTCCAGGTTACCACCAAAACCCCGAAGAAACCGAACTCCGCTATCCGTAAAATCTGTAAAGTCCGCTTGACCAATGGTCAGGAAGTTACCGCCTACATCGGCGGCGAAGGTCACAACCTCCAGGAACACTCTGTTGTTCTGATCAAAGGCGGTCGTGTAAGAGACCTTCCCGGCGTCCGTTATCATGTCGTTCGCGGTGCGCTCGACAGCCTTGGCGTTGCTGATCGTAAACAGAGCCGTTCCAAGTACGGTGCCAAGACTCCGAAGGCTGGCGATGCAGCCGGCAAGAAGAAATAAGGAAGGATAACAGGTAACTATGAGAAGACGCAGAATCACCAAAAGACCCATGACGCCGGACGTCAAATACAACAGCGAACTCGTTGCCCGTTTGATCAACACGATCATGCGCAACGGTAAAAAGTCCGTCGCTCAGAACATCGTTTACAGTGCCTTCGATGTAATCAAGGCAAAGAAAAAAGATATGGACCCCCTGGAAGTTTTCCTTCAGGCTGTCGAAAATATCAAACCCAAACTGGAAGTCAAGAGCCGTCGCGTTGGCGGAGCTACTTACCAGGTCCCTGTTGACGTCCCTGCAGAACGTCAGGTCGCTCTGGCTATGCGCTGGATCGCAACCTACTCTCAGGCAAAGAAAGGCCGTTCCATGGCAGATTCTCTCTCCAGCGAACTGCTCGACGCTTTTGAAAATCAGGGCGCATCTGTAAAGAAGAAAGAAGATACTTACAAGATGGCGCAAGCCAATAAAGCATTTGCTCATTACCGCTGGTAATCTGCAAAATAACCCAATGCTCATTGAAAGACTGAATTATGACTGAGGAACACAAATACACAGAGTCCCCGAAAAGACAGGCTGCACTCGCTAATGTGCGGAATATCGGGATCATGGCTCACATTGACGCCGGAAAAACCACTCTTTCCGAACGTATCCTTTATTACACCGGCATCAATCACAAGATCGGCGAAACTCATGAAGGCGCCGCAACCATGGACTGGATGGTTCAGGAACAGGAACGCGGAATCACCATTACCTCCGCAGCAACCACCTGCTTCTGGCATCGTTTCAATACCAAACACAGAATCAACCTGATCGACACCCCGGGGCACGTCGACTTCACCGCTGAAGTGGAACGTTCTCTGCGTGTTCTCGACGGCGCAGTCGGCGTATTCTGCTCCGTCGGAGGCGTGCAGCCTCAGTCAGAAACAGTCTGGAGACAGGCAAAGAAATACAACGTTCCCTGTATCGCGTTCGTCAACAAGATGGACCGTACAGGTGCCGATTTCTTCAAAGTCGTTGCTGATATGAAGAAGAAAATCGGTGTCAACGCAATCCCGCTGACCCTTCCCATCGGAAAAGAAGCAGACTTCCTCGGCGTCGTTGACGTCCTCGAACAGAAGGCATATCACTTCCTTGGCGAAAATGGTAACGATGTTACTGAAGTTCCCATCCCGGAAGATCTCGTTGATATGGCTGCTGAAGCATACAGCAATGCAGTTGAAGCAGTTGCTGACGATGATGAAGAAATCATGATGGCTTTCCTTGAAGGCGAATTGCCCGAAAAGGAAGCTCTCCGCAAAGCTCTCCGTAAGAGCGTTATCGCCGGACATATCGTCCCCGTCTTCTGCGGAACCGCATTCAAGAACAAAGGTGTCCAGCCCCTCCTGAATGCTGTCACAGATTATCTCCCCTCTCCCGTTGATATCTGGGAAACCAAGGGAACCAATCCTGACACCAACGAACCCATATCCCGTCATTGCGGTGACGATGAACCGTTCTCCGCTCTGGCATTCAAGGTCGCAACTGACCCGTTCGTCGGAAAACTCTACTTCTTCCGTATTTACTCCGGTACAGCTGTCCGCGGTATGACCGCATACAATCCCCGTACCGGCAAGACCGAACGTTTCGGACGTCTGCTTCAGATGCACGCAAACTCCCGTGAAGAACGCGATGAAATCTTCTGCGGTGACATTGCAGCGGCAGTCGGTTTCAAGAACGTTGTTACCGGAGATACCCTCTGTGATGAAAAACATCCGATCTGTCTGGAATCCATGACATTCCCGGAACCTGTTATTTCTATTGCAGTCGAACCTGCTACCACCGCAGACAGAGACAAGCTCTCTGCAGCGTTGATCTCTCTTGCAGAAGAAGACCCGACCTTCACAGTTTCCAGCAACCAGGAAACCGGACAAACAATTATTGCCGGTATGGGTGAACTTCACCTGGAAATTATTGTTGACCGACTGAAACGTGAATTCAAAGTGGAAGCCAACACCGGTAAACCGGAAGTTGCATACCGCGAAGCTCTTCTCAAAGAAGTTACTCAGGATTCCAAATTTGTCCGTCAGTCCGGTGGACGCGGTCAGTATGGTCACTGCGTTCTTACTGTTACACCGATGGAACGCGGTCATGGTATCACGATTGTCAACAAGATTGTTGGCGGTGCGATTCCGAAGGAATTCATCAAGCCGATCGAAAACGGTATCCGCGAAGCAGCCCAGACTGGAGTTCTTGCCGGCTATCCTCTGATCGACTTTAATGTTGATATTATTGACGGATCCTTCCACCCGGTTGACTCCTCTGAAATGGCATTTAAGATTGCCGGATCCATGGGTCTGAAAGAAGCTGCCAAGAAAGCTGGCATTATGCTTCTCGAACCGGTTATGAAGGTTGAAGTTACCACACCGGAAGAAAACATGGGAGAAATCATTGGTGACATTACAAGCCGCCGTGGAACCATTGCGGAACTTGACTCTTCCAATGCGACAGCATCCCGTGTTCTTGCCAACACACCGCTTTCCGAAATGTTCGGATATGCGACAGCCATCCGTTCTCTTTCCAAGGGCCGTGCTTCCTATACAATGGAACCGGATTCCTTCGAACGTGTCCCTGCTAACATTCAAGAAAAAATTGTGGAGAATACAAAGAAATGAGCGCAAAAACAGCTTCCAAGCCTCAGCAGAAGATCCGTATCAAGCTGCAGGCGTACGAACACAGACTGCTTGATCAGTCTGTCGCGGAAATCCTCAACACAGCCAGACGTACCGGTTCTGTTGTTGCCGGACCGATTCCGCTTCCGACCAGAATTGAACGTTTCACCGTGAACCGTTCTCCCCATGTTGACAAGAAGTCCATGGATCAGTTTGAGATGCGGACACACAAACGTCTGATGGACATCATCAATCCCACAGCGAAGACAGTTGATGAACTGAAGAAGCTGAATCTTCCTGCCGGTGTTGATATTGCCATCAAGATTGGCTGAGAAAAGCTGAAATTGAGATCAGGTGTCAAGGTTGGCACCTGAGCAAATAAACGGGATTCTCTGTGTTGCCGCGGAGGATCCTCAACGGCACCAATGCCTTTATCCGAGGGTACGTGCCAGTAAGGAGTACTATGAAAGGTATTATCGGAAAAAAAGTCGGAATGACACAGGTCTACGACGAAAAGGGTGTTCTGATCCCGGTTACCGTGATTCAGGCTGGTCCCTGCGTTGTTCTTGATGTCAAGACGATGGAACGTGATGGTTATGCATCCGTTCAGTACGGCTTCGGCTCCAAGAAAGCAAAGAATGTGAGCAAAGCTGTGAAAGGATCTGTCGCGAAGGCAGGTCTCCAGGACAATCCGCCGGAAGTGATCAAAGAGTTCCGTCTCTGCGAAGGCGAAGCGGTTCCTGAAATCGGATCTGTTGTGAAGGCTGACATTTTTGCCAAGGATGAATTCCTTGACATTACCGGCGTCACAAAAGGAAAAGGCTACAATGGTGTTATGGTTCGCCATCACTTCAAAGGTGGACGTGACGGACACGGTGGCGGTTGGCACCGGAAGCCGGGTTCCATCGGTTGCCGTGAAAGCCCGGGTAACATTGTGAAGGGCAAACCTATGGCAGGTCAGTTGGGCAATGCCTCCAGAACAGTCCAGAATCTCCGTTTGGTGGATGTTTCTGTTGAGGATAATCTGCTTTTTGTGAGAGGCGCAGTGCCGGGACCCAACGGCGGTACTCTCTTCGTCAAGAAGGCGATCAAGAGATAACGGCGCGTAACCCTAACAGAAAAGAAACAGGTGAATTATATGTCCAGAAATATTGACATCGTCAACGTCAAGGGCGAAAAAGTCGGGGAATACATTCTCGATGATTCCTGCCTTGAATTCGACAAGGGTGCGCAGGCTGTCCATGATGCCGTAGTTGGCTTCCTGGCAGAAGTCCGTGCTGGAACTGCTTGCACCAAAACCCGCGCAGAAGTCAGCGGATCCGGTAAGAAACCGTTCAAGCAGAAAGGTCTTGGACGTGCCCGTGCCGGCAGCACAAGAAACCCCGTCTGGCGTCATGGTGGCGTTGCATTCGGTCCCAAACCGCGTGATTACTCCATGAAGCTGAACGCAAAAGTCCGCAAACTGGCTCTGAAGCGTTCCTTCTCTGACAAAGTTCAGGAAGGCAATCTTATTATTGTTGATCAGTTCGCTCTGCCCGATTGCAAGACCAAGAGTGCTGTTGCAGTGCTCAAGGCTCTGAATGCAGACAAGGCAAAAGTGATGATCTCTGTCGCAGAGTATGATGACGAAAACATCATCAAGGCAACCGGCAATCTTGCCAAGGCGTTCCTGATGAAGGCTTCCACCATCAATACTTACCAGGTCCTTTACTTCGACAAGCTGCTCTTCACAAAGGATGCACTTGACGAATTTGTCAAGCGTCTCGCATGAGGAAAGGGAAGAAGAATATGAATTCATACGATATCATCCGTAACATCCTCGTCACAGAGAAGAGCGCACTGCTGAAAGAAGCAAATCAGTATGCGTTCAAGGTTGCTCCCAAAGCCACAAAATTCCAGATTGCAGCAGCAATTGCAGAAATCTATGGCGTGAAGGTCGCATCTGTCAACATCATCAATTGTCTCGGTAAGAAAAAACGCTCTGGACGTTCTCCCATCGTCGGCAAAAAAGCTGACTGGAAGAAAGCCATCGTCACTCTTGCTGAAGGCACCATTGAGCTTGCTTGAAGAGAGGAATAGACAATGCCTATCAAATCTTACAAACCCTTTACGAAGAGCCGCAGATATGTTACGGTTCTCGATTATTCAGAACTCACCGCGAAGGCTCCTCAGAAGAGCCTGACCAAAGGGATCAAATCCTCCGGCGGACGTAACAATGCCGGTCGTATCACTGTCCGTTTCCGCGGTGCTGGAAACAAACGCCGTTACCGTGTCATCGATTTTGCCCGCAGAAGCACACTGCCTGCAGTTGTTCAGAGTCTGGAATACGACCCGAACCGCAGTGCATTCATTGCTCTGCTGGCATACGAAGATGGTTCCAAGAGCTACATCCTGGCTCCCGAAGGCCTCAAGGTCGGAGATAAAGTTCAGGCTGGCGATGCATGCGAACCCAAGTCCGGCAACAGCATGAAGATCCGCAATATTCCTGTTGGTCTGGAAATCCACAACATCGAATTGGAACCCGGCAAGGGTGCCAAGATGGTTCGTTCCGCCGGACAGGTTGCAGTTCTCCGTGCAAAAGACGGCAACTATGCACAGATCAAGCTCCCCAGCGGTGAAGTCCGTCTGGTCCACCTTGATTGCCGTGCAACCATCGGAAAAGTTGGCAACGCAGACCATATGAACGTTTCTCTCGGGAAAGCCGGTAAGAAACGCTACCTCGGTTTCCGTCCCCACGTCCGTGGTGTTGTTCAGAACCCTGTCGACCACCCGATGGGTGGTGGTGAAGGCAGAAGCTCCGGTGGTGGACATCCTGTCTCCCCGTGGGGTCAGCTCGCCAAAGGCAAGAAGACCCGCTGCCCGCGCAAGAACAGCAAACGTTTCATTGTTGAACGGAGGAAGAAATAATGGCCAGATCTATCAAGAAGGGACCTTTCGTAGACTATCATCTGATCGAAAAGATCGAGAAAATGAACGAGTCCGGCAAAAAGGCTCCGATCAAAACCTGGTCTCGCCGTTCCATGGTGATTCCGGATTTTGTCGGTCACACTTTCCATGTACACAATGGAAAGCAGTTCATCCCCGTTTTCGTTACCGAAAACATGGTTGGACACAAGCTCGGCGAATTCTCTGTGACACGTACATTCAAGGGTCACGGGGTTATGTCCGGAAAGAACGCTTAATCAGTTGTTCTTTTACCAAACCGATCGCTCTTCAGAGAGCGGTCGGTTTTTTTTTGCCCGGATTTTATCCATATTTTGCTTTTTGCGCCGAACCTCTGTTTACGCGGAATGTCCATTTCAGAAAAGAAGCAGGGGGGGTGCGTTATGAACAAATGGTGGTATTGTCTGGGGATGGCGTTGTTTTGTTTTTGCGGATGTGAGAGAGAAAACGGGACCGGGGGAATTCCTGCGGTAACGCCCTTTGATTTGAAACGGTACATGGGGACATGGTATGAAATTGCCAGGAATCCGCACCGTTTTGAGAAGGGGCTGAGTCATGTTTCTGCGGTATATACGTTGAATTCTGACGGTACGGTATCGGTTCTCAATCGCGGGATCCGTGAAAACGGGACGGAAAGTGTAATCAGAGGCATTGCGAAGGCTTGCCCGCCTTCCGGTTCGGGGGAACTGAAAGTATCGTTTTTCCGTCCATTCTACGGGGCTTACCGGGTGATCTGGTTATCCCCGGATTATCGATTGGCGATTGTGACATCCTCAACGAAGGATTATTTATGGGTTTTATGCCGGGACCGGAGGATTTCTGCGGAGGAGCGTGAGTTTGTACTGCACTGGCTGCGGGAACATGGATTTTCAGTATCGCAGCTGGAATGGATTGAACAGGATCGGGGGAAACTTCAATCGAAGAGTGAGGGTTGAATTGCCTCAGTTCTGGGGCGTTTTGTGCGGGGATAGAGTCCGCGTTTTTCCCGTGCGGATCCGACAGCCAGAGAGGGCTGGCCTTCTTCTGCGATGGCATTATTTTCCAGATTTTCGAGGATTTCCCGAGCCCTGGTGATGACAGGGGCGGGCAGTCCGGCGAGTTTTGCCACATGGATCCCGTAACTTTTATCGGCGGCGCCGGGAATGATCTTCCGCAGGAAAATGATCTGGTCACCGTACTCACGGACAGCGACGTTATAATTTTTGACGCAGCGGCGCGTGATAGCGAGCTCAGTCAGTTCGTGGTAGTGGGTTGCGAACATGGTGCGTGCATGACATTCCTTGTTATCGAGGATATATTCAGCGACGGCCCAAGCGATGGAGAGTCCGTCGAATGTGCTTGTTCCTCTGCCGATTTCATCCAGAATGATCAGGCTGCGCGGGGTTGCATTGTTGAGGATGTTGGCAGTTTCCAGCATTTCCACCATGAATGTACTTTGTCCGCGGGAGATATCATCGCTTGCGCCGACGCGGGTAAAGATTTTATCTGCGACGCCGATTTCAGCGGAGTCGGCGGGGAGATAGGAGCCGATTTGAGCCATGATGACCAGCAGAGCGGCCTGGCGGATGTAAGTGGATTTTCCTGCCATGTTGGGTCCGGTAATGATCATCATGCGGTTTTCCTCGGCATCCAGAAGGATATCATTGGGGACAAACCGTTCCTCTTTTGCGGCGGCGTCGAGGACGGGATGCCGTCCGCCGGAGATATTGAGGAGGTCACCATCTGTGATTCTTGGACGGCAATAGGAATATTGTGCGGCACATTCTGCCAGGGAGCAGAGGGCATCGATCTGTGCAAGAGCTGCTGATGTTTTCTGAATGTCAGAGGTACGTTTGGCGGCTTCTTTGCGGAGATTTTCAAAGATCAGGGCTTCCAGGGCTTTTGCCTTATCATCGGCACCGAGGACTTTCACTTCCATTTCTTTGAGTTCGGGCGTGATAAACCGTTCGCAGTTTGCGAGGGTTTGTTTCCGGATATAATCTTCGGGGACGTGTTCCAGATTTGATTTCGTGATTTCGATATAGAATCCGAAAACGCGGTTATAGTTGACTTTCAGGGATTTGACGCCTGTTCTCTGCTGTTCTTTTGCCTGAAGAGCCGCGATCCAGTTTCTTCCATCTGCGGAAGCGGAACGGAGTTCATCCAGTTCGGGGGAGCATCCGGGACGGATCACGCCGCCGTCGGAGACATTTGCAGGGGGCTCATCGACGAGGGTGTTTTCGATTTGAGCGGCGAGATCTTCCATTGCCACGAGGTCATCATTGATTCTGAGAAGCAGGGGCAGATCGTACGCTGCAAGGATCGCTTTGACTCCGGGGATCATCTGGAGACCGGTTGCCAGAGAGGAAAGATCTCTCGGGTTGGCGGAATTCACGTTGAGCTTTGCGGTGATCCGTTCCAGGTCGCGGATCCCGCTGATGGTTTCCCGCAGTTCAGCCAGGGAGAGGGGATCATCCTTGAAAAGCCCCACCACATCCTGACGTTCCACGATTGCGATGATATCTCTCAGGGGGTTCAGGATCCAGTTTTTCAGCAATCTTCCGCCCATTGGAGTTCTTGTCCGGTCGAGGACATGAAGGAGGGTGGAATTTTTAGCGGATCCTGCGAGGGGTTCCACGAGTTCCAGATTTCTTCTGGAATTGGGATCGATTCCGAGATAGAGGCCGGACTTTTTCAGAGCGATTTTGCGGATATGTCCGGCATTGTATTTCAGATTTTCGACGGTATAATAGAGAGCTGCGCCTGCTGCCTGGATGGCAGAGGACTCATCTTTGAATCCGAATCCGTTGAGATTCATTGTTCCGAAATGTCTTGTGAGCAGTTCAAAGGCGTGATCGTAAGTGAAGATATAATCGTCCAGATCGGTCCAGAGGATCTGCCATGAGGTATCGGGTTTGTCAGAAGGATCTGTATTCCATCGTATTGCAGTTGCGTGTGGGATCAGACATTCTCTTGGTTTGAGTTTTGCCAGTTCATCGGAAAGAGCGCGGATGGAATCATATTCACCAGCCATGAATTCCCCTGTACTGACATCCAGCCATGCGAGGGCGAAATGATCGTTTTTTCCGGGAAGGAATGCGCAAAGGAAGTTGTTGCTGTCGGGTGCAAGGAGGGGACCTTCCAGGATGGATCCCGGGGTTACGATTCTTGAGATTCCCCGTTTTACGATTCCTTTTGCCAGAGCGGGATCTTCCTGTTGCTCAGCGATTGCGACTTTGAAACCTGCTTCCAGGAGTTTGGGCAGATAAAGTTCGAGGGCATGGTAAGGGATTCCGCACATAGGGCTTCCGGCGCGGGCGGTCAATGCGACTTCCAGAACGGGACTTGCCTTTTTGGCGTCATCGAAGAACATCTCATAGAAATCGCCCATTCTGTACATGAGGATAGAATCAGCCGGTGCAGTGCTTTTGACCTGCATATACTGTTTCATCATAGGGGTCAGATTTGTGGGGACATCTGCCATGAGAGTTCCTTTTGCTGTTCGTTGTTAAACTGTTGAAATTGACTCAATAATATACAGTTTTCTTCCAAAAAATCAAGGCTGAGGGCGATTTTTCTGGGCTTCAACGGAAAAAAAAGGAGAAAAAAACAGTTTTTATCTTTTTTTGTTCTTGAAATAGCTGAAATTTAATAGTATATTCGTTTCGAGTGATAGAGGGGAGTATCAAGAATATCGCTTCTTTATCGTTTTTTTTATCATTATTTTTCTATGAAAGGAGAAAGAAAATGTTTTGTCCAAATTGTGGAAATCAGATCCCTGATGGGAGTATTTGTCCGAGATGTAATCCGATGCCGCAGGCAGTACCTCCGCAGTTTCAGCAGGCTGCACCTCCGCCGCAATATCAGCAAGTTCCGCCCCAGAGTTTAAGCGGTGCAGTCCCTCCCCCTCCTCCTCCGCCGCCGTCTGCACTTCCCTCCGGTGGGTATAAAGTCAACAATGTGCTCAACAATGCGAATTTCAAACTTCTGGAAAGTGTTGGCTGCTTCTCTGTTTATGAACATCAGAAAGATTTGAGTACCAGTGCAAATCTGGCGATTGTTTCCTACTTTATGCAGGAAATGAATGTCCGGAAGCGTCAGGTTCTTGCTCAGTTGAATGGCAATACGATTAAGATGCAGGCAGGTGCGCTCCAGTGGCTGTGCGGTAATGTTGAAAGTGAAACCGGTTTGGGATCCGGAGCGAAAGCGATTGGCGGATTCCTGAAGGGCATGGTCAAAGGAATGGTTACCGGGGAAAGCACAGTCAAACCTCTTTACAGCGGTTATGGATTTGTGATGCTGGAACCCACATACAAGTATATTCTTGTGGAAGATATCTCCAAGTGGGGTCCCGCCGGGATCGTGCTGCAGGATGGACTTTTCCTTGCTTGCGATGCCACGCTGCAGGAACAGGTTGTCAGCCGCAAGACTCTTTCCTCTCTGGCTGCGGGCGAAGGACTTTTCAACCTCTGTCTTTCCGGAAACGGTGTTGCTGTTTTTGAAAGCCCTGTTCCCAGAGAAGAATTGATTGAAATCGAATTGAATAACAGCGTTCTCAAGATTGATGGAAATATGGCGATCGCCTGGTCCAACACTTTGGAACTGACAGTGGAACGTTCTTCCAAGAGTCTGATCGGTTCCATGGTCAATAAGGAAGGGTTGCTGAACGTTTACCGCGGTACCGGAAAAGTCTGGATGACTCCGACGGTTGCCGGTACTCTGATGGAAGGCGGTGAGCCTCCTGCTGAATCCGCATCATCCGGCGGAAGTGCAAACAAGAGCGTGATTGGCGGAGTTCTGGATATTCTTTCCGACTGATCCGGAATCACGTTTTTCAAAAAGAGCTGCCGCAGAACTGATTTTTCAGCGCTGCGGCAGTTTTTTTGATCCGGAACGGTTTATTGTTCAGAGCGTTCCGCATTTTTTCTGTTGAGGATCGTATAGAGAGCCACGGTAAAGATCGCACCGAGTCCATCGCAGAGAATATCTTTCTGAGCATCCCAGAGATCATCCTGCGTTCCGAGGAATGCGATTCCCACATCTTTTGCTGCGATTTCCACATAAAGCCATTCAGCGACTTCAAACAGTCCTGCGATGCCGAAGATACCCATGACAACAAGAAACGCGGTCAGAAAACGTCCTTTTATCAACTTTTTCTGTTCGTTGTATTCCATCACCGGATAGGCGAAGAAACCAACCATGAAGTGTCCGACACGGTCAAAATTGTTCCGTTGGAATCCGAACAATTCTGTAATAAAATCAAAGGGGACCGCGCCGAAGGTGTAATGTCCGCCGATGGTTTGGCAGGTAAGCGCGATCAGCATGAGGGTGTAGGAAGTATTCGAAAACCTGATCCCTTTCCGGTAAAGAATGAACAGAATGAGGACGGTAACTGATGCGATCAGATTTTCTGTGATCCAAATACTCATTTTGCTCGGATGAATGGCAAAAAACACGAATTCGACAAGATAAATCAGGAGGCAAATCCCCGGAAATACAGATTCTTTTTTGAAACTCATTTTTTCTCCCATAGAAACAGTGACTGTTTGAAATATATGCTTGCGGCAATCAAAAATCAAATAATGATACGAAAAAGATGAAATATTTTGCAGTATTTTTTGGAATGAGACCTGTTGAAAAATAAAAAAAAAGCAGTATATTGAGGCAAATTCAAAATCAAGGATCCAGAATTATGTTAAATTTCAAAACCATATTCCGTCCTCATTCCGGCGCAGGGGCTTTTTTCTTCAGTATTCTCCTCTGGGGGATCGGTGTCGGCTGTTTTGCGGCTGCACTGAATAATTATCTTTCTGAAATACATCACATGGACAGTGTGGAGCGAGGCTGGCTGGAGTTTTTCCGGGAACTTCCCGGGCTTGCCCTGGTGTTTCTTCTTGCGCTGCTTCATAAGGTGAGCGACTGGAAAGTCATGCGGCTTGGGACGCTGATTTCCATGATTGGTGCGGCTTTGCTGCTGATTCCGGCGGATAAGATAGCGATTGTTGCATTTATTATGATTTGGAGCATGGGGGAACATCTTGTGATGCCGATCCGGTCAGGGATAGCCATGCAGGTTGCGAATCAGGGATATGCCGGACAGTCACTTGGTTTTCTGACAAGTATTATGAATTTCGGAGCGGTTGCGGGCAGTCTGGCAGTTGCCGGGATCTTTTATGCGGGAACTGTATGGTTCGGACAGTCGGAGGAGGTGCTGTTTCAAGTTCTCTGGGGTGTTATCATCCTTCTGATGGCAGCCAGTATTATCAGCACATTTACGAAAGAGGCGCCCATGCTTCCCTCCAAGCGACCGCGTCTTTATTTTCACCGGAAATTCACAAAATTTTATGCGCTTGAACTTTTTTACGGGGCACGGAAGCAGATTTTTCTGACGTTTGCTCCTTATGTTCTGATCCGGGAATATGAATTTTCGACTGCCTCCATGGCGTTTCTGATGGGAGTTTGTGCATTTCTCAATATTTTTGCTGCACCTGCTATCGGGAAGCTGACGGACAAATGGGGATACCGTAATACGATGATCTGGGATACCGTGATTCTGTTCTTTGTGTGTCTGCTTTATGGATTTTCCGGGAAATGGTTTGCGCAGAGCATTGCTTTCTGGGTGGTCTGCCTGAACTTTGTTCTGGATGCAGTGCTCAGTACCACTTCTCTTGCAACAAATATCTATGTCCGGGAATTGGCTGATTCACAGGATGAACTGACCTCCACGCTGTCTACGGGGATTTCCATCAACCATTTGATTGCAATTATTTCTGCTCCGCTGGGAGGCTGGATCTGGATCCGGTTCGGAGTGGAATATCTCTTTACCTTTTCTGCAGTTATGGCAGTTTGCAATTCTCTTTTCGCCCTGACGATTCCGAAGCCGGGGACAGTCAAAGCGAAAAAAGAGCAACCGGTCTGATGAGGTAATTTCAAAAGTCCGGGACTTTTGAAATCACCTCTGATTATTGAGGAATTGCCGCGTAAAGCAGTGCGTAAATGATCACAGCGGCAGAGAACCATGCGGTTCTGCGGCGGATCGGACTGAAGTCTGTCATCAATGCAAAGATAGCGTAAATATAAAGAGCGCATCCGATGGCAAGTTTCCAGTAGAAATTGATTCCGGGGAAAAATTCGGAAAATTCCGTTGTGGGCAGGCTCAGCAGAACCAGCAGCGGAACAGGGAACAGACGGTAGAACATTTTCCATCCGAATACGATCCAGAGCACACTCCAGGCAAAGAGGGTTGCCCCGGGATAGAAGAGCATCATATTTCCTTTGAGGAATCCGAGAACCATAACGACAGCTGAGGGGATCGCGAGGGTGAGCCCGCCCTGCAAATCAGTGGAAATCCCTTCTTTGTATCTGCGCCAGACAAGGATCCCGCACAGAATAAATGCAACGCCCATAAAGACAGGATCTTTATAATTTTCCGGATTTTCGCCCCAGGTATTGATCAAAACAGGAAACCGGTAGAGAAACGGAATAAATGCCAGCGTAAGGATCAGATATTTCCAGACGAGTTTCATTTCTTTTCATCTCCTTCTTTTTTTGTCAGCGTGTTGACTGCATAAAGGAGTCCGGCGATGAATGCTGTTCCGAGGATCAGAGCGATCCCGAATGAGGACCAGGCTGTTGCAGTATCTGAAAAATCTCCCGGATTTGTTTGGATCAGAAGATACCGGAGAAGATCGCAGAAGAAATAGGCGATGAATGTAATGCAGTACATGGAGAACCGCTCATAAGCCGTTTTGCAGAGA
Source organism: Lentisphaeria bacterium (assembly GCA_017456805.1). The sequence goes on from JAFTIQ010000016.1 coordinate 13,837, forward strand.
TAAACTGCAAGCGGAAACACGGCAAGAAGCATTGCCCACAGCAGAAGAGAAGAGTTGCTTAACGGAACAGCTTCCTGAATCGCTCTGGCAACATCCGGTTCATTGTTGGAGGCAAAGAAATAGATGTTCCGGAATGTACGGGACATCACATCTGACAGAATCAGATTGATCTGTTTCAGGTTCGGTGCAACGCCGAGCAGCAGAACCAGCGGACCGGTCATTTTTACTGAGAAGATGATTCCTGCCGCATAAGAACTGACCGCCAGCATGATGAAGATCAGACTGATCTCCCGGACCGGACAGAAAAACAGAAGAAGTGTTCCGGCGATCAGTTCGAGCCATGCCGGAACGATTCCGGAGACCCGGTAGGAGCGATCCTCTTTGAAATGACACCAGATATGGAGAGCAAAGAGAACACTCAGCACCCATACCAGATAGAAGTCAATGTTCCGGAGCAGTTCTGCCGGGGCCAGAAGAAACGAGAATACAGCAGAAAACACCAGAACTGCTGCGGCAGTCGGATATTTTCTCAGTTTTGCGATCATGGAATGAAAATCCATATTATAACCCATCCTTTTATCGTTACAGGAGTCCATTTTCAGAAACAGATGCACCGGAAAACTGCCGCTGCATCTGTTTTTCGTCAAGTAATGTAACACCGTATTTTAAAAAAATCAATCCTTCTTTTTTACATAATCTCCAGATTTTCTTTATTTTTTATCAGAGAAACTGTTCACAGTTTACGATTTTTTCCAGAAGATCATTGAGGGTATAGTAGTAATGATTACTGGATTCGAAACCGATCCGGCTGTCCCGGCGCATGATGTCATAAAGGCGGAGCGTGTTTTCCAATTCTTTTCTTACGGCATCTTTCACTCCTGCGGAGTCGCCGGCATCCCTGCTCCGGACGAACCGGATTTGCAGGTCTGTGCTGTACAAATGACAATATGCGCCCCAAGCCATTGTTTCAATTTCCCGGAAAAGTTCCTGTTCTTCCGGAAGGATCTGATCTTTGCACTCTTCCAGGATCTTCAGAGCCTCTCCCCATCCTTTGGAAACTTTCCGGAACTGTTCCGCAAAAGTTTCTTCCGGATAACAGGAGCGCCAGCGGGTCAAATCGTCATAGGGGAACCCGACCATTGTTGCTTTGCGTCCGGTATTTTGAGCGTGGAAGAGATTCATCGGACCGTAATGCGTGGGGCAGGTATAAGCTGTGATCACATCGAAGGGATAGTTCCGGAACGCTTCTCCGAACTGCCGCAGAGCTTTGCAGATCTTATCAGCGGTTTCCGGACGGAACTGACTGTGGACCAGTTCATCGGTTGTGCTGTGGATCAGGGCAAGATTCCCGCCGGGATATCCCCCATGTGTCCAGCTGAGCATGATTCCATCCACTCCGGCTTTTGCGAGCCTTCCGATATGTTCTTCGATGAGATAGGGGACTGGGATATAGGGGACTGAGGAGAGTTCCCAGGAGTTATTTGCCTGAATTTTAGCTGCGACTTTCAAGCCGCGTTTTTTTGCATAGCGGACCGCTTCGGCAGATTCTTCTGAAGGGCCGGGCTGGGAGATGGAATAGTCGAACACTACATTAGGCGTTCCGGCGATCGCAATGGATTTTCCCCATTCACTGATGGTAAGAAACCAGGTGTTTTCGGGGAGCTGATCGATCACTTTTTTCCGGAATTCTGCTTCATGGTCGAAATTCTTTTCCGCCCACGCCCAGTCTGACATCAGAAGTTTTGCTTCCGGTGCGGCGCGATGCATTCCCCGTTCTGCCGCCTGAGCGATTGCTCCGATGATTTCGGAACCGTGGATCTTGCTGCACAGCGGACAGCCCTCCACCTTATGCTGAGCATTGCAGTGAGTCACGTTTTCGGACATGGTAATGAGGAAGGATCCGGCAATGTCCGGGACCTGTTTGAAAATGGCATACATTGCTTCTTCCATCCAGGGGAGGACTTCTCCCTTGCTGGTGCAGTTGGCATATTGATGATTTGCCGGGTTGGAGAGCACGCCGCGCCAGCCGGGATTTTTCTCATAAAAGGCTTCGGTCATTCCGCGCGGTTCATTCAGATACAGATAGATCCCGATACCGTATTTTTTACAGCGTTCCACGATCCGGGCGAGGTTCTGCAATCTGGTTTCATAGCCTTTGGAGAACTCTTCCGATCCTTTGACAGGATGCAGCAGGTAAAGGATCACATGGAACCAGATTCCATTGATTCCCTGGGCGGCATATTCTTTCAGAAGATTTTCGGGAACGGGATCTCTTTCTTCAATATTCATCAGGAGATCCCCGCAGGTGGCGGCGTAAGAATGAACAAAGCGCAGAGAGAAAGGTCCTTCCTTTCCATTTGCCGGGAAGAAAGTCCGGTATTTTCCGCTGAATTCAAAGGGCTGTTCCAGATAGCCGTACTGTTCTGCCGGGATATATTTCTGCCAATTCTTCCGGAATATTTCTGTCGCAAACTGTTCTTCCGGGGTAAGAGGATGATATTCCACTTTGCCGCAATCGGGCTTCATATTTCCCAGTTTTCCCCAGAGAAAATCTTCTTCCCGGAGCGCTGACCGCATCTGTTCCGGAGTCCATTCCAGAATCTGAAGGAGCTGTTCATAGTTCAGCAGATGCCAGTTGTTCCGGATGATGGTCAGATATCCGAACCGGACCCAGTCCGAGACGGGCGGCTGTTCTGCGGGTAATCCCAATTCTTTTGCTGCTGCGGAAAGATCGGATTCTTTACAGTTCAGGATTTTTGCCAGACGTTTGAGGGGGACAACATTGTAATTTCTCCACAGGACAGCCTGCCATTTTGTTGGGAAATGGGAAAATTCCAGCGGGGGACAGCTGATATCAGGGACATCGGGGATCAACATGTTTATTCTCCTTATTTTCGTTTATGTTTTTTCTTTTCTTCTTTCTGATTCATTGAGGGCAATCCGTTTTTTTCCAGTTCACGGATCTTGTCGCGCAACAGGGCGGCACGTTCAAATTCCAGCTCTTCTGCTGCCTGAAGCATCTCCCGTTCCAGTTCGGAAATGATTTCATCCAGAGAACGGTCCGGGATTTTTTCTGCGTTATAGGGGGCACGTTTTTCGCTGGCTTTCAAGACACCTTCCGGAGCATTTTCAGCCATATCGAAGATTGCATTTTCAATGGTTTCCTGTTTCTTTTTCTGAATGGTGCGGGGGATGATCCCGTGTGCCTCATTGTAGGCTTTCTGGATCTTCCGCCTGTTTTCTGTGACGGTCAGCAGTTCCTGCATGGCATCGGTGATCTTATCGGCATAGAGGATCACCCGTCCGTTTGCATTACGGGCGGCGCGCCCTGCGACCTGGATCAGCGAGCGGGAAGAACGCAGGAAGCCTTCTTTATCGGCATCGAGGATCGCCACAAGAGCCACTTCCGGAAGGTCGATCCCTTCCCGCAACAGGTTGATCCCCACCAGACAGTCAAATTCTCCATCCCGGAGTTCCGAAAGGATCCGAACCCGTTCGATGGCATCCAGTTCCGAATGAATATATTTCACCCGGAGTCCGAGATCTGTCAGATAATCCGAGAGCCGTTCCGAACTCTTCTTGGTGAGCGTTGTCACCAGAACCCGTTCTTTTTTCAATGCACATTTCCGGATCTCTTCCATGACGTCATCCACCTGATGTTCCAGAGGGCGGACGGTCACTTCCGGATCCAGCAATCCTGTTGGACGGACGACTTGCCGGATGATCTCTTTTCCGGAGAGTTCGATTTCATACGGCGCGGGGGTGGCGGAAACATAAACCGTGTCCCCGGTCAAACTCAGAAATTCTTCAAACTTCAGTGGACGGTTATCCAGGGAAGAAGGCAGCCGGAACCCATGTTCCACCAATGTGGTTTTTCTGCTGCGGTCCGCATTGTACATCCCTCTGATCTGGGGAACGGTCACATGGGATTCATCAATGAAAGTGATAAAATTATTTTTGAAGAAGTCCAGCAGACAGAACGGACGGCTTCCCGGCGGACGCTGGGAAAGATGCCGGGAATAGTTTTCGATCCCGCTGCAGTACCCGATTTCATTCATCATTTCCAAATCGTAATTGACCCGTTGGAACAGACGCTGGGCTTCCACAAGTTTGTTGGCACTTTCCAGTTCTTTCACCCGTTCTTTCAGTTCTTCCCGGATCGTGACGGTTGCCGCTTCAATGGCTTCTTTGGGCATGACAAACAGACGGGTCGGGAAAATAGATGCCTTGTCAACATTCGCAATCAGTTTTCCGGTCAGCGTATCTCTGCGGGAAAGGGATTCCACGGAATCCCCCCAGAATTCTATCCGGAGAACCTCATCTTTTTCCGCCAGAAACACATCCACGGAGTCTCCCCGGACACGGAACATGCCTTTTTCCGGGGCAATATCGTTCCGGTTGTACTGGATCGCGATCAATCTGTGGAGAAATTCTGTCCGGTTGACTTCATCCCCCACGTTCAGTTCAATGCACATCCCCTGGAATTCATCAGGGGAGCCCAAACCGTAAATGCAGGAAACACTTGCCACAACAATGACATCTTTTCTGGAGATCAGGGAGGATGTGGCGGAGAGACGGAGCCGTTCAATATTTTCGTTGATGCTGGCATCCTTCGCAATGTAGGTATCTGTCTGCGGAATATAGGATTCCGGCAGATAATAATCGTAATAGCTGATGAAATATTCCACCGCATTTTCCGGGAAGAAGGATTTGAATTCACTGTAAAGCTGAGCTGCCAGTGTTTTATTGTGGGAAAATACCAGCACCGGGCGGTCAAGCTGAGCAATCACATTTGCCAGCGTGAATGTTTTTCCGGATCCGGTCACTCCCTGAAGCAGCTGATGGGAACAGCCCGAACGGAGATTTTTCGTCAACGCTTCGATCGCCGCCGGCTGATCGCCTGACGGGGTATAATCAGAAACTAATTTGAACAATCCCATAACAGTGTCCTTTCTTCCTGTTCACAGTAATATACCGTGTAAAAATGATTTCGCAATCCGGAAGAAGGAAAAATTATTTTATTTTTTGAGATTGTCCCAACTTTTGAGATGGGATATCAACTTTGATGAGCAGATGCTTTTCTTTTCCTGAGAATTTGTATTGTGCAAAAGATTACGGATATCAAGCAGAAAAGAATGAGAAATATTTCAAAAAAAAGACAGTTGTAAGCACTTTCTCCATCAAATTTCCATCTGAAGAGATTTATCATCGGAAAGCCATAATATACAACAAGATGCCAATATGCCAATGAAATCAATCCGGAGAGAATCGATATCAATAGAATTTCAGAAATCAGCTTTATCATGATTTTTCCCATGGTTTCAGCATCCCTCTGCCATGATCCGGCATTTTTCCAGAAGTTCCATCAATGCGATGGTCTCGGATGGGGGAACCAGCGGCTCAGCTTTACCGGTCATATATTCATACAGATTTTCGTAAAAGATCTCTCCGAATCCTTTCCATTCTTTCCGTTTCAGGATTTCTTCCCGGAACGGAATGGGGGAAGATTCTTTCGGGTATTTCCGTCCGGGTGCCGCCAGATCATCGGATGCAGAATTCGGTGCCAGCTCTGCCGGGTCAAAATAACGCAAACGCCACTCTCCCAGATAAGATTCGAGATAAGCGGCACCGCAGCTGCCGTAAATCGCCCAGACGTAGGGAGAATAACCGGATGCCTGATTGATTTCAAGATCCGCTATGATTCCGCTGTTTTTGCCGCGGAAAACGATTTTTACCACATCATCCGCATCGCCGAGGGAGGCAACACAGGCAGTTTGACACATCAGCGGCTCCAGAGGTTCTCCCAGAAGATACATCATTTTATCCACATAATGAACTCCGTAATTCCGGAACATTCCGCCGCCATGTTTTTTGAATGCCTGCCAATCGTTTCTTCTTGCATAATTTCCGATGAAGGCTTTCAGCTCATAGATCTTGCCCAGTTTTCCGGATTGCAAGATCTCTTTGATGGTAAACGTATCCGGAAAGACCCGCCGGGATTGAAAAACGGTCAGGCGTTTTCCATATTTTTCAGCGGCGGCAAACATGGCTTTTGTTTCCTGCAAATCAGAGGCAACGGGTTTATCGCAAAACACATCGATCCCGTTTTCCAGAAGTTGAATACATTGTTCCGCATGGAACTTTGTAGGAGAGCACACTACTGCGAGATCCGGTTTCTGGTCTGCCAGCATATCACTGATGGAACGGTAGGAATGAGGGATCCCGAAGGTTTGTTCTGCCTCTTTGCCCCGTTCTTCCAGAGGATCAACAGCGGCACAGACCTGAAATTTATCCGGATTTGCCATGAGTGCCGGTAAATGTATCTGCCAGCCGATCCGTCCCAAACCGATGAGTGCTGTCCGGAAAATTTTCTGTTCCATAGTGACCCTAAGCCTCCATATTTGTTTTTTTATAATATAATCACAGTTTAGAATTTTGCAAGAGAGAGGATCGTGAGACTTTTTTCATTTTTTTTCATAAAAACAGGTTGATTCTTTTTGGAATCCGTGCTATAATTAGGAATAGATGACTTTTCTTTCGGAAGAAAGGCTGGTTCCGAAACATGATCAGGCATATCTGATGTTGTTCCGCAGTCAGCCTTGGAGAAAAGAAACTATTTTTTGAAAAGGAATAACAGATTATGAGAATGTCAGTACTTGGAATGATCCTCGCCGGCGGCGAAGGAACCCGTCTTTCTCCCCTCACCAATCAACGGGCAAAACCTTCCGTTCCCTTTGGCGGGAAATACCGGATTATCGACTTTGTGCTCAGCAATTTCGTGAACAGCGGGATCAACAGTATTTTTGTGTTGACTCAGTTCAAGTCCCAGAGTTTGATGGAACACATCATCAACGGGTGGAATATTTCCAATACACAGGTTCGCGGCAGTTTCATCATTCCCGTGCCTGCACAGATGCAGACTCAGGACAGAACCTGGTATCGCGGAACTGCTGATGCGATTTATCAGAATATGCATCTGGTGGAAGATTTCAATCCTGACCTGGTGGCTGTTTTCGGCGGAGACCATATTTATAAAATGGATATCAGCCAGATGATCGATTTTCATGCCAGCAACAATGCGATCGCAACGGTCGCCGCAATTCCTGTTCCGATTTCGGAAGGGCATCAGTTCGGCGTTATTCAGGTGGATAAAGATTGGCGTATTGTAGGATTCCAGGAAAAGCCGGAACATCCCACCCCGCTGCCCAATGATAAAAACATGTGTCTTGCCTCCATGGGAAATTATATTTTCAACACCGGAGATATGATCTCTCTGCTGAAGAATGACTATGAACACAAGAACAGCAGCCATGACTTCGGAAAAGATATTATTCCGAGTCTGGTGGAAACCAAACGGCTCTTTGCTTACAACTTCTACGATAACCGGATCCCCGGTCAGTCCGCCACAGGAAAACCCTACTGGCGGGATGTCGGAACGATCAAGGCTTATTTTGAAGCGAATATGGATCTTCGTTCCACCTCTCCGCAGCTTGATCTTTACAATGACAAATGGCCGATTTACAACTATCACTTCAGCTTGCCTGCTGCAAAATTTGTTCATAATGAAGAAGTGGATACCTACGGTTTGCCCAGAATCGGAAAAGCCATCAACTCCATCGTTTGCGACGGCTGTATCGTTTCCGGAAGTACGGTCACCAACTCCGTTCTTTTCAACTCTGTTCATGTTCACAGCTATGCCACGGTGCACAACTGTATTCTCCTGAACGACGTCTCTGTCGGAGAACACAGCCGGATCCGCAACTGTATCATTGACAAGCACAATGTGATTCCGCCGAACACGGTGATCGGATATGACCGGGCAGAAGATGAAAAGCATTATCAGATCTTCCCGCTGGATGATCATTCCTGGCTGACCGTGATCCCGAAGAACCGGCACTCTCATCAGCTGGAATTGAAGAAAACATTGGAAACCAGCGATCCCCGTCCTTTGGAAGAGGAAAAAGAGTGATTCATGAACGATGAACTTTTTCAGCGCGTATTCGAACGGGTACGCGCTATTTTTTCAGGTGTTCGCGGCGGACATGATCTGGATCATACCATGCGGGTATATGTCAATGCATGCAAGATCGCGAAAATGGAGCTTCCGGCGGAGGATGAAGCGTCCTTCCGGATCGTCCGTTATGCTGCTTTGCTTCATGATTGTGCCCGTCCGGAAGAGGATTCCGGCAAGGGAAGCATCTGTCATGCGGCATTAGGCAGGGTGAAATCTGTTGAGATCCTGCGGGAACTGGGATGCGAAGAGGAATCTTTCCTCTATGCGGTCGGCGAATGTGTGGGAAAACACCGTTACCGGGGAAAAGATACTCCCGTGACACTGGCGGAAAAAATTGTTTATGATGCGGATAAACTGGATTCCATCGGAGCGGTAGGGATCGCCAGAACCTTTCATTTTGCCTCCCATGTGGGAGCGAGGATTCATAACACGGAGAAACAGGCTTTGGAGGGGGCGGAATACGGTCCGGAAGATACCGGTTACCGGGAATATCTGGTGAAACTGCGGAATGTCCCACAGCGGATGCTGACCGCTTCCGGGAAAGCCCTGGCTGTGGAACGTGGATCTTTTATGAAAACATTTTTCGATGAATTGAATGCAGAAACAGAAGAGGTTTTCCGCTTTACCGGAGAACTGGAATAAGCTGTTTCTGCTATTGGCTCAGCCGGTTGAAACGGAAATGAACGGTGGAGCTTTTCTTTGCGTACCCCGGCGTGAAAGCTCTCAGTAATCCCAGTGCTCCCAGAATTCCCCGAACTCCCAGTTCCCCAGCCGCTCCTTTGCTTGTGCGCCTATCTCTTCGGCTCAGCCGGAAAAGCGTATCTGCCCGGGTTCTGGGAATACTGAGAATACTAAGAGTCCTGGGAGAAAGCGGGCCAAGAAAAGGCTGTTCGAAATCCCGTGCCCCCTGCTCGAACACCGTACACTCAGTATACTCTGTTCACTCCGTTCATTCCCAGTCAATCCACAGCTTGTGTGCTCCTCCCCCGGCTCAGCCGCTAACACAAAAAACAGCACTTCATAGAGCCGGCAGGCTCAGCTTCACATTTTCACGCATAGGAGGGGCTCTTCACACCTGTTTTTATGCTTTGGCAGCTTTTACTTTTTTCGGTTTTGCGGTATCCCGGACAAATGCGAAGTAAAGAGCCGGGATCACATAGAGCGTGAGCAGAGCGGAAACAGTCAATCCTCCGACAACGCCCATACCGCAGCTGGCACGGAGTTCTGAACCGAGCCCCGTTCCCAATGCCATGGGCAGCATCCCCATGACGGAGGCAATGCTTGTCATAACGATAGGACGGAATTTTTCTTCTGTTGCCTGAAGCATGGCTTTGTGGGTGGTCATTCCTTCTTCCCGGACAAGGCGGGCACATTCATCCATGATCAGAATTGCGTTGTTCACCACGATTCCGATCATCATGACACCTCCCAGAAGTCCCATGAGAGACATGGACATACCGGTAAGATAAAGGGTCAGGTACATTCCCAGGAAGCCCAGCGGAACGGAGAACATGATCAGGAACGGCTGAGTCCAGGATTCCATGATTGCCGCGATCAGCAGGTAGGTGAGGACGGCTGCCAGAGCCAGAACGCTTGCAAATTCTCTTGCGGTATCATTCATCAATTCCACACTTCCGCTCATACGGACGTTATATCCCGGGGGCAGAGCTTCTGTTGCAGTTTTCCGGATCTGATCGGAAACAGGGCCCAGCGCCATGCCGGGAGCTGTATTTGCATAGATCCACATGGTGCGGACTTTGTCGTAGCGGTTGATGACCACAGGACGGGTATCTTCCTGGATTTCCGCAACGGCTTCTGTTCCCAGCGGGGCATTTTCTTTTGTTACCGGCGAGATCTGATGCAGCTGGGTTTCTCCATATTCCTTCTTGTTTTTCAGCCGGATATCAAAGGTTCTGGAGGCGGTACGGAAGTCTCCGACTTCGATTCCGTCCAGAGAACCGAGCATGTGATCATAGAGTTCCTGGGCGCTCAAACCCATATTCTGCAGGATGGTGCGGTTCGGGCGGATACTGATATTCGGTTTCCGTTCCCGCCGGCTGGAGTCAAGGTCACGGGTGATCCCGAGGGTGGGGATTTTTTCCATAACGGTCATTTCTGCTTCTTCGAGGACCTGAAGATCAGGGCCGTTGATGACGCACCGGATTTCAGCGCCGCTTCCGCCGAAGGTCGCCGGAATGGTCAGAGTGACCCGGCATCCGTCAAGATAATCCAGTTCTTTCCGGATGACTTCCTGCAGTTGCCAGATCGTCTCTTCACGATCCATTTTTTTGGTTGTTTTCAATGTGATCTGACCGAGATACACTGCTGCGGAGACCTGTCCGGCACCGCCGCCTGCGTTCCCGATATTGATGGCGGTTCCGGTGATGAAATCATATTTTTTCAGCCGGTCAGCAGCTTCCATGACCAATTTTTCTGTTGTTTCCAGGTTGTAATTGGTGGGGAATTCAAACTTGATCCGGATCTCTCCCTGGTCACAGAAAGGCAGGAAGGAAAGTCCCACATGCGGAACCATGAAGAAGTAGACCGCTGCGGAGCCGGCGATCACAAACAGAAGCAGAGTCTTCGGATACTTAGCGGTCCACTCAATACTGCGGTTGAATTTCCGGCAGAGCCAGTCGTAGCCCATATCCCAGGGGATAAAAAACTTTTCCAGGAATGTTTTCTTCCGGTTGGGATCATGATTCTGCGCTTTCAGCAACAGACAGGCAAGGATCGGGGTCATGGTGAAACTGATAAACAGGGAGACAAGTGTTGCCCCCACCATCACTCCGGCGAAGGGGATCATCATGCTGCCGATACGGGTGGTCATCATCATCACGGGGACGAACACGACCACGTTGGTCAGAGCACTGGCGGAAACTGCCGCAATGACTTCTCCGGTTCCGCGCTCAGCCGCCTCTTTGATGTTCTCGCCCCTGTCAAGATGTTTGAAGATATTTTCGATCACCACAATGGAGTTGGTCACGAGGATCCCCACGGAGCATCCCAGGGAGAGCAGGGTCATGATGTTGAACGAATATCCGCAATAGTACATGGCGGCGAAAGTCACGATCACAGAAACCGGCATGGAGATCATCACGATAAAGGTGGAACGCGGTTCATGGAGGAACAGGAACAGAAGAACAGCGGTCAGAATGATCCCAGTCAGAATACTGGACCATGCATCATCCACAGATGCCTGAATAAACTCTCCGGAGTCATGGAACCAGACCAGTTCCATTCCGGAGGGAAGTTCTCCGTTTTTCACGAGCTGATCGAACCGCTGACGGATTCCGCGGATCACCTCAATGGCGTTTGCCTCCCCTTTCTTCACGATATTGAACCGGGCAGCCGGTTTTCCGTTGACGTATGCTTTACTCCGCACTTCGCGGCTCATGAGTTTGATCTCTGCAACGTCCCGGAGATAGATGCGCCGGTTTTCATATTTCCCGATTTCAAGAGAACGGATCTCTTCAAAATCCTTGAAGTCGCCTTCAAAGGTGACGTTCTTTTCCTGCCGGTCGATCTGAATTCGTCCGATGGGTTCCCGGATGTTGTTGTCCCGCAGCTTCTTGACGACATCGTTGATGGAGATGTTCATTGCCGCAAGTTTTTCCCGGTCAAGCAGAATGTGGATCTGCATTTCATTTGCCCCGTAAACACGGACTTCTCCGACCCCTGCGACGGAGGCGAAGCGGTCCGCGATCACATCGTCTGCATAGTCATACAGATCATCCTGAGTACGGTCACCGACCAGATAAACGTGGGCAACGGTCGTTGCGTTGGTATCGATTTTCCGGATCACCGGATCATCTGCACCGTCCGGAAACGTCTTCCGGATCCGGTTCAGAGCTTCCCGGACATCTGTCGCCGCAACGTCAACGTTGATTCCCATATTGAATTCCAGCTGAACGCGGGCTTCATCTTCAATACAAAGACTTGTCACATGCTTGATCCCGTCAATGGATGCCACAGCGTCTTCAATCCGTTTTGCGATTTCGATTTCAATTTCCGAGGGGCTCGCGCCTTCGTATTCGCAGCGGACAAGGATCACCGGAATTTCCATATTCGGAAGCAGGTCAATACTGAGCTTCGGATAGAAATAACACCCGATCATTACCAGAATGATGATAAAGGAGGTCATGGCGATTGGACGCCTGACGGACCATCTGCTTAAAAACATAACTTCACCCCCTTATTTCCTGGCAGGAGTGACACGGAGAAGAGCTCCGGCGTTGACAAAACTCTGGCCGCTGACGATGACCTGTTCTTTCATGATCTCCTCAGGATTCAGCACTTCCCGGTAATTTCCATCCACGATTCCGGGTTTGACCGTGAAGCTTTTCGCCCGGTTCCCGGGGCCGGCGGTATAGACAATATACCGGTTGTTGGCGCGGAGCAGGAAGGCGTCTGCAGGAAGTCCCCAGGCTTCTTTTTCTTCCAGAATGATATTGGCGTTGCACAGCATCCCGGAAACAAGACCGAATGTCGCGGGCACTTGCACTTTGATTTTGAATGTTCTGCTCTGGGGATCGATGGAGGGCGCCTTGAACGAAATCAGCGCAGTCCCTTTTTTCACTCCGTCAACTGAAATATCAACTTTTGTCTTCCCCTGAACAATGTCATTGTAGTAAACAGCACTGATATAACAGACTACTTCCAGTTCATTCAGATTTTCGATCCGGAGGATCCTGGTTCCGGTGGAAACATATTCTTTTTCTTCCACATAGGTTCCGACAACCGTACAGTCGAAGGGGGCAAGATGGACGGAATCAGCAAGGTTTTTCTTTGCGATCATCAGGTTGCTCTGCGCCTGCTTCAGTTGTGCCCGTGCATTGGCAATCGCCGCTTCCGCACTGACAACATCGTTCTGAGCCTTTTTGAAATTGGTGTCATACTCTTCAAATTCCGCAATACTCATTGCTTTGGAATCCAGAAGTTTCTTGGCGCGGTTGTAATCCAGCTCCGCTTTTTTCAGGGAGAGACGGGCACTGGCAAGATTGGCTGTTGCAATCTGGATCTCGGCTTCTTTGATCTTGATTTCATCTTCCCGCAGGATCACCTGATTCCGGAGAACCTGACGGTCAATTTCATAAATCATATCGCCTTTTTTGAGGACTTGCCCTGTTTCGACAGGAAAACTTTCCACGGTTCCTCCGATTTTGGCGGAAAGAACAGCGAACTGAACGGGGTCAACCGTTCCCTGTACCGGAATTTGCCTCCGGAACATCCGTTTTTCAAGTGGCTGAACCGTAACGCGGATTTCCCGTTCCACTGCTTTTTTTTGTTCTTTTTTTGCACAGCCCCCCGCAATAATGGAAGCAGCAATCAGTCCGGAAAGGAGAATTCCGGACCTGAAAATGTTCTTTTTTTGCATAACGTCCTCACTTATTTTTATTTTTTTTTGTACAATACATCATATTATTAATAACGCAAATTAATTTCAAAAAATTGTGCAATTTTTTCACTTTTTGGTGAGAAATATTTCCGGAAAAGTTGTTTTTCCGTCGAGGTGGTCAGGAGAAGCGGTCAGAAGCGTTATTCAGACTTCTCTTCGAGCATTTTAAGGGCGCGGATAACTGTTTTTGTGAAGTGGTGTTTTTCGCCGGAAACCTGTGTTGAGATCGCAAGAGCTTTCTTATAACAGTTCAAGGCTTCCATGCGGTTTTGCTGAAATTCATAGGTTGTTCCGAGTTTGTAATAGAGGACAGCCGTATGAGGGTGGTCTTCCCCCAGTGTTTTTTGAAAGATCTGGAGCGCTTTTTCAAAATGAGTGATTGCTTCCGGATATTTCTTTGTGTTGAGATAAATCATACCGATACTGTTATAAATCAATGCCCGGTCCGGATGGTTCGCATCCGTATTTTTCTCTTGGATTTCAAGGGTTTTCTGAAAATATTCCAATGCCTCCTCGTGCTTGCCCTGTTCATTATATACATTGCCGATATGATTGTAAACCTCAGCGGTTTTCAGATGATTTTCCCCTAATTCCCCTTTCCGGATTATCAGCGCTTTATTGTAATATTCCAAGGCTTTGTCATAAGAACCCTTGCTGTAAAAGATCGTCCCGGCAGCTGCGTAAACCTCAGCGGTTTCCAGATGATGTTCCCCGAATTTCTTTTCCCGGATCCTTTCCGCTTTCTGTAAAAAATGCAATGCCTCTTTGAATTTTCTCTGACCGAGAAAGGCCATTGCGAGGTTGAGATAGCTGGAACTCAATTCCAGAGAATCCGGAGCATTTGTTTCATATAAAGCAACGGAAAGTTCCAGTAACTCCATTGCTTGTTCATACTCTCCCAGATGGCACATGATCGTGCCGATCGTAAGAGAGACTGAGGCCTTCAGCTGCCATTTTCCGATCTTCTGAATCTCCGGGATTTCTGTCTGGAGTGCCTCCATGATCCGGGTATCTTTATCTCCGGATTGGAAGGGATCTGTAGATTGAAAAACCTCTTCCACAAATTGCAGAATATCTTTGGAAAGATCCGCCTGTTCCTTTGCTTTCTGTTCTGCATTGAGAGCCCAGATCGTTAATCCTGCGGCAAGCATCAATGCAAAAATCGCCGCCATGGAAGACCGCTTGTAAAAACGGATCTGTTCTGCATCGAAAACGGATTTGACGCTTCCCTTTTTGATGCCGAGCATGTAGCTGATCGCCTGGATAAGACCGTTTCCCCAGCTGACTTTTTCCGTTTCTCCCTCATCCGGGGTCATTCGGGGAAGGTTCCGGGAGATAAACTCGTTTTTGCGCAACGGTTCCGGCAGACACTCCTGTTCATCATTGCTGCCGGGGATCCCGCTCAGAACCACCGGAACGATCAGCTCCAACCGGTTGTCATGAGTCGCAAGAAAGAATTCGATCTCTTTTTGCACCCATTCCGAGACTGCGGCTTCGGGGGAACACAGAACCACAAGATAGTGGGAAAATTCAATCGCAGAGTTGAGGTTTTCCTGGAAACTTTTTTCTGAAACTTCCAGATCCCGCTTGTCGCGGAAAATCGGCTTCATATATTTTTTATCCGGCGGAAGATTTTCTTTGCGTACGATTTTTGCCGGAAAGCGGAACCGTTCAAAGCCGCGATGCAAAAATGCCGCCGCCCTGGAATTTTTCCGGGAATAACTGATAAAGGCATAATATTTGTACTCAGAAACTGTACTCATTCTTTTCTGTTCCGCATTTCCTGTTATTATATATGATACGTTGATATTTGCAAACTCTTTCAATGATAAGGAAAAAAGAAATCCGTTTTATCATTTATCTTCCAGAATACAGGTGAATTCTCCCCGTTTTTCGATCCGGAACCGGAGTCCGCCAGCGGTTCGCAGAGTGCCTTTTGCTTTGACCGCCGCCCGCGTGGCAAGAAGAACCGGATTTCCGGTATATTCTTCCACCGGAACAGGGGAACCTGCTCTCAAAGAAGATTTTTCCCGTTCGGGAAGTTCCACATGTGCATGAACCATTGCTGCCCCGAGCGACGCAGATTCTTTTGCCGCAAACCGGTTGGAAACCGGGAAAGGCGGAATGGTTTTCAGAATCATTTCAGGAAATTTTTTCTTCAATTGAAAATGGGAAAGATTTGCCGCACAGAAGATTTTTTCTCCTTTTTGCAAGCGGGATTCCACCATCTTTTCCAAATCGTTCCAGTCCGGTTCCGCTGTGAAAAACGGTAATTCAATGCCCTGTTCATAAAGAGGAAGTCCGCCTTTGAATTTCATTGCTTCCGCTGCTTCGAGAAATCTCCGGGCGCAGGCGGCGGAACGGTTCCGGAACGATTCCGGATCGATTGTTTCAATTGCCCATTCCCGGAATTGACGCCGCAAGTCTTTCAGAAGAGAAGCCGGGAAAAACCATTCTCCGCTGATCGAAACCTGTTTCACTTCCGGTGCAAAGGTGAGATTCCCGATTGTTTCAAACGCTTCTTTCAGAATTTCTGCTGTGACCGGACGGTTTTTCGACGGGGAAAGTGCAAGCGTACAAGAGAAATTACCATATTCCGATCCAACCGTTAAAGAGGTTCCGTCAAGAGCAATTTCCAACGGCAATGCAGGGCGGAAGGGCGGAAGATTCCCGATCCGTTTCTCCATGGTATCATGAGTAAAACCGATCCGGTAGATGATTCCTCCGGAAGCAATATTCCGCTTGGGAGCTCCGATGGTACACCGGCATCCGGCAGGCGCCTGCTTGACTTTGCCCGCTGCGGTAGAAAGATCCAGAATCGTAAATGCCTGGGCATCATCCCCATTGACGCTCTGAACGCGGATATTATCCCCCACATGCAAACTGGCGGAAAGCTCTGCTTCAAAGGAATTTTTGCCTGCGCGGATCACTCTGCCCCGGATCTGACCGATCCCTCCCGGCGATTCCGGACGGGTCAGGCTGCCGGCAGATTCTTTTGTATAATATCCCAGAGACCGCTCCCGGGAGCAGGTCCGGTCAAGAAGACGGTAAGCCTCTTTTTTGGCTTCCGGATCCTCCGGATGATCCAAAACGGTCCGGTATGCTTTGACAACCCCCGAGACATAATCTGCTTTCCGGAGTCTGCCTTCGATTTTCAGGGAGGAGATCCCCATTCTGATAAATTCCGGAACGAGATCGATCCCGCAAAGATCCCGGGTGGAAAGGAAAAAGCCTTCTTTTCCTGTGGAATCTTCATAAAGCATCCGGCAGGGCTGTTTGCATTTGCCCCGGTTTCCGCTGGCATCTCCACGGCTGATCCAGGAGGAGAGAAGACAGATCCCGGAGAGAGAACAGCATAATGCCCCATGGATGAAGACTTCCAGTTCCACGGGGGGATTCTTTGCCATGAGCCGCAACTCTTCCAGAGAAGCTGCCCGTTCCAGGATCACGCGGGAACATCCCATTTCCGCGGCGGTTCTGATCCCGGCGGAGTTGTGGATCGCCATCTGGGTGGAAGCATGGATCTCCAATCCGGGAAAATAGTCCCGGATGATTGCGGCGGCACCGATATCCTGAACGATCAGAGCATCCGGATGAAGATAATGGAGTTCTGCCAAAGCCTCTGCCGCTTCCTGAAATTCCGAATCCCGGAGCAGCGTATTGAAGGTGAGATAAACTTTTTTTCCGTTCCGGTGCGCATAAGAAATGAGCTGTCCCATCTCTTCCGCGGTAAAATTGTCTCCCCGTTCCCGGGCATTGAATTTTTTTAATCCGGCATAAACGGCATCTGCGCCGGAATCAAAGGCTGCCAGCGCAGTATTCAGATTTCCGGCCGGGGCAAGCAATTCGGGGATTTTGAGAGGGGACATCGTCATTCCACAGCCGTAATTTCATTGGCTGCCGGATCATAGATTCCTGTTTTTCTTCCTTGCATTCCAACTGCTTCAAAGGTGATCCGCAGTTTATTTCCTGAAGGATAAACTTCTTTCAGATCCATGATCCAGGCTTTCTTTCCCTGAAAGGTTACATCCGCTCCGATTTCCCGGTAACGGTAGAATTTCAGATCAGTTCTTTTCGGCGGCAATTCCACTCTGAGAATCGCGGCTCCCTTTCTGCCAAAATAGAAAATCCTTGCAAAAAGAAGAGGGGCTTCCTGACAACTGTACACTTTAATCGGTTCTGTGACACTGCCCGGGATATAGATCGCCTGCCGCTGTTCGCCCCGTTCCAGAACAAGATGCTCTCCATCTTTGGACATTCCGGCTGAAACTCCGGCAACGGTATTGACTGCTTCAACTTCAAATTCCCCGTACTTTACATGCGTACAGCCTGCTGCCAGAAGACAGCAGGTGATCAGGAACAGCAGCTTGAAGCTCATTCTGCCCCTTCTTTCTTTTCTGCGGTAAGAGCTGCAAGGGCGGCTTCCAGCTGTTCGATCCGGCTGACAAGACGTTTGACCTTCCGGGGAAGGGTATGGCGTTCAAAGAATTCCCGTTCTGTTTCAGCAGGGGTTCCGAATACGGAAACTCCCGGCGGAACACTCTTCTGGACTGCAGAAGCTCCGGCAATCCGGCAGCCGTCTCCAAGCGTGATATGTCCATTGACTCCAGCCTGAGCTGCCACAATCACTCCACAGCCGATTTCCGCACTTCCGGCAATTCCGCACTGACCGATCAGGACAGAAGAGTTGCCGACAATCACGTTGTGGGCAACGTGGACCATGTTATCGATCTTGACCCCCTTCTTGATCCAGGTCTTTCCGAAACGGGCACGGTCAATGGTGGAGTTTGCTCCGATTTCCACATCGTTGTCGATCTGAACGATCCCGTTCTGGGGTACCTTGATCAAACCGCGGAGGGTCGGGGTGAATCCGAATCCGTCTCCGCCGATGGCAGCACCGGGATGAATGATGACTTTGTTTCCGAGAATACAGCGGTGCATGATGGAGACGTTTGCACTGATAAAGCAATCATCGCCGACTTTCGCAAAGTGTCCGATGTAAGCTCCGCCGCAGATCACGGTATTTTTTCCGATCACAGCCCCTTCCTGAATGACCGCGTTGGGGCCGATGGAGGCTGTGGGATCAACCGTTGCTGTCGGATGAACAAATGCTCCGGGAGCAATTCCGGGTTCATATTTGATCGGTTCCGGAGTGAAAAGTCCGCACAGTTTTCCGAACGCTTTATCAGCATCTTCGCAGGTAATGTAGGTGCGCTTTTCAGAGGGTTCCACCTGAATATTTTTTCCGATCAGCACGATTCCGGCTTTGCTGACATCCATTTTATGACGGTATTTGATGGTGGAGAGGAAAGAAAGATCCTGTTCGGTTGCAAGTCCGAGAGAGTTGACTCCGGTGATTTTCCGTTCGGCATCGCCATTGATGGTTCCGTTAATGATCTCTGCCAGTTGAGCTGCGGTATATTCTGCCATTTTTCAATCCTTTCCGTTTTATTTTGCGGGGGAGGTTCTGTGTCCTGCGTTCAATTCTTTCAGAACGGACGCTGTAATATCTGCCGCCGGTTCGGAATAAATCAAAACCGGAAGCCCTGAAATCGAAAGTGCTGTGCTGTCCAGAACCAGATGATATCCGCCGAGAACAGCCTGATTTTTAACAACAGTACGGATATCCTCCAGGATTTTGGCTCTCTGTTTATCCTGATCATCCCGGAGCTGCGCCTGTTTTTCTCTGTTGTAATTTTTCAATTCATTTTCTTTTGCAAGAATCTGATTGTATTTATCCCTGGCCGCAAGACGTTTGCTTTCCCGGGCGGCCTCTGTAAGAACCACATTCAGAGAAGCATCCCGCAGTTCCACATATTCCTGCCGGAGCCGCCGGATCTCTTCCTGAAGTTTCATGGCATACTCTTTGTAAATATCCGCCTGCCGTTTCAGATTGGCTTCCACGATCTTGGTCTTGTAATATTCCCGGAAAAGTTTATCCATATCCACAACTGCAATTTTCTGCTGGGCACTGACTGCAACAGTGCAGCACAGAAGAAGCAGCAACAACATTTTTTTCAGCATGTTCAATATCCTTTCGTTCCATTCAAACAACGGTTGAATTCCCGGTCAAACAACTTCCCAAGTTCCGGACTCCGGATGATAATGATGTTCTCATCATTGCCGTTTTCCGCATTCTCTGAAAAATTATAACTTCCGGTAATTACGGTTTCATCGTCCACCACAATGACTTTGTGATGCATTTTCCCCCGGGCATTGGGCGAAATGTAAGTTTTCACCCCGCATCCGAGCAAATATTGATCCTGACTGTATCGGCTTCGCGCCTGACCGCGGTCAAGAATACATTGTACATCGACCCCTCTTTTTGCCAGCTCGCCAAGCTGCTGTGCAATCTTTTCCGAAGTCAGAACAAATGCCATGATCCGGACCTTTTTTCTTGCATAGGAGAGCTGGGTGCAAATCAGATCAGCCACACCATCACTGGGAGAAAATGCAACTTCAAGAGGGATTTTTCCCATGAAGGCTTTCCCTTTGACCGTTTTTTCAGAAGCGGAAGTGCTGAAATTCCCGGAGATATATTCATTGAATTTATGAAGATAACATGCCGCGATCTCAGGAGATTCCAGGATCAGGGCATTGTTGTCATTTTTACCTTCGCCGTTTTCGGTGAAATTGAAGGAACCAGTCCAGACACGGCGGGCATCTGCAATGACAAATTTATGATGCATGATTGTTGCCCGCTTATCCGTGACAATCCGGATCCCTGCTTTTGCAAGCCGTTCCACTGCAATCAGTTTCCGGTTGTCTGTGTCAATGACCAAATCAACGGTCACCCCGCGTTTTTTTGCATTGATCAAAGCCTCTGCCACTTCCGGAAGATCCAAATCATAAATGCAGACCTCCAGAGAGCTCTGGGCTGAGTTGATGAACTGGCAGAGTCCTTCCGTGATCCGGAACCCGGGGGCAAAATATACCGGAATATCAGGAGAATCCGCTGTCCGCACCGTTGCTGTATCATCATAGCGGTAAAGATCCAGCCCGCTGCGGGCGATCAGAGTATTCCGGAACCGGAGACAGTAAATATGAACCGGTCTGATTCCGTCCGGAACCTGTTCTTCGGGGAAATAAGAGAATCCGATTCCGAGAACAACGACAAGCAAAAGGGTCAGGAACGCATACGTTTTCCAACGAAAACGGACTCCGGAGGAGGAAATCTCCTTTTCAGAAGATTTCTTCGCCTCTCTGTTCTTTTTTCCCGAACCCTTTGCCATATTGTTTCACCGGTGGAAACGGATTACTGCTGCGCCTGATCTTCAGACTGCTGCATATAGTTCTTGATATTCTTGGAGATCCATTCCTGGAGATTGGTACTGACGATCTGCTGTTTGATCATCTTGTACTGGAATTCAAGAAGCTGCTTGTAGATACCGGTTTCCTGATCTGTGGAAGGGGTCCGTTTCAGAACGAAGACCGCCACAGGGCCGGCAGGTGAATCGTAGGTTTCGGAGAGCTTTCCGGTTGCAGTATTGGAAGCAAGAGAGCTGATTTCCGGGGAAACATCCTGGCTTCCGGGGAAGAGACTGAAGGGAGCAAAAGCCTTGACAGTTCCGCCTTTGGCAAGCTGCTGGATCTTCTTGGTATCGGGATTCTTTTCTGCGATCAATGCAGCTGCGAAAGTGCGCATTGCTTCATTTGCCGCAACAAGTGCCGTCTGATTGATGTAAGCAGCTCTGACTTTATCCTTGATCGCTGCGAATTCTGCCACCTTTGCAGGCTGGACTTCCACAATGGCTGCAACATAAACTCCGTTTTCGCCCAAGACAGGATCTGTCACAGGGACGTTGCTCTTGGACTGTGCAACAAGAGCATTTTTGAGGGCGTCATCCTTGCCGACAGTCGGGAGTTTTGCATCGGAGGCGGTGAACCAGTTGATTGTAACTTTTCCGCCGGGGAATTTTTTCACGACATCCTGGAATTTTCCAAGGTATGCAGCCTTATCGCCGGCGATATCAGCGGTTTCTTTATAGATTTCTTCCCGCAGAGCAGTTGCGGCAGCCATTGCGGCAGCTCTCTTCTTCTGGGTCTTCAGCAGCGTGGTGATCATTGCTGTAACTTCCTGAAGAGTCTGCTGTTTCCCGTCTTTTACGAAGGACGCTTTGTTGTCATCATAATATTTTTTGATTTCTGCGGGTGTGACAGCTGCCTTACTTTCATAGATCGCATAACGGAACAGAACTGCTTCTGCCTTGTAGGATTCGGGGATCATGAAGAGATTTTTGTTGTTATTATAGAATGTGAGCAGATCCTGTTCGGTGGGGTTGATTCCCTTCTTGAAGTTCTCAACATTGAATGTAATGCTGAGCACTTCATGTTTTTCCGTGAAGGTCTTCACGAATTCTGCCAATTCTGCAGGGGGAACAATGACATCTCCAGCCAGAGAGGCAAGGCTTTCCACGGTAAGAATGGTGCGGATCGCGTTCTGCAGATCCTGTTCGGTATAGCCTGCAGGCTGAAGTTTTTCTTTTTCGTAAGCGATGTAGGCATCTGCATTGAATGTGTTGTCCTTTTTGAAAGTCGGACATTCGCGGATCAGTGCCACCACATCATCATCGTTGACCACGACACCGAGTTTTTCAGCTGCGGCGTAGAACATGGCGAGCATAAATGCCTGATCGTAAGAGATGTTGAAGAGATGCGGATTCGGGGAGACATTTGCCTGCATTGCATGGAACAGGGTCATGTCATTGATGATTCTGGAGACATCTTTGTTCTGCACGGAGGTTCCGAATACTTCACCGCAAACTGCATTGGGGGAGTTCGGATCCTTGTTGAACAGAATGCTTCCGCTGGTTCCGGGGGTGAAAAACCACACGAATGAAACGATGATGATCGCTGTAATGACAGCAAACATGATTTTGCCATGTTTCACGAGAACGTTGTTGATTTTTGTGATAGCCATTATGTTTACCTTCCTTGAATAAGATTATTTTTCTACTATTCCGTACTTTAGCACAAACATGGAAATGTTCAAGTCTTTTCCATCAGGATTTTTTGAAAAAAAGAAGAAAATATGCAAAAAAAATCCGGAAATCGGATTCTGCCGGATCTTTTTTCCTGCATCTCTTTGAAAAATCCTCCCCGGCAGAAAACAAAAAACGCCGGAGAGAGTCAGAAACTCATCTCCGGCGGGACAGAAAACAATGATGTTTTGTCAGATTATTTTCCGGCAGCGATTGCAGCGTGAGCAGCTGCCAGTTTCGCGATGGGCACGCGGAACGGGCTGCAGGAAACATAGTTCAATCCCATAGCATAGCAGAATGCGACAGAAGCGGATTCGCCGCCCTGTTCTCCGCAGATACCGACCTTGAGGTTGGACCGGACTTTGCGTCCTTCGGTGACTGCATGACGGATCAGGAATCCGACACCGTCGACGTCGATGGTCTGGAACGGGTCAGAAGCCAGGATCTTCTTATCGAGGTAATCACCGAGGAATCCGCCGATATCATCGCGGCTGAAACCGAAGGTCATCTGAGTCAAGTCATTGGTACCGAAGGAGAAGAATTCAGCTTCTTCCGCCATACGTCCTGCGAGGATAGCAGCACGGGGGATTTCGATCATGGTACCGACCATGTATTTGAGTTCAGCCAGGTTCAGAGCCTGTTTGACTTCTTCAGCGACCTTGCTGATGACTGCTTTCTGATCTTTCAGTTCGTTCTTGTCGCAAGTGACAGGAACCATGATTTCGGGTTCGATTCCACATTCGATACCGGCTTCGAAGATTGCCCGTGCCTGCATCGCGGTGACTTCGGGGAATGTGACTCCGAGACGGCATCCGCGGTGACCCATCATGGGGTTGGATTCGTGGAGAGCTGCAGCGCGTTTTTCCACTTCTTCCACGGTAATGTTGAGGCTTTCAGCGATCTGAGCGATCTTGTCAGCAGCTTTGGGCACAAATTCGTGGAGAGGGGGATCCATCAGACGGATGGTCACAGGCAGCCCTTTCATTGCGGTAAAGGTTGCAATGATGCTTTTCTTCATCATCGGGAAGAGTTCATTCAATGCGGCAATACGTTCTTCCTTGCTGCTGCAAAGGATCATTTTGCGGAGAGCGAACAGAGGTTCTTCGCTGTTTTTGCCGTAGAACATGTGTTCAATACGGAAGAGACCGATTCCTTCTGCACCGAACTTGCGGGCGACGGTTGCGTCTTCTGCGGTGTCAGCATTGGTGCGGACTCCGAGGGTACGGAACTTGTCGACCAGTTTCATGAATGCCTGGAAGTCGGTGTTGTCGCTGGCATCCATCATATCGATTGCGCCTGCGTATGCATAGCCTTTGGAACCGTTCAAGCTGATGACGTCGCCTTCTTTGAAGGTGTAACCGCCAGCGGAGACAGTCTTTGCTTCTTCGTCGATCACCAGTTCACCGGCACCGACGATACAGCATTTGCCCCAGCCGCGGCAAACGAGAGCAGCGTGACTGGTCATACCGCCGCGGGAGGTGAGAATACCGTTTGCGGAACGCATACCTTCCACGTCTTCCGGGTTGGTTTCTTCGCGGACGAGGATATTTGCGATGCCCTGAGCGGAGAGAGCCATGGAGTCTTCAGAGGTGAAGACGATTTTTCCGACGGCACCGCCGGGACCTGCGGGAAGTCCTTTCACAAAGAGTTTATCCATTGCAGCTTTTTCAGCTTTGGCATCGAGGATGGGGTGGAGGAGTTCATCGAGCTGAGCAGGAGCCACGCGGGTGACAGCTGTCTTTTCATCGATGAGGCCTTCGTTGAGCATATCCAGAGCCATGTGGACTGCAGCGCAGCCGGTACGTTTTCCAACGCGGCACTGGAGCATGTAAAGGACGCCTTCCTGGATGGTGAATTCGATATCCAGCATATCGTGATAGTGCTGTTCCAGATTGGTGCGGATATCATCAAGCTGTTTGTAAAGAACAGGATAGAGCTGCTGCATGGAGGGGAGCATCTTGTTCTGTTCGTTCTTGGTGTCATCGTTCAGGGGGTTGGGGGTACGGGTTCCAGCCACAACGTCTTCGCCCTGAGCGTTGATGAGCCATTCACCGTAGAATTTGTTATCGCCGGTTGCGGGGTCGCGGGTGAATGCAACACCGGTTGCGGAGGTATCGCCCATGTTACCGAAGACCATGGACTGGACGTTGACGGCAGTTCCCCAATCGTCGGGAATTCCTTCGATTCTGCGGTAAGCGACAGCTTTCTTTCCGTTCCAGCTTTTGAAGACAGCGCCGATCCCGCCGTTGAGCTGAGCCATTGCATCATCGGGGAACTCAGTTCCGAGTTCTTTCTTGATGATCGCTTTGAATTCTTCGCAGAGAGCTTTCAGATCTTCCACGGTCAGATCGGTATCGGAAGCATAGCCTTTTGCCTTTTTCAGTTCTTCCAGCTTTTCGTCCAGGATCTTACGGATTCCTTTCCCGGCTGCGGGTTCCAGTCCTTCTGCTTTTTCCATCACAACGTCGGAATACATCATGATGAGACGGCGGTATGCGTCAAAGACGAACCGTTCGTTGCCGGTTTTCTTGATGAGTCCGGGGATCGTGACGGAGGAGAGACCGACGTTGAGGACGGTTTCCATCATACCGGGCATACTGGAACGTGCGCCGGAACGACAGGAGATGAGCAGCGGGTTTTCGGGATCGCCGAACTTCATACCCATGAGTTTTTCCACTTCAGCGAGAGCTGCGGGAACATCATTTTTCAGCTGTTCGGGCATTTTCATGCCGTTGTTGAAGTAATCAACGCAGCATTCGGTTGTGATGGTGAATCCGGCAGGAACGGGAAGACCGAGGATCGCCATTTCAGCGAGGTTTGCACCTTTTCCCCCGAGAAGGTTCTTCATGTCTGCGCGGCCTTCGGAAATTCCTTTTCCGAAGAGATAAACGTACTTTTTCTGTGCATTGGTTGTCATAATTACAACGCCCTTTCTGATTCCGGATAATAAAAAGGGAGTCGTCCCGCACTGTATTTGCAGCGCAGGATCAGATTTCTCTTTTTCTATCCAATTTTGTGTTTTGCATTATGCTTGCACACTGTCCGGAAAAAGAAATTCTGTAATCATGATGCTCTGAAAAGGTTGTTTTGTCGAAGCGTGAATTCCGCAATACCGGAAATGAATTCCGGGATTCCCGCTTGAACAAAACCTCCGGGGAGTCTCCCCAAAACACCTTTTTTCAGAATCATCTTAGATCCAGATATTCTGATTCTTTTCAGTGTACCTTCCTGAGATTTCCGGGATCATACGACACTCGATTCCGTGAAACGTTCAGGCTCTGGTTCATTCAAACTTAAAAAGTTTCAAATGCTTTGACGATTTCGTTTTTTCTCGGATGATTCTTGAAATCGATGAGAATGTAAGAACCGTTCCGGATAGCCTGGTAGCGGATTCCCATCACATAGAAAACACCCGTTTCGTCAACGCGAAGAAGTCTCTCCTTGTGTTTTGGATTGTTGCTGTCATATTTATAAACGCCAACCTGGCGTTCCCCAATCGTAAATGCAAATGCAGCTGCAGCCTTGACTTGGCTGGTATCAAGAGGATTGACGGAATCCACATGGACTCCGCTTTTTTCGAAGTGCTGAATAATATCCCAGAACGCTCTGTCGTTATTCCGGCTGATTCCGCAACCGGCTGCAACGAAAAGCATTGCAATCATCAACATGATTTTGAGAAGCTTATCTTTCACGATCCATCTCTCTGTTCTGCAAATTTTTATTCCATTACTTATAATTTAGCACATATTTTAAAAAAATCAAGCCGTATCCTGTGAAAGATACGGCTTGAGCTCAAATCTTATCATTTAAACGCCGGTTTTACATCAATTACCTGCAGCTGACGTCTGCGTTCCCCGTAATATTCATTGATTTGCGGAATCGCAAGAACATCCCAGGTCGTGTGGGCATCCAGCTGCATATTGAAGGCAATAAAATCGATCGTATCGCCATTGGAATCCCGGAGGATTCCTTTGGTATGCCCGGATTTGATGGCAAAGGTCCGGATGATCTCTGCAGATCTGATCCGGTAGCAGGGCTGAGGATTCCCGTGACCAAAGGGACCGAGCTTTTCGTAGTAATCGAAAAATTCATCCCCGATATCTCCGATCATAATGGTTCCGTCATAATTGACTTTATCCACGAGATCTTCAGAGGTCAATTCGCTTCTGACGCATTTTTCGAATTCAGCCTGAAACGCCGGAATATCCTCTTTGCGCAGTCCGAGCCCGACTGCCATCGGGTGTCCGCCGTAACGGGTCAGATGACAGGAACATTTTGTCAGAATATTGATGAGGTTCAGCTTTCCGACGCTTCGTCCGGATCCGTGGGCTTCGCCATTCTGAATGGTCAGCACGATTGCGGGGCGGTTATAATCCCGTGCAAACCGGCTTGCCACGATTCCGATCACACCCTGGTGCCAATCTTCCCCTGCCGCGACAATGGAGTAACGGTTCTGGAACGAGGGATCCGATTCCACAAGATGTTTTGCTTCGCTGAAAATTTCCTGTTCTTTTGCCTGCCGTTTCTGGTTGAACTGTTCCAGCTGATCCGCATATTTATATGCATCCACGATCCGGGAGGAGGTCATGAGGTTCAATGCGGTAATCGCATTGCCGAGACGTCCCGCAGCATTGATTCTTGGAGCAAGCTTGAATGTGATATCCGAAGGTTTCATTCCTCCGCCGGAGATTCTTGCAACTTCGATCAGAGCTCTGACTCCGGGGCGGACCTGCCGTTTCAGCACTTCCATTCCCTGTTTGACCAGGATCCGGTTTTCTCCGAGAAGCGATACAATATCTGCAACGGTTCCGAGTGCAACGAAATCAAGCACATCTTCCAGATTGGTCAGGAATCCTCCCAGACTGGAACGTCGGCCGTAATCCAAAAATGCATGAGCAAGTTTGAAGGCGACCCCGACACCGGAAAGGTTGTGAAGATCTGACAGCTCCGGATGGATTTTCGGGTTGATGTTGGCAATGGCTTCCGGCAGAACCGGTCCGGGCTCATGGTGATCTGTGATGATCACATCGATTCCCCGGCGGGATGCCTCTTCCACTGCTTCGCTGCTGTTGATTCCGCAGTCCACCGTGACAAGAACCCCGCAGTTTCCTTCGGTGGTTTCCAATGCCTTGACCAGAGATTCGGGCGTGAACCCGTATCCGTCATCAAAACGGTGCGGCAGAAAATTCGTGACGATCGCTCCATTGCGCTCAAGAATTCGAGACAACAGAGCCGTAGCAGTGACGCCGTCCGTATCATAATCCCCATGAATAAGGATCTGTTCACGGTTGACGACTGCTTTCCATAAACGTTTGACGGCAGTTTCCATGCCCGGAAAACGGAACGGGTCACTGAGATAGTCCAATGATGCATCAAAATAGGCATCAACATCTTTCAACCCAATTCCACGCGACACTAAATAAAGTGCAATCGCACGGGGCAATGATTTCCCCTTGACAAGTTCCTCAGCTGTGTTTTCTTTTCCGTCAGACGTACATTCCCATATTTTGTTTCCCATTTTACCTTTCTTCTTTCTAAAAACACACCGCAATATACATTGCTTTTCGGGAAATATCAAGAGCAAAAATGAAAAATCAGAAAAAAGTAATGTTTTTTTTCTTGATTATACCTGATAATATGGGTTTGACAAAGATCTTTCCGGGTGTTACATTAATAATATGGCGGCTTGAAAAGTTCTGATGATGTCTGAAAAAAAACTTGCCGGACTTTTGAAAGCTGCCCACGTTATCCAACTGAAATATATAATCTTGCAGAGGTGTTTATGGACAGTCAGAATCTTATTCAGGAACGGAGTCCCAGATTCCGGGCACTCATCCCCTTCTTCGTTTTCCTTGTCTTTTATCTGGGAATCTCCATCTGGGCAGATGATTTTTATTTTGTCCCCATGCCCGTGGCTTTTATCGTGGCTTCCGCCGCAGCTCTGCTGCAGGATCACAAACAGTCACTTAACAATAAAGTTGAGATTTTTGCCCGGGGAATGGGCGACAGCAATATTATGATCATGTGTTTGATCTTTATTCTTGCCGGTGCCTTCGGAGCGATAGCCAAGGCAATGGGCGCTGTTGATGCAACCGTTCTTGTTTCCAGACACTTGATCCCGAATTCCTTGATCCTTCCCGGGTTTTTCCTGATCTCCTGTTTCATTTCTCTTGCCATTGGAACCAGCTGCGGGACCATCGCCGCTCTGATGCCGATCGCCATCGGATTGGTCAATGCCATGGGGATTCCGCCCTATCTCTTTGCCGGTGCTGTGATCGGCGGGGCGATGTTCGGGGATAATCTCTCTATGATTTCCGATACAACCATTGCGGCGACCCGGACTCAGAATGTGGCAATGAAAGATAAGTTCCTCATGAACTTGAAAATCGTCTTCCCCGCTGCAATTGCGGTATTGATCCTTTACTGGTGGATCGGCAGATCTTATGATTCCTGTCCGGTAACAGAACCGGTCACATGGAAACATGCGGTCCTGATCCTGCCCTATGTCGGGATCCTTGTCGGAGCATTGATCGGGATCAATGTCATGGGGCTGCTTTTCCTGGGATCTGTTATGGCGATGATCATCGGGCTGCTGGTGAAATCATTAACGTTCGCAACTGCCCTCAAAGAGGTGGGAAGCGGGACTCTTGGAATGTCTGAAACGTTGATCGTTGCGATCCTTGCAGGCGGTCTTCTTGCTGTGATCCGTCATAATGGCGGGATCACCTATGTCCTCAACAAGATTGAACGCATGGTCTCCGGGAAAAAAGGATGTGAGTTTGGAGTCGCCATGCTGGTCGGGATGATCAACCTGTTTACGGCAAACAATACTGTGGCGATTGTGATTGCCGGACCGATCGCAAAGGTGCTTTCCGATAAATATCATTGCGATCCGCGCCGGATTGCAAGTATTCTTGACACCATGTCCTGTGTGGTTCAGGGGTTGATTCCTTACGGTGCACAAATCCTGATTGCCATTGGAATTGCCAATACTGCAAAGATGGAGATCTCTTCGTTTCAGTTGATTTCTGCACTTTACTATCCGATTTTCCTTTCGGTTATCATGATTCTTTCCATTGCGCTGACAGGGGTGTTTTCAAAAAAGAAGGAGTCTTTATAATGAATCCGGCAGAAATTTCATTTCATCTCTCCGATAAATATTCTGATTCGGCAGCGATCCACGATGCGCTTTACAGTTATAACTTGTCAAAGACGAAACGGCAGCGGGTGGATGTGCAGGCAGAACGTTATCATGAACAGTTTGCCATGCTTGCCTGCGATGCAGACGGCACGTCTCACGGCGGGATCTCATTCCATTGGAAAAACGAGCCCCGTCACATTTTTGTGGATTTCTTTTTTCTGGAAGAGAGTTATCGCGGCGGCGGGATCGGACGCCGGATTTTTGAACACTTTATTGCATACGCCCGGGAAAATGGTGCAGTCCGGATCGATTTGACAACCAACACCTTCCAGGCTCCCGGTTTTTATCAGAAGCTGGGATTCCGGATCACTGATGAGAAGAAAGAACCCTCTCCCGGCTGTCCGGAAAATATTCATTATTCACTGAGCCTTGATTTGTAAAGAAGCTGTTATCTGAAATTGGAAAAGGCACTGCTCCCGGAATTCAGAAGCAGTGCCCTTCTTCAGATGTGAACTTTTTATTTCAGCCTGATCAGTTCTTCGGAACTTGCAGTTCCCACCAGCAAACGGTACGGCCAGGGTTTCCGGGGAACCAATGCGCCTTTTCCGCTGCTCAGATTGAACCGGTACGGCATGGAATCATCCATTCTCCATTGACGATAATAGGAAAGATCAAATTCCAATTTTGCTGTTCCGTTTTCATGAGTAATGGTCAACCCTTCCACCCAGTCTGCACCATGATCGTGATGTTCAGCTGAGATGGAAAATTCAATGATCCGCATCATTCTTGCCGGTTCGAATTCCACCCGGGCAGGAGCTGCGAATTTGGAAAATTCGATCACCAGTTTGTTTTCTTTCCGGAATACTTTTCCAGTGGTTCCGTCAAGATCAAACATTTCTGCATCCTGTTCGGATTTCAGGGGGAAGAATTCACCGGTTTCTCCGCGGTATTCTTTCAGGACCGGTGCATCGTAATCGAAGGAATCGATTTCCGCATCACATTCTTTCAGAAGTTCAGCTCTGGCGCGGAGTTTTTCCGGGAAGAAGAGATAGCTTTCCACTTCGGCATGATATCCCAGCCGGGAATCGGCTTCGCAGAGTTCCGCCATCCGGAGCGTGTCGGTGATCTCTTCCGCGATGAGTTTGTGCATCAGAGCTTTGTGATTCTTCCGGAAGTAGATCATCTCTTCTCTTGCCTTGTAAAAATCGAAAAGACGGCGCATACTGGAAGTTTGAATGGTGATTGCCTCGATGAGCTGAGCTTCCAGTTTCTGTTCCGGAGTCTTCGCAGCTTTCCGGATCAGGACGGTGCTTTCCAGCATCGGCTGTTCCATCAATTTTGTCAATTGGCAAATCTCATCAAGGGTATGATCATATCCGAAATATTCCCCGAAACGGTCGCCGGAATTCTTGGGGAACGCCTGAGTATAGCTTGGTGCAACCGGAAGATCTGCCGGATAGAGATACCACGGGGTTGCAATAGAGTTGTGCATGGGACCGAACCATTTGAACATGAGGTTTTCCGGGAAATAACGGTATCCTTCCCCCAGTTTTTTCCATGCTTCGGCTGCCAGAGGAGCGGTTTCTCCCCACAAGGGTTTGGCAAGCTCAAGCAGAAAAGCCTCTTCACTTTCCGGGAAGGGATCAAAGGAAAGCCGCCCTGCCGCCCGGTTCATGATTCCCGGCGCACACCCGAAATACCAGCACTGCATGACAGCGCAGCAGTCGATTTTCCGCAGATTTTTGTACCGTTCATAGAGAATTCCCGGAACGGGAAGATAGGGCACTGTGGCATCTTCATGGGAGCATCCGGTCTGGATCTTTGCCGCAAAGGAGGGTCTGTTTTCCGCGAGTTCAAAGAAATATTCCGAGGGCCCCGCGTAGGAGAGGGAATAATCCTGCACCAGATGATCTTTTCCGAGCTGAGGGTTGTGTCCGCCTGTTTCCAGATTATGGATCATGAATGCATGATCGGGCCACTGTTTTGCAATTTCTTTCCGGATTTCATGTTCCGGTTCGTTTTCGATATGATTGGAGGCATAGAACCATCCGAAGAACTCCGCATCGGGCTGATATTTCTTCATGGAATCGGTCATGATCCGTGCGATTTCACTGAACAGTTCTGCTGCGGTTCTTTCCGAACAGCGCGGACAGTTGCACTCCTGAACGTGCGCATAAAGTTTCCAGATCGCACAGGGAACAGCGGATTCCATACACATGATATTGATCAGCCCGCCCAGCCCGTGAACTGTGGAAAAGATGTGTCCGATGGTTTCCTGAAGATATTGCTGTCCGGCAGGAGAGGAAGTACAGAAACTGACTGCATCGCCGTTGCGGTGTCCGCCCAGTTCCGGATGCTGCGCCAGATCTTTGGAGCTTCCGCTCTTCCAGGAACCGTCTTTGAAAACCCGTGGTTCAGCCATATAAAGATAGCATTTTACCCCGTATTCCGCGCATTGATCCACGACTTTCTGAAGTTTTTCGAGGATCCTCGGTGCATCTTTTCCCCGTTCCGGGAAGAAAGAGCAGGGCATATCGTTGAGATAAATGGTGAGCCAAACCCCATTGAGCCGGTCATGCATAATCCGGTCAAGATAAGCCTCCGGATAATAATTGAAATCATCCAGCAGTTCATCCAGTTCCAGAGGAGGTCTGGTATTGGGCGCGAAGAAACAGCGGGTGATCCGCCGGGGGATAGCAGGTGCTTCGCGGAATGTGCCGTATTCTCCGTTTTTGATCCGTTCTTCCAGTTCGCAGACTCCGTAACGGAATCCGGAATCATCGGCTGCTGTGATAGAGATTGCCTCCGGAGTCCGTTCCAGAATATACTCTTCTGATTTCAGAGAGGGATCTTTTTTTGTTGTTACGGGGATACCGTTTCCGGAAATGGTGAAATGCCGGTTCAAGGATTCTCTTGCGACTCTTGGCAGATCTTCTGCTCCGTCCAAATTGAGAATGATCTCTGTCATATTCCAGTTTTCGAATTCTGAAACCTGAGCTGCGAGTTCCAGGGAATTATGTTTCGGGAAATCGATCGCTTCGAAAGCGTTCATAGAATCTTGCTTCATAGAATTTTCCTTTGGTTATCTGTTCGGGATAATATATTACAGATCTGTCATTGTTTCAAGTCTGATTTTTGACAGGAGGGATTTTTCTTTACAGTTTTGCATTTTTTTCTGATCATACAGAATTCATAACATTTTTTTCCGGTCCGGGAGGTTCTGTTTTGACGATGAGAAAAGAATAGGATGCGGCATTTTTAATACGAAAAAAAGTGGTGCCCGAAACAGGAGTTGAACCTGCGACCAACGGTTTAGGAAACCGCTGCTCTATCCACTGAGCTACCCGGGCACTTGAATTTTACTGAATACTTCAAGTCAGTGCGGGTAAAATATCATTCCTATGAAAAATTTCAACCATAATTGAAAAAAAAAGTAAAAAAAACTTTAAGCGCATCACTTGACATTATTGTGTACCGC
The DNA here is from genome assembly GCA_017456805.1 of Lentisphaeria bacterium. The sequence goes on from JAFTIQ010000016.1 coordinate 46,849, forward strand.
ATGGTATATTGTTCATCGTTGCAGGTTCACTGCTCAACAAAAAATTGAAAATAAAAGCCCGGTGTAAATATGCCTTTGCCGTCAAAACAGGAAATGGTTTATTCGTATCTTCTTTCCATGTTCAAGGAAAACAGATTCGAAAATGGAAGATTGCCTTCTGAAAATGCGTTGGCAGCTGAAATCGGAGTCGCTCGCAGGACGCTCCGTTATACACTGGCCCGTTTGGAGGATGAGGGATATCTGCTCCGGACAAATCATGGAACTTATTTGCGGAAACAAATTCTGCCTCAGGATGATATCCCTGTTACGGTATTGGTTCCCTGTCCGGATTATCAAACAGCAAGCGGATATTGGAGTTCCTATCTCATCAATCAAATGATTCTCGGCGCGATGGAGGCGGCTGTAAAAGCCGGAACCTATGTCGTCACTTTGCCCATTACAATCAATAATGATCCAAGCAAGCTGGATTTGCGGCAATTTCATCATTTGGACAGTCGGAGCATGGTGATGATCAGCGGTGCTGAATGGGCTCCGGCAGTGTATCAGATCCTGATTGAACGGAAGTGCCGCTGCGGGATCATCAGTGCCGATTCGGAGCCCTGGGAGATCTTTACAGAACATGATACGCCGCTTTTGAATTACAATTTGAAAAATTACTGGTCCTGTCTGGGGCGCGGTGTGAAACAGCTTGCAGAGGATGGAGCGGAGAGAATTGTATATCTCGGAAGGGATTCTACTGATATTTCCAAGTATGGGAAGAGTTATTTTCAAGAGGCATACAGGGCTTTGAAGAGGGAGTATTCAGACCGGTTTTACAGTGTTTTTCCGGATTGTTATGATTTTCGTCAGGTGTTGAAGCAGTTGGCTGATCTTTACCGGGAAACGCACTTTGACGGGTTGATTTTTGACAGTAATTTCTTTTATGAGTTGCCCTGTGATTTTGATTTTTTCGGTGAGACAGGGATTCCCCGGGAGACGCGGATGATTCTTGGGGTTAATGAATTGCTCCGGTGTTCCGATTTGCCGATTCATACCCGTGTTCTGCATCGGCCCCAAAAGAAAATAGCGTTTCAGCTTGCAGAATTTCTTCTTTCCGGGGAACGCGGGCAATATACATATCCTTATGAATATGAGTTTCCCTATCTGGAAGAGTTTTTCCGCCGGACGGAACGGAAGAACGGCTGAATCTGGTACCGGGGCGCGTGAGGCTGTTCTTTTTACCGCAATTTTTCAATAACTTTTGCCTGAGTTTTGAAATTACCTTTCAAAAAAATATTTTTTTCTTTTGCAATCTTGGCAAGATGTGCTAAATTACTGAGTTGGGAAGGCAATTCTTCAGGGGTTGCCGGAAATCACCATCTTTTTATCCGCAAATAACGGAAGGAACACAGCATGAATCTGAAAAATGAGATTTTGAGACTGCTGGCTGAAAACGGGCGTCTCGAAGCCGCCGACATTGCCGAAAGGCTGCACGTAACAGAAAAATCAGCACAGAAAGCCGTCAAAGAACTCGAGGCTGACGGCGTTATCGTTGGCTACCGCGCCATGTTTGATGAAACGGTCCTTCCCGAAACAGCGGTCAAGGCAATCATCGAAGTCAAAACAAAACCGGAACGCAATGGGGGATTTGACCGCATTGCAAAGCGGATCAGCAAATTTTCCAAAGTGGAATCCGTTTATCTTGTTTCCGGCGGTTATGACCTGCTCCTCGAAGTGCGCGGTGAAACTTTGAAAGATGTCGCCGAATTCGTTTCCAGCAAACTTGCTACAATCGACGGCGTCATGTCCACTTCAACCCATTTTATGTTGAAGAAGTACAAAGAACTTGGAAAGATGATGCAAGATGAAGAAAGTAAAGAAAGACTCAATATTACTCCCTGAAACAAAGAAATCCAGACTCGCAGAACACATTGCCAGGCTCCCGAAAAGCGGGATCCGGGACTTTTTTGAACTCGTCAATAAGATGGATGATGTGATCTCCCTCGGGGTCGGCGAACCTGATTTTGTGACCCCGTGGACCATTCGGGAAAATGCAATTTATTCTCTTGACAGCGGCAGAACAAGTTACACTTCCAATCTGGGGCTGCTTTCTCTCCGGAAAGCGATCTGCAATTATGTCTCGGAGAACTACAAAGTAAAATACAATCCGGAAAACGAATGTATCGTGACCGTCGGAGTCAGCGAGGCTCTTGATCTTGCCATCCGCGCGATCACCAACCCCGGCGATGAAATCATTTATCATGAGCCCTGCTATGTCTCTTATGCGCCGGAAATCAAAATGGCATTCGGGGTTCCCGTGGCAGTCAATACCTATGAAAAGAACGGGTTTGCGCTTGATCCTGCGGATCTGGAAAAGGCGATCACTCCGAAGACCAAGGCGATCCTGCTGAATTTTCCCTGCAATCCCACAGGTGCAACGATCAATATGGATCAGATGAAGGCAATCGCAAAGTTGGCGGTCAAACATGATCTGATCGTTCTTTCCGATTTGATCTATTCCGAGCTGGTATACGATTCTGAGATTCTGCCTGCCATTTCCGGATTGCCCGGAATGAAAGAACGGACCATTTTCCTTCACGGATTTTCCAAAGCATTTGCCATGACCGGATTCCGGATCGGCTATGCTTGCGGTCCGGCAGATATTATTGATACCATGATGAAGATCCATCAGTATTCCATGCTGTGCGCACCGATCACTGCTCAGGAAGCTGCGGAAGAGGCTCTGAAGAACTCCATCTGCGATAAAGAGACGATGCGCCGGGAATACCGTTCCCGCCGGAATGTGATTGTCAAACGGTTCAATGATGCCGGGCTGACCTGTTTTATGCCGGAGGGTGCATTCTATGTTTTCCCGAATATCACATCCACCGGATTGAGTTCCATGGAATTTGCCACACGGCTCATTCAGGAAAAAAAGGTGGCTGTCGTTCCGGGAACTGCATTCGGTGCTTGCGGAGAGGGCTATATCCGGGCATGTTATGCCACATCTATGGAAGGGATCCGCGAGGCAACTTCCCGGATCAGGGATTTTGTAAAAGAGCTGAAAAAGAAAAAATGATCTTGCAGAGGATTGCGGCATGGGAAAAATCATTTCTGTGCCGCAATTCAAGGAGATAAATATGGATTGCGGAACCGATTTGAACAAACGCTTGAAAAAATTGACAAAGTTGAAATATTCCGATATGGAAGGCAGAGAGGATCATCCGAGTATTTCGATCACCTTTCTTCATTCCGGGGAATGGTGTATCTCCCTGACGGCTGAAAATGAAAATGTCATGACTTTTTTTGCTGATTTGGAAAACAACATTGTTCTTCCCGAACTTTGTGCTACGGGTAAAACCCTGGAAGAAGCCGTGGAAAAGTTGGAAAAACTGGTAGATCTCGGCAAAAAATTAAAGGGTTACGCGCTTTATACTTACGGCGATGTTTGATTGGCTGTTAAAAAAAATCAGTTTTTGATTGGTATTTTTCTGAAATCGGATTATATTACAGAATCATCCAAGCGGAGAGATGGCTGAGTGGTCGAAGGCGGCGGTCTCGAAAACCGTTATACCCTCTGGGTATCAGGGGTTCGAATCCCCTTCTCTCCGCCATTATACAGAGATCAATATTCGCATAGATGGGTTCACCATGTCATTCGACATGGTGCCGTATCGCATGATACGGCAAATCCCCTTCTCTCCGCCATTATACATGAAAGAGATTAAGATTCGTGTTACCTTGAGGAATGAGGGGTTCACCATGTCATTCGACATGGTGCCGTATCGCATGATACGGCAAATCCCCTTCTCTCCGCCATTATAGTTTTACGAACAGAGATCAATATTCGCATAGATGGGTTCACCATGTCATTCGACATGGTGCCGTATCGCATGATACGGCAAATCCCCTTCTCTCCGCCATTATA
>JAFTIQ010000017.1 GCA_017456805.1 Lentisphaeria bacterium
CAAGCAAGCAAGCAAGCAAGCCTTTATTTTAAATAAAGGCTTGCTTCAATTCAACGCAATTTTTTCCCTTTCGGGATCGATTTTTTTACTTCATTTCATACACCGTCTCTTTTTGTTTTTATCTGCGGAATTCTCTGTCCTTGAAATTCTGAAAAAAATCAATATATTAAATTTATAAAAAGGAGGCTGCCCATAAATATCATAAGAAAGACCATTACAAAAAAACTGCATACGACAAAGGGGTGTATCCCCGGAAAGGAAAAAAATGATTACGACTATAATTAACTCACTTCTTGAAACATTCAAGAAAGCCCTGACTATTAAAGGTCGTGCGACCAAAGCGGAATTCTGGATTTTTGTCTTGTTTGAAATTTTAGCTTCCATCGCAACTGGCTTGCTTATCGCAATAACATCCGGTTCTATACTTGGAGTTATCGTTGGAATTATTCTTGCTGTTATTTGGCTTGCTATTTTGATTTGTAAGATTTCCCTCTTGATTCGCCGTCTTCACGATCTCAACCTGACAGGATTCTGGCTTTGGTATCTTAATCCGGCAGGCTTGCCTGTCGTATATGTGGTTTACCTGCTTGATTTAGATCCTGCTTGCAACAAGGTCATTGAAAAGATAGAAAAAACCGGATCCGTCTGGCTTGGCTGGATTCTTGCACTTCTGTTCTGGCCTGCCGGTGCCGCCGCAGCAACGATCCTCCTGCTTCTTTACAGTGGTAAAGATGAAGATAATCAATTTGGAGCAAGTCCCTACAAAAAATAAAAATGTCTGAATGCAGTTTTTTGAGGATGTTGCAAAACGGAAAAGTAAGCAACATCCTTTTTTCCGGTCTGCCAGTTTATAAATGAAAACAAATGGTAAAAAAATAAGTACAGCAGATAAACCGATTGTACAGTAAATGAAATCATTCTACTGAAAAATCTCCCCGTAAGTTCCCGTTTACCGCCGTTAATTACCGTATTAAATGACGCCGTCTTCGCCACTTTTTTTTCTTCAGGAGAAATCTCTGCAGTTAACCGGACTTATCTCCCCCCTGCAATCACTTGAAAAGGGATGAAACGGTGCTATATTACTGTCAAACAACAGAGGAGGAATTGCCATGAATATCGTTTGGGCTGCAAGTGAAGCGGTACCCTTTGCGAAAACGGGGGGGCTGGCTGACGTTTCAGCATCGCTGCCTTCCGCATTGGCAGATGCCGGTCATACGGTTTCGGTCATCATGCCTTTTTATCCCCAGAAAATGGGAAAACTCAATCTGAGCTATTCCAAAATCTATGAAAACCTGAAAGTACCTCTGGGCAATCAGGAAGAATGGGCAAGCATCAGAGAACTGAAACTCAAGAAAAATCTGACCTTCTATTTCGTGGAATTCAACCGGTTCTATGATCGGCCAACCCTTTATGACTGGAACGGAACAGAATTCGCCGATAATCCCCAGCGGTTTATTTTCCTCTCCCGCGCCGTCATGGAGATCGCTGTCAATCTGAAACTTCAGCCGGATATCATTCATACAAATGACTGGCATACAGCACTTTGCTGCGTTTATCTCCGGAGTGATCTTTACCGGGATCTTCTGCCCGGATGCCGCAGTGTGCTGACCATTCACAATATCGGTTATCAGGGAAATTTCGATAAATCCAACATGTACTGGACCGGGCTCGGATGGGAATATTTCAACTATCAGTGTCTGGAATACTATGACCGGATCAATCTGCTGAAAGGCGGAATCATGACTGCTGATATGATCTCAACCGTCAGCCCCACCTATGCAAAAGAGATTCTCTCTCAGGAATACAGTTTCGGACTTCATGATTCCCTGCGGCAGGCAGCGTATGAAGGACGCCTCCGGGGGATCCTCAACGGAATCGATGTCTCCTCCTGGAATGCCGCGATCGATCCCGCACTCCCAGCGAATTTCACACCCGAAGATCTTTCCGGGAAGGCTGTCTGCAAAAAAGAACTCCAGGAACAATTCCGCCTGCCCGTGAAAAAGGATGTCCCCCTGTTTGCAGTGATCTCCCGGCTTGCAACTCAGAAAGGACTTGATGTTCTTGCAGATGCACTGGAACAGATTCTGCCTGATTTGGAGATCCAGGTGGCAGTTGCCGCAAGCGGAGATCCCCATCTGGAATACCGTTACCGTTCTCTGGCAGAACGATATCCGGATAAAATGAGTGCGTTCATCGGTTATGCAACGGAAAAAACAACTCATTTGATCGAAGCCGGAGCAGACTTTTTCCTGATGCCCTCCCGCTATGAGCCCTGCGGTCTGAATCAGATGTATTCCATGACCTGCGGCACTCTGCCCATCGTCCGCCATACCGGCGGATTGGCTGATACTGTTATCAATTACTCCGCAGAAGATTGTTCCCGTTCCACCGGGTTTGTCCTCTGGGATCTCTATCCGGATTCCCTTGCAAACACCATCCGGTGGGCTGTCGATATTGCGGAAAAATATCCGGAAGATATTCTGACCATGCGCCGCAACGGCATGAAAACAGATTTCTCCTGGAACCGTACTGCGGAACTTTACAGAAAGATGTATGAAGATGCGCACAAGTGATTTTGATTATCAGCTTCCGGAAGAGCTGATCGCTCAGTCGCCGCCGGAAAAACGCGGTGACTCCCGAATGTTGGTTCTGGATGCAAAAACCGGAGACTGCACCATCGGAATGTTTTCCGATATTGTAAAATATTTCAATCCCGGGGATACCCTTATCCGGAACGATACCCGGGTGATCCGCGCAAGAATGTTTGCCAGAAAAGAAACCGGGGCACGAATCGAAATCATGCTCCTCCGTCCCGGGGCAGATCCCAATATCTGGGAATGTTACATGAAACCCGGAAAACGGGCTCCCGAAGGAACCGTCCTGGAGCTGCTCAAAGAAGAAAACCCTTCCGGATATCATATCACTGTCATTGCAAAATCGGAAGAGGGAGTATTCACCATCCGGTTTGACGAAACAGCGGCTGAGATCATTGCAGAGTGCGGTGTCATCCCCCTGCCCCCTTACATCAAACGCAGTGCCCTCCCACCGGATGCGGAACGTTATCAGACGGTTTACGCAGTCAATCCCGGCGCGGTTGCAGCACCCACTGCCGGACTGCATTTCACGGATGAAGTTTTATCGCAAATCTCAGATCGCGGCGTTACGGTTGCCAATCTGACTCTCCATGTGGGAGCCGGAACCTTCAAACCTGTCTCCGTGGAAAATATTACTGATCACAAAATGCATTCGGAAGATTTTATTTTCTCGGATGCTGCGGCGGATCTGCTGAACCGGACAGTTCAGAGAAAGAACCGGATTTTCGCCGTTGGGACCACAACGCTCCGTGTATTGGAATCCTGTGTCACGAAAGAGCGCGTTTTTGTTCCGCAAGCCGGATCGACTGATATTTTCATCTATCCGCCCTATCAGGTATTGTCTGCGGATTGTCTTCTGACGAACTTTCACCTGCCTCAGAGTACGCTTCTGATGCTGGTCAGTGCCTTTGCGGGCTATGACAATATCATGAAAGCCTATCAGCTTGCGATCAAAGAACGGATGCGTTTCTTCAGCTACGGAGACTGTATGCTGATCCTGCGGTAAGGATCATAAAAATCCGCCGTTGGGGTGTTACCGGATCGGCGGATGATCTTTTTTCCACTCTTTGAAATAGAGTTTTTCTGCGGCGCGGTAAACAGGTTTCCAGAGGTTCAGATTTTCGTTTGTAAATGATCTGTAAACTGCCGCGAACCGAAGCATATCCCGTTTGGAAATTCCGGCATCCATACTGGAAAAGAGGATCCCGGCAAGATCCTTGATCTGCATCCGGCGGGGAATTTTCTTCCGGATCGCAGCACGATGAAGATCAATCACGGTCAGATTCACTTTATCATTTGCCAAAGCTGCATTGTCCAGCCAGAAATGACACAGATAGCAATCCCGGTGATTCATTCCGTTGAAGTGCATCTTTGCAATGACCGATGCCAATTCCCGGATCAGCCGGATCTTCAAAGAAAATTCCGGAGGATTCTGACTCCAATCTGCACAAAAATCTTCCAGCGGGATCTTTCCGCTGATTTCCCGGGTGATCAGAAAAGATTCCTGTCCGGCGGGATTTTTGCCCCGTTTTCCGTAGGCGGCAATTTCCATTGTGGAGATATTCAATTTTTCCAGAAGCCGGATCGCAAGATATTCATTTTCTGCGCCGAGAACCGGTTTTTTGAACATCAGGAGATTTTTGAAGATCTCACCCCATCCGGTTGGACCATGCAGTTTGATGAAAAATGTATTTCCTTCCACGGTAAAGCGCATGGTTTTCCGGTTTTTGATATTGCGGAACACTTCCCCTTCAATGGAAAATGCCTGCTGAAAAACGTTTTGTTTCTCCCAAAGCCGATCAAAGGGAGGAAAGAGTTCAATCAATTCCATTTTTACATTTCTCCAAAAAATCTGCCACTGCCGCTGCCCGTCCTGTTAAATCCGTGTGTCCAGCATATTCCAGGGCTTCCCGGCTCAGATAGGTTAAGTTATCCTCATGCAGCAGCAAGGCTTCCAATGAGGCATTCAATTCAGTTTGATGAAATTCTCCATGCAGAACATGCCCTGCTCCGGACTCCTGAACGTAGGTGGAAAAGCCGCAAAGGCCAGTGCAAATCACAGGAAGACCGCAGGCAATGGCTTCGATCAGAACACTTCCTGCCGCCTCACTCCGCGCCGGATGCACCATCAGATCCGAGGCAAGATAATAATCCAGAATGTGATCGCTCATCCCTTCAAAACGGATGTCTGCCGGAACCTGTTCTGCTGCATGTTCCAGCTCTTTTACCGGTTTTCCAACCAGCAGGAGAGTGATCTTCTTTCTCAGGCTCTCCGGCATAGCTTCTACTGCATGGATCACCCGATCCGCGCCTTTCAATTTCAAATTTGCTCCGACACATAGCAGGACGAGCCGGTCGGGGGCGATCCCTTTTGCCTGACGGAACGCTGTTCTGCGTGCTTCTGCATCTGCAGGGCGTTTGCAATCCGGGTTCATTCCCGGCGGGATCAGATGCATCCGGGTTCCGGGGGTTCCGTAACAGGCTTCAAAATCCTTCCGCTGCCGTTCCACCAGACAAAGGATTTGGGTTTTGGATTCCGGCGCAAAAATCACCCGTTCCATCTCAGAAAAAGTCCGGATCCGACCGCTGAGTTTACGGAAGAGCGGACCGTGTTTTTTCTCCTGCGCAAGTGCAAAACATTCATCGCCGGAAAAATAAACATCCAGTCCGGGGCCCCGGCACATTCCAAGAAGAAGATCGCAGGGATCTTTTTGCAATTCTTTATGAAGCAGACGGAAAAAGGCTTTTGCTTTGCCGTGATTGGTCAACGCAAAGGGATTCAGGATCCGGATCTGCATCCAATCCGGCTGATCTCCGTTCCAGGAACAGGTATAAACCGTCACCTGGTGTCCGCGCTGATGCATCTCTTCTGCGATCCGCATAAAATCCCGCTGGAGCCCGCCGTGAGGGAAATATTTCAGGATAGCGATTGCCAGTTTCATTGCTGCGGCTCCTTCTTCAGAATCAGATTCCAGTTCCGCAGGATTTGATCGGGAACGTAGGATAATTTTGCCTGCCGCAATCCTTCCAGCCCCAGATCCTGTTCCCGGTTTACGCGTTTATAATCCCGGAGCATCAGGTTCATAGCTTCATGATTAACCATTTGGACGCTGCCCTTGAAAGAGGGATCTGCTTTCTCGTAATGTTCATCACAAGTTTCTGAATTCAATCGAGTCCAGAAAGCAAACGCTGTCAATTCAGTTCCAACGTAAAGACAAACTCCTTCTGCGCCCAACGCACCGGAACATTCCAGTGTTTTCCGCAGGGATTCTTCCTCATGACGTTCTGTCGTATCCCGATCATGAGACGCTGACCACTTCCGGGCAAGAGCAAGACATTGTTCCATCTGATCCGGCGTATAGGGCTTCACTTCATAGTCAGGATAAAGCCGTTTGAATTGAGAGATCAGATTTTTTTTCTTGGCAAGTTTCCCCCCCCGCAGGGCCGCAAGTTTTTCCACATCATAGAGATACTCGCCATATTCTTCAGCCATCCGTTCAGCAGTAAAATATTCTGCATACTCGGGATGCGCTGATAAATATTCCTCCGGGACCTGATTGATCACCACAGGATGTCCGGCATTGTGCAATGCCTCTGCAATCTCTTTCAGCAGAGCTGCGGGTGGTTGTTTTTCCGGGGTACTTCCGCCGGGGAACAGCAGAAGATCTGCATTTTTGAACCAGATCACCGGGAACCCGTTCCAAATGCACCAGCGGGTGTCATACGCATTCTGCCAAGTATAAATATTCAGGAAATTCATCTCGCAGGAACCGGGTTCAAAAGACAAAAGGAGCCCTTCCAGGATCTCACGATCCCCAAGCTCAACTTTTCTGAAGCGTTCCATACAAGACTCCAAATTCATTCAAACCGGAAAGGGACAAAACCGCTCATCTTCTTTCCCTCGGATGCATACAGATTTTCGGCTCCCGGGACAGAAATACAGACGATCCAATCGATCCCCTTTCCTTTCAGATACGCATTGAGCTGACGCAATATCTCATGCGCCAGCCCTCTCCGGCGGTGGGAAAGTTCCACCACCATATCCAGAAGATAAGCATCACTGACCCCGTCAGAGAGAGCCCGCATCATTCCAACCAGATGTCCGCTCCCATCCCATGCCCCCATAACACAGTAGGCATTGCGCAAGATCGGGATCAGTTCGCTTTCCGGAGCAGATTCATCGATCCAGCCCGCCTGACGGTATAAATGTGCCGCATCCGCCGCATATTTTTCTGCATCAGAGGGGTTCAGAAGTTCGACAACATACTCCGGCATTTTGTTCACATCGCCTCAATCACAGCTTTGGCAAAGCCGGAACAGCTCAATTCGGTGGCACCATCCATCAGACGGGCAAAGTCATAAGTGACCTGCTTCCGGCTGATCGCACCTTCGATTCCCTTGACCACCAGATCCGCGGCTTCTGTCCATCCGAGATGACGCAGCAGCATTTCCCCGGAAAGTGCCAGAGATGAGGGATTGACCTTGTCCATACCGGCATATTTCGGTGCAGTACCATGGGTTGCTTCAAAGACAGCAAGACCGTCGGTGTAGTTGATGTTTGCTCCGGGAGCAATACCGATTCCGCCGACACATGCGGCAAGGGCATCGGAAACATAATCGCCGTTCAAGTTCAATGTAGCGATCACATCATATTCTGCAGGACGGGTCAGGATCTGCTGAAGGAATGCATCGCAGATACAATCTTTGATCAGGATCTTTCCTTCCGGAACGGGCGCGCCGTTCAGATCAGGATAGCAGACAACTTTGTCGGCAAATTCACGGCGGGCAAGTTCATAGCCCCATTCCTTGAATGCACCTTCGGTAAATTTCATGATGTTGCCTTTGTGAACGAGGGTCACATTCCGGCGGTTGTTGTCGATCGCATACTGAATTGCTGCGCGGACGAGCCGTTCGGAACCTTCCCGGGACACGGGTTTGATCCCGATTCCGCTTGTTTCCGGGAAACGGATCTTTTTCACGCCCATTTCTTTCTGAAGAAATTCGATCACTTTCTTTGCTTCAGGGGTTTCGCTTGCCCATTCGATCCCCGCATAGATATCTTCCGTATTTTCGCGGAACACAACCATATCAGTCAGTTCTGGTTCTTTCACTGGAGAAGGCACGCCTTCGAAGTGACGGACGGGACGGAGACAGACATAGAGATCGAGTTCCTGACGGAGCGCGACATTCAGGGAGCGGATTCCTTTTCCCACGGGAGTCGTCAGAGGTCCTTTGATCGCAATACGGCATTCTTTGACAGCTTCCAGCGTTTCAGCGGGAAGCCAGACACCATCGCCGTAGAGTTTTACAGATTTTTCGCCTGCATAAACTTCGGTCCATGCGATTTTACGTTTTCCGCCGTAAGCCTTTTCCACAGCGGCATTCCAGATTGCCATGGAAGCCTTGGTGATATCGGGTCCGATCCCATCACCTTCGATGAATGCGATGCAGGGACAATCGGGCACGTTCAGAGAGCCGTCAGCATTTGCAGTAATTTTGCTTCCGAACTCCGGAAATCTGATCTTGTCATAAGCCATAATTTTTTCTCCTGATGTAAAAATGCTTGACCTCAAAATTCATTATTTTGGTAATATACACTCTTCCTGACGTTTCCGCAAGTAAAAAACGGGGATCTGCCAAGATTTTTTCCTCCTTTTTTCCACTGGAACTTCCTGAAAGATACGGGAACATTTCCGGATATTTGCCTGAGGAAAGGAAAGCTCCGGACGGAATCCAAAAAACATTTTTTGAGTATCAGATGAAATTTTTTTTTATTTTTTTTTATTTCTGAAAAAAAACCGGATTGAAATGTAAAAAAAATTATGCTATATTAAAAGCTGTTTTGAGACTTTATGGTTCAAGAATTATTGAAAGTCCTTCAATAATGGAGAAAAAGTCCCGTTCAAACCGTCAAAATTCCGGTTACAAGATTAAAGAGAGAGACCGGACAGCACAAAGGAGACTTTGTCAATGATGAACGAGTATGCACAGCGGGTATTGGATACCCGTAAAGCGCAAGCCCCCTGGGAAGCAGAATTTCTGCAGAGTGTCACCGAAGTTTTTGAATCCATCGGCAGCGTGATCGAATCTGATCCCAGACTCGAAAAAAACAAAATTCTCGAACGGATCACCGTTCCTGAAAGAATCGTCACCTTCCAGGTTCCCTGGGTAGATGACAACGGCGAAATCCAGATCAACACCGGATACCGCGTCCAGTTCAACAGCGCAATCGGACCTTACAAAGGCGGTCTGCGTTTCCATCCTACCGTCAACCTTTCCGTCCTGAAGTTCCTGGGATTTGAACAGATGTTCAAGAATGCGTTGACCACTCTCCCCATGGGCGGCGGCAAGGGCGGAAGCGATTTCAGCCCCAAAGGAAAATCTGATCGTGAAATCATGAGCTTCTGCCGTTCCTTTATGACAGAACTCTTCCGTCACATCGGACCTGACACCGACGTTCCCGCAGGAGATATCGGAGTCGGTGCCCGTGAAATCGGCTTCCTCTTCGGTCAGTACAAACGCCTTGCAAACCAGTTCCACGGTGTTCTCACCGGGAAAGGACTCGGCTGGGGCGGATCTCTTGTCCGTTCTGAAGCAACCGGTTTCGGTGCAATGTACTTCGTCCAGCACATGCTGGCTCTGAAGAATCAGGATATCGCAGGCAAGAGAGTTGCAATCTCCGGCTTCGGAAACGTTGCATGGGGCGCTGCTCTCAAGGCAACCCAGCTCGGCGCAAAAGTCATCACCATCTCCGGTCCCGATGGATATATCCTCGACGAAGACGGTCTCGATTATGACAAAGTCGAATACATGCTCGACCTCCGTTCCAGCGGACGCGATATTGTTGCTCCCTATGCAGAAAAATTCAAATCCGGCAAATTCTTCGCTGGCAAAAAGCCCTGGGAAGTGGAAGCAGATATCGCAATGCCCTGCGCAATCCAAAACGAACTCAACGGCGAAGATGCAAAACAGCTCGTCGCTAACAAAGTTCAGCTCGTTGCTGAAGTTTCCAACATGGGATGCCGTCCCGAAGCAATCGCTTGCTTCCAGGAAAACGGTATCAACTTCGCTCCCGGAAAAGCTGTCAATGCCGGCGGCGTAGCAACCTCCGGTTTGGAAATGACTCAGAACGCAGGTCACCTCTACTGGACCGCTGAAGAAGTCGACACCAAACTCCGCGGTATCATGACCGGTATTCACGAAGCTTGTGTCCAGAACGGTAAACAGGCTGACGGAACCATCAACTATGTTGCAGGTGCAAACATTGCAGGCTTCCGCAAGGTCGCTGAAGCAATGATTGCTCAGGGTGTCTGATTCCTCCTGACATAAGTTTGATTCAGAAGGCTGCTGCAGATTTGCGGCAGCCTTTTTTTGTGCCCTTTTCTGAAAGAATTTTACCGGCGGTCAAACTCTTTTGTCTCAGGAACAAAGAATACGGAGAAGAAGCTGACGGCTGCTCCGATCACAAAGAAAAGGAAAACAGAGGTATATGCTTCCCGCGGGAATGCCAGAGTCGTTTCGTTCACCGGATAGGATTTCAGAATATTTCCGGTAATATTCTGATAGAGAGAAATAAAGACAAATGCCATAAAATTCAGGAATGCCACAGCCATGCCCATGTGTTCCGGACGGCTGAATTCTTTTGCCACAATACTGAACATGGGGAAAAATCCTGCGGGGAACGCAAGCAGCAGACCGGCAGCGATAAAATATCCCACGCCGCCCTTACAAAGAAAACCGTAATAGGCTGTCAAAACACCAAGAGCGGAGGAAATGATCCCGCTGATCAAAACCAGTTTCCGTCTGCCGCAGAAAAGCTTCAGCAGCAGATTTCCGCCCATATTATTCAGGGCAACAATGATCGTCAGGATCATCAGAAAAACAGAGGCTCTTTCCGCGGAGATCTTATAAACATCTGTCATCATCTTTGCTCCGATCTGACCGATCAATGCATAATAAGCTCCATAAACTGTGGCGCAGGAGAAGCAGAGGAACCACATATTTTTGCTTTTGAGCATTGCAGCAAGCGGGGCAAGAGTCTGTCCCGGAGTAACAGCTTTGATCGTTCCCTTCATCAGAAGCAGAATCGTAAAAAGAGCCAGGGCAGCGAGGAGTCCCGGCAGGATCATGGCGGGCTGCCAGCCGATCCACTTTACCAGTTTAACCATCGGAACCGTTCCGGTCGTCGGGCCAAGATAGCTGATAAACAGCACGCATCCGAGGGCAAGTCCGAACTTTTCCGTATAGAGATCCCCCAGCAGTTTTGCCACGCCCAGGAAGATCGTCCCGGCACCGAACCCGGTTATCAGCCGGAACAGAAGCATGATATAATAGTATTCATGGCTGATGAGAGGAAACACTATGGTTCCAGTGCTGAAAAGGGTTCCTCCGATCAGCAGGATCCGGACCCCGCCGTAACGGTCGGAAAAACATCCCATCAAAAGCTGGCTTGCGGCATAGGAATAAAGGAATGCTGCACCAAGCGCAGAAATCTGATCTGCCTCCATTCCAAGTTTCTGAAGATCCTCAAAGATCGTGGCAGGAACAAGAACCTTTGCCATGCTGGTGAGAAAGAAAGTGACAACGCCGCAGATCAGAATATAAAATTTTTTCCTGCGGATCGTTTCATCTGAAAGAGAAAGCTGTATCATGAGAAACTCCTTTTTGATTGATTGATCCTGTTACTATACTTCATTGTTCTCCAAAAGTCAAGCTGAGCTGATCTCTTTTTGAGAGAAACGGGGCTCCGGAGAAAAAGAAATTGCCTCTTTCAATATTTTTTAGTCTCAGGGGATTGCAAAACATTATCACCGCATGTATATTACCTGTAAACTAAAATTCAATGGAGGTTTCAATTATGGCATTATGGGGTGGAAGATTTTCTCAGGATGCAAAGTCCTGCGTTCAGGAATATACGGAATCCATTTCTTTCGATAAGCGTCTTTTCCGGCATGATATTGCCGGCAGCAAAGCACATGCGGCAATGCTCGGAGCAACCGGGATCATTCCGAAAAAATCATCCAAAGCAATCATTGCAGAACTTGGAAAAATCGAAAAAATGATCGAAGCCGGCAAGATGGAATTCTCTTCCGCATTGGAAGATATTCACATGCACATCGAAACAGAACTGATCCGTGTTCTTGGAAATGAAGGGGCAAGAGTTCATACCGCCCGCAGCAGAAATGACCAGGTTGCGCTGGATATCCGGCTCTACCTCAGAGATGCCGTTGACAGCATTGTGGAGGGCATCATCCGCCTGCAGAAAGCGCTGGTCGATCAGGCTTATGCCAATAAAAAGACCATCCTGCCCGGATTTACTCATCTTCAGCATGCCCAGCCGGTTCTTTTCGCACACCACCTTCTCGCTTATGTGGAACAGTTCGATCGGGATATCGGCAGATTGAAAGATTGCAAGGCAAGATTCAATGTCCTGCCCCTCGGCTCCGGTGCCCTTGCCGGAACAACGCTGCCCATCGACAGGGAATTCGTCCGGGAAGCATTGAACTTCCCTGAAGTTTCCAGAAACAGTATGGATTCCGTTGCCGACCGGGATTTCGCGTGTGAACTGCTCTCCGCTCTGGCAATCTTCTCCATGCACATCTCCCGCCTCTCCGAAGATATCATCCTCTGGATGTCTCAGGAATTCTCCTTTATTGAACTCTCCGATGCTTTCTGTACCGGTTCCAGCCTGATGCCTCAGAAAAAGAACCCGGATATCGCAGAAATCTCCCGCGGAAAAACCGGAAGGATGTATGGAAACCTTACCGCAATGCTCACCATCTGCAAAGGGCTGCCCATGACCTACAACCGGGATTTGCAGGAAGATAAAGAACCCCTCTTTGATTCTCTCGACACAGCAGAAGGAATCCTTTCCGTCTATCCCGAAATGATCGCTACCATGAAGACAAAACCGGAAAAAATGCTGGAAGCAGCCGCCGATCCCGGTTTGATGGCAACAGACCTTGCAGAAGCATTGGTCAAAAAAGGGATTCCCTTCCGGAACGCACATCACATGGTCGGTGCACTCGTCCGTTATTGCGGCGACAACGGGAAGGCAATGGACAAGCTCTCCCTCAAAGAGATGCAGAGCGTGATCCCGGATGCCGATGCAGATATGCTGAAACTCTTTTCACCCCTTTCCGCAGTCACCCTCAGAGAATCCTATGGCGGAACCGGATTCAAACAGGTCGCTTCACAAATCACTGCATGGAAAAAACGTCTCAAGAAAGCTGCTGAATGAAAACTCTTCTTCTGTTTCTGATGCTTGGTATCACCGGTTTTGCCGTAAATGCAGAACCGGCTGAACACCGTCCTGCCGATGAATCTTATATTGAACCGGAATTAAAAATCGTTTTTCCGGCAAAAGCAGGTGTCTTCCGGAAACAGGAGATCATTCGGAGCTTCAACCCCATGATCGGAACAACGATCCGTTATTCCAATCTGAAAGGGGATTGTGCCGATGTTTATCTTTATACCTCCCCGGACGGAGTCAAAGAAATCTCAAATGAGGTTCTGAACACTCACTTCCGGGAACTGATCGCAGCGATCCTTCATTTACCTGAAAAGGGGATCGCTGTGAAAGAGGTCAAACTGATCGAACAGAAAAAACTGCTGGATAAACAGAATCATCCCTTCGGCTGTTCCGCGGAATTTCAAATCATTTGGGAAGATGGTTCCGCACAGACTTCCATTCTGCAGCTTGCTGCGTATCAGGGAAAAATCATCAAATTACGGATGACCTGCAGCAAAGTTCATGCTGAAACATTTTCCAAGGTCATCTGGAAGGCATTCTCATTCGCCTTGTGACAAACAGTTCAAAATCTCTGTCAGCTCTGTAATTGTATTATTCTCAGGAAGAACGAGATTGACAAATTTATACCCGTTCACTGAAATCGTTTTATTGCAGCAGGTGAATTTTGTTTTTGAAATCAGCATCTGTCCCTGGGGATCACTTGCCAATTCTTTCGCATAAACCGCATCTTCGGTTATAATCATCCCTTCTCTGGATCCGCCGAAAAGGGTATCATCCACAAGGAGCAGCACATCCCTCGGATTCAGCATCGGAGCGTAGGAATTGATTGCATTTCTCAGTTTGGCAATGGGAATATTCGGTGCAACGAACACATTGGAATCCACAATTGCGTTCATCTTTTTCAGATATTCGGGGAGCTTCTGTTCTTCTGCACCGGAAAGGAGATTCAACCCCTCTGCCAATTTTTTAACGGAAGACTCTTTGGGAAGTCCAAGCTGAGCCCATTCACAATTGTTGATCAGGATCTTCTTTCCTTTTGAGCTGAAAAAGGAGCTTTCAGAAAGTTCGAAACGGAGCATCCCCGCTCCGGATGTTTTCGCAAAAAGTGCATTTTCAGTTACAACCATGCCTTCTCCTGTCCCCTGAAAGATTGTATCATCAATCAACAGCAGGATCGAATCCGGCTTGACACCGAAGGCATAAGATCCAATGGCACTCTGCAATTTTCCATCGGGAATATTCGGTGCAACAAAAATGGAATCATCTGAAATCTGCTCAAAAACCGCTTTTGCTTTCTTTATATTTTCAGACGTTTTTTTCTCTGTCTTCCGGTTGACCGGCGTTGCCAAGGGCGGAGGCGCCTGAACCGGACGGGATACCATCGGAACCGGACGCGGACCGGAAATCGGAACGGGACGCGGCGGTACAGGGACTGGACGAGGTCCAAAAAACGGGACAGGGCGCGGCGGTACAGGGACAGGGCGCGGCGATACAGGGACCGGGCGCGGCTGTACAGGGACTGGATTCGGATGCACCTTCACGGGAGAAACGGCGTTTTCTGATTTTTCGTATTCCCGGATCAACTGATCCCAGTAATCCAGAGCCATTCCATAATAACCGCTCTGCTCGGATGATTCCGCATATTTTTTCAAATTACGACAATGATCACTTATGGTTTTATCCTGTTTTTTCAGTTTTTTTTCCAGAGCCGCAGCCTTTCCTTTGCTTTCTTCCAGTTGGTCAAACATTTTGAATTTCGGCTTAAGCACCTCTAAATCCTTCTGAAGTTCCAAAAGGATCATATAAGCAGGAACAGACATCTCCATCTCACTGAATTCCATATATTTATCAACGAATTCCTGAGATTTTTCCAAAATAGGTTCCGGCACGCCATCCCGTTCCTTCAAATTATCCATAAAATCTTTCAGATCAACGGAAACTTCGATAAACTTCTTCCGTTCCTGAGCGGTCAACGTTTTCTTTTCAGGTTTCGGCGGGGGTTCCGGTTTCGGAGCATTTCGTTCCCATTCCGGGAAAAGGAAAATATTTTCCCAGCGGTCAAGATTCCCGTTCCAGCAAATATTCTGTTCTCCGGGAGTATCGGTAATATTCGCCTTCAAAGCTTTCCGGAATTCCGTAAAAGTCCGGATGGAGCGATCCTGAAGGGAAATGAGCATGGACTTGGTGAAATAGCCATGTTTTGCCTCCCGGTCCTCAAATGCCTGTTCTCCGGCACTGCAGGAGTTCAAAATCAGCGGAGGAAATATCTTTTTGTTGCTGGATGAAGTCTGCTTCAGAGCGGCGTTGATTGCAATGTCGCGGCTGGAATCTGTGCAGAATGTTCCTGCACGATCCGCAAGAAGATTGGAGCGGCAGCAATCCAGAATGAACAACCGGTTGATCCCCGGATGGTCTGTGACCGTCACAAGTTCAGGAATGGATAAAGAACCGCGCTGATAAAGCATTTTATCCGCATACCCCGTAGGGCCGACAAGATAATGTGTTCCATTGATTTCTCTGCCGTGTCCGGCAAAATAGAGAACAAAAAGATCCCCTTCCTCAAGGGTTGCTGTCAGATCCTGTGCTTTTTTCAGAATGGTTTCACAGTGGCCTTCACTGTTAAGCAGCTGTTCCACAGAATCAAATTGAGCTTTTGCAAAAGCCAGACTCAACCCTTTCGCATCGCTGCATGCACAACTCAACGATGTGATTCCATTTGTATAATTGTCAATTCCAACAAACAAACCAACTCGTTTCATTTTATCCTCTCAGGCTTACCGCTTTCTGCTGAACGTTTTTTCCGATTTCACTCAGCTCCAACGAGAATTCCCGCTCCTCCAATACCGGTCTAAATCAATCGTACAATAATGATACGGATAATATATTTCATTTTGCCGTTATTTCAAGAAAAAAAATCAAATTTTTTTGAGATACTTCCTGAAAATAAACGTTTATCCGGATTACCGGTAAGAGCTGCCCAGATGCGTCAAACGCAATCCGGAACGGAATTCTGCAATTGAAAGCGATCTTTCCGGTTCTGCATGAAGGATCATGCTCTCCCCGGGATAAAGCGTAACTGCATTCTCATTCCAGCGGCACAAACAGTTTTCCAGCTCGGCAAAACAGAAAAATGCAAACTCACCTGAGGTGATTTTGACATCGAACCCCGTTCCGGAGGGAATCACTTCAACCGAGGGCTCCGATTTGGGAAGCTCATATTTTTTGTAAGGCTGAAGGAAATATTCTTTCCGGATGGTTTTTCCCTGTGCAGGAGTGAAGGAATAAGAGTAAAATCCGTTCAGATGTTCCTGTTCCACGGGGAGTTCCTGAAGAAGATGAGAGTTTTCTCCCGGAATTTCCACAGAAGTTTCCAGCAGAAGTTTCCGGTTGCCTTCAAAATCATAAAATTCAATCTTGAACATCCCGGAAACAGGGGCAAGGGTATCATTCACCAAATGGAAACGGACCGTATTATTTTCACCGGGGTGCGCCGTCAACAGAACCGGGGCATAAAATCCGGCTGCCGCATAATGCAGGATCTTCCAATTCCCTTCATAATCGACCGATGACCAGGAAGCAACCGGCCAGTTGTCGTTGAGCTGCCAGTAAAGAGTTCCCATACAATACGGGCGAAGGGTCCGCCAATACTCCACTGCCATTTGAATCGCAACGGCCTGCTGAACCTGACTCAGGTAGACGATATGTTCAAAAGAGTCCGGCATTCTGAAATACTGACAGAACGTTGCCAGGATCCGGGCGTTCCCAATGCCGTTTTTCTGATGGTTTTCCATTTCCGGAGAGAAAATATTATACTGATTTTCTGAAATATTCTTCCGGATCGCCTGCAATGACGGGAAAGACTGGAATCCGAATTCCGAGCAGAACCGGGGCTGCAGACCGTAATATGCCGAAAACGGCTTTCCGCCATGCCACACATCCCAGTAGTGAATGTCACCCATCGCTGCATTCTTGACCGGTTCCAACAGAAGATACGGATTTTTATAAGGAGAGGAATTCCAGATCGGAACGTTCAAACTGTATTGCTTCAACTGTTTCATAACTGCCCGGTTTACCCGGTCATACAGCAAAGCGCTCGCAAACCGGTCCGGCTCGTTGGCATACTCCCCGTAACACCAGTAAATTTCATTATCACCGCACCAGAGAACCATACATGGATGGGAATTCAGACGTTTCACCTGGTATTCCAATTCAAGAGCCATACTTTCCAGAAATTCTTCATTTTCGGGATATTGCGCACAGGCAAACAGACAATCCTGCCACACCATGATCCCAACCTCATCGCAAATTCTGTAAAATGCCTCGGATTCATACCAGCCGCCGCCCCATGCCCGAAGCATATTCATATTCGCAAGCAGGGCATCATTGATGGATTCCCGGATCTTTTCTTCCGTGATCCGTTTCGGAATCGCATCCGCAGGGATCCAGTTTGCACCTTTGCAGAACACCCGCACACCATTGATCCGGAAGCAAAACTCCGCAGAATGTTCTCCATCCGGAGTCTGAAGCAATTCCACCTGACGCAAACCGATCTTCTGTTCCCGCTTTTCACAATCGGTTTCAACGGAAAGATCATAAAGAGGCTGCTCTCCGTAACCCACCGGATACCAGAGTTCAGGATCCCGGATCAGAAAGGAAAATGTCTCTTTCGTCCTTCCGGAAGAGACTTCAACACTCTTTCTAATCTCCTCATCCGCAAGTTTTACTGCAACGGGAACGGTGCCGCTTTTCCAGGCTTCCAATTCCACATGGATCTTTACCTGAACGCCCTCTTCCGAAAAAAGCTGTTCCACATCCACATGTTCGATTCTGGCAGATGAGACTTCCCGGAGATACATTTCCCCATAGATCCCGCTGACAGGCAGGCAAATCCCCCAATCCCATCCGCCGGAACTTTGAACTTTCCGGAGAAACTGCAGATTTTCCACAGCATTATTCGCATTGCCGGCCAGGGGGTAAGGATATTTTTCTTTCCGTTCCTGCGCAGCTGTCAAAGGAGATTGGATCCGGATCTCCAGTCTGTTTTCCCCCGGAATCAGATATTCCCGAACCCATTTCCGGAACCGGAGAAACATATTTTCCGTGCTCCCGATATGATGTCCGTTCAAATAAATTTCCGCCACGGTATCAACAGAATCAAGATTCAGAAAATATTCTGATTCCGGATTGATTTCTTCCACCTGAAAAATCCCGGTAAAAGTCCAATCTTTCCGGGCGATCCATTGAACTTTTTCTTCATTTTTCCCGAAATAAGGATCCGGGATGAGATTGTTTTCCAGTAGAACAGAAGCATTGTCACAAGGCAGAGAACAGGGGATTTCCAACGCTGAACCCTGTTCATCTGTCCCAATCAGAAACCAGCGGCAATTGCCGGAAAGATCAATATATTTCATATAACGTGTTCCTTTCATTTCAATCCTGCGCCATAATCAGCCATACTCAGAACTTGATAGTCATTTTCATAAAGATATTTCATGTGTTCTGCAAAGATTTCCGGATCGGTGGTACAATGTTCATGAGCGACATCCGGCACGCCGTGATAGAGCAGAACCAGAGCGGCATCCTCCCGGGAACCGAGCAGTTCCAGCCCTTCCTGAAAATTATTCAACTGTTTGTTGCACACCGAGTAACAGGGGATCCGCAAGGGATCCGTCTCTTTTGTCCATAACGCATGTTCTGTTGTGCGGGCATAACGGATGCCGAGGTCCGGAAGAAGTTTTGCGGCATTTCCCGCATAGGGGCCACCGGGATATGCGATTGATACCGGAGAAGGAGCTCCGGTCTCTTTGATCAACTCATTCATCAAAGAGATCTCGCTGCGGCACTCTTCCTCCCCCAAAGCCCGCAAGTCAGGATGATTCATGGTGTGATTTCCGAGTTCAAACCCCTGTTTGTAAAATTCTCCGATTTCCTGTTTCCGCAAATGCGCGCGAGGTGTTTCAAACCAGCATTCCGGCTGGGAAATAAAAAAGGTTGCGCCGAATCCATATTTTTTCAAAATCGGGACTGCGATTTCCAAATGACTTCTGCAGGCATCATCGAATGTGAGTACAACTGTTTTCATGATTTATTTTCCTGTGTTTCTTCGAACGGCGGATCCCAGCTGAATCTGGGTCTGACCGGTATGGATTGTTTGTATTTGATCCGGAATTTTCCGGGAGTCACGCCATATTTCCGCTTGAACGCTTTGATCAGATAATTTGCATCATAAAAGCCGCATTGTCTGGCGATCTCATCCAGAGATAATTCGCTCGTATAAAGCTGATCGGTAGCTTTTTGCAAACGTAAAGAGAGAATATATTCAGAGGGAGCAAGCCCGGTAAGAGAATGAAATTTTTTCGTAAATCCGCTGATGCACATTCCTGCATTGGATGCAAGATCTTTCACGGAATGGGGTTCTTCCGGATTATTCTCAATATTCTTGATCGTATCCAGCAATTTTTTACTGACAGGCGTATTATTTTGTATACTCTGAGCGGTGATCGGCTCTTTCCGCAAAAGGATCAAAAGAATTTGCAGAAGAATATTTTTGGATTCAAGCCGATACCCCGGACGGCGATACACCATAACACGGGTGAGCGATTCCAGCAATTTTTCAACTTCTTTCCGCTCCATTGCATTCAGGCGGATATGAGGACGTTTCCCCGGGACCCGTTCCCCGAAAAATGTATGATAAGAACTGAGTTCCCGCAGCTCTTTCATTTCATTCGAGATGATGCGTTTGGAAAAAATAAGATTGGAAAAACAGGCGCCCTCCCCGTTTTCGTAGGAATGCTGTTCCCGGGGCAGGATCGAAAAACAATCCCCCTGCATCAGACAGTAGGTGCTTTTTTCCGTTCCGGAGTAAAGAGTGTGAATAGCGGAACCTTTCTGAAAAATTACGATTTCCGTAAAATCATGCGAATGTAAAGGAACCGGAGATTCCAGAACTGTGGGAACGATTTGAAGAGAAAAATCTTCTGAACCATAAAAGATGAATTTTTCTTTTTTCATTCTGGAAAAGTTCCTTTTCTTATTTATATTATTGCCCTTTTCGTATGTAATATATCTTCCTTCCCGTATGAATTCAACTATTGAAAATAAAAAAGTTAAGAAAAAGAACATTTTGCATGATATTACTACTTTTTTCAAAAATGCAGTTATGCAAAAAAGAGAAAGAAAGATTATATTATTTCCAGAAATATGTCGTCAGAGTTCTTTGATACGGCAGCGATTTCAATAAAATAATGTGTCATGCTCGAAACCATAAACCAGATGGAGGACAAAATGAAAAAAAGCAAAGCACAAAGAACACAATTCACCCTGATCGAACTGCTGGTTGTCATCGCGATCATCGCGATCCTGGCGGGAATGCTGCTCCCTGCACTGAATCAGGCACGGGAAAAAGGAAGAGCGGCAAACTGTACCAGCAACCTGCACAACACCTATCTGACTGCACGGCAGTACCTGAATGACAATGAAGAATTCTGGCCCAACTGTAATTGTCAGGCACCCCGCAATGAAGGGAACTGCTGGTGGCCGTACCGCTTGAGCATTTCCGGTTATCTCACCTACAAGGCAAACAGCGCCAATGAACTGCGCTATGTCAACATGGCGGCAAATCATTGTTCTTCCGTTCCTTACGATGAAACACAGCTGAATACATATCAAACCTATGCCTCATCCTACAACACTTATAACGCCTCCACCCAGCCGTGGCACGGTTATATTCTGAAAGAAACCTTTGCGAAAACAAATGGCGGCGAAAAGATTTCCCCCTCCAACAGAATGCTTCTGATGGATGCCTTCCAGCGTCCCGGAAATGCAACAGCAAGCACTTGCTTCCTGATCCAGAACAACGGAAAAGCCTACTCTGACTATGGACATCCGATGCCCATGCACAGCGGACGGGTAAATCTGGTCACTCAGGCTGGGAATACCGTTTCCACTCAGGCTCCGCTGCTGAAAAACTATTATATGCCGATGTTTTCCAGCAACGGAACACAGCATTTGACACCGCTGCGTTATTATTCCCTCAAGGATTCCATGAACTGGATCGATGCAATGTAAGCTGAACCGACTCAACTTATTTTGAGAATAAAATATTATATCTATCAGGAGGATCTATGATCTTAAAGAGATTCACGCGCTCTTTTTGCGCCTTGATTCTGACATTCTCAGCGGCAAACCTCTGGGCAGAATCTGAAAAAATCGCTCATTTTTACCCGGCAGAAACAAACGGACATAAGGTTCCGATCATGACTGCTCATGAGGTTTCCTTCGACTTGCCTCAGGGGGTTCCTGCCGGAAAAAAAGTAAAACTGGAGTTCCTTGCCAGAATTGACTATCCCATTCTCGGAGGTTCCCCCGGATACGGGCTGGTTGTCATTGCAAATGAAAAACCGCTTCCCTCACGGCTTCTCATGAATATTCCGGACCGGATGCGTCTGTTCTACGGCAGTACCGCACCCGGAGATGATATTTATCTGCCCTACCGGTTCCAGCAGCATCATGGCGAAGGAAAATATTTTGAACAGCTCTGTAAAACAGGCGCATTTTCCCTGAATGTGGTCTACGCTCCGGATTTCAAAAATATTGATGAACCGGTTCACAAATACAGAACTCCGGGATTCAGCCGGAAACACTTTATTTTCGATGTCACAGAGTTCTGCCGTCCCGGAAAAAATACCCTTGCGTTTGTCAATCATCTTCCGAAATGGATCATCGGCAGACTCGGCAACCGCTCCCAGCTGCCCATCGTGATTCAGGATGTAAAAGTCACTGTTACAGATGAAAAAATGGTCCGGCCGCTCCCCTTCTGGATGGCTGAACTGGAAGAAGCTGGAAAACGCATGGATTGGTATTCTCCCCGGAAAGAGTGGAAAACCAACTACACCTGGTCCGTTACGAATGATGGGACCCTGTTTGTGAAATCAGCAGGAAATACTTATAAAATCACCTCTTCTTTCACCTATCCCGGCGGAAAAAACGGGTTCCCCAGCCCCAGAGCCTGCGATCCGAAATGGAAAGTCGTCAGAACAAAAATCGCCGGAGATGCTATCAAATTGACAGCCGCAGGATCAAGATATTCCATCCGGAGAGATTTCATCCCGCGTCCAACCTGTCTGGAAATCCGCGATACCATTACAAACCTGACAAACGAGATCCAGCCGATCATCGTAAGACATCACACCCCCATGCAGGCAGATGCAGATGAAGCTTATCTTGGCGGTTTGAAAGGCGATGCCAATGAATTCTACTCAAGTCCCGCATGGATGAAAGAAAACCCCACAGGATATTCCGGTGCCGCAAACAAAACGGGTCTCGGGTTCGCAGCGTATGATGATGTCTTCCGGATCCACGCAGAGTATCTTGTATCCAACAGGTCTCTGGAGCTTTCCGATAAACAGCTCGCATTGGCTCCCGGAAAAACAATCGTGATGATCTGGCAGATCTACCCTGTCGAAAACGGAGGCTATGTAACTTTCATCAACAATATCCGTCAGAACTGGGGATTGAACACCACCGAAGCGGATTTCTACGGCGATAACAAGGGCTTCAATAAACCGTTGCCTGCCAACTGGAAAAAAGTGGAATGGCCCACCGAAGCCGACAGAGAATTCCACTGGTGTATCGTCGATAACTATATGGCAAAAAAAGGCCCTTCCTGGGGATTGAAACAGTGGAGCGACAAAGAACTTCACCAGCACCAGCTGGCAACGATGAAAAGCATCCGGGCAGGCTTCCCGAAAGTTGAGATCATCGGCGGCGTTGCAGCGATGTATTTCAGCAATGCCGGGGCGGAAGATCTTCAGCGGTTCGGCGACAGCGTAATGGTCAGAAAAAACGGAACTTATCCCACCGAGGACGGCGCAAGATTCTTTATTCCAACCTTGAGCAATGATTTCGGAAGAATGGTGGAAGCCAACGTTCACCGTTATCTTGATATGGGTTTCGATGGGGTTTATTTTGACTATATGGAAGGCAGCCGCGGCGAGCACCGGTTCACTTACAATCAGTACGATGGAGTCAGCGGAGATATTGATATCCGCACCGGAAAACTTGCCGCAAAGAAAGGTTCTTACCAGCTGCTGAGTCAGGAATTTCTCCAGCACCTCTGCCGTCAGATCGTGGCAAGAGGAAAGAAAGTTTACGGCAATGTGGGCAACTCCACCACCTCCAATATGCACGCGCTGATTTCTCTTTCCCCCATGCGTTATACCGAAGCGATCGACATGGATCTTCTGAAGCGTGGACAGCTCTATCCCTGTCCGAATGCCATGTGCAGATCTCCCGAAAATATGCATTTGCAAGTGCTTCTTGCTTTGCGGGAAGGCATGGTGGCAACCCCCTTCGGATTGAAATATGATCATCAGGGCGATAATCCCTGGAAAGCCATGTGGCCCATCGCTTACCGGGAAATGCGGGAAGGTGCAGTCATTGGAAAAGATAAAATCGTAACAGCAATCAGCGGTTATTTTGGTTTCGGTGACAAATCTGAATTCACTTACAGATTCTTTGACAAAAAAGGAATCCCCGGACAGCGGAATTTCAGCGTCGTTGAAAAAGATGGAGCAACATTCCTTGAAGTCAAAATCGAAGTCGGAGAAGTCGTTGTTATTGAACGGAAAAAATCTCAGACGAAATAAAAGGAAAATCTACGGAAAATGAAATTGGATTACGCAACATATTACGATAAAGTTCTCGGCTGCTGGACAGGGAAATCCATCGGCGGGATCATCGGTGCACCCTATGAGTGTCACAAGCATTTCAAAGAGTGCGATCCGGATAAACTCTGGCCGAAAATCCTTTATCCGAATGACGACCTTGATATCCAGGTCGTTTATATGGAAGCTCTGCAGAAACATGGACTTTTCATTGACAGTAATACACTTGCAAAGTATTGGAAGGAACACTGTTTCTATACCTGCTGCGAATACGGGATTTTTATTGACAACTTTGATGGCGGGATCATGCCGCCTTACTCCGGTACGTTCAACAATGATTGGTATCATGAAGGAATGGGCTGTCCGATCCGTGCGGAAATCTGGGGAATCCTCTGTCCGGGAAATCCGGAACTTGCAGCAGAATATGCGGCAATCGACGGATGTCTGGATCATTCCAAATTCAGCATTGAAGTGGAACAATTCTGGTCAGCAGCCTGTTCTATGACATTTTTTGAATCGGATCTGAAAAAACTCCTTTCCGGAGCATTGAACGTACTTCCCAAAGAAAGCCGAATCCATCAAATCTATCAGGAAGTCTCTGAAATCTGCGAAAAAAGCAGCTCCCTCAAAGAAAAATGGACCGATATCATCCGCCGCTGGGGACACCGGAACGGAACCGCTACGGAAACCAACTTCCCCCTGACTTTGATGGCTTTGTATCTTTCCAACGGCGATTTCAAAAAGGCAATGCACATTTGTATTCAATCAGGCTGGGATGCGGATTGTACCGCCGCAACAGCAGGAGCTATGCTGGGGCTCATCCACGGAAGTTCCGTCCTTCCCGCTGACTATTGCGAAAAAATGGGAAAAACCCTCGTTTGTGCCTGCGAAATCCCGCATCAGTTTGCAACTTTAGCCTCTTTTGCAGAGGAAACCTGCGCTCTGGGTGTGGAAATGTCTTTGTGCAGAAATACGCAGCTGGAAATCACCAATGCTCCGGCTGTTGAAGTGAGAAAAGCTCCGGAACCGCAAGTAACACTTACCGCCGAATATCAGGATCAGCCGGTCCTTTATTGCGGAAAGCCGACCTTTGTGGACATTGTGATTGAGAATCCATTCGATGCAGAACTGACAGGCGTTTTGAAGATCGGATCTCCGGAATATACAACCCTGAAATTTAATCCGGAAGTCAGCATTTCTCCAAAGGCAAGTCAGCGGATTTCACTGGAAATCACTGGAAATGAATCTATGGAGTATATGAACACAGAAAACCGGTTCTTCCTGGAAATTGCAAAGGAGAACGGGAAAAAGATCACCGGAGAGTTCGGCTTGCGCGGAGCTGTCCAGTATCAGGTCTATGGTCCCTACTGGGATATGTGGGACAAGGATAAATATGAAGTTTGTCCTTATGATTGTGACGAGCAAGCATGCAATCCGGCAAATGCCGGTTTCAGCAGAGATGCCATGGATATGTACGTCAAACTGGAAAATGAATATCTTGATGAATCGGCTCTGCTGCTTCATGATCTGCCGCAGGAAAACCCTTACTCCGTACAGAAAGCCGGATTCTTTCTTTACAGCAGGGATCTCGGCGGATTCTTCGGGACAGGATGCCATTATCTTGTGATCGATTTCTGCGGCGATCAGCCTGTGGAAAAAGCATATCTCTGGTTCGGATGCAATGTCCCCTGGAAAGCATGGGTCGATGGAAAACTGATGTTTGAACAGAAATTCCATGCCTGCTGCAATCAGGAATTTTCCGAAGAAATGACGTTTGCGCTGACAGGAAAACCTCAGCGGATGGTGGTCAAACTGGCTGCCCGGACAGAAAAAATTGAAATTGAATGGGCGTTCCGGCAGATGAATGATGTCCGCACAATGGCAATTTCACCCTATATTCCCGGAATCCGTTACAAGGTTCTGCATTAAAACTGTAACGGAAACCGTTTGAAACAGATTCTTAAAGGGATATCACATCGATCAGAGAAAGGTTGGTGTGGTATCCCGGATCTGCATCTGATACAGCGGGGATCACATTGATGATCTTCCCCTCTCCGGAACGTGTCTGACAACCGAATCCGTTTTCCATGAGGAAGTTGTCACAAAACGCATCAAACGCCTGTTGAGTCCGTTCCCGAATTGCTCCGGCAAGTTCATAATCCGGATATAACGCCGTAAGCTGTGCACCTGCCCGGACCGTTTCCGGCAGATTCCACCAGGGCATATCGGAATTGACCGCTTTTCTGCGGTTCAAATCGTAACCCTTGCAAATCCCGCCGGCTTCGGAATTGAAACCGTAATCAAAAACATGACAGAGCAAGTCAGGAAGAATCTGACTCAGGTCACTGATCAACGACTGTTTTATTTCATTTTTACGCATTGCAAGAAGGCATTTTCCAGCCAGCCCCACAAACTCCAGAGCATGTCCCGGATCACTGAAAACCATATCCCCATCAATCCAGATATTCTGTTGATTGTCAAGAGATTCAACAAAATCGAACTTCTGAAGTTCCGGATATTTTCCAGTGTTGACATGATATCTCACAATGAAAGAGATAAAGCGTTCGGCATACTCTGCCCACTGTTTGTTTTCCGGCTCCAATTCCATCAAATCAGCAAGCCCGCCCAGCGCAATCATTCTTGGTCCCTGAGGAAACTTTCCGGGCACATAAGCCACCGGATTTTTTGGATCAAAACTCTGCTGATCTGTGCGGAATTCCTGATGGTCGATTGCTTCCAGAACTTCCAGAAAAAGCCCTTTTCCCTTCCGGTAGAGCTCTTCCTTTTTCAACAGATGAGCACTGAATACAAGTCCTTTGGAATAAAAGAGATCGCTGAAATTTGCATAATGCTCTCCCTGCGGGAAGAAAGAACTTCCATCGGGGGTCATGGCAAAGGGAAGATAACCGCCGTTCTTCTCACGGAGCTGCTCCATTGAAAGCGTAACTGCGGAAAGGATTTTCTGCAAATCATCTGCCAGTTCTGCACATCCCTGTGACTGGAAAAAGAGAACATGTTTTGCCAAACTTTCCAAGCCCCTGCCTTGAATCCAGCTGTAAATACAGTTTTTTCTGCGGAAGGGTTCATCGGTGTCATCGAAATCCCGATCCGTCACGATATCAAATTTTGTATCAATGAAGGGGTATTCTGATTTTCCGGAGCGTTCCGCGATCCGTCTCATGGAACGCTCAAGGATATGCATGATTTTCTGCTGCATGGAAAAATCCGCCCTTACCATTTGAATTTATAGGGAGTGTCGAACATATTGAGCAAAGGATCTGTGAAAGAATCATTATGTTCTCCGCCGAGCCAGAAATTCCTGATTTTTCCTTCCACTTTCAGCAATGCAATGACCATATATGCATTGGTCCGCATCTGTGTCAGCTTCCGGGGATCAGAACAATCAGAATCTGCCATTCCTTCAAATGCCCCGTAAAGTTTGGGATCATCGGTATCGAGCAGCTGCATATCCAGAGCCTTCTTGAACGTTTTTTCTGCAGCGGCAAACAGAACAGGATCGTTATAATAGCGTCCGAGCTCATCGAAATACATCAGAGACTGTGCAACAGCGGAAGAAATGGTCTTTTTCCCATTGAAGAAATTGCCGTCTTCCAGCTGAACGGAAGCCAGCCACAAAGCGAACTTCCGGGCGTAATCGCGATATTTTTCATCTTTGAAAATATCGGAGGCCGCCATGAGCATCGGATTTCCGAAATCATCGTTGTATCTGTGCATATCGCCTTCGACAGACTTGTCGCCTGTTCTCACCTGGGGCTTGTTGCTGAAGACAGCGCGTTCAACAGTAATGCTGCCGTCCTCATTGATGAAATCCCGGATGTAAGTATCCGCAATCGGACGCAATCCCTGTTCGATGTAACGGGGATCATTGGTCTGAAGGAAGAGGTCATGATAAAACAGACCGGTTCCGGATTGGAACGAGCCTTTGGTATAATATTTGAAATTATTTTCATCCATGAAAACAGCCCAGAGAGGCCAGCCGCCGCACATTCCATACTTCAGATGCCACTCAGCAAAAAGGATTGCGCGATCGAGATATTCTGCTTTTTTGGTTGCTTCGTAAAGCCAAACCATACACCAGGCAGCGGTTGTTGCATCCCGGGGGCAGAACTCCACACTCTGAGGAGTACATTCATGGAAGGCTCCGTAATATTTGGGATTACGCTGATCCAGCACCTGCAAACTCATGATATAATGTCCGGCATGTTCTGCCCTGTCAAGATACATCGGGTCCCCGGTCCGTTTATACATAGCCAGAAGACAAGCCATAAAAGCTCCGGTCTCCCAGCTTGTGGTATAATATTCCAAACCGGAAACGGAATTATAATAATTCAGCGTTCTTCCCTGATTCGCATCAAGACGGTTGATGACCTGATGTTTCACCATATAATCCACAGCGATTTTAACGCGGTCAAAGATCATTGATTTATCCATCTCGGCAACTCCTTTTTTGTTGTTATTTTACAGTGTGTTAAATACTTTTTAGGTTTTACTGAACCACTTTGATTTTATGTTTGAAATAATGTAATGCATCTTGTTCTTTTTTCAAGCCGTTCTTTCTGTTTTTTTAGAAAAAAGCATCTCCGGAAATGTTGAACAGCCACTTGATATCTCAGACTCCGCATGTATATTATTCTGTCCAACAGGCTTAACAGAGAAAAATCATGTATCCTTCAAAAGTACCGGGTATCACAGCAGAAATCGAACGGCGGATCCGACGGGGAATCTATACAGAGAAATTGCCCCCGGTCTCCGTTCTTCAAACACAATTTTCCGTTGCGAAACAAACCGTTACGGAATCTATCCGCCTGCTTGCTGAACGGGGAATCGTAAAAAGCGGCGCAAAACGGTGCGGAGTAAAAATCTGCCGGGAATATCTGAAGAATGGAAAAATTCTGCTCGTTTACCGCGGAGAAAGCACATCCCTTCTGGCAAAGTTGAAAAACGAAATCAAACAGGACGGCTTGACTCTTGTTCCGGTCACCTTGGGCAAAAACACTTCTCCGTTTTTTCAGGAGGATATCCGGGGCGTTATATTCATACACAGCACACTGACGGTTGAGCTGGCAGAACTTCTGATCAGGATCGGGATCCCCTTTGTTTCCTGCAATCAGCTTTTTTCTTCCCCGAAAGTGGATACGATCGATTTTGATCTGGATCAGGATTTGAATTGGATGGTACAATCACTTGTCACCCGCGGCTATCGGAGGATCGGGTTGTTTTATTCCGGATCCCTGGAAGGATTCAACGACTTCTTCTGGAAACGGTTCCGTCAGATCAAACGCCGCTACGGTCTGCCTTGCGAATCTTATGACGATATCGCAGTAAATTGGGATGACACTCATTACAACCGGCTGAAATATACATTTTCAGAAATCCAGCGCAGGAAATGCTGTCCGGAAGCGATGATTTCCTTCTTTGATTTGAGATCGACCGTTGCCGATGCCATTGCAGAAAGCGGGATCCGACTGCCGGAAAAGTTTCTGTTTCTGATCATGCGGTCCTATTCCATACCGAATCCGGTTCCCCGGCACGGACTCTATACGTTTTACATGAAACCGGTGATTTCAAATCTTTGGATCACCGGCTATGAACGGTTACGGGAACTGATGTTCGCCCCGGCACCGCTTCCACCGACAATCCAGTTGATCCATAGAGATTTGTATTTGGATCATGAACTGCCTCTTCTCTGAGTTTTATCCTACTTTGAGCACTTTTCTTCCCCTCTGAAAAACTTGAAAAAGCGATTTCACTCTATTATATTTTTTTTCAGAACTTTGAATCAATATAATGAGGTGCAGAATGAAATCAACAGCAGCTCCGGAATTGGAAAAGCAGTTAAGAACATTGACTCAGGAACGCTTTTTCAGCAAAAACCTGAATCCATGGATTCGTGAATGCCGGGATATTTACTCTCCCGGGCATAAGGACGCCTTCATTGGCAACGGTTTGATCGGGCTGCGAGTCCCGCCGGAAGGGGAACCCTCCGTCTATCCCGTCTTCCATGCCGTGAAAATGGCTCCCGGAGGAACCCAGATGCATGGGTTATGGGATGACAAGGGAATGGTTCCTGCTTTCAACTTCCTCGGATTGCGGATTCAGCATGGACGGATGGTGTTCCGCCGCGACAGCGGAGCAATCCTGAACTATGTGCAGAAACTCGATTGGAAAACCGCGACTGTCACCACTGAATGCGACTGGCATCACTGGGGATGTGTCTTCCATATCGAAACAAAAATCTGGCTCTCACGTTCCAATCAGAATATCGGATGTGTCGAAACAACCATCACCAGCAATAAAGATACCGGGTTCTCTGTTACAGATGTTGTTGACGGCAGTTTCATTCCGCAGCATCCACCCATGGAATACAAGTTTGGATCCTTCTATATGCTTCCGAAAGTGGTTTCCTCCCGGTTCGGCGGACAGCAGATCGCGGTTGCAACGACCCTGACCATAGATGGAGAAGAAGCTCCCGGTCATGTGGAATGTACCCCCGGCGGATATCTCCGGCAGAACGTCATCATGATCAAAAAGGATACTCCCTGCAAGATCGTGAAATATGCCGCGATGGTCTCCGGAGAAAACAGCAACGATCCGGTCAATACCGCCGCAACACTTGCCGGTTATGCTATTGAAAATCACGAAAAGATGCGCGCCGAGCACGAAAAGGCTTGGGAAAAACTGTGGGAACATCGCATTGAAACAGATCATCCCGGAGTCCAAATGCTCGTCAATGATGCACTGTATCATCTCTATTGCAATCTGGATGAACACGGAAAAGGAGGCGTTCCCGGTCCCTGCGGTCTCAGCGGAAATGCCTGGGCAAACCATATTTTCTGGGATGCGGAAACCTGGAGTTTCCCGCCTGCGGCATTGCTGAATCCGGGAATGGCATCCAATTATATCAAATACCGGATTGATTCTCTGCCCGGAGCCCGCCGGAATGCGGCTGCATTGGGATTGCCCGGAGCATTGTTCCCCTGGGAAGGCGGAAAAAGCGGCGACGAATTGATCCCCGGGCTGATTTATTCCAAACAGCATCATATCAACGCAGATGTTGTATTGGCGATCTGGAAATATTATCTTGTTACCGGGGATGAAGCGTTTCTGAAAAATCAAGCGGCGGAACTGATTTTTGCCTGTGCGGATTTCTGGGCAAAACGGGCTGTTTATAATGAAGAAAAAGACCGCTATGAGATCCTCAAGGTATGCTGTCCCGATGAAGGTGCACGGATTCAGAATAACAATGCATTTACCAACTACGGTGCGAAATTCTCTCTGGAACTTGCGGAAAAAGTTGCAAAGAAACTGAATTGTGCAAGCAATCCGGAATGGGGCAAAGTTGCAGAAAAACTCTGGATTCCCATTGATGAGAAAAATCAGTATATCATTGAATATGAAGGCTACTGCGGACAGGAAGTCAAACAGGGCGATACCATTCTTCTGATCTATCCCATGGAAATGCCGATGTCAAAAGAAATGGCTGAAAACACCTGCAATTATTACCGGGATAAATATCCGGCTCAGAAGATCATGATGAGTTCTTCCATTCACGGGATCATTGATGCTCAGTTGGGAGATGCAGAATCCAGCTGGAACATGTTCCTTGATCTCCTGCCACATTTCCGGGGAGATTATCTGCTGGTTTCCGAAGCACCTTACAATGAAACGATCTCCCTGCTGACCGGAATTTGCGGTATGCTTCAATTGGTCATGATGGGCTGGGGCGGTTTGCGGATCCATGAAGACGGATTGAAAGCGGCGCCCGTGCTGCCGGAAGCTGTCGGCTCCCTGAACATCAAAGGAATTCATTATATGGGAGAGGTCTATGATCTCTCTGTGGATAAAACAGGTTTTGATCTGAAAAAAAGATAAAGAACACATTACAGAAGGAGTTTTTCTATGAAAAGTTTCAAAAGAAATGATTTGCGGAGGTTTACCCTTATCGAACTGTTAGTTGTAATTGCAATTATTGCAATTCTGGCTGGAATGCTTCTGCCCGCTTTGAATAATGCACGGGCATCTGCCCGGATGACGAATTGTAAGAATAACGTCAAACAGATTTCTACAACGATCATTCAGTATGCGGATGATTTCAACGGAAGTTTTCCCTCCGTCACCTCTGACGGCAGCCACAGATGCTGGGCAGTCACCTACCTGAAATATGTGGGGGTTTCAGATCCCAGACCGCAATACAATATTGCCTACACCGGAGCTGCTCAGTGGAGAAAAGAGTTCCGCTGCGATTTTGTTTCCCTGAGTGACACCACAGCCCGCCGTGCTATGGGATGCAATCTTTCCAACTGTTATCCGCTGAGCTCCGCACTCGCCCCCTCCGACCGTGATGATGGAGGTGTGGTATATACTGGAAGCGCAAAGCCGAAACAGATCTCCCGTTATAAAAATGCCAGCAGTATTTATATGATTCTGGAGGGAACCGCATGGTGCTACTTCCAGCTGGGCGGTGTCCAGTTGAACCAGCTGATCCCCAACCATATGGAAAAAATGAACATCGCATTTCTTGACGGTCATGTTGGCGTGGAAAAATATACAACTGTCTGGTCAAAAACAACAGGCGGCGGTGCAGGAAAAACCAATTATAAATATCTTCCCTGGCGGGATGAAATCGAACCCTGATAGATAAAAGGAGTGACAAAACATGAAATTTCTTACGACATTATTCGTTACTGCGGCGGTGCTTACGCTTTCAGCACAGATTTCCATTGCGCTGCCGGATAATCCAACGGCATCTGAAAAGATGGCGGCACAGGAACTGGCAGAACATTTCAAACTTGCAACCGGAAAAGATACGCCCATCGTAAAAGGAACTCCTTCCGGAAAAGTCATTTATATCGGAACGCACCCGGAAGCAGTCAAAATCGCAGGTGCCCGGAAATACAATGCAGAAGAATGGCAGCTGACCGCAAAAGATGCCAATACTCTTGCCGTCACAGGCGGGGAACCCCGGGGCGTGATCTATGCCGCGTATGAATTTCTGGAAAGAGATCTCGGCGTGATCTGGTTGGATGAATGGAGTGTCCACGTTCCGAAATGCAAAGAGATCAAGTGGACCGCAACGCTGAAATTGAAAGGAGAACCTTCTTTCCCCTACCGCAGTGTCCATACTTACTTCGGCGCACCCAGAGATCTTTATTTCAAACACATGGCACGCAACAGAATGAACCATTTCCATGACCGTATGATCTTCAATGGTCCTGCATTCGATCGCGGTGTGAACTCCGCTACCGGATATCCCCGGGCATGTCATACCTATTACTATTATACCAAAGACTGGGGCAAAGCGGAGGAAGAGTGCTTCTCCTGGTCCGCAACTGCGAAAAAGAGAATCCGGGCAAAGAACGCTTCCGGTCCCGGACAGGTTTGTTACAGCAATCCCAAAACCGTTGAACTTTTCACTGCAAAGCTGAAAGAATTCATTGCCCGTGATGCAAAGACTCATCCTGTCGGACGCCGTCCGGAAATCTACTGCATCATGTCTAACGACAACAATGCAGACTGCCAGTGCGAAGGCTGCCTTGAGCTGGTCAAAAAATATAACGGTTATGCCGGAGCTCTGATCCACTTCATCAACGGAATTGCCCGCAATATCCGGAAAGATTATCCCTGGGTCAAAATCATGACCACCGGTCATCTGAACACAAAAAATCCGCCTGTTGGCATCAAGCCGGAACCCAACGTCATGGTTGAGATCGCTCTGCTCGGCGGAGAATATGCCGGAGAAAAACGCCAGACTCACCGCTCTTATAATCATCCCAGCAACAGAGAACAGAGAGAACTTCTGGAAGGCTGGAGCAAAATCACAACCCTCGGGATCTGGGATTACTGGATCCTTTATGCCGAACGCTGGAAATATCCTGCAACAAATGCGCTCAACATCGCAGAGAATCTGCGTTTTTACAAGAAGATCGGTGTGAAATTCATTTTTGCGGAAAGCGAAGAACCGGAATATACCAGCTTGCACCAGCTGCGCGTCTGGCTCGGCTTGCGCTTGATGAACAATCTTGATCTTGACGAACAGAAAGAGATCGACCGTTTTATGGCTGCGTATTTCGGGAAAGCAGCTCCTTACATGCGGAAATATCATGATTTGCTGCAGGCTGGAAACACCGCTCTGAACGGCTCTCTCTGCGATCTTCCGCTGAACCGCAGAACGGATTTGAACGATGATTTCTTCCGGAAAGTCCTGAAATGGTTCGATGAAGCAGAAAAGGCTGTCGCCGGTGATCCCATCATCCTCGAACGCCTCGGACGGGAACGGATCTCCATTGATATGGCGCTGCTGGATAAACGCGCAATGCTTGCAAAAGATCTTGTGCCGGATCCCATCAAAGTAATGAACCGGCTCCACAAAAACTTCAAAATGGCTGTTGCCCGGTACACCGTCGAGTCCAAAAGGAAACGCCGTTTGGATGAAATGGAAGTCTACTGTCAGAGCATCTCTGCAAACGTGCCTGCACTGAAAGGGTTTGAATCAAAAACAGTGATCGCTGATTGTGCCTGGCCCGCGCTTACAGAAGATAAGATGATCACCGTGATTGACGATCCCGACGCATTCGGAGGAAGAGCTGTCGGTTTTATCGAGGGGATCCTTCCCAAACGGACAGATGCGAAAGAACTTGCAGAACGCTTGAAAAATGATCGCGGTCTCAGCCTCGGAGTTTATGATTACCGCAACCGCAGATATCTGGCAAAAGCAAATCTTCCCGGACAGGCTGTACCGCAGGATGAAAAATATCACTGGTATTATCTCGGAAGAGCAAAACTGACCGAAACCTGTTTCCTGTGGATGCACTGGTCCTGGCGCAGTCAACTTCAGCTCAGAGCATTCTATGACACCTCCGATCTGAACAACGATGTGGAAATCTATGTGCACATCAAAGTGCAGGGTCCGAACTTCGTCAAAGGTTCCAAAAAGAAAAATATGTACGCAACGGACCGGGTAGTGATCTGCCTTGCAGGTATCGGAGGCCCCGGCCCGGTCAGCACTCCGCTGCCCGATGAACTGAAGGGAAGAAAAGTCTATTCCGATCTCGTCGGACTCTCCCTCCCCGTTTGGCGGTATGACACCGTCTATGACCCGGATTCCCTTTATGGAACCGCGCTGAAATTGAGTGATAAGAGCAACCATAAAGGCAGACCCTTTGCCATCGGCATGTATGATGAAATCGGACGGAAGATGGTGAAGCGGATCCAGCCGAAAGTGATCCCGCAGGATGAAAAATATCATTTCTACTCTCTGGGAGTGCGGA
This sequence comes from Lentisphaeria bacterium, assembly GCA_017456805.1. The sequence continues at coordinate 34,799 of JAFTIQ010000017.1, forward strand.
AAGTTCCTCAGAAGGGATACATTTTTGCCCACAGTTCCGGCTTGCTCCGGGTGGAAACCGGACGGCTCTGCAATCTCCGGGATCCTGAAAAAATGTATGAAGTCGTGATCTCTGTCAAAGTTCAGGGGCCTGCTTATGTAACCGGATCCACGAAAGAAGATGCTGTGTTTATTGACCGTGTTCTCCTTCTGGAACCGAAAGCAAAAAAATAAAAAGGAATCATCAAAATGAAATACAGCTTTCAAACAGATTGTGACGTTGCAGTGATCGGCGGAGGGATCGCCGGGGTTGCTGCCGCCATTGCCTCCGCAGAATCCGGTGCGAAAACAGTGATCGTTGAAAAAACTGCCTGGTTTGGCGGATTGGCAACCACAGGATTGATCTATTTCTATCTCCCGATTTGCGACGGCTATGGTCATCAGGTCTGTTTCGGATTGAGTGAACGTCTGTTGAAAGCCTCCATCAAGTATGGACCGGATTCCCTGAATCCCCGCTGGCAGGAACCCGATTCCGCCGGCGAGGGAATCTATGACCGTTACAGGACCACCTTTTCTCCAGCCTCCTTCATTCTTGCCATGGATGAAATGCTGGAAAATGCCGGGGTGGAAATCTGGCTTGATACAGTGCTTACCGGGTTCACTCAAGACAGCGGAAAGAATGAGATCCATGTCCGAAACAAAGGAGGAAACGGTGTCATCCGGGCATCTGTAATCGTAGATGCGACAGGTGACGGGGAAGTTGTCCGGGAAGCGGGCGGGGAAACACGTTCCGGATCAAATTATCTCTGTTACTGGGGATTGGAACATTGCAATCCGAATGATGATGACGGCTGGAAGACATTGGATGGTTCTCTCAGGGGAAAAGTCAACGGTATCATTGAAAAATCTGATTTTCCTTATTATGAAACAGATCCCCGGGGGAATACGGAATTTCTGCTTCAGGGCAGAAAATGGGTTCGCAAAGAGTATGCAGGATCCGGAAACCGTTCCAAACATTTCCCTGTTCTGCTTCCGGCGATGGCACAGTATCGGACCGCTGCCGCAATCAAAGGGATTTATACGATCCCGGAGGATGCTCACAATATGCCCATGGAACACTCCATCGGCATGTCATCTGACTGGAGCAGTATCAACACGATTCAGGAAATTCCCTACGAATCCCTGATCCCGGCAGGAACTTCCGGAATCCTCGCTGCCGGACGCTGTATTTCTGCTGAAGGATATGCCTGGGAACTGATCCGTTCCATCCCTGCCTGCGCGGTCAGCGGAGAAGCCGCGGGAGTCGCAGCGGCTCTCTGTGCAAAACAGAATATTGAACCCGAAGTCCTTTCCGTTCCGGAACTGCAGCAGAAACTGCGGGAACGCGGCTGTAAACTCACCATGCACGAGGCGGGCTTGCTTTACCGCAATGAACCCGGAGCAAAACCTTCCTCATTAAAACGAACCATGCACTGAAACTGTTGATATGAAAAAAAAGCTGCCTTGCTCTTTCGATTGGAATAAACTGGAACAGACTCATGATCTTTCTCTCCCGGAATGGGGACCTTATTCTTCCCGGACGTTCGGAATATCCCATATTCACGACCCGGAAGCAGGAACCATTCTTGATATGGTTCTCATGCCCGGATTCTACCGCCGTCCTCTGGCGATCCCGGATGCAAGAAGACCAAGCGGCGGGATCCCGTGGAGATGCTCCGCCGATCTGAAACAGTATTCCTACCGGCAGCAGCTGGAATGGAAGGACAAAGTCTATGCCGATTTGGAATTCGTGGAATGTTCCCCGGAAATCCACAGGCTCAGATGCCGTCTCGTCAACAATACCAATCGGACTCAGGATCTGGCAGCTCAACTTTTGACCCGTTTGATCCCCCGGCAGCAGGAACAGTGCATTTGCCCGGAAGCCTTGGAAATCATCCCTCCGGAACTCCCCGGATGCGGGTTGAACAGCGATATGATGAATCCCGGTGAAGAAATTTCCCCGGAATCCATTCTGAAAGACACCTGTTACCCCGTATCTGCCGGAACAGTCATGACCTTCCATGCGGAAAAATCGCTGTCAGGAAAAGATCTCTACCTCGTCAAACAATCAGAAGCCAAAAACTGGAAAACTGTCAAACTGCCCGCTCAAAAAGGGAATACTTTCCAATATACAGCCCCTTCCGACGAAACCATCAACCGGCTTCTTGTTGTTCCGGAAGGGGTCATGCCCCAATTGAAATATCTTCCCCGGAACAGTGAAGTTTTCTGGGAACAGACCGGCACAGGAAAGTACCTTCTGCATTTTGGAGACGGATTGGATTATTACGGCATTATTTCCGCTTCCGTTCCGTCATTCCACCGGAATTACATGGCAAAAGATCTGCTGAAAAATTTTACCTACTGCGATTATGTTCTGCAAAAACATCCGGGAGATACGATCAGGGAACCCGGCGGAACAGAAGGCGGATTTGCAATCGCGATCCAGCCGGTAACGATCCCTGCCGGAGCAAAACAGGATATTGATTTCTGGATCTGCAGCGGAAGCAGAAAACGGGTTCGCCATTTTCTGAACAGGACAGAGCTCCCGGCATTGCCACCGCCTTCAATCCTGACTCTTCCAGGAAGCCCGTATCTGTTCAGCATGGAACGGATGGCTTCCGTGATCATGACAAATGTTGTTTATCCCATCCGGTGCAGCGGAAAATTTGTACGGAATCACACCCCGGGACGACTCTGGAATTGTCTTTATACCTGGGATTCCGGCTTCATCGGACTCGCCCTGCTGGATCTGGATTATCGGCGCGCCGTGGAAAATCTGAATGCCTATCTGACCGAAAAAGGAAATCAGAAAAATGCTTTCGTCCTGCACGGAACACCGCTGCCCATGCAAATCTTCCTGTTCTACGAATTGTGGAACCGCTCCTGCGATAAGGAGATGCTCCGGCATTTCTACCCCAGAGTTAAACAGATGTATGACTATCTTGCAGGACATGCCGCCGGATCCCAAACCCGTTCCCACTGCAAAATTCCAATGATCTGCACATGGGATTACTTTTACAATTCCGGAGGATGGGATGATTATCCGCCTCAATGGGAACGGACATTGCACCCGGATAAATATCATGTGATCCCCGTGATCTCCACCTCCTGTATCATCCGCTGCGCAAAACTCCTCCGCGCTCTTGCGGAAATCCTCGGAGAATCGGCAGAAGTCTACGATAAGGATATTAAAGAACTTTCAGAGACTCTTCAGAAATACTCCTGGGATCCTGAAACCGGTTACTTCAGCTATATCAACGTGAACCAAAACGGAGATCCGGAGGGATTTTTCCGGTATAAAGACGGCTCAAACTACAACATGGGGCTGGACGGAGTTTCTCCGCTGATCGCAGATGCTGTCACAGAAGAACAGCGCAGCAGTTTGTGGGAAAAATTACAATCTTCCGAACATCTCTGGACAAAATCCGGGATTTCTGCAGTGGATCAGTCCGCCCCTTATTTCACCCCGGACGGCTATTGGAACGGAAGTGTCTGGATGCCACATCAATGGCTTTTATGGAAAGCCGCTCTGAATGACGGCATGAGCCGTTTTGCAGAAAAGATCGCTCACACTGCCCTGCGCTTATGGGAACGGGAAACAACAAAGCATTATGGCTGTTTTGAACAATTCAGCATCGCTTCCGGCTCCGGCATGGGATGGCATCACTTCTCCGGATTATCTTCACCGGTCATCTGCTGGCACAGAGCTTATTTCGAAGACGATGCTCTCACCGCAGGTTTTGATGTCCTGATCACAAAATGCAGTAAAAAAAGATGGTCCTTGAAAATTTCCGGTCGATCCGGAGAGAAAACATCCCTGATTCTGGGCGGAATCCCCCGAACTGTTTTTTATAATGGAAGGATTATCCCGTTCCGGAAGAGTTTCGGTAATTCGGTGATTTTCAATCTGCTCAAAGGAACATCCGGCGTTTTGGAAGTCATTTCCAACTGAAAAACATTTTCAGATCACATTGCATCATTGGATTGACGGGATTTCGGTGCACAAAAGGACCATTGCGGTAATAAACAGGAAAGAATAAGAATGGTGCCGACGAAAGGAAATTTTGAAGGTCACCTATTTTAACTCAAAATCAATATTTTTTGCCTGTTTCCTATTCAAATTTGGCACATGAGGATTATTTTATTACTTTTTCGTCTTCCCATCCGATAAGGTTCCCCTTAACGGTATCGAAATTCACGCCAACAATGTAAATGTCCCGTTTATCCAAAAGATACTTTTTGAAGTATTCTTTCTCTTTGATCTGTTCGAGAGCTGTAGGATCATTGTCCAGTTTGAATTCAAAGAGGTAAATCGCCTTCGGGGATTGGATGACAGCATCGATCCGCCCGTCGTTTGTAGCGGATTCAGCATCGACATATACGCCAAGCAAACGGAATAAGGAAAAGAAAATTCCCTGGAATGTGGATTCCTGTTTCTTGTGGACATCATAAGGGATTCCGGCAAAAAATACTTCCATCGTTTTGCGGAGCTTTTTCAGGTCATTGTTCAGCAAACTGGTCGCAAATTCTGCAACAAATCGTACACCGTCGGTCTGCTTTTTTCCAGCGTAACTGTTCAGAATATATGCACTGAACGCAGTGGTAACTTCCAAGTTTGGGAAATCCAGGAAATACCAGGTCTGCCCGAAACGCTCTTCTGTTCCTTTTATGGTAACGTAACCGGTCTGCAGCAGAAGAGTCAACGGATCAATGTTGTCGATTTCAAAAGCACTGAATGCAATTTCCGGCACAGAGTCGCCGCCAATAACGGAGCGGAAATCAAACTCAGTGCTCTTGGTAAGTTCCATCAGGAAAGACGGAGTCCCCGTTGAAAACCATTAGTTATTAAATTTTCCCCCACTTTCAAAAAATTGAGCAAGAGATACCGGATTATAAACGGTCTTTGCTTTTTCCTCAAAACGATAACCATTGTACCATTTTTTTATTTTTTCCTTGAAAGCATCAACATCTTGCTCTCCGGCAAGTGCAGAAATCCGATCCCCGAAGTTCGCTTCCAATTCTTCCTGAGTATAGCCAAACATCGCAGCATACCGGGCATCCATTGAGATATCGGTCAAGTTGTTCAATTTTGAAAACAAAGAAACATGACAAAACTTAGATACGCCAGTAATAAAGACAAAACGCTCACAGTCAGCTTCTTTTTTGATCGCTGAATAAAAATCAGCAAGAGTGTCACGAATGATTCCGGCATCCGGATTGGAAATGTTTTCCAGAATCGGTTTGTCGTACTCATCAAGCAGAATGACCACTTGGCCTTGTTTGGCAACATCTTCAATCAAATCAGAAAAAGATGATGATAATAAGTTACGCTGAATTTTTACATCAACTTTGTGAAATTGAGCCAAACGCTCCAGCAGGCGAACCAAATAATCCCGCAAATCGGATTCAGAATGAATATCGCAATTTGCCATATCCAAATGAATCACCGGATACTGCTTCCAGTCATACGGTTTGTCGTAGATAGCAAGACCTTTGAAAAGTTCTTTTTTTCCTTCAAAGACAGCCTTCAGAGTTGAAACGGTGAGAGATTTACCAAAACGACGCGGACGTGATAGAAAATATCCAGCACTGCTCGGGCGAATCAACTGCCAAATGTATTCC
>JAFTIQ010000001.1 GCA_017456805.1 Lentisphaeria bacterium
GAGTACAGAGAGTACGGAGAGTACGGAGAGTACGGAGAGTACGGAGAGTACGGAGAGTACGGAGAGTACGGAGAGTACGGAGAGTACGGAGAGTACGGAGAGTACGGAGAGTACGGAGAGTGTACAAAAAACTCTGTTACTCTGTACAAAGGGCTGCTTTGAAACATATCGTTTTTCGGCAGCCCTTTGATTTTCAGAATGAACCGATTACCGTTTGAAAAGGACTTCCTTTTCGTAGGTATTGACTTCATCCAGCCATTTCATGCCGGCGGGAACACCCTGCTTTTCGCAGAAGTAATCGTAAACGGCTCCGAAGGGATAGGCTTTCAATTCTTCCAGAAGAGCGAGTTTTTTGGTACCCTCAAAATTCTTTTCCATCTTCTTGAGTTCTGCAGCGGGTTCCAGAAGAGCTTTGAGAAGAGCTTTCTGCATGTTTCTGGTTCCGATGCACCATGCGGCGATCCGGTTGATGGTAGCATCAAAGTAGTCGAGACCAATGTGAACACGGTTGACTCCGCAGGTGATGATTTCCCGCGCAATTGCCTGAAGCTCATCATCAAAGGTCACAACATGGTCGCTATCCCAGCGGACCGGACGGCTGACGTGCAGAAGGATTTCATCCAAATAGAGCAGGGCGGAACTGATCTTATCGCTGATGACTTCCGTCGGATGGAAGTGTCCTGCATCGAGACAGAGCAGAAGGTTATTTTTGACTGCGTATCCCATATAGAATTCAGAGGAACCGACGGTGCAGGATTCCACTCCGATTCCGAAGAGTTTGGATTCTACGGCATCTCTCATATATTTCGGAGAGATTTTTTCTGAGAAGATTTCATCCAGAGAAGCCATGAGGCGTTTTCTTGCCTGAATGCGGTCGATGGTAATGTCTTTGAATCCATCCTGAACCCATGTATTCATAATGCAGGGATTTTTCAAGCGTTTTCCCATAGCAGCAGCGATTTTGCGGCATGCTTTGGCATGTTCGATCCAGTATTTCCGGATTCCTGCGTCAGGGGAGGAGAGTGTCAGGTTGGAAGCTGCCTTCGGATGCCCGAAGAATGTGGGGTTGAAATCCAATCCAGCATTATTTTCTTCTGCCCACTGGATCCAGCTTTCGAAGTGTTCGGGTTCGATTTTGTTCCGTTCCACGGGCTTTTTGGAATCAAGGTAGATAGCATGAAGATTCAACCGTTTTTTACCGGGGATCAAAGAAAATGCTTTGTCGAGATCTGCGCGAAGTTCATCAGGGGTTCTGGCACATCCGGGATAGTTACCGGTCGCCAGAATACCGCCGGAGGTTCCGCCGGCATTGGTTTCAAAGCCGTTGACGTCATCACCCTGCCAGCAATGGAGAGAAATGGGGATATTGGAAAGAAGATCCAATGCTTTATCGGTATCGACTCCGATCTGAGCATAGATTTCTTTCGCTGCGAGATAATTTTTTTCAATCTTGGATGCCATGATATGATCCTCCTTTGGTTTTTGATAATTATAGCATGAAAAATATCATAAAACCTTAACATATCGGTCATTTTATAGCACAATCGTTTCAATTTTGGGTTTTATAAAAAAAGAAGCCTGCCGATTCATACATTTTTGCATAAAATCGTCAGGCTTGGATTATTTTGATGTAATAATAACGGGTTTTTCTGAGGGGCCGGAACATGCCGCATAGCGTTCCATCTGGTTCGCCATAGTGTTCCAGAGCCGCAGAGAGAGATGGTTTGTCCCGGAAGGAAGTTCAAAGGAATAAGGCGCAAGAGCAAGACGTTTCTCCGGTTTTCCATTGATCAGAAGTTCAGCCGTTCCGTTAAAACCCGGAAGGAGCAGTTTTTCGTCTGATCCGCAATTCACTTTGCCCAGATCCAGAACTGCCTCACCGGAATAGAAGAGCTGTCCCTGTTTCTCCCAGTGGTTACAGAAAACTGATCGGGAACGCGTGGTCAGATGATATAATTTTTCTTCCGGTTCATAGATGGCAAGGAGATAGCTTTCGTAAACCTTAACGGCATAATCATTTTTTGTCTGCAGTTCTGCATCGAATTCCCCGGCGAGGTAGAAGGGAAGATAAAATTGAGCAGGGATTTCAGCATTGATTTTGTTGATGCCTTCAGATACTTCCAGCTCTGCAACGAGATAATCATCGGCAAAAATGTTACCCGTTTTGCTGCTGCAAATGGGTTTTCCATTGAATTCAACCGTTCCGGGATGATTCTTGGGAATATAAAGAAGAATCTTTTGTGATCCGGCAGTTGTAAATGAAAGTTCCTGATCGAACGGGATCAGATTCTGATTTTTCCAGGTGACGGGATATTTTTCAGAAAAAATCTGTTTGACTTGATATTCCTCTGGCGTTCTGTATGATTCGAACGGTCCTCCGAAAATAGCGATTTCTCCAGGTTCCAGTTCGATTTTATAGGATTTTTCCCGGAATACAAGTGTTCCCTGAACGCGGTTCGGATTCCAGATATTTGCAGCAAGCAGATATTCTTCCCCTTGAATTTTACGGCGCATGTAAGCAAGATCTCCTCCGGAAAACGTGATTTTTGAAGGAGGCACATCCGGGATTTGTTTCAGTGGATCAATCAGGATCTGAGAGTTGTTCCGGTAATCCGGCGGAACGATGATGTAGCCTTCCGCTCTGCGGTTCAGTTTGTCGCAAAGTTTGAAAAAGGCTTCCGGATCAGCACCTTGCCAGACTTTTTGCGTGGGATCTGCAACCGCATACTCTGCCAGATACTCACCTTCTGCGGCAGCCATGCTCCAGAACGCCAGCCGGTCATTGAATTGACGGAGTCCATGCTGCATATTGGTCCATGAGAATTCCGGCGGAGCAAAGTATTTTGTTTCCCCATGGAATTTATGATGAACGGCATGAGGGATGATGAAATTGATTCCCTGAATGATCTGCCAAGCGGCGATCCGCTGCAGTTCGTTATAAGAGATCCCATGATTAGTAGCGGCAAACATTTCACACATTACGCGCTGTTTTCCGTTCAAAACGGCGGCGCTTTGAGCATATTTTGCGCGGATATCCATAGAGGTATCGTTAAGGGCAGGGTGTTCCAGATGTTCGGTGTCTCCGCCAAGTGTGACTTTCGGGACGTAATAGCGGGCATCGTAGTGTGTTCCTCCATCGAGGACGTAGATTTCATGATCTGTTCCGGGGCAATCGGAATGAGAGAGGAGTTCAAGAGGATTTCCCTCTGTGAAGGCCGAACTTCTCCGGCATTTTTCGTATGGAATCGGCCCGGTATCGGATGTGTGGAAAGTGTAGAGAACATTATGTGCCTTGCACCATGCGTGATTTCCGGCGAACCAGTTCTGATATAAGATTCCGCAAAGTTCCCAATAATCCTTTTGGACATTGGCCTCCGGCTGAGTGAACAGCTCTTTGAGATGGTTTTCGATTTTGTATCCGTAACGGTTCCGGAAGAGTTCAGAAAAATTCCGGCTCCATGGATAATAACGTTCGGGACAGTCATTTACAACGTGAGCGTTATATCTGCGGTTGTCTGCATCGGAAAAGAATCCTGTTATACCGTTTCCGAAAAATTCAGAAAAGCGTTTGTAGTATTCTTCATAAACGAATTTAATAAAGAGTTCGGAGCTTTCTTTTTCTTCGAATGCGGGGAATCCCCAGGGGACTTCCTGAATTTTCAGATTTCCTTCCTGATTTGGGATCAGCCGGAGCTGTTTCAAAGTGGGATCAGCCGCTTCGATTCTTCCTGCGGCATCACCGGGGGGAAAATTGAAACCATCGTTGATCCAGAGCTGAAGATCCAGTTTTTTTGCTGCATGAATGAAATGTCCGGTTACTTCGAACCAGAATTCAGAAAGATATTGAGTCTGATCGAATCCGGTTGGCGGTTTGTTGAACATAACGATCCCGCCGAAGCCGAAATCTTTCATTTTTTTCATTGCTGAAAAAACGGCGTCCTCCGTATAATATTCCGGTTCTGTTGTATTGAGGAAATAGAATGGAATTGGACGGAACTGTTTTAAAGAGTTTTCAAAATCGGAATTCATTTTAACGACCTCATGGTAGTGCTCAAGGACATTTTGAACGGGGGCTCTTCCGGAAAAAATCTGATTTTCCGGAAGAGCATGATCCTTATTTTTCGATTCTGCGGAAGAACCGTGTTTCTCCTGTTTTCATTTCAAACGAATAAGAGGTTGCATTTCTGACAACACATTTGTTTCCGGCTATTTCAACCAGGTCGGAGGGGCTGGTCCAGCTGATGGTTTTTATTCCATCGCTCATGGCATGGATCGCGATGAATCCATTTCCGGCATACGTTGCATCTCCCACGGGACCAACAGGTTTGATCCCAGCTTGACGTGCAGCAAGATTCAGGAATTCCGGAGTAATTCCATTCGGACAGCCCACATAGACCGCGGTCCAATCTTTATGCCGTTTAACTGCTGCTGCGGGAAGGTTTGTGCCTTCGTAATGTGCAAGGATTTCCGCATTTTTATCGGAGACAACAAATGCCGGTCCTGTGCAGTTGAATCCAATATAAGAGAGGGCTTTTGCCAATGGGTTTTTACATCTGGTGGTATCCAGAGAGTAGGAAACCATCCGTTTTTCATCCATTCTGACAGAGATTCCTGTAAGGCGTTTGATGGTTTTGCTGAAACCTGCTTTGGAGACTCTTCCGGCATCATAAAGGAACACAAGAGTGTTGCCATCTTTTTGAAGATTTTTCTCAATAAAACGGATCTCATCTTCTGTCATATCGGGCGTCATCTGGAAGACATACATCTTGTATTTCTTCATGTTTGGATTCATCATATCGGTAAAGAGGAATTCATCGGTTTTGACTCCGCAGCGGAAATAAGCCATTTTGGAGTGGGAGGCTCCAGCCTGATGCATTTTCAGCTTGAAGAAATCATTTCCTTTTCCGTAATAATCCAACATTCTTTCGTCAATAAAACGGCAGATATCTCCGCGATCTTCCGGCATGGGGTGTTCTGCCGCCATTTTTCCTGCGGCAACACTTTCTTTGATTGCTTCCATCATATCGGGATGAGGCCATCCGTTTCCTGCGATCGCATAGTCCCAGACCCCTTGTCCGTGAATCAGAAAGTGTGCAAAATCACGTCTCTGCAATGCGGTGTTTTCTTTTGCACTGAAGGTAACGCCAACGCCTTTGGGATCCCAGGAGCTTGTTCCGCGGATGGGGCCCCACAATTCGGAATAAACGGTACGGTAGTCGATTTCTCCCAGAAGATTCTTTTTATGAAGCTTGGGGGAAGTCAATACATTGACAGATCCGCCGGGGCGTCCGGGCAATCGGTTCCAGCCGTAATCGTTGACTCCCACGATCCCATCGATATAGGGTGATTCCAGAACATTTTTCAAGGCGCATTTCCCTAAATCATATCCACCCATGACATCGTTGTAATAGACGGAGATAAAGAACGGCCTTCCGACGTTTTCTTTGATGGTTTTTGCAAAGATTTCCAATGTATCGACAGGTGATACGTTACGGAACCGTTCATAATCGGAATATTTTCGCTGTTTCGGGTTACGGATGGGATCCAGGAAAAAGATTCCTTTGAGATCGCTGGGATGGGGAACCTGTACGGTTTCAAATGTCAAATCCGGATCACCCCATGCTTTCTGCAAAGCTTCCACGGAACCATAACGTTTCCGGAGCCATTCCGCAAAGGCTTTTCTGTTTTCTTCTGATGTATCGCATGGAAATCCGAGGAACTGTCCATCATCGCCGCCGGTAATATGGATCCCGCCGACAGCTTTTCCGTAGGGTGAGGTTTTCAGCCATTCACATAATGCTTTCAAATATTCGGTAACTTCTTCCCGGTAGGATGCGGAGGAGTAACTGGGCCACATACCGGTGGGACCGGCTTTCCAGCTTATGATCGGTTTCCCGTTCTCTCCCAGAGCAACGGCATCTTTGTTATTTTTAATGAAATCAGGGTAGGGGGCAATACTTTGATAGAGGATGAACGTTGCATCTGGAGCTTTGCTCAGTTGATGTTTCAGAAAGATTTCATGGGTCGTAAAATCATATTTTCCTTTTCCGAGCCAAGTTGCTTTTCCCCGCCAGTTTCCATTTCCGGCAAAGGTATCCTGCCAGAGAAGCCGGACGCCTGCATTATAAAAGGTATGGTGGGGATATTTATGGAATCCGACATAGCCAACTTTCGGAATCAGATTTCCGTTCAGAAGGATTTGCCCGTCAGAGAGTTCCAATGTTGCAGGGGGCCTTTGGGCAAGTTTGGCAAGAAGTGCTTTTTCATTGAGTTGAACTGTCGGCTTCTGAAAAGCTGTCTGCGGTGTATCCGGTGCTTTCAGAAGAACGGGATGTTCTCTGATATCCAGATCTTCCCAGACGATATCAAAGGGATTCCCGCTTGCTGTGAACAGGAAACAGACTTCCGTATTGACCTGATTTTTGGGGATAACGATTCGGCAGTAAGCCATAGCGCGGGATTCCCCCGGGGTGTTTACAGAAGCATTGGAGAATCCATGCAGGAACGGTCTCGGGCCATTTTTGAATGTTTTGACCATGAAGAGGTTCAGCATGGAACCGTATTTGAGATTTTTGACTTTGTAAAATGCGGTTGCCAGATAGGTTTTCCCGGGTTCCAGTTTGATTTTCGGGCTCATGACAGCATAGGAACCCAGCGGGGAACCTTTGGAAACACGAACCCCGTTCCCGCCGTTGAGTGTGCAGGAATTTCTGCTGGAATCTCCACGGTTGTCCAGCAGAGTGATCCGGGCAAAATCATCTACTGTATGATTCCAGCCGGGAATGATGCTCTTATTGCTGAAATGCTGCCAGCCGGAGGGGTAAGATGTGTAAAAAGATTTCGGGAAAAGATTTTCTTTTGTGTTGGATATGACGATAAAATTGCGATAAGTCGGTGCGAATTCCAAAGTCAGAACATTATCTTTTTCCGCAATGACAACAAAGGGTTCTGAGCTGTGGGGTTCGATCCAGTAGTAATTCCCTTTTTTGATCCGGAAGTTTTCCGGGCGGACGGTCAAAGTTGTTTTTTTGCCGGGAGATTCCAACACAAAACTGCAGGATTCCGCTTTATCTGCAAGCTTAGAGATTTTTGCCGAAGCATTATCCGTCCGGACGACCGGCTCGAGGACTGCTTTGCTGCTGAATTGAAGGTCTCGCAGGATTCCGCTTGCTTTCTTTTCTCTGGAGCCGCCGTAGAAAAAGGTTTTTCCCCAGGGAAGGGTTGGCGTTTTCGCCTTTGCTCTGCCGGTAATTTTTCCATTGATCGACAGGGCAAAATCCGGTCCGTTCCAACTGATGACGATGCGGTATTCTTTTCCGTTTTCAATGGGAAACCGATTATAGATCCCGAAGTTTGGACCGGTTTCCGGGGTATTGATCAACAGCCAGGGAATCGTGCTGCCCTGTCTGTTGACATTGATCCCGAATCCAACTTTTCCGCTGGAAAAGATGTGAGTGACCCGGAGGTTTCCTGCTCCCATTTTTAGCTTGGGAGTGTAACGGAAACTGATACTTCCGTGAGCCGGAGAGATCAAGCCGGATGCAGAATGTTCCGAAACTTTGAATTCCGGCTTTGCTGTATCAAATGTTCCTTTCCAGTCTTCGGCGAATAGAGAAAGAGTTAAGGAGCAGGCAAACAATGTAAAAAGACGCATAAAGAAGCCTCCGTTGTTAAAGATCCAATTATTCTCCGGTCATCATTTCTTCTGTCACATGAGTAACAGTACCGACGTTTCCGCCGACGAAGAGAAGATTCCCCTGTTTTCTTCCGGAGTGCGGTTTACCGACAGTGGTAATATCTTTAAAGAACTGATACTGAGTTGCTCCTTTTGCAACTCCTTGCTCTGCAATGAATATCATGCTGGAAGGCGATTTGACCTGAGTGATTTTTCTTCTGTGCTTTTCCGGTTCAGACAATGCGCCCATGTACCAATATTTTGTTCCGGCAGGGGATGAAGAAACATAAAGGTTCAACATATAGGAATAGATTGAAGCATTGAGGTTCTTCCAGTTTGTATCGCAAGTACTGATTGTGCCGGTTCCGGATTGCCATTTCTGATATGCAGGGTCACTGTTTGTGCTTTCAGAAACCATGCTTTTGAAAGAACTGTTCCAGGCATTCCATCTGATCCAGTCGGCATTAGCGCCCCAGACTCCATTATCTTTCAGAGGTTCATGGGGAACCATGTAATCGTCATAGGTTGTGGTGTAAAACTGCAAACCATTTCCCCATTGTTTCAGATTGTTGACGCATGCAGTGGCGCGAGCTCTTTCCCGTGCAGTGTTCAATGCCGGCAAAAGCATCCCTGCCAGGATTGCAATGATGGCGATCACTACGAGCAGCTCAATGAGTGTGAAGCCTGCAGGCTTCATGCCAGTGCACTGGCATGAATGTTTTCTTCCAGAGTGTTTCATTTTTTTTCTCCCAGATTTTTTTGTTTTTATATAATAACACCGGTGTGTTATCTTTTTTTACACTTTCAGCCATGATCTTGAACGTTTTGAATTCAAAACTGCACAAGCTGATCTTAGAAAGCGGCTGGGCCGTCTTCCAGTGATAATATTTTTACTTTTTTCTTTTTATTTCAACACAAAATGTGCTGTATGCGTTATTCCGCAATGATCAGAGCCGCATCGTGAGGCGGGAGCGTCAAAGAATGTTTCACGATACCGGTTCCGATCAAATATTCAGAGCAGGTCTCCGGTAAATGAAGATCTGCAAAGGTCCATGTTTTTTCTTTTCTTCCCAGGTTCAGGAGAAGAGCGGCAGGTTTTCCGTCCACGGTTCCGGTGAAGGTATAGGGCCAGCGGTTCACTGCCTCATCTGCCGGATATGCATTTTTCAGACGGTATTTTGCCGCACGTTCCAGAATTTTCATCCGTTCCGGAGTGATTTTTCCCAGATGATCGCTTGTTAATGCGATCCCGGTTAGGATTCCCATTGCGGCGGAAAGCCTTGCTTCTCCAATGGTATAATTTGCATTATCTTCCCGTGCCATGATCACGTCCGGATCGCATTTGAACCAGATATCATTTTTCCACCAGTTGGAAATCGTACCCTGAAGCGCACATTTGATTCCGTTGGTGAATTCAGAACTGTTTGCTGGATAAACCGGATCTTCTCCGGCATAAAGAGGTGCCGTATCGCAGCTTACCCGGCACATATCTGTGAAGCCGAGACAAGCCATGAAGGGTGGACAGCATCCGAGGAGAATGGAATCCGGAACACTTTCACGGATAATTTTCATTGCGGTACGGAATGCACTGACAGGGGTTGCATCCGGATCGGAATATACTCCGTCCGGCAGCCCGAAGGAAAGTCCGTCCAGTTTGAAGTACCGGAATCCCATCTTATGGAAATGAGTCATAAAATTCCGGATATGTTCCTGCGCTGCGGGGAGCGTTGCATCGAGACATGCCCAGAGATCATCCGGGGGCTGAGACCATCCGGCAAACACAAGCGGTTCCCCGGCTTGATTTTTAACAAACCATTCCGGATGTTCCCGGAATGTTCGGCTTGCGGTTGAGGCAACGAACGGCATGAGCCAGATCCCCGGTCGGATATTGGCGCGATTGATCCCGGAAGCAATTTCCTGCAGCGGCGTCGGCCAGGAAGGATCCTGATCCATCCAGTCTCCCTGAAATGTTTGATATCCATCATCGATCTGGACAACCTCCGGAGAATAATCAGAGCCGACCTTCTGTTTCAGAACAGCGAGGTTTTCCAGAAAATTGGCTTCAGAGACGTCGGCATAATAGTAATACCAGGTGCAGTAACCAGTCAGATTTTTCTCACGGCTGTTCAGTTTGACGCCCATTTCTTTTGCGGCTGTTTCTGCATATTCCAACAGAAGTTTCCGCCAGTCATTCCCTTTCAGGATTATGATCTTTTCCGGTGTTTCCTCCGGCTTGATATACGGTTGTCGTACAACAAGTTCTGTAAAACGGACATCTTTGACAAGAGTAAAGAAGGAGAGACTTCTATAAGCTGTGACAGCTCCGGCGAGAACATATTCCCCTGTGCGGTCATTTCCGGCAACGATCACATCCTGACTGTGTACTTCTGCGTGCCAGGGGGAGACGGGAAGAGCCGGAGGCATCGGATCCAGAGCAGCCATATTGTTGGAGCTCCGGTAAACAAAAGAGGAGTCCGGCGGCAGAAAATCCAGAGAGATCCGTGCCTCGTAGCAGCTTTTTTTGTTTTCCCATTTCAAATTCATACCGGCAACCTCAAATCAATTCATATTTTTTACAGAATCTCTTGCAACAAGAAAAGGTTTGATCAAGCGGAGCATTTCAAGATTTCCGGGATGAGTCAAATTGTGAACAAGCAGTTGAAATGCTTCATCCAGATGCCCTTCCAGATCCAAGTCGCAGCTGGTCACCGGAGGATAGGCATAGCTGCTCAGAACGGTGTTGCCGATGGAAACGATCGAAACATCTCCGGGAATCGATTTCCCTCTTTCTCTCAAAGCCGCCATTGCGCCGAACATAAATTCATCTGTCAGGCAGAGCAGTGCGGTGAAGTCAATTTTTTTTAACGATTTTACAGCATTATACACTCCGTCGATATGATTGTCAGACTTTGTAAGATCAACTTTTATAACGAGAGAATCGTCGTAATCAGCTCCGATTTTGGAACGCCATGCGGCATGCTGCAGGGAGATCACTGAATCCGGAAATTCGCTGTCGTAGGATTGCGATGATAAAAAAGCAATTTTCCTGTGTCCAAGTGCAAGCAGATGATCCATGAGCATATCAATCCCGACAGCATCTGCAGCAATGACAGCGGGAACAGAATGATCCTCATGCACGGCTGCAGCGACAAACAGTTCCGGTGCTTTTGCCACATCCTCATAAAATCCTTTATAATGGGGCAGGGTTCCGCAAAAAATCGTCGGCTGACGATAGAGGATATAAGAATGGATCAGACTTCGCACATCCGTTCCGGAGTTCGTATGGACAATGCGGAATTCCCGCTGATGTTTTTCTGATATTTTTCTGCCGGATTGTTCAAAAAGACGCTGAACCGCGCTGTGACAACTGGAATCAATGAGCAGGTTGACGGCGTGCTGACTCCAATCACTGGAGGGCGTTCTGTTCAGATAGGTGCCTGATCCAACGCGCTTGGTCACGAAATCCGCCGCAATCAAATCCCGGAATGCACGCCGCACGGTCAGGACATTTACATTCAATTCTGCTGCAAATTCCCGTTCAGAGGGAAGACGGTCCCCAACTTGATATTTCCGATCTTTCAAATGAGCGACAAGCTGATCATATACCAGACGGTATTTTGGACGTTTTTTTACAGTTGCTGCAGATATCATGATCGGATTCATCCTTTATATGTTGTAAAAGTGTTATATATATCACTTGTTTGAAATATATACCATTTCTTCTCGATTGTCAAGAGGGGAAAAGAAAAAAAAGAATGTTTTTTTTGAAAAAAAGAAGTTTATTATTTGAAAAATGAAATTTGTGATATATTTTGAGCATGAGAAAGGACTTTTTTATGGATCAGGAGAAAAATCAGAATCCGCCGCTGATGGGGACTGCTGCTGTATGCGGTTTTCCTTCTCCGGCAGAACAATATATGGAATCACCGCTGAATTTGAATGAACTGCTGGTCAGAAATCCGGCAGCAACTTACTTTGTCCGGGCAATCGGGGATTCTATGACAGGGGCGGGGATTTATTCGGGAGATATTCTCG
This sequence comes from Lentisphaeria bacterium, assembly GCA_017456805.1. Next base: position 11,711 of record JAFTIQ010000001.1, read on the forward strand.
TTGTGGATCGCTCCCTGGACGCTTTTGACGGTGCAATCGTAATTGCGTGTATTGATAACGAGTTTACGGTGAAGTATTTCCGCAGAGATGAGTCGGGGATCCGTCTGGAACCTGCCAACCCGGCATATCCGGTCATTCATCTTTCCGGAGAACATGAACTGCGGCTTTTCGGGATCGTTACAGGAGCGATCCGGCAGTTCCAACGGCATGGATGAGAGATGCAGTACAAAGAAAAAATCATTCCGGCAATTTTTTTGCGCAGGCCAAACAGGTTTATCGCTATCGTTTCCCTTGAAGGAACCGAAACGGTGGTTCATGTAAAAAATACCGGACGGTGCAGAGAACTTCTTATTCCCGGCTGTCAGGTGTGGCTGACGGAATCGGAAAATCCTGCGCGGAAAACAAAATTTGATCTTGTGGCTGTCAATAAAATCTGTTCCGATGGAAGAGAGCTGATGATCAATATGGATTCTCAATTCCCCAATTCCGCAGCAGAAGAATGGTTGAGAATCGGCGGGATCTTTTCACCGGAAGCTGAGATCCGGAGAGAGGTGCAATACGGAAAATCCAGATTCGATTTCCAGATCATTGACGGTGACCGGAAGTGTTTTATGGAAGTGAAAGGTGTTACTTTGGAACAGGATGGAATCGCTATGTTTCCGGATGCTCCGACGGAACGCGGGGTGAAACATCTTCAGGAACTGATCACAGCAGGGAAAGAGGGATACGAAACCTTTGTGCTCTTTGTGATTCAAATGAAATCCATTCGGGAATTCCGTCCGAATGATAACACTCATAAAGCGTTCGGAGAGATGCTCAGAAAGGCCGAAAAAAGCGGGGTCAAAGTGCTGGCTTACGATTGTCGCGTGGCCCCGGATTCCATGTTTCTTGATCAGCCGGTAAAAGTAAATCTGGAATGAATCAGAAATCGATGCCCTGTCTGCCCGGGATTCCGGAATCAAAGGGATGTTTGACATTTTCGATTCTGGAAACCAGATCGGAGGATTGAATCAATGCTTCCGGAGCGTATCTGCCTGTTACGATCACATTCAAATCTTCTTTCCGCTGATTCAGCGCGTTGAGAACTCTTTCCGTATTGAGCCATCCGTAATGGAGCGCAATATTCAGTTCATCGAGAACAAGCAAATCGCATTGTTTTTCCCCGGAGAGCCAGGGTTCAGCCTTTTTCCATCCGGCTTCAGCTGCTGCAGAGTGATCTTTATCCTGCCAGCTGAATCCTTCGCCAAGCTGTTCTATGGTGACAAGATCAGGGAATTTTTCAAAAAAGAGTTTTTCTCCGGTTTTTCCTTCATTTTTAACGAATTGCAAAATGGTTACTTTCCATCCGCGGCCAAGTGCACGCAGAACAGTTCCGAGTGCACTTGTCGTTTTGCCCTTGCCATCGCCGGTAATCGTTAAAAGGAGTCCCTTCATTGTTTCACCGTGCGATAATTGAGGGGAAATTTTTGACCGGAGAGTTTTTTGCCGGGATCAATTTGAGTGTTGCTCCGGAGCGGTTGAGCTGTTTTTCAGCCCATCGCTTGAATTCCAGAAGCGCGGTCAAATCCCAGTGAAGGAGTTCTTTTTTCCTGGGACGATCCTGATGAGCTGCGTTGAGGCAGGGGCCGGCTGAGACGTTATCCAGCAGCAGGACATCCCCTTCCTGCAGATCTGCAAGATTGCTGCGGACCCATTTTTTCAGATAGTTGACCGTTCCGTTCGCAGAGAAACAGACATTGCCGTTTTCCTTGCAGAGTCCTTTGGCGAAGGCTTCAGACGCGCAATCCAAAACCGCTTTCGGGTTAGACGGTCTGCGGGGCCGCGGTGTTTTTGCATTGCACCAGGAGATCAGGACATTGAATCTCCAAACCCGTCCCGGCGGAGGCTGTTCCTCTTTTTGCGGGATCCAGTGAAAGAGTTCCCTGGTGTAACGGATACCGAATTCCGCCCGTTCGATTTTAAAAAGAGAAGTTCCTCCGAGCAGTTCAGCCATGCTCCAGCGCCAGACATCTTCCCCGGTGGAAATTTCCAGCATTGCGCCGGATTTTGATTGGAAAATGACGGACAGCGGCGGCTTGGTCCCTTCGTAAAGAAGATCGCCTTCAGCTTCTTTCAAAATACCATCGGTATCATAGATCATCACCTTTTCAATATCGCCGCGAACTTGAAAATCGCCTGCGGTGAGATCAGTCATGCCGGGATTGATCCGCATCACAAGATCTGTGGTCAGATGCATGATCCGTTCGGTGATTTTATACTTGCGGAGGACAGATGGTTCCGCCCCGAAAGGAATGACTGTTTTGGAATCGAAAGAGAACTCTTTTTCATCTTCAGAGACATGTGGTCTGAGCCGGGAGGGGAGGGCGCTCTGTTCAGAAAGCCCGTTGATGGTGCTGCAGCCGGAGATCAGGAAGAGATCCTCGGCGCATTGCAGCGTAAAACGGTCACGTCTGGGTTCTCCGAAACGGATTGCCCAATCTTTCCCATTGAGGGTAATGATATCACTGCCGGATCTGGAAAGTTCCATCAGATCACCTCAAAGAGTTCATTTTCCGGTTTGCAGGGGCGTTCTGCCGGCTGTTTTGCCGCGAATCCGACCGGGGTGATCGCAACACTTCGCCAAGGTGCAGTCAGTCCCATGACAGAGTCCATTTCCGCTCTCGGGAATGCACAAATCCAGCAGGTTCCAAGTCCGCAATCTGCTGCGGCAAGTGTGATATGTTCCATGACGATCGCACAATCAACATCTGCGATAGGATCGCCTTCCAGACGTTTCCAACATTCCTGATAATTTCCAGCCACGACAGCGATTGCCGGGGCTCCGGATAACCATGAAGCTTTGTAAATCCGGCAGATTTCAGCTTTTTTTACAGGATCAGTAACAAACATCACCTTGAAGGGCTGAAGATTGCATGCTGTGGGAGCAAGAGCAACTGCTTCTCTGATTTTTGCAATCGCATCTGCCGGAACGGCATCAGGCAGATAGGAGCGGATACTTCTTCTTTTTTTCAATACTTCCTGAAATTCCATAAGGACCTCTTTTCAATTTTTTAACGGTAAAGGAAATCCAGCAGCAGGCGGCATCCATCCGAAAGACTGGCTTTTTCAAGATACTCTTCTCTGGTGTGTGCCCCGGCTCCGCGGCAGACTCCGAAGCAGATCGCAGGAATGCCGAGCGATAAGGGAATGTTACAATCGGTGGAGCTGGATGCTTCGTAGGATTCCATTCCAAGGACATCCCGGACAGACATCTGGATTTTTTCCCGCAGTGCGCTGAAACGTTCCGGATCGATCGTTCCGGAACAGGGGCGATCCCCGACCTTTTTTACGGTAATATCAACGCCGATCAATTTGAAGGTCTTGATCACCTGCTTGAACAGTTTTTCCATTTCTGCAAGACATTTCCGGTTATCGGAACGGTATTCATACATCATTTCCGCATGTTGGGCAATGGCGTTGACGGATGTTCCGCCGGAGATCAAACCCACATTGTAGGTTGTTTTGCTGTTCCCTTCAACGGGAACTTTTACGGTGTAGAGCAGCTGAATCATGCTGGAAAGAACGTGGATCGCGTTACGGTTTCCGAAATTCCCGAAGGAGTGCCCGCCTTCTGTTTTGACAGAAACTTTATAACGGTGGGAACCTACTGCATCGGTGACGATCCGGTTCATACGGGAAGAATCCAGGGAGATGAATTCTTTGATGTTTGCTCCGTAACGTTCCATGATTTTCCGGCAGCCTTTGAGATTTCCCAAACCTTCTTCGCAGGAGTTTGCAACAAAAAGATAACTTCCGGCATGGATAGGGAGATTTTCTTTGAAAAATCTTGCACAAACCATCATCACTGCCAGGTTGGCTGTATCGTCTGTTACGCCGGGGGAATAGATGATATCTTCTGTTTCATAAAACGGAAGGGGCTTTGTATCCGGAAACACGGTGTCGGTGTGAGCCATCATGATTGTGACGGGCTCAGATTCTTTCCAGTTTACGGGGACGATGACATTCAGAGCTTCATCGACTTCCACCTGTTCGAAACCGTTTTTCAGGAACCAGTTTTTGCAGTATTCCGCGCGCAATTCCTCATGATGGGAAGGAGCGGGAAGTGCACAGAGATCCCGGATGATCTGTTCGGTTTCCGACTGAACCATACGGGCATAATCCATCATTTTTTCAGTAAGCGCCATGAGTCAATCTCCTTTACAGTTTAGCGATTCCGAGACCATTTTCGATGGAAATTTCCATTCCGAAAGGTTTGGACATTTCCGCGAATCGTTCTATGATATTTGCGTTGCAGTTTTTCTGTGGCCATCCACCCCGGGAACGGGGCAGGGCAAACATCTCTTCAATCGGCATGAAAACCATTTTTGTCAATTCGCCATTTTCTACTTCCCAGTAGGGAATCACGGATTCGTACATGATTGGATCGTAGCTCAACCCGCGTTTTCCGAAATTGGAACGGGTGTTGAACAGGACATCCAGACGGTCGTTTCCGTTCAATTTCTGTTTGGCGAACATTCCATCCGGAGCCCGGAGAATGGTTTCCAGCTGAATGATAAAATCTCCCAGACAGTAAAAAATGGGTTTCCCCTTATAAATTTCCATGGGGCGCAGCAGGTGGGGGCCTGTGCCGATCACTGCATCTGCTCCGGCATCAATGCATTTTCTGGAAAATTCAAGAGAGACCGGATCCACCGTCTCCTTGGATTTTCCGCAAATTTCATGAGTATGCATTGCCACGACGACATAATCTGCCATGAAACGGGCTTCTGCAATGGCATCTTCGATCCGCTTCATATCTTCGGGATGAACCTTAGAGATGATCTCCGCTTTTTCAGCGGCTTCGAACATATACTTTCCGAAGGGCTGCTCACTTTCTTTCAGCTGGGGGAGATAACCTTCTGCACGGATGATCTCATCGTGAGCATTGATTTCCAGCGCAGCTGCGATCCGTTTGAGATGTTCCATCTCCTCTTTGGGCAGATGATAGGTTTTGTTGACGCGGATCCCGTTGACCCCGGGGCGTCCGGGAAGGTTTTCCGTTTGCTTGCCAGCCATATTTTCCGGATTGAAACTCATGGTGCATCCGATCAGAGCATAACGTCCGCTGAGGGTATCCAGATAGACCGGTTTTCCGGCATCAGCGAGGTTACGCCCAGTTCCGCTGAAGGGATATTCCGCTTCTTCCAGATAGCAAAGAGTCCGTTCCAAACCGTCATAAGAATAATCCAGCGCATGATTATTGGCTGTGCTGAGAATATTGATTCCGAATTTCTTCAGATCCTTGAGGACGCCCGGAGGGGAACAGAGCCAGCTTCCGCCGCTTTGAGCTCCGCCGCAAGATTCAAAATTATGAACGGTCGTTTCCAGATTTCCGAATCTGAAATCCGCCTGCATAATAAAATTTTTAACCTCCCGGAAACCCTGATATTCCCCTTCCAGCGGCAATCGCCGGGTGATCATGGAATCTCCTGTTGCAGAACAACGGAATGTAGGTGCAGTCTGATCTTTCATTAGTATTTATCCCGAGTTAGAAAATGTTTGATGGAATATAGCACCGGATCAAACGTTTTTCAAGCGGAAATCATTGCTTTTTTCCCGCAGTTTTCATCTTTTCCGGACTCAGAATCGGAAGTAGATAAACGGATTGTAAGAGGATCCGGCAAGTTTGATCAGAATCAGGAACAGAAAAACTGCGCAGAGAAGTTTCCACAATGCAGAAAAGACCCCATATTTTATCCATTTCTGATAAAGACGGCGCGGGAGTTCTGTGCTGAAAACAACAGAAACAAACAGCATAACCCAGAACAGCGGGGACAGGGTGATCTCCGGTGCTTCCCAATGATGAAATTCAAACATTTTTTTGACGTAGGCAATTGAGTATTCAAAATCATCAGCCCGGAAAAAGATCCATCCGATCAGAACCGCCAGAAGAAGATAGAGGTGCATGACCCATTTCCAGACAGAGGAAAAGGTCCTTTTCTGCAGATTCAAAATCCGTTCCAGAATGATAAAAAATCCATGCCATAATCCCCAGAAAATAAAATTCCAGCTTGCCCCGTGCCAGAACCCGGTGACAGCAAAAACGATCAGCAAATTCCGCAGAGTTGCAATTTTGGACCCCCGTGAGCCGCCCAGGGGAATATAAAGATATTCTTTGAACCAGGTGGAAAGGGATATGTGCCATCTTCTCCAGAACTCGGTGATCGTTGTGGAGATATAAGGATAATTGAAGTTTTCAGGAATTTTGAATCCGAACATTTTTCCCAGACCGATCGCCATATCGGAATAACCGGAGAAATCAAAGAAAATCTGGAAGGAGTAGGCAATTGCCCCAAGCCAGAGATCGGCGACTGTCAATTCAGAGATCCCTCTGTTGAACACGGCATCGGCTGTAATGCCCATCACGTTGGCAATCAGCACTTTTTTTGCAAGCCCTTCAATAAACCGCTGAAAACCATCTGAAACATCACTGAGGGTTTCATTGCGTTCTGTCAACTGAGCGGAAATCTCATGAAATTTGACAATTGGCCCTGCGACCAGCTGGGGGAAAAATGAAATATATAATCCGGTATTCAGCAGATTCCATTCTGCTTTAACATCCTTCCTGTAAACGTCCACAAGATAGGAGATCGCCTGAAACGTATAGAAAGAAATCCCGATCGGCATAATGATCCGGAGCAGCGGAAGATCACTTCCGAAGAACCGGTTGATATTCTGCAGGAAAAAATCCATATATTTAAAGTAACCGAGTGCAAGAAGATCTGCCAGGATCCCGAGACTCAGAACTGCACTCTTTTTCCAGCCTGTTTTTTGAGTGTCAAGCCAAAGCGCGATCAGGTAGTTCCAGAGAATCGCAAGCAGCATGACGGAAAGAAGTACCGGTTCTCCCCATCCGTAAAACAGGAGACTGAACACCAGAAGAATCGGATTCCGGTATTTTTTATCCGAGAAATAATAGAGTGCCAGAAGAACCGGCAGGAAAATACTGAGAAAAACAAAAGAACTGAACAGCATGAGTTACTCTCCGAATTTGATGGTCAGGAAACGGTGCAGAAATCGTTCTGTTGTTTCAATAATGACAATATCCGGATGATATTCATCGATTTCCGATTCAAAGGGCGAAAGCTCAAAATCTTTGCCGTGCCCGTAAAAGAAGTGGAAATAATCGGTGACATAAGGATAAAGAAACGGAATGACCGGAGTCCAGAAACTGTCAGTGATCGCAAGTGCTTTCAATCCGTTTTTATCAGAAGGATTTTTGATAGTCACCTTGTTCAGGAGCAAACTCAGGAGATAATCCACGCTGATTGGGGTTGTTTTTAATTTTGCGCCGAAATACGGGACTTCCGATGTAACCATTTCTTCCGGGAGTTCGTTCATCGGATTCCGGTATCCCAGCATCAACGCAATATCTGTATCCGCTTTCTTGAGCGTTTTCCAGAGTTTGACTCCGTTATGATCGGGGTTGATATGGGGAAAATCTTTATGCATCAGCTTCAGGAGGGATTGTGCCGCACATTGAGCTCCGCGATCGGTCCAATGCGTTCCGGGTTTATGATACAAGCGATAATTCTTTTTCCATTCCATCATTTCCGGATAAAGATATGCAATTTTCAAATTCGTATTCCGGTGCAGATAGCTGTAAAGCTGTTCCATTCTGGATTCATCATGTTGACGGAGCCGGAGGAGATAATCCGGATAAAATTCTTCATAAACGCGTTCTTTATCAGGGATGATCATGATGTAAACGGGTGCCTTGTACCGTTCCATGAAAGTGCGTTCCAGCTGTTCCAACCGGCTGGCGCAGAGTCTCAACTCTGCATCCGTAAAACGGTTTTTATTCTGAATACTGTTGATTCCGTTGTAAGCAGGTGTGAAAAGCCAGTTTTCTTTTCCCCAGAAAGCGGAATCGTTATCCGGAAAGTTTTTTGCACCGGAAGAAAAGAATTTTTTTGTCCAGGTCATACCGAAAATTGTTTCATTGAGTTCCAGCATTTTTTCCCGTCCGGAAATCCGGTCGTTCAGCCAGCGTTCAAATTCTTTCGGAAAAACCGGGTTCAGTGCCTCGTTTCTGACAAGGTCGGGGCAGGGGGCAAAAAGACGGTTTTCCGTGCTCAATTTTCCGAAATAATTGATTTTTACAATCGGAATCAGGAGCAGGATGAAGATCAGACAGACAAAAAGAAGGTGTTTGCTGTCCTCCGGCTTGACCTTTCGGCTGAGCCGGTAGACACCCAGCGAAAATGCAAGAGAAATCAGAATGGTATACAGCAGAAAAATCCAATCTGTTACAAGGAAAGATCTTTGTTCATAGGGCAACCGGATATGCAGTTGTGTTTGGGTCCCGGAGGAAAAAAATGCCGTTCCCTGAGCGTCAATCCGAAATGATTTCTGTTTGAAATCAACGGGAAAAAGTGTTTGCTTGAAATCAACGGGAAGCGTTTTTTTCTTGCCGTTCAACTGCAGACTTTCAATTGTAACAGCACTGTTTTTCGCGTAAACAGAGAGATAAACCCCGAAAAAAGAGTTGACCGAGTTGTTTGTCCGGATTTTTCTGACTGTCTTTTCCCGTGCTGCGGGAACATCTATGGTGTAGACGATCATTTTTTCCGGACAGAAGAGATTGCCGGAATTATCTGCGGCAAATTTCAGCTGGAAGGGTTCCCGGGATTGATAGTGAAGTTCCAGTTCAAATTGATGCTGCAGCCAAAAAGGACTGAGGAGCGTCAGAAAGAAAAAAAAGGTCAGGCAAACAGGTAAAAAGCAAAGGATCCCATGTCCGATCCGGGAAAATGAAAGCTGTTTTCCATTAAATAATGCCATTTTTTCTCTCTGATTCTGTCATTTTATTTTTCTGAAAAAGTCTCTTAATATATATCAGATTAGCAAGAAATTCAAGATTCTTATTCAAAATATGTAAAAATCACTTGAAATTTCAATGCGAACAGCTAAAGTAAAACGAATGTCTGAAGATAGAGAAAGGATAGTGGTTCTGATGGGAAGTTATCAATATAAATGGCGCGGCGGATTTTGTATGGAAGTGAATGCTCTTCCCAACACGATTGTTGTATTCGGGGCAACAGGGGATCTTGCCGGACGGAAACTGCTGCCTGCACTTTTTCAATTGGCAAAACGGGGATTGATGCATGAACGTTCCCGGATCGTCGGCTGCGGCAGAACTCCTATGGAGGATCAGGAATATCGGGAATTTTTACGGAAAAAATGGTTTTCGAATATCGCACCGGAAGAAAAAGCCGCGTTGGAACTCTTCCTGGAACGGGTCTTTTATCATCACGGTGACTATGGCGAGAAAGCGTTTTTTCTCTCGTTGGAGGAGCGGCTTGGAAGATTGGAATCCGGACTCAATCCGGAAACTTCCGGCAGAATCTATTATCTGGCAGTGCCGCCCTCTGCTTATCATCCCATCATTGCGATGATGTCCGGGGCCGGGCTGCTTCTGGAAAATCAGGATGGGGCTCCATGGCGGCGGGTTATTCTGGAAAAACCTTTCGGGCATGATTATGAGTCGGCCTGCAAATTGGATCATGCTCTGCATCAATACCTTATGGAACGTCAGATCTATCGGATCGATCATTATTTGGGAAAAGAAACCGTTCAGAATATTATGATTTTGCGGTTTGCAAATCTGATTTTTGAACCGGTCTGGAACGCGGAATATATTGATTATGTACAGATTACTGCAGCGGAAACTGTTGGTGTGGAGCATCGTGCAGGATATTTTGATCAAACCGGAATTCTGCGGGATATGTTTCAGAATCATATCCTTGAAATGCTTTCTCTTGTGGCAATGGAACAGCCGGCAGGATCTGATGCAGAGTCAATCCGGAATGAAAAATTGAACTTGCTTCAGAGGATCCGTCCCATTGATCCGGGCGATGTGATCCGTGGACAATATGAGGGATACCGGGAAGAACCGGGCGTAAATCCGGAGTCGAAAACAGAAACCTTCGCCGCAATGAAGCTGTATATTGATAACTCCCGTTGGAAGGGGGTTCCGTTTTATCTTCGCAGCGGAAAGAAAATGGCGAAAAAACAGAGTTCGATTTCCATTCACTTCAAACCCATTTCAAAATCTGTTTTTTATCCGGTGCGTGCCGAGGATCTTGCGCCGAATGTTTTGACCATGAATGTTCAGCCGGAGGAAGGGATTTCTCTTTCCATTCAGGCGAAACAGCCGGGACCGAAATTGTGTATCGGTTCTCTGAGTATGGATTTCAAATATGCCTCCATTCTGGAGCAGGGGGAAACGATACCGGATTCCTATGAACGTCTGCTGCTGGATTGTATGCTTGGGGATCAGACATTGTTTATCCGCAGTGATACGATTCTGAAAGCCTGGGAACTGTTGACCCCGATTTTGAGAAATTGGCAGGATGCTCACGGGATTCCACTGTTCCGTTATCCAGCGGGTTCCTGTGGACCGGTGGAGTCGAATCATCTTCTCCGTGAGAAGAAAGCCGTCTGGCTTAATCTCTGAGAGAAGATTCTTTTGTGATCGACTGTTGTTTAGTGCTGTTTAGTGTCACTTGGTATCGTTTGGTGTTATACGGTATCGTTGGCTGACGGGTTGGTTATAAGGTGATCAGCGGTAATTTTTTCAGAAGTTCACGATCTTTGAAATCGGATTCAGGGATAAATTCGATATAATCATAAAGGATCGCATCACCTTCTTTAAGATTGCCGATACAGTTGTAAAAGTATCCGCTGACAGCAGGGGTGTACATATATACTCTGAAAGCATAGATGAAGTGGTATTCATTCTTTTTGATTTCTCTGAATTTTACGAAACGCCCCTGAACGCCGCTGATTCCTGCACGCCAAAGGTGAAGAGAAAAGGCATTTTCATCAGGAGAATAGTTCCCTTTCAATTCAGCTTTATAGCGTATTCTGGCAACGTAAACAGATTGATTCGGAGCTGCGGCGAGGAGTTTTTTGAAATCCCATTGTACGCACCAGTCTGTTTTGGCGATTTGTCTGGCGGCTTGTCCGGTCAGCGCATCTTTATCGTTGACAAATTTTACTTTGCTGTGCAAATCTCTGTCTTTAAGAATGATAGAGTTTTTTGAGAAAAGCGGGATCTTATTTCCTTTTTTAACATCTGCGAGCTGCTGTTCCCAGTTAGCCATGATCATTTTATGGTGTTTTTCCCGTGTATTGAAGGCGAGTTTATGTTTGGCAAGGAGTTCTTTCACGCGATTGAGATTTTTCTCATACTGTACGACGTTTTTATTCGTGCATACTGTTAGAGACATTGCATAAAAACAGCACAATTCTGCAGCGATTTCCGGAGTCGGAGTTTTTCTGTAAGCATTTTCGAGGAGTTCCTGCATTTTTTTACAGTTTGCGTCAGAGATTTTTACAGAATCACCAGGGCGGCGTTTTTGATAGAATTCGATCCAGCTGAGTCTTTGCAATGCGACATATTCTTTCATTTCCGGAGCGGACAGACCATAATTCTGCTCGATGAATTCATCAATCAGCAAATTCATATCCCAGTTTGGATTCCAAAGTTTTTTGGTGAAAACCCATGCTTTTAACGGACCAAGAGAATTCATCCAATATTCAGCACTTTCCAGCAGGACTCCTTTGACACCTGTTTCTGCCCAAAGTTTGAAATTGCGGTCAACGACATCAAAATTGGGGAAGGGGACGATTCTGGGGGTATTGACGTAATCCCAGACATAGAGATTATCCGTAATTTTTTTCCAATCCGCCAATTCCTGAGAGATAATTTTTACATCGCTCCAGGGAAGATATTGCAAAGCCATGGCGCGCTGTCGGATCGGGGCGTAAAAAATGACAGTGTTTGCGGATGGTTTGATTTTTGAGGGGACTTTTTGTGTTGCGTTATATGCAAGCGTTGAAATCCGGATATCCGGATATTTTTTTGCAAGACGTTCTGCAACATTGTTTGCAAGCTGAATTGTTGCGCCGCTCAAGCCGTCAACAGAGATGATTTTCTGACATGTTTCACATTCGCAGTTGGAATTGTTGTTATCATTCTGACTGACAGAGAAGAGGCGGTATCCCTTTTGTTCTTCCAGAGATTTTTTCAGTTCTTCGACGATCATATCAGCGGTTTTCGGATTTGTATAGCAAAGCTGTCCGTCAAATTGCCGGGAGGGGAAACGTTTTCCGTTTTTGAGGGGGAATAAATCCGGGTTGGAAGCGAAATATTTTTTTGCCGGTACGAAGAGGTCGTAGGTATGAATGAAGTATTTCGGATTAGAAATGCCGCCGCCCATTTTATAAGGGATATTGAAATAATAGGAAAATGGCTGCAATCTGTTGAATGTGCCCCATTCCGTATGTTTCCACGCGTCATCGAAGATTGGTTCCCGCATATCGAAAACGGGGGTATATTCTCTGGGGACAACGGTGAGAGGTCCGGAGTTTTTCCGGATGACCGGGGCTTTGTTTTTGCTGTACCAGCGGACCCCGAGATCTTCTTCGAGGAATGCGATCACGCCATAAACACTTCCTTTGATAAAAAGATTTTTACCACGGCAGTCCAGACGGTAGGTTTGTCCTGAACAGGAAGGAATTCTGTTTTTTTCTGCCAGTTTTGTCTCTCCAATGCTGATGACCGGATTTTCTGCCGGGGACGGTTCTTTCTTCACGGACAGGGTGACTCCGGAGATTTCCTTCAGATATTTAACGAGCAGTTCTGCTGCGAAGAGATCACGTTCTGTTGGTTTTTCCGGCAGCAGGACAGTATATTTCAGAGCCGGTTCAATCTGTACGGATTTTCCGAACGGTTTCAGGGCGTCTGTTCCGTATCCGGCGAGAGAGAGAAGTAACAGCAGTAAAAACAGAGATTTTTTCATATTTTTCAATGCCTCCGAGCCCAGTCAAAATAGGGATCTTCCCAAACTCTGGTGGCGTACTGCCATTGAGCACGTTTGAAATATTGGACGTGACCATCGACCATTGCCGAGTTTAAACCGTCGCTATGACGGGCAAAGTCTTCAAAATAAGTCATTACGGCATTGCATTGGGGGTGGAAACGGAACGCCATAGAGGGACCGCCCGCACCGACTTTGCTTTTACTGGCACTGTTTCCGAAAGAATCGCTGATCATCATGACCTGAGAAGGAGATTTTACTTTAACGATTTTTCTTGCTTCGAGCGCGGTCCATCCGCCTGAGGGTTCCGTACTGTTCCGCATATTGATGCCGTAATTCGGCAAAGATTTTCCATCATCGCCCGCGCTGTCGGAGGGGCAGCGTAAGATACTGTTTTTCCCGCCGGATTTTGCTTCATCGCTGTGAGAGTAATCGGAACGTTTCTGGACATATCCCATTTCGAGTGCGACAGCAGAGTACCAGTACCCGGAACCATCTTCATTTACTTTCGGCAAATACGATTCATTGCTGTCAGCATAGGTCAACAAAGTGGTGGCGCATTGTTTTAATCTGGATGTGCAATCGACGCTCCGGGCTTTTTCTCTTGCATTGTTCAGAGCAGGGAGCAGCATTCCGGCGAGGATGGCGATAATCGCGATCACGACCAACAGTTCGATCAGCGTAAACGCTGATCGAGTGAAGATGTGAAGGTGTGAAGAGCATTTCTGACCGTTGTCAAAAATGCGTGAAGTGCGCCCTTGCGGGCGTAAGGATGTGTTGTTTTTTATTTTTGAAAAACAGTTCTGTTGTGCAGTAGTAACGAGAAGCTCGATCAGGGTAAAGCTTTTTTTCTTGTTGTTCATGTTCATTTTCTTTATTTTATGATGAAAGTTTTGATTTCAAAAGGACGGAATGTGATCGCTGATTCAGAGCAAACGGACTGATTTTGTCCGATCATGTCTGTTTCAATCCGTTGAGCGTTTTCCAAACGCTTGCCGGGAAAAGATTTGAAACTCAGCGGATCATGTAACGAATAGAGTCTCCTGCGGGAACTGTAACAGTGAAAGAACGGCCTCCAAAAACCGGAGTGTTTTTCGGTGACCAAACTTTTGCCTTGATTTCAGCTCCTGATGGGTTATGAATTTCCAGGAACGGAAGAGCTCCGGCTTTCTGTCCATCCATAACCAATGTGAGTTTGAGTGAATCGTTGTCAGCAAGGAAGATATTTCCGACCCAAAGATCATTTTCAGAGTCGATATTTTCCTGCAGATAGACGGCATGATCATTCAGAGAAGTTCCGACGAATCTGAACCATTTACGCTGAGAACTGTAAACTGCAATACATCCATTGTTTTTCAAACCGGTGATTCTGATTGGCAGATCGATTCCAAGCCCCGGCTTCGGTCCGAGCTTGAATTTTGCCTCGAACTGATCGGCTGCGACTTCGAAGAAGAATCTTGTTTTTTTCTGTTTTCCGATTATTACTGCCGCGGGGTAGTTGTTATCCCGGAGAAATTCAGCTGCGAGCCGGATTTTGGAACCATCCCGTTTTTTATCGATGAAATTACCGGAGATGAATGCATATTTGAGTTTTTCACCTTTTTTGAAGGATTGTCCCGGTTTTCCGATTGATATTGAGAGGAATCCCGGATTATAATAGTCATAGCGGAATTCACCTTGAACGGGGATAATTGCGAGGTATCCGATCGGAGAACTGTTGAGGGCAACGAATCCTTTTTCCGCAATGATGCCACTGTGAGGAGCTTTTCTTGAACCGGCTTTTTCAAAGATTTGAAGGAGTCCTTTTTGCTGATCGGTGACAAGAATTGTATCATTCAGGAGTCTGGCTGCTGCATAAGGTTCTGTTCTGAAGCGGGCGAGTGCAAAAGGATTATTTGTATTCTTCTTAAATGTAATATCCTGTTTAAATGTAATTTCACCTTCATACATCAGGAAAGAGCCATCATAATGTTCCAGGGATTCATAGAGTCTGCGATGATCCCATGCGATATGATGATCCATCCGGTCGCGCGGTGAGTACATGCGCTGTGTGTGTATATAGTATGGATTATCTTCTACTTTTCTGGCAGGGGATGCCATTGAGGGGCCGGGGCGGAATTTATTATCGAAAGCCTCTACGAAGGAATCCATTGTGACGTCAACGATCTGCAGATCCCCGCTGCTGAGTTGGACCTTCATTCTGACCCCGTGCATTTTGGGGACATTTCCGGGAAGGACTTCGCCGACCCCTTCGAGGTTTGCGCGATTAAAAAGATTTCCAGCCGGTACGGGGCAATCCGGTCCACCTCTATCCCAGCCTTGAACGCTGAAAAACTCTGCATTCCGGAAAACCTTCATCATTGGCAACATTTCACTTCGGTCCGGATGCCAGAAATAACCGAGAGGTCCGAGAATATTCAGGTTGTCGCCGCAACGGTAAAGTCCTTGTTTATAATCGAAGAGACGCAGGAACGTTGTAATTGTTTTACATCCTTTCATATCTTCAGCTTCGAGCCAGAGATAATGTTGTTTATCATGGACGAGTTCAAATTCCCGGATAAAATCTTTTGCACCTTTGCAATCAAATCTCCGGATGAGTCCATCGACAGCATCATAGATCCGGATTTCTTTCAATCCGTTGGGACTGCTGACGGAAAGTTTTCCTTTTGCGCGTTGTGTTCCTTTTGTCTGAAGTGTCCGCGGATCTTTCTGATCATTGATCAATTGGAAATTCCGAACGATGACAGGGGTTCCTTTTCCGTAAGCAATTTGCGGAGTAAATCGTTGTGCAAGATGATAAACAGAGCACCGTGAATTGAGCATGAGTCTTACACTTTCCGGGGCATAAGCCGTCACAGCGATATCCATGCTTTTTTTCACTTCGTCAGCATTTGTAATACGGTTGAACGTAATGGGGGTTATAATGCGTAAATCACTGATAGCAAACTGCCATTGTTTGTAATTGTCAGCAATCAGTTTTCCGTGATCGTAAGCCTGCGGAATCAAGTTGTAGAACCACCAGAGGTTTTCCGGAGCAACTTGATTTCTAACCAAATCTCCATAATCAATGATTGCGGAAGGCGGGAAGGAGCATTGCGAGGCATAACGTCCCCAGTTTTTCACGACTTTGCCATCCCAGCAAACATGTTTGAATCCATTTTTGAAGAACGGTTTTGTTTCAGGGAAAATAACTTTTTCCCCGTAAAAGATCCAGCGGATTCCGGAACCGTCAGTGAATTCAACGCCGGGGCATGCGTAGAAATCAGCATTGGAAGCGGCTTTGCACGCCTGTTTCAGAGCGTTCAGTTTTTCCGGGGTCAAAAGTTCCAGCGGGTCCGTAAAGACGATGAATTTCAATCCTGCGGCTTTTGCAGCTTTCACATAATCTTCCACGGAACTTTTTCCATCAGTGAAATTGGAATGAGCTCCGATGATCCCCTTGCTGAGGGTTTGATAATCATTCTTGAATCTGTGATTATCCCACTGTACGGTTTCAGGAAAAACAACAGGCTGGTAGGGAATCGGTTTATAGGTTCCGAGAGCAGGATTATTTTTTGCGGTTTCAGCCCCCCATTTGATCAGATTGACCAGCAGCTGCAGCAAATCTCCCGGTTTTTCATTGAGCCCTTTTGTTTCAACGATATGACTCCAGGAGGGAACACCATAATTTTGACCGCTCCAGATATAGTCGGAGGCAAGGAGAGCAATTCTGCCTTTTCCCATGGAACGCACAGCGCAAATTGGCGGGGTCGTTTTGCAGGTTCCCGGCTCGTTCAAATCAAGAGCATTTGTTCTTTTATTGATTTTCCAGGATGCAGCAGTTTTTTCTCCACGGATAATAACTTCCCAGCTGGGATCCTTGAGTGTAACAAGGGGTGTCGCCGGGGCTGGTGAATAACTGAAAACAGGATTCCAGAGACCGCGAACACCGTTTGTTACGACATGTTTTTTGATATTGGTTGTATGGAAGAACGGCGCAGAAAAACCTGTTTTGAATTCATGCTGAACCAGAGCTGTCTTGTCAGCAATTCCTTCTTTTTCCAAATGAAACCCGAGTTGATGATAGATGATATTCCAATACTCTTCATCATCGTTTCCCGGATAACGGACATTTCTGGGGTGAATGATCAGCGCTCCGCCGGAGCGGACATAGTCTGCCAGAACAGCACCGATTTTTTTTGCCTGAGCAATTTTTTGGGGTGTCAGATGAAAGATTCCTTCATCCTGAACGAACAATTGAACGACGTGAAACTTATTCAGTTCATTTTTCAGCAATTCAGGAGCTCTTTTATCCTGAGAGATAAATAATTTGTAATCAAGCAGTGTTGGATAAAATCCTTTTTGACGGTAAAACTCGGCTATCCGTTCATATTTTTCAAATTCTGTCCGGTAACGGCTGCCATCCATTCTTGTGGCAGCAAAATATATCTGAGCAGCAGAAGAAAGGATGATACTGCTCAAAAGAAAAAGTGTTAATATCAGTTTTTTCATTTGCGATATTCCTCTGGAATATGATTACCATGTATGACCCCAGAAGGGCTCTTTCTGAGGATTTGCCCATCGGCTGGAGCCGTAATGGGGGATGTTTGTTTCAGTGCCTGATATTGTATTCCCGGCGACGGCAACCGCATTTGTCTGTTTGTTATGCCGGAATCCGACATTATATTTAGGAGTGTTGTATGGGGTTGCATAATAGGAATCGACATCTGTATTTTCGGGATCACATTTGTTGTCAACAGCAAACATTGTAGAAGAAGCGTTTTTCACTTGAGTCATTTTCAAATGTTTATATGCAGTGCTTCCGGAGTTGATATCCATGATGATTTGATTTACACCATAGCTGACAGTTTTGATATTACTGTATTGTATTCTGCGGGTATCGCTTGGACAGCTCATGATATTTTTTCCGAAAAACCCAGCGGTACGGCATTGATCGCGCGTTGCGCCGAGATAGCCTACATTACAAAAAACGGTATACCATTCAGAAGTCCCATAGAAAGAAGGAACCAGCCAATCATTAAAATCATTGGCATAACTGACGCTGTAAGTGCCAAGCTGTTTCAGATTTCCAATACAATTGGAGGATCTTGCTTTATCTCTTGCATTGTTCAGAGCAGGGAGCAGCATTCCGGCGAGGATGGCGATAATCGCGATTACGACGAGAAGCTCGATCAGGGTAAAGCCTTTTTTCTTGTTGTTCATGTTCATTTCCTTTATTTTATGATGAAAGTTTTGATTTCAAAAGGACGGAATGTGATCGCTGATTCAGAGCAAACGGACTGATTTTGTCCGATCATGTCTGTTTCAATCAGTTGAGCGTTTTCCAAAAGCTTGCCGGAAAGAGTTACTTCACATTGTCTGCCAAGAGCTTCGTAAAGACGGAACATGATGCCTTCCTCTTCATGAGCAAGAGCAGAAAGGACAATGTTTTCTTTGTTCCATGAGAGGAATTCACCATCCTGAGGCAGCGGATCGCAAACCTGAGGCGGACAATTCATCTGACGTCCGAGAAGAAGCGCTTTTTCCATTTTTCCGGGATGATGGGCGCAGAATGCAAATTCATAATCATGAGCACCATTTTCGAATGATCCTGTCTGAGGCATCATGCAGCCATCTTTAAGGTTTGTACCGCCGCGCAGAAGGGTTACAAGGATCTCGTTATTGATAAGCTGATGACCCGGGGTGCCGGTATTTGCAACGGTCAAACCTTTCTGAAGATCACTGTAATTGACCCAGTTCAAAGCCGGCCAGTTTCCTTTTGCGGAGACATAATCGTTCTGGCTTGCAAGAGTTTTTAAGGTGCTTTCATATTCTTCTTTTACCTCAAAGTATGGTTTCCGGACAATGCTTCCAAAGGGGACTTCATAGGTTTCAACCATATCTTTGGTTTTCAGATCAACGGGGAACTTGATGCTGATCATGGTGTTGTTTCCGGTCCAGTCAAGATGAACTTTCAGACGGAATGTGTCATGATGTTTCGGGAAGATATATTCTTTCCGGAAGGAAAGCGCACCGAATCCGGGCCAATGATTGCCTGTATTGCCATGCCGCGGTTGTGCATCCAAAACATGACCTTCGGTAATCACTTTGAAAAAGACATCACCTTCAGTGACAGAGATCACTTTTTCTGTTTGCTGTTCGTGTCCGAAATAATAGGACATATATTTTTCCGCCCACATGGTACCGTAATCCACCCGGAAGAGGATCTCTCCGAAATGATCGTTGGAGAACACATTTTCTCCGTTCAGGTTTTTAATAACGGGGAATGGGGTGGAAAAATCTGCTTCATAGAAATCGGTTTTGAACTTTGCGGAAGCCTTTTTGGGCTTGCTGACAGGCTTTTTCGCTGCTTTGAATGTTTTGACTCCGCAGTTGGGAAGGTCAAGAAGATAATAATATTTTCCGTTGTCTTCCTGAGCCGTAACTCCTTCCGGGATTTCATCAGTGCAAAGGAGCTGAGAGCCGGTTCCTGTTCCGAAGGAGGCAAATGAGAGTTTCTTATTTTTCTTATTATAAGAGAAGGATTTTTCCGTTTCCGAAATGACGCGGTCCAGTTTTTCTGAGATATCTGCATTGGGGAGGTCATGGTGACATCCGCAGATTCCATCATGGAACTGAGTTGTGATCAAATCGTGCCAGACGGAGGACCAATCGTGTTTCGTGTTGGTAAAAACATCCATCATTTCCGCAGCGGCGAGAAGATTTTCTGCTTTTCGGTTTTTCTGCTTGATGGAGATTCGAGTCGTATAGCAGCCGGAGAATGTGGGGTTGAATTCGCCACGGAATGATTGGAACTCATCGGATTCGATATGGCGGAAATAATCCATGTGGCTTCCGAATTCGATTTTTCTGCCAGGATTTCTGTTGATTGCTTCCATGACCCAGAAGAGATCTTCTTTGATTTCCCCTTCTTCAGTCATATAATGAACAAGGAGGTTGCCTTCTTTTTGTTTCAGGTTGGCGATACTGTATGCCAGTTGGCTGTCATGTTCATGTATCACGGGCACGTTGCATTCATATCCCTGGTGAGTAACATCTATGATGCCGTGAGCAAGGAGGATTTTGGAATCGTCCATGGCATACCAATAGAAAGGACGACCAGGTTTTGCGAGTTCCGCAGGGATATTCGGACGGCGTCCGGGGAGGAGATATTTGAATCCGCATTTTGCCAGGATCTGCGGGAGCTGTGCGCACATTCCGAAGGCATCGTTCATGCAGCACATCTCGGGTTCGAACTGGAACAGATCATTGCAGATTTTCCGTCCGGCAGTCATAGCTCTGACGATAGATTCGCCCGAGATCATGTTCAAATCCTGGATGCAGAGTCCGCCGCAAAGTTCAAAACGGCCTTCGTTGAAGAGCTGTTTGAGCTGTTGATATTTTTCCGGATGATCCTTGATAAAGATCCGCATGATTTCAGCCTGTTCCACTCCGAAATGGAACTGGGGATAACGTTCTGCAAGGTCCAGAAGATGAAGGAGCTGTTCTTCCCGGATCTGATTATAGGTTTCATAAGGATACCGCCAGACGAGATCTGAGTGGTGTATTGCAGAAAGGAAGATTTTGTCTTCTTTTGGCGGGAGAAATTTTTCCGTTTGTATATTCTGCTCATCGGAAGCGGATCGGACATAGAAACCGCTTGCCCCGCGACATTCCACGAATCCTTCATCCATCAGTTCTTTCATTGCATTTTGAACAACAGAGATGCTGACGTTGAAATGTTCTGAGAGTTTCCGTACGGTTGCGAGCCGTTCTCCGTTTTTTAATGTACCGCTTTCAATATTGCGGGTGATTTCCTGAATCACCTGTAATTTTTTAGGCGGTTCGGAAGTGATTTTTTTCTTTCCCATAGAAGCAAACTCCTTATTTGTTTGCTCTTAATATAGTGCAGCAGAAAGGAGTTTGCAAGTTTAAAAATACAGAAAAATACAGAAAAATACAAAAAATTACACTTTGTTTTTTTTCTTTTTATGTCAGCGGGTGCTTGATATAGCGCTTGAGAACGGGGCTGAGCCATTCGCCCTGTTCATTCTGTTCGGCGGCAGTCAGGATCAATTTCCCGCCTCCGCAGGGCAGGTCGATGGCAAACGCAGGCGTTGCAAGAGAGGACAGAGTGAACTGAAAATCTTTGAGGATTTCCAATCCTTTTTTCACACCGGTTGCAAAGTGGGCGACTCCTTCGATGGGATCCACATGGAAGAGATAATGAGGTTTGACGCGCCATGATACCAATGTTTTAAATAAAAGCCTGAGGGTTTCAGCATCGTCATTGATTCCTGCGAGGAGAACGGTCTGGTTTAAAACAGGGATTCCGTTCCGGACAAGTTTCCGGCATGCTTCGTGCGCTTCGGGGGTGAGTTCATCGGGATGATTGAAGTGGGTAACGAACCATAATCCTTCGATATCGGCAAGTTTTTGCACGATAGAATCTGTGATTCTTGAAGGTTCTGCTGCGGGGGCTCTGGAACAGATCCGGACGGAAGAGACGTTTCCGGAGTTTCTCAGACGGGAGGCGATCCGGATGACTTTTTCATCGGGGAGGGTCATCACATCGCCGCCGCTGAGAAGGATATCGGTAACGTCATGATTCTGATCAAGCCATGCGCAAACAGCATCGAGTTCGCTGTCAGAGAGGTTCATCGGGGGGGCATCGCTGCGCCATTGACGTTTGCGGAAACAGAAGCGGCAGTGGGAGAAACATTTATCTGTACAGAGAAGGACTGCGCGGTCCGCATATCTCCGGATGAATTTCGGGACGGGCATTTGAGCGATTTCGCCGAGTCCGTCATCGGAGAGTCCGCAGGAATCCAGTTCTCTTTCGTCGGGAAGGTACATTTTTGCAGCCGCCTGAGAGCGTTCCGTCAGGTTTTTGCAATAGGTATTTAATTTTACCGGGTAGAGCTTTTCGACGTCGGAGAGAGACATATTTGATCCTTCTTTATTATTCAGGGGTCCATTGTTCAAAGAATTTAGCTGCGATGGGTGCTGCAGTATAGCCTCCGGAGATTCCGTGTTCCACAAAGACCACGATTGTATAAGTTTTTCCTGTATCCGGAGAAGTTCCGAATCCTGCGAACCATGTGTTTTTATAACGTTTTGCGCCGGAGCCTACTTCAGCGGTTCCGGTTTTTCCGCGGAGTTCCATGGATTTGTTTTTTGCCCGTTTTGCGCCGCCGTTTGCGGCATAGACTGCGTTGTGCATCGCACTGTGAATGAGAGCAAGGTGTTCCGGGGTGGTCAGCAGTTTTCCCCGTTCTTCCGGTTTTGCGATGTAAACGATGTTGTCATTACAATCGACGATATTTTTGATGATCAGCGGACGGTAGATTGTTCCGCCGTTGGCGATAGCGGACATGTAGACGGCCGCCTGAAGGGGAGAGATCAGCAATTCCCCCTGACCGATAGATACAAGAGCTGTATCGAAGGTGTTCCAATTCTTTTTTCTTGTTCTGGAGGGGAGGCGTCCGGAGGTTTCCGGGAGGAGGAATCCGGTTTTTCTGCCGAATCCGGCGGAAGCATAAGTTTGAGAGATATTGTCGATACCGAGCTCGATTCCTTTTGTGACAAAGAAGTCGTTGCAGGAGACCGTGATTGCTTCGTGAAGATCCAATTCGCCGTGCCCTCCGCCGGTTTGCGGACGGATCCAGCAATTCAATTTGTAATCGCCGATGGGGGTATATCCGTCACAAATCATCGGATCTGATCCATCTTCTTTGAAGTGAAGGAAGGATAATCCCATAAGCGGTTTGATGATAGAGCCGGGGCTGTAAGAGCCTTGAAGTGCTTTATTGAAGAGGGGCCGGTCAGGGGCTTCCATCAATTGTTTGTAATCCTGATGGGTGATAAAGGGGACGAAATCACTGGGGGCGTAAGAGGGAGCGGAAGCCATGGCGATGATTTCACCGGTATGAGAATTCATAACGATTACTGCTGCGGAGAGTCCTTCGATCAGATCTTCGGCGATTTTCTGCGCCTTGAAATTCATGGTGAGGATCAGGCTTTTTCCATTTTCAGCCGGAATTTCCGGTCCGCCGGAATCGCGGACAAAACGGCGATGGTCCACGACAACGATTTTTTTTCCGGGAGTCCCTTTGAGTAGGGGCCTTTTTTGTACAGGGACTGCGGGATCGTCACCTGATTGGGGGGATTGAGGGGAATCGGGGAAGTTGTCGCAAGCCAATTCCAATCCAGATTTTCCAACGACATCGGGCACATAGTAAGAGTAGCTTTTCCGGTCATCAGCTCTGCCGGGATCATCTTTTCTGACATAACCGATCAAGTGTCCGGCGAGAGTGCCGTGGGGGTAAACGCGGATGGCATCGCAGACCAGTTCCATACCTGGAACGGAGGCTGAGATTTCATAGGCTTTTGCGGTCTCCTCTTTTGTAAGATCCTGAAAAACGGTCAAAGGAAGTCCCGGTGTTCTGGAGGTATGATAGGAGATATCGTTTCTTGTGGGGAAATCGGTTCTGCCGATGGCTCTGGCAACGAATTGGACTTTTTCTGTGATAAAATCAATGGTTTTTCCCAGAGAACCGGGCTGGCGCATTTCGGAAACGTGAAACACAACATCCATTGAGGGACGGTTATCTGCCAGAGGGACACCATCGGAGGTGAGGATCCGTCCCCGGATCGCGGGAATTCTGATTTTACGGAGATATTGTCTGGTCACGACATCCCGGGTATCTTCGCCTTTCAGTACCTGGATCTGCCAGAGGCGGATTCCCAGAACTGCGTACAGGACAAAGATAAGGAATGCGATGATCGCGATCCGGATTTTGGAGATGAAATCAGCAGCCAGCATAATCAGTAAGTCTCTTTCTTGATCCGTTCCTTTGCTTCCCCGTAGATCGCGAGCCCGAGGCGTTTGCTGAAGAAATCCAGCACAATGATCCAGAAGGGAAACAAGACTGCTCCCAGGACACCGTTTGCCAGGGCATCGGCAACGGAATCAACGATATTCTGCATGGAAAATCCGCCTGCCAGGAGATTTTGCGGAAGATCCCCGATGATGGGAAGCAGAAACCCCGGAATTGCCAGAATGATAAAAGAATCTGATTCGATTTTCCGGAGCCAGAAAACCGCAAAGGCTGTGACTGCCAGAAAACCGATCAGGCTCCAGGGGTGATCCCAGCCGCCGCAGAAATCCAGAAAAAACGCTGCGGGAAAGGAAAATCCAAGCGCAAAAAATGGACCGTAAACATAGGCGGCATAGAAAAGCAGCAGCGGCAGCAATGGAAAATTGATTCCGATCGAACGCAGAAAAATCTGAGTCAGAACAAAAAGGATCGTCATGACGAACAGGAAGGTGACTCTCATTTTGCTCCGCCCTTTGTAAACACGACAACGGTGCGGACACTGTCGATGCGGATCAGAGGGATCACATTGACTTCCGCGTAGAGCTGATCCCGGATGAGAGCCGGAGGCTGATCTTTTGCCCGGGGCTGGATTTTTGCAACGGGAATCCTGCCGGGGGTCCGATCCGCGATCCCGCTTGTAAGAATAAGCCCGTTGTCCCGGTAATCGCCATCCAGAGGAAGATAGCGGACGACAGGATTGGATTTTTCCTTGAGGATCTCCATCCCGCCTGTGGAACCGTCTGTGGCGGTCATAACGCTGAGCTTGCAATCACCGGAAAATACGGTGGAAACAGTGGCTGTATGTGCTGAGACTTCTGTGATTCTGCCGGCCATGACAAGGCTCCCTGCATGGTCTGGCGCGGCGACAGCGTCCCCGACTTTGAGTCCATCTGACCAGCCGCGGTTGATGACGAACCGTTCGCGCCACTGGGCTGCTGTTCTTCCGCAAATTTCAGCGATGACCGGTTTGAATCCCGGGGCAGGGGGAAGATTCAGAAGAGCCCTGAGGGTTTTGTTTTCCTCTTCCAGATGCTGAAGTTTGGTGTTTTGAGATTCGAGGATCAGATTTTTCCGCTGAAGAAGGTAAATTTCTGCAGCGAGCTTCTGTTTGGGTTTCAGCATTTGAGCGGATTTTGCAACGCCTTCTTCAGAGAGGGTGATCGTTTGGAGAAACGGCGAGAGAAAGTCTCTGGAAAATCTGGCAGAAGTTCTCCGGAGAGAAGCATAAACAGCGGCGATGAGAATGATTACCGCAAAAAAGATCATGACGACTTTGAAGATCTTTTTGCTGTCAAAATTTTCTTTGTTGAAATCAAAATTCATGATAATCAGTATTCCTTTTCAAAATGGTCAAGGAGAGTATTGGCTCTGATGAGTAAAGGAATATCCGGCTTTTGCGGAGTGATCGTGTTCAAAGTCAAAGCCCATCGGGACCCGGGGGGGATCAGTCTTTTTTCAGCATCACGGAGGAAAGATTCCAAAGCGTTGCGTTCCGAGAGCACTGTATAAACCTGCCGGGTGGAATCCTGTAAAACGGCAAGATGTTCCGGATTGTTGGGATTCATTCTGAATTGCCGGATATCCCGGACGCACCGGAAGAGCTTCAGCGCGATCTGTTCCGTGGATTTTATTCCGAGCTGATTCAGTTCATATTCAGCATTCATCAGGTTCCGGATCGCTTCCCGGCTTAATTTTCCGGCAGGTTTATCCGAAGGCTGTTTCAGACAGGGACGGATTTTCTCCATGATTTCAGAGAACTGAGCTTCGATCCACGGGGAAGCTGCGGGAATCCCTCTTCCGAGAATATCCTTCATGGCTGTATTGACAAACCAATCCTGTATGGGATTTTCAGGAGTCCGGGAAGGTGTTCCAGAGCTTCCGGCAAGTCTGGGATAGACGATTTGCTGAAAACGTTCTGCGGGAGATTTCCGGTTTCGGGAGGAGAGCAGCCGATCCGTCAGCAGTTCCCGGTGATTGATATTTTTCAAAAGAATTGCGCACCATTCCATTTTTGCTGCTGAGCTTGCCTTTCCGTAAAAATCAGAATAGGTGCTGTTGAGAATCTGATTCAGCTCCGGAGCTGCGCCGTGGGCAAGCATTGTTCTTGCGTAGGGGAAATTACCGTAGCCGGAAGCCTGATAGAGGGCTCCGGGTTCATAGATCTCATGGAGGATCGCGGCGGAGATCCAGACATCTCCCAACGGAATTCTGGAACCGGTTCTTGCGGAGAGATAAGTGTGAACAAACGGCAGGATATTTTCTTTCCGGAATGCCCAGGAGGAGAAGTGATGGGGCAGGGTGATCTGGATCGGATTTCTTCTCAGGTTGATGTTGAACTTCGGATACTGATTTTTTCCCGGAAAATGAATTTGGATTTTCAGTTCCCTGGGGTATCCGGAGATTTGCCGCGGCACAATTTCTAAAGTCTGCTGGTTAATTTTGGAGACCAGCAGGGTAGTATGATGCTTATCCGCCTCTTCCTGAGGAAGCCCGATCTGGGCGTTCAGGAGAAGCGGAACAAACATTGAAAAAGTCAAAATTGTACGGCGGGAAAACATCATGGGGACCGGATCAGATTTCCCCTTTTTCGCGCAAGCCGTAAATGGCTGCAGCGGTTCCGGCGTAAGCTCCGATCTCACGGCGCAATGCACTGGGGACAAGTTCGCACTGATCGAGCATTTCTTTCCAGCAATAATCAGGCAGATACTTTTTGATGGGATCCATGAAGAGATCTCCGCAAGCCCATGCGAAGGTTCCGAGAATCAGCTTTTGGGGGTTGAAAATGTTGATGAAAGCGCCGAATGCCTGTGCATTTTTTCGGCTCATTTCATCCCAGATTGCGAGAGAATAAGCATCTCCTGCTCTGACGCCCTTTTCCAGTGTGACGAAATCGATATCTTCCAGTTTTCCTCCGGCAAGAGCGATCAGCGGATGATCCGGTTTGTCTTTGAGCTCTTCCTGGATCCGCTGTGCAATGGCACGTCCGCCGCAGTATGCTTCATAGCAGCCCTTCATTCCGCAATTGCACTGTCTTCCGTTCTGTTCGATCACAAAATGTCCGGCTTCCCCGCCATAGAAACCTGTTCCGCGCACCAGTTTTCCGGAGGCGATGATTCCGGCACCGATGCCGGTGCTCATGGTGAGATAAAGGAAATCGTCACAGCCTTTGCCGGCACCGTAGTACCACTCTGCCAAAGCGCCGCAGTTTGCATCGTTTTCAAAGAATCCTTCCATGCCGAGCTGATCTTCGAGGAATTTCCGGATGGGAACGTTTTTCCAGTATTTCTGGTTTGTGGGGGCGGTCATGATTCCGTTGGGGATATCAGCGGGGCCGGGGGTGGAGATTCCGAACGCGCGGACATCGTTCATAGAGATTCCGGCATTTTTGACCAGTTCCCGGCTGGTTTCCACCATCAGGGGAAGGATCACGTCCGGGTAAGTATCTTTATTTTCAATCCGCCGGGTTCCAAGGATTTTTCCATCAACGGTACCGAGGCTCACGACGATTTTTGTACCGCCGACATCGTATCCAAGCAAATAGCTGGCATTGTTCATAATAAAAACTCCTGCTGTTATGAGAGAGCGTTCCAAAAGATGCCGCATGTTTTACGGATCTTTTGAAAATTTCCCGTGAAATAATTTTTTCTTTTGGAAGTCCCACAATATATCACCTGTCGACGATATTTTCAAACTGGCAAAACGGAATATATAAATAAATTTTTGCGCGTATGCGCGATGATGGGGAATTATTGGGATTTGTCCCCGCGCATATAGCACAGTTTTTGAAATAAGCAAATGCAAAATGAAAAAAAGATTGTAAAAAATTTTTCAAAGTTGACTTGCTAATTTTAAAAAGTGGTGCAAATTATAAGTGTCATGCGACAGAGCTGAGAAGGAATGTCAATAACTTGTTGATAACTTTGTTGAAAAGCTATGAGTTTGGGATAAATCAGCGAAAAAATGCATGAAAAAACTTTGTTATGCTGTTTTGGCGTCCGGATCGTTTTCTCGGGATCCAGCCAAAAACAGAAATAACAGAGATTAAAAACAGATTTGAGTTCAAAACGTTTGTATTGAGCCAGAAAATCAAGGGCTTACAAGTGTTATGGAAGCAAGTCTGTAACTGGAGAAAAATTTCGATTTACAAGCCTGCTGCACAGCCGATTACGGCGAAAACGCAGGAAAATGTTAATAACCCGGAATGAAAAAGCAGAATGAGGGATTTTCAGCTCTTCTCCGTACGGAAAAGAGATGGGGACGTTTCGCTCTGTCCGGTGGGTTGAATTCAGTTGACAATGGGAGTCGCCTCAGTGCCATTGTTGACAGAAAAGAAGGGAAAAATGAAAACGTTTGAAGAGACGACAGCGGAATGTACTTTGCTTTGGAGTACAGTTTCGGAACATCTGAGAGAAAAGAGCAGGGCAATGTTCCGGCAATGGTTTGCCTGTATTGTTCCTTTGGAATTGACGGAGAGTGTGATCACGCTCGGGGTTCCTGATGATTTTTTTGCAGATGTGATCCGGACAAATGCCATGTCATATCTGGATGAAGCGCTTGTTCAAGCTGCCGGGCATCCGCTGGAAGTGGTATTCAAAGAAGGGTATTCCGCCCCGGTACAGAATGAACCGGAACCGGCTCCTGCCAAAGAAGTCAGAGAGGTGCAGACTGTTAAAGAGGTCAGGGAAGAAAAGACTCCTGAAAAAGAGGTCCGCCCTGCATTCATTCCCGGGATGCGTTTTACATTTGAAAACTTTGTGATCGGGGAAGCCAACAGATATGCGTTTTCCTGCGCAAGATCTGCCGCAGAACATCCCGGCGAATTAAACCCGCTTTACATTTATGGCGGAACAGGACTTGGAAAAACCCATCTGCTCTATGCAGTGGCGAACCATGTAAAAAAGATGAATCCCGATGCAAAAGTCTGTTATATTCCCAGTGAAAACTTCCTGAATGATTATGTGAAAGCCTGTATGAATCATACACATGCGGATTTCCGGGATTATTACCGGAATCTGGATTTGCTCCTGATCGACGACGTTCACAACCTTGCGAATAAGACACAGCTTCAGGAAGAGTTTTTCAATACCTTCAATGCGATCTATTCCAGAGGCGGACAGATCATTCTGACTTCTGATAAACAGCCGTCTGAAATCAAGGGCTTGGAAGATCGGCTTGTTTCCCGTTTCCAGCAGGGGGCAATGACTCAGATCACGCCTCCGGGGTATGAGACAAGACTTGCGATCCTGAAGGCGAAGCAGGAAAATCAGACGACCAAGATCCCCCAGGATCTGCTGGTTTTTATTGCCCGCCGTGTGACTTCCCAGATCCGGGCTCTGGAAGGGGCACTCATGCGGATCATCACATTCTGCAATGCCTGTTTGAAATCCCCTGATGAGATCACCACGGATATGGCGGAAAGCATGCTTTGCGATATTCTTGATTCTGAAATAGATGCAACAAAAGTCGATATTGACAGAATCCTTTCAGTTGTGGCAAAATATTTTAATATTCACGTTCATGATATCACTGGTTCCAAACGGCCGAAAAACATTGCGGAACCGAGAATGATTGCGATGTATCTTGCAAGACATTTGACGGATCTTCCGCTGAAAGAGATCGGTCAGGAGTTCGGTGGACGGAACCATACAACAGTGATCCATGCTGTCAAACAGGTAGAAGAAGATTGTAAGGACGATCCGAAACTTCAGCATACCCTTGTTCAGCTGAAACGGGATCTGCATGTGGTTGAAGATTAACGGGTTCTGCCGATTCTTTACACAGAGTTACCGCAGCACAGCAACTGATTGAAAAGGAATCGCCGTGAGTTCTTTACTGGAAAGAATCAGGAAACCTGAGGATTTGAAAGCTCTTGATATCCAGGAGCTTGAAGCTCTTTGTGCAGAACTTCGGCAGGAGATCATCGCAACTGTCTCAAAAAATGGCGGACATCTCTCACCGAATTTGGGAACGGTTGAGCTTTCTGTGGCATTGGAGCGGGTGTTTTGCGAGGAAAACGATTCTGTCCTGTGGGATGTCGGACATCAGGCGTATGTGCATAAATTATTGACTGGCAGGCGGGAAAGTTTTTCCACTTTGCGGCGTTATCAGGGGGTGAGCGGATTTCTTTCCCCGGAAGAATCACCCTGTGACAAGTTTTACACCGGTCATGCGGGTGTTGTGATTTCAGAAGCGATCGGTTTGGCGAAAGCGAATACTGTTGCCGGAAAAAAGAACGCTGCTGTTGTTGCTGTGATCGGGGATGGTTCACTTGGGTGCGGAATTGCGCTTGAGGCGTTGAATTTTGTACGGGAGACGAATGAGAATTTCATTTTGGTCATCAATGACAACAAGATGGCGATTTCCCGGAGCATCGGGGCGTTTTCCAAATATTTGAACCGTGTGATTACCGGGCGGCGTTATAACAGGTTGAAGACCTCATTGAAAGCCGGATTGCGGAATTTTCCATTCGGGCGGCGCATGATCCAAATCATCCGGAAACTGGAACGGGTGACGAAAAGTTTTTTTGTTTCCGGGGCAGTTTTTGAAGAGCTCGGGATGAAGTATGTCGGTCCGATCAACGGGCATGATCTGCCGCAGCTTCTGGATAAATTTCAGCGGGTCCGTGAGATCAGCGGGAGGGCGATCGTTGTTCATGTTCTGACGGAAAAAGGGCATGGGTGCAAGTACGCCAGTGAACAGCCTGAGGCGTTTCACGGTTGTGGTCCGTTTGATCCTGCTGACGGAACTTTTTTATCCAAAAGCAGAGCTTCTGTTTTTTCTGATGATTTTTCCAATGCGCTTGTTGAGCTTGGGAAGGCGAAGGATGATATTGTTGCGATAACTGCTGCAATGGCTTCCGGGACAAGGCTTTGTGAATTCAGGAAATATTTTCCGGAACGTTTTTTTGATGTAGGGATTGCAGAAGAACATGCGATTGTGTTTGCTTCCGGACTTGCTGCGGGTGGATTGCGTCCGGTGATTGCGATTTATGCAACGTTTCTTCAGCGGGCTCTGGATTGTGTATTTCACGATATTTGTCTTCAGAATTTGCCGGTGATTATTGGTGTCGACCGTTCGGGCGTTGTGGAAGATGGGCCGACACATCACGGAATTTATGATTTGTCTTTTTTGCTCTCCATGCCGAATTTGCAGATTTATCTTCCCTGTGACGGACAGGAATTGCAGGAGATGCTGTTTGCTGCGTATCAGGAAAAATGTCCGGTTGTGATCCGTTATCCGAAAAGTGAATCTTCTGTTTTGTCCTTTGAGAGAGAGCGGTTTATTCCGGGAAAAGCATTGGAGCTCAGATCCGGAAGTGATGTTGCATTATGGTGTGCCGGAAGAGAATGTCAGACGGGGTTGAAAACAGCGGAACTTCTTGCGTCATACGGGATTTCTGCTTCGGTGGTGAATCCGCGGTCATTGAAACCGTTTGATGTGGAAAAACTGCGTTCGGATGCCCGGAACAAGGTGATCGTCACGATAGAAGATTCTCAGAAAAACGGAGGGTTTGCCGGGTTGACGGATTCTCTTCTGATCAATCATTCCTGCTGCGGGATTTTGCATTTCGGCTGGGATTCAGATTGCTTTATCCCGCATGGAAAGACTGCAGATCTCAGAAAGATGCAACATATTACACCTCAAGATATTGCAGAGGAAATCAATGGTTTTCTGAAACAACATGATATTCCGGCATCCGGGGCAGGGGATTTGATTGGATAACGGTTGACAAGGATCAGCTCCGCCAAAAAGGAGGTTGATCTATGAGTATTGAACGCCGTGGAATTCTGGAACAGTCTTTTGTTCTGACCGGAGACAGCAAAAAAGCCAAGCGCAGTATCGTTTACTATTGTGACTCCGGAGAATCCCTTTCTCAAGTCATGAGCAGTCCGGATTTCCCCGTGCTGGGGGAACGTTTCGGAGAGATTCCGGGAACGTATTGCACAGAAATTCTTTTGAAACCGGAACGGGTGGGAGTCAAAGAAAAAATCCTTGTGGAGTGCACTTACAGCACCGTTGCGGGGATGAAGGACGATTCAGAGGAAATCGATTACAGAAAACCATTTCATTTCAAGGTTTATCCCATTGAGACAAAAGTACCGTTTCTTTATTCCTATGATGAAACAGACAGTACGGGGCGGCCCGTTTATCCGGTTTGTTCCACTGCCGGAGAGTTTTTCAAACTTGACACGATCGAGATCACAATGCTGGTCCGTTTTTCTTATTACGCAAGAACGTTCAAACCGGAATGGATCCTGGATTATACAGACAGCACCAATCAAGATTCTGTCATTGTGTGCGGAATCACGATCCCGGCGGGGTGCGGTCTTTTGCGAAGCCTTGGTGCGGAGGCTGTCGCGATCAACGGAAAGAACGAAATCCAAGTCAATGTGGAACTTGAAATCAATCCGGACGGTTTTTTGAGATCAGTGCCGAACAGAGGATATTTCTGCTGGGATGGAACTTCTTACAGTCGGGTTTGTATGGGCATTTCCAAACAAACCAATAATACCGTTTATGAATCTATTGTTCAAATGCTGAATGACAGAAAAGAGGAATCTCCGATCATGCCCGTTGATGAGCCTGTCTGGCTGAATGAAAGCGGGAATGTCGGTGATTCTCAGCAGGCTGGAAAGAATTTGAACCTGCTCACCTTCCGCGAAAAGAAAAGCATGGATTGGAAAGCTCTTTCCCTTCCTTCGGGCACACCGTGGTGAGGAGGAATGACAGATGAATTTTGTGGAATCAGCTGATTCAGTGGAACATGCTCTCAGAAAAATGAATTCTGTATCAAGATCATTTGTCGGTACGGAGCCGCGGAAGTCCGGCAGTTTTTTTATGGAGAGTGTTCCGGGAAATTATCGCGGTCCATTCATGGCGCAGAAGATCGACAACTTTATCCGGATTGCAAGCCCTGCTGAATTCATGGGTGGAAATACGGGATATGCCGGGAGCATTTGTGCGCCGGATATGCAGATCCTGAAACATGTTGAATCGATTGATGTGTCGTTTACGGAAGGACAGGAAAATACATTGTTCTGTCTTGCGGTAACATGGCTCGAGGATGGTTTGATCGATGTAAATTCCGGTTTTTATCCTGACCCGTGGAAAACATGTTCTGATACAGATCGATTGATCACAGCAGATGCAGTGAATCCGAAAACGGAAGAAAATCCGGCGCGGGATCCTTTTCTTTCGATTTATCCGATTTTCCGGATGGAAGGAAGCAAGATCGTGCAAATCCAGCTGGGGCATATCGTGGAATATAACAGATGGTGGCGGTCATGACGGATTACAGATCACGGATCAACAGTTTGCCGGAAGATCTCATTTTCAAGGCATATTTGCAGCGTGCGATCGATCATCTTTCACTGGTATATGATCCGGCTTACAGTTCGCAGGAAATAAATACTACCTGGGGGCGGAACAGGCCCATTATGAGATGTATTTATGAATTAGACGTTAACAGATGGGAATACATTCCGGAACGTTTTCAAAAAGGGGAAAATGTTCTGGAATATGCAAAGAATCTTTTACCGCAGATTGGCGGACGGAAAAATCTTGAATATTTGCCTTTTCTGATTTTCTTTTCGGCATATTGTCACAGAACGACATTTGATTTTGTTATTCCGGAAGGGGGAGTATCGGTTACACCTGAAAATATGGGAGAGGTGGCTCATGACCGTTTTCCGACATTGCATGGGCAAAATTGGGTGTTGGCAACAGGAACAGAGACGTTCAACCATTGGCGCTGGCATCTCTATCCGCTGAATCTTAACGGAGATGTGTGCCGGACAGCCTCAAAAAGTCAGATGGCATATCTTTTTGATCAGATCCTTGACAGAAGTAGTGCGATAATACATCCGGATGATCCATTTTATAAAGTCGATGAGCCTGATTACTGGAAGAAAACAGATATTTACTGCACGTTCTGTACCGAACAATATGGAGATGATCAGTTGATTTCCAAGAGAGAAACCGCTGATTTTCCATCGCGAGGTACCATTGAAGCATGGACGGGCGGATCATTCGGCTGGAAAGATTGGGATCCTAATCAAATCTATAAGCGGAGTTATAAGATAAAAGTTGATATTACTTCCAAATCACCCTTCCGTTATAAATTTATCGTTTTCGCGAATACCCGCGAAGATTATGACGGATCTTATGAGAGGTGCGGTTATAATTTTGCGCATATTCCCGGGAAAACAGGTAAGACTTCAGTGCTTTATGAATCTCCGGACTGGATCACCGGAAATACGTCATGGCACTATATGTTTGATCCGGGACCAAAGCCGGATTGGGATACTGAAACATCGTGGCAAGTATCTTTTGAGGGAACTCACGTTATCATTTATCCGGAATACCCGGACAGATTGAAAGAACTGTTGGAACAAGAATAAAAAACACACAGAAAGGAACTGATTATGATATATCTTGATTATTCGATTGATTTGCAGGAACGGATCACTCCGGAAAAATATCCTGTTCAACCGACAGAAAAAGTTGTTTTAACATTTGGAAGACAGGAACAGATCATGATGAATCTTGTTTCAGAACGGAAAGATTTGGGGGCTTTATTTTCAGAAATCATTGTCTGGGAGGCAGTTGTATATCAGGCTTCAGATTTTTCCGTTTTGTGCAAAACTCTGAATGAGGGCATCGATGTTTCCGGTTTGGATGAGGGGAAAATCTCATTCAGGATCAACACCAAAACGGAGA
Organism: Lentisphaeria bacterium; assembly: GCA_017456805.1. The sequence continues at coordinate 46,155 of JAFTIQ010000001.1, forward strand.
ATTTTTTGAAAGCTGTCCGGAAACAGGGGGTGCATGGATTTTTGGAGCTGCGAGGGTTCAATTCCAGTGATGAGCTGATCCAATGCATGAAAATCCGGATTCTCGGACAGTATGCTTCGGATCCCCATGGAGCCGTTCCGGAAGAGATCTATGACGATATTGCGACAATGAACTGGGTTCGGGAATATCTTTCCGGCGGGGCATTGGATCATTTTGTCACGCAGGAAAATTTTGAGAAAACGCTGAACAATGCTCTGCCCGGCTGTTTCAAAATCACGGACTCAAAGAGCGATACCATTTCTTTGATTCACAATACTGTGGTAAAACATGACATCATTGCGGACGGGACGATTTCTTTTGACACGGATGGGCTTCCGGAAGATGGCTGTATCTGCATGGAACTCTGGCTCAGGATGTCGGCTGAAGTTGTAAGCTTTACGATCAGCGGAGTGACCTGGCTTGAAGAGCCCGCCTTTGATGCCGCAAATACTCTTTATGCCGTTGTCATCCGTTGGGATGGAACTCAGATCCTTGGAAATATCGCCTATACGAAGGAGATCATCTGATGCCGCTGCCGAGCCGATGGAATCCAATGGGAGTTGGTTCAACTCCGTGTTTTGAGATCGAAGTATCGCCGACCTCCTCAAGTCTTACCTATGGCTTTACGCCGTATTGGAATGTCGGCGGCTATTGCCGGGTTTTGGATTGGGGCGATGGTACCGGGGAAAAAGCTTCTGCAAGCGGAGCTCTTTTCTCTCATACTTATCCTGCAGCCGGAACGTATACCATCAAAATCAAAGCCGATTGTTACAGAGTTGTATTCGGTTATTCTGATATTTATGCTCCTCTGGTAAGTTATTGCAGCGGAAAGAACTGGAACGCTCTCGGAACATTGAACAGCGGTTACTGTATGTTCCGCGGATGTTCCAATATGGTGGATGATATCAGTGAGCTGCCTGAATATCTGACAGATGCGGGATATATGTTTTATCATTGCGAAAAAGCAAATCTTCCGCTCAGCGTTCTGCCGGAAGGGATTGTTTCTGCAAGCAACATGTTCGGACATTGCTATGAGGCGGATTTGCCGATTGAACGTCTTCCGGAACAGTTAAGCTCCGCAACTTATATGTTCGATAACTGCCTGAAAAGCCGTTTACCGATCGCCTCTCTTCCGGAAGGGATCACAGACGGAAAAGCGATGTTCCAGAAGTGCAATGCTGCAGAATTGAATTTTTCTTCTTTGCCGTCAGGACTTAAAACCGCTTCCGCCATGTTTTTTGAATGTTCTTCTGCAAACTTGAATTTGACCGCTTTGCCGTCTGGATTGACCGATGGACTCCAGATGTTCCGCGGCTGTTCCATTGCAAAATTGAACTTCAGCAAACTGCCGGATGGGTTGGTAAATGGACAGGGGATGTTTCAGGCATGTCCGGAAGCAGAAATCAATATTTCAACTCTGGCTGCCAATGCACCGGCTTCCGGATGGAGCAATCTGACAAACATCGGAACCATGTTTCACAGTTCTAAAAAAGTGACAGGTTCCAGATCTGAATTCCTGGCAAAATGTCCGAACGCAAGCAATGTTTATACCTTTGATGGGACTTCGACAACTGAATAAAAAAAGGAGAATTACAATATGAAAATCTGGGCAAAAATCGAAAAAAACACCGTTGTTTATCCTCCGAAAAATGATAAAACAACGGGATGTTTCAATGTGGATCAAAACGAAAGCTGGCTGAAAGAACATGGGTTCAAACAGTACGATCCGGCAGAGTTGCAGACTTTTTATCCGGAACCGGAAATGGTTCTGAAAAAATACAGCACTCTGAAGATTATCCGGATCCTGGGCAATGATTGGGAGTCGTTTCGTCAACAGCTTCAGTCAGAAGGCGTTCTGGATCAATTTTTTGCAGCGAATTATATTGCGGAGGATGATCCGGTGTTTCTTGCATTTCTGGAAACAGTTCCGGAAGAAGTAAAATCCAAACTCATTTTATGCGAATGGAACTCCTGATTCAATTCGTGTGGTTTGTCCTGAATTTTCAAGATTCAGGACAAGCTTTTTTTGATGCAATACTCATTCCCATCCGGATCAGCGTTTCGTATCCGTTTTCCGTATTTTTCAGAAGATCCTGATCCCATTGGATGTTTGCATTATCAAAAATCAGAATGACGGTTGATCCGCCGAATTTGAACATTCCTTTTTCATCCAGTTTCTGATGTTTCCCCGGCTGAGACGTTTGAATAATGGAACCGACTCCGAATGCCCCGATTTCCAGATAATAGAATCTGCCGAACAGCTCAGAATCCAATTTCGTGATCTGCCGCGTATTTTCAACATACAAATCCGGCCTTTTTGCCAATGCGACCGGGTTCACGGAATGATATTTGCCTTTTACGATCACCGGCTCAGCATCTTGTGTGCAGTCGCAGGGGAAATGATATCTGTGATAATCCACTGGAGCAAGACGGATCACAGCAACTGCCAGGGACTCCGCCTGCAACTCCTCTTTACAAAGTTCATTCAGAGTCCGCATTGCTCCTTTCACCGGAACCGGATCGCTGGGCTTCAGATTTTCATAAACGAAAACCCGCCCGTCAGCCGGAGAGGAAAGAATATTCTTATCTGCATCAAAAGGACGGACTCCGGGTTTCAGTTTTCTGGTAAAAAAGGAATTGAAATCCGGATATTGATCCAGCGGCAGCTCCGCCTCTTCCGGGGCGCATCCGGGAATGGATGCCAATGCCGGGATTTTCTTTTTGGATTTGGGAGAATCATACCGGCGTCCAAGCCAATCGGAGAGTTTTGCCGTATTGAACGCAAAGCCCCAGAGGGTCTTCCCCAGCAGGGTTTCATACATAAAACGCAATGCACCGTCGCCAAAAACGGTTTCCTGTTGAATCGCACCAGTCTCTCTGTTTACCAGCATGATGCCTTTTGATTTTTCTGCTTTCAAAATTTGCTCTCCCTGATCCTTTGCAATACTTCTTTATAAAATAATTTACCCTGTTAACATAACACATTTTACAGATTTTACAAGCCTTAGAATTTTCAAAAAATGCCTTCCTTTGAGGAAATCAGGATTTTTCTTGCTAAAAAACGTTTATTTCTATTGAAAAAAGCCCGTCGGAGGTGTACATTACCGGATGATAAAAAAATCAAATCAGGAGAACATGAAATGTTTTTTACAAGTACAAGACAGAAATTGAACGTTACAGCAGCTCAGGCGATTGCACGCGGGATTTCCAAAGACGGCGGACTTTTTGTCCCTTCTGAATTCCCCGAAATCTCTCAGGATATGTTCCGGAAACTCGTTTCCATGAACTACAAAGAACGCGCCTGCACAGTGCTTTCTGCTTATTTGAACGATTTCTCCAAGGAAGAAGTGGAATATTGCGTCAACGGCGCTTATACCGGAACTTTCGATAACGAACAGCCTGCACCGCTGGTGGATCTCGGCAACGGCTGCCACATGCTGGAACTCTGGCATGGCCCCACTTGCGCTTTTAAAGATCTCGCTTTGCAGATCCTTCCTTTCCTCCTGACGGTTTCCGCAAAAAAAACTGCCCCCGATAAAACGATCGTGATCCTCGTCGCAACTTCCGGCGATACCGGAAAGGCTGCTCTCGCAGGATTCGCTGATGTGCCGGGAACAAAAATCATCGTTTTCTTCCCGCAGAACGGCGTCAGCCCCATGCAGAAACTTCAGATGACCACTCAGACCGGAAACAATGTGGCTGTCTGTGCCATCGAGGGGAATTTCGATGACGCTCAGACCGGGGTTAAAAAGATTTTCGGCGATGCCGCAATGCAGGAATTCCTGAACAGCGGGAAAATGGAATTCTCCTCCGCAAACTCCATCAACTTCGGACGCCTTGCTCCCCAGATCGTCTATTACGTCTCAGCTTATTGCGATCTTGTCCGCGATGGGAAAATCAAAATGGGCGAACCCATGAATGTGGCAGTCCCCACAGGAAATTTCGGCAATATTCTCGCCGCACTCTACGCAAAACGCATGGGCGTGCCCATCAAAAAGTTTATCTGCGCTTCCAACAAAAACAATATCCTGACTGATTTCATCAAAACCGGTGTTTACGACCGGAACCGTCCGTTCTACACCACAAGCAGCCCGTCAATGGATATCCTGATCTCCTCCAACCTGGAACGTCTGCTCTATCATCTTTATAATGAAGATGCTTCACAGGTCGCTGCTCTGATGAAATCCCTTTCTGCCGAAGGTAAATATGAAGTCAGCGCAGAAGTCCTGGCAAAATTGCAGTCTGAATTCACCGGAGGCTATTGCGACGAAGCCGCAACCCGGGCGACCATCAGCAAACTCTTCAAAGAAAAGCATTATCTCTGCGATACTCATACAGCTGTGGCAGTGAAAGTCTATGAAGATTACGTCCGTGAAACCGGCGATGCAACGCCTTGTGTGATTGCCTCCACGGCATCTCCCTACAAATTTGCAGCAGATGTTCTTCCTGCAATTGACAACGGCGAAATTCCCGCAGATGGTTTTGCATTGCTGGATAAACTTTCAGCCGTTTCTGACACCGCAGTTCCCGGACCTCTTGCAGAATTGAAATCCAAAGAAGTCCTGCACAAAACCTGCGTGGAAAAAGAAGAAATGGCAAACTTTATCAAAGCATTTCTCGGATAAATATCCCGGAAAATACAGCTTTTTTCAAAAAGTTGCTTGAAAAAAGCGAAAAAAGGCTTATATTTCAGTCAGTGTTTTTATTATGATACAACAACATTGAAATATAAGCCTGAACTTTTTATAAGGAGAAATGTTTCTATTATATATTTTGATTTGGATAGACATATCTGTTCTTTATGATATTTATACTTTGGTTTATAATATTTGAAAAAGTTTACGGAAAAAGATCTGTTGTTAGATCTCCTCATAGATTCTGAAGTATTCGAAATATCACTCAGAGAATGTATTTGTTATCCTTTTTTGATTCGTTCCGGATAGAATGTTTGTAATAAAATATCAAAAGTGTTTTATGATGAATGATTTGTAATCATTTGTAATGCAATCGTTTATAGCTGGAATGATAAGCAGGTCAAGAAAAATACCGTTCAACAATAAATAACAGGAGAGATGTTACAAATGAACAATGATTTCCAGCAACAGGGGACTCAGCCGCCGCAGGCAGCACCGATTCCGCAAGCCACACCGATGCCGCAGGCAGCACCGATTCCGCAAGCCACACCGATGCCGACAGCACAGCAAGCAGCACCGATCCCGCAAGCCACACCGATGCCGACAGCTCCGCAGGCAGCACCGATTCCGCAAGCCACTCCGATGCCAACAGCTCCGCAGACTGCTGTTCCACCGCCGCCGGCTCAGTTTAATCCGAATTTTCAAAATCAATTTGGTGGAGGAGGCCCCAAACCTTTCCCCAAAGGCCTGCTGAAAATAATCGGGATTTTCGCCGTAGCGTTGGTATTGATTACAGTAATTATTATAGCGATCGATTCTGTCCGCTTTAGACCGGAAGAACTGACTCTTCCTCAGGGTGTCAAACTTGAAATGGTAAAAATCACTGCGGGGAGTTTTACTATGGGCAGTCCAGCCGGAGAACTTGGACGAGAGAACGATGAAGCACAACATCAAGTAACCTTGACAAAAGATTACTGGCTGGGCAAATATGAGGTTACACAAGCGCAATGGAAAGCAGTAATGGGAAGCAATCCATCAACATTCATAGGAGATAACCTCCCGGTAGAATGTGTTATCTGGCATGATGCGAAAGAATTCTGCAAAAAGCTTAATGAAATTTATGCGGATAAGCTTCCTGCAGGATATCAGTTTGATCTGCCGACAGAAGCGCAATGGGAATATGCATGTCGTGCAGGGACAACGACAGATTTGAATAATGGAAAAAATTTGACATCAGTTAGGGGCGAGTGTTACAATTTGAATGAAGTTGCGTGGTATACTAAGAACTCCGGTGATGCAACTCATGAAGTTGGACAAAAGCGAGCCAATGCTTGGGGTCTTTATGATATGCATGGAAACGTATTGGAATGGTGCCGGGATTGGTATGGAGCTTATCCCGGCAGATCTGTTACGGATCCAGTAGGTCCGTCGTCGGGCTCGGAACGCGTCTTGCGCGGCGGCGGTAGGGACTTCTATGCGTTCTGCTGTCGGTCTGCGGATCGGCACGGCGTCGATCCGGCGTTTCGGTTCGGCAGCGACGGCCTCGGCTTTCGCCTCGCGCTGGTGCCGATTCAGTGAGTAATTTTCGGACGGATCGGACTTGTCAGACAGGTCTGATTCGTCCGAAACCGGAATGATGAAAAAGAGATAGCAAAAAATAGTAACAGGTGAGATGTTACAAATGAACAATGATTTTCAGCAACAAGGGACACAGCCGCCGCAGGCAGCGCCGATTCCGCAAGCCACACCGATGCCGACAGAACAGCAGGCAGCACCGATTCCGCAAGCTACACCGATGCCGACAGCACAGCAGACTGCTGTGCCACCGCCGCCGGCTCAGTTTAATCCGAATTTTCAAAATCAATTTGGTGGAGGAGGTCCCAAACCTTTCCCCAAAGGCCTGCTGAAAATAATCGGGATTTTCGCCGTAGCGTTGGTATTGATTACAGTAATTATTATAGCGATCTATTCTGTCCGCTTTAGACCGGAAGAACTGACTCTTCCTCAGGGTGTCAAACTTAAAATGGTAATGGTCCCAGCAGGAAGCTTTCAGCGGGGAAGACAAACCGTTACATTGACCAAACCTTTCTATTTGGGTAAATTTGAAGTTACCCAGGCACAATGGAAAGCAGTAATGGGAAGCAATCCATCAGGCTTCAAAGGAGATAACCTTCCGGTAGAATGTGTTAGCTGGCATGATGCGAAAGAATTCTGCAAAAAGCTTAATGAAATTTATGCGGATAAGCTTCCTGCTGGATATCGGTTTGATCTGCCGACAGAAGCACAATGGGAATATGCCTGTCGTGCAGGGACGACAACTGCATTAAACAATGGAAAAGATTTGACATCAAGCGATGGCAGATGTGTCAATTTGAATGAAGTTGCATGGTATTATCAGAACTCCGGCGCTGGAACTCATAGAGTTGGACAAAAGCGAGCCAATGCTTGGGGACTTTATGATATGCATGGGAACGTATGGGAATGGTGCCGGGATTTGTATGGATCTTATCCCTATGGATCTGTTACGAATCCAGTAGGTCCGTCGTCGGGCTCGTACTGCGTAATACGCGGCGGCAGTTGGTTCTACGACGCGGACGGCTGTCGGTCTGCGGATCGGCACGGCGACGTTCCATCGCGCCGGAACCGCAGCGGCGGGTTCCGTCTCGCGCTGGTGCCGATTCAGTGAGGGTTGTCAGGTGTTGCGTTCCCGGCAGAGCCGGAGGGATGGGCGCACACGTCAAGGATTGGCTGGGGAACTGGGAATACTGGGAGTTCTGGGATTACTGGGAGCTCTGGGAGTTTTTTGCGCCGGGGTGCCCGGGGAATGGCTCTCCGTTACTTTCCGTTTTCCACCGTTGATTCCTGTTCCCTTCCGTTTTTCCCTCCCGGCAGAGCCGGAAGGATGGGCGCACTCGCCAAGGATTGGGTGGGGAACAGGGAATACTGGGAGTTCTGGGAGTTCTGGGAGTTTTTTGCGCCGGGGTGCCCGGGGAAAAGCCCTTGCGAACAGCCCTTTCTTTGCCCGCGCTCTCTCAGTACTC
>JAFTIQ010000018.1 GCA_017456805.1 Lentisphaeria bacterium
GATTTCAAGCAAAAACTTGAAGAATACATTTGCTATTTCAACAATGAGAGAGTATCTTTAACATTAAAAGGAATGAGTCCGGTACAATACCGAACCCATTCCACGTAATTTTAACCGTCCAAATTTTTGGGGTCACTTCACAGGTCAATAACAGTCGCTTTCCGGGGAAGACGGATCGTATATTCTCCGGGTGCATAAGGCGAAACCATCAGCATCCGTTCATTGGCGCGGACAAGTACCGTTCCTTCCACATACTGATGGACCTTTGACAATGTCAGCAGGTAGGGCCAATATTCCCAGCGGCTCATGGGAACCCCAAGCACAACAGAAATGCTTCCATCAGGCAAGGTCTTCATGACGTTCGCCGCTTCTCCCCCATCTGCATACGTCGCAATGACTTCCACATTTTTCTCAGTGGTATAGATCCACGGGTGGAAATTTGCTTTCCCGCTGGAACGTTCCAGATTTCCAAATGGATTTTTCACACACCAGAGTTTGGGTTTCATAGAAACTTTGTAATTGATCCCGGTAAGCTCTGACATCGCTTTTTCTGAAAAACCATCTGGTGAAGCATAACCCGCAGCATAGTTCCAGATCACTGTATTGCCCGGTTTGCGGACTCTGGCATGGATCTGTTTCTTCACTTCCTCCGTAACCGTAAACAGGTTCAGGAATACCGTCACCTTGTAATTTTTATCCTGAGCAAGATAGTCTTTCAAGGTCATGAGTTTATATGGGATTCCGGAGAAATCCATTGCTTCCAGAGTTCCGGAAATCAATGCCCGGTGCGGTGCGGAATTCATGCCGTAAATCGGATATCCCTGATAAATCTTTGAAGCAGGATCCCAAACTGCGATCACTTCTTCCGTTTCTGCCGCCTGCTTTTCCTTGAACAGACGGTTCCAGAGTTTGATACCGTCTTCGATGGTTTCATAAACTTCCGGACAGTTGAATCTGTCATGATAAAGATAATTGTGGGGATTGAAGTGAGCTGTTCCGCCCTGCATGAGAGCGTTGCACATCACCTTCCGGATCCCGCTGCGGGTCTCTGCAGGAGTCTTGAACGCCCAACCCATTTCCACGGTCCCTTCCTGAACTCCCACATGAGTCCGGAGGTCCGCTTCGATGGAGGTCAATTTCCCCGCACGGTGGAAACTGTGGTGAATATTCCGGTGCATCCCGCTCCGTTTGAAATAATCCAGACTTGTACAGTACATGATGTCAAGAGCAGGATCATTCAGAATTTTCTCAAAGTGAGCCGTCAAGCCGACAGATGCGTAGGGCAGGAGAAAATCTCCGAAGAAGATCGCGGAAAGGCGTCCCGGGAAAACTTCTTTGACCGTTCTGCAGTAATTCAGCTGGAACTCCGCAAACACTTCATGGTAGCAATGATAATAATCCATCAGTTTCCGTTCTGCCTTCACATCATGCAGAAACGCTTTGGTGGGACCAAACCGTTCCGCCATATTCGGAACTGCCGCTGTTTCAAACGTGACACCGGGTTCGTTCCATGCTTTCCGCAGGGCTTCCACTGTTTTATATTTGTTTTTCAGATACTTCCGGAAGGCTTCTGTCATCCGTTTCCCAGTATCGGGCATCCCGGTATGACAGGCAAAGGGCATTCCGTCAGCGGAAGGACCGTAAGAGAACATGACCCCGATCACCCGTTTGCCCCAAGGCTTGCTGTTTGCAAACGCTGCCAGATCTCTCAATTCATCGGTCAGAACCTTCTGGAACTTGGGAGATGCAAAGGAGGGAACTTTCGGATTTCCCCAGTAGAGGTCATAGATCGGACCGCCGTTGGGATTGGCAAAACCAACCAGTTCATCGGGATTGGCATCGATCCAGCGGGTATCCACATCATAAAACGGTGCAAGAATGAATTTTGCATCCGGACAAAGTGCCAGAATACGGCGGGCGCGTCTGTCAACTTCTGAATAATCCAGCCGTCCGGTTCCATCATGCAAGCGCAAACAGCCGTGAGTATACCCCAAATTGAAAATACGAACCCCCGCCCGGTACATTTTCAGCACACAATCGTCATCCTCATCAATGGGGCCCGTGCTGTTGGTAAAAATCGAATGTTTCAGAATAAAAGGCGGAATAACTTTTCCATTGACTTCGATTCCGGGGGTGATCCCGTTATAAACGATCCGCGCTTTGCTGGCAGGTTCATTTTCCAATCCGGCTGGAAGTTTGGAGCCTTCCTCCATGATCTTCAAATAATTTTTATATTCTGCATCCGAACAATAGATTCGGGGAATATCTCCATAACGGAACAATCTGGTAAAACGGACTCCGCCCCGGACGATTGCGTGTTTCCATTTGGAATCATCGAATCCGGGCATGTTCCAATCCTTTTCTTTGAAAGGAGTTGCAACAAATTCTTCATCCGTTCCGAGACGGATCACTTTGCCGGATTTCAAAACAATATCTCCGCCGCAAATCAAACCGTATGTGGTGGATGCCGGATATTTTTTGACGTATACCGCAATCACATTTTCCCCTTTTTTCAGCGCGGGGAGCAAATCCAGAGACGCCCCCCTGACATGTCCGCGGAAACGGGGCTGCCGTGTATCAGCTCCCCGGGAAATCTCTTTTCCGTTCACATAAAAATTTCCAATGCTGGCAGGTTCAAATGTCGCATAGGCAATCGCCTTCACGGGTTCTTCCGGCAAATTCAGTTTCAACCGGAAATAACACTCCTGCGTTGCATTTTTATCGCTGGAATGCCAGATCCAGTTGGCTTTGGAAAGCCGTTCCGTGGGGAACAACCGGGTTCCCGGAAGCATCTCCTGACTCCATTTTGTTTTGCCTTCACTGTTCGCACAAAACAATAAGAGCCCCGACAGCATAGCTGTAATAATCTGTTTCATATAAAAATCCTTGTGTTTCGTGTTCTGAAATTAAAGACCGGCTTTGCACGGGAATCCTTTTCGCATCACTTCCCGATGGAAAATGCCGTTGATTCGCCAGGAATCTTTTCTTACTGTCGCTGCATGTCCATCAAAATATCCCTGATTGATAGATCCGCCAAAATATTCCCAGGTTGTCGAGTTGAGTGCCCCGCGGGCACCGCCGTTGTGCCGTGATGCAATACCAAATCCGGTCACGCTGGAACCGACACCAAGCATTAACCCGGAATCATAATTTGCATTATCCAGAACAACCAACGTTTCAGAGGCGGATTTCACTGCTGAAACTTTGTAATTCCAACCATACGAACATTCAAAAGATGTACCGCATAACAAAGCATTGAGGGCATAGTGACCGTAGGTAAATTTTTTCTGACTGCTGGGACCGATGGGAGTTTGTTCCGTCGGACAGGTAAAGACTTTGAAATCCGTTCCGGATGAGCCGATCAATCCGCCGAGTGCACTGCTGCTTCCTGCGGGGATCCCGGCAATCTCTTTTCCAACAACTGTTGACCAGGGATTATCATAAGAACTGCCGGTTTTCGTGGCAAATGCTGATAAAAGCCACCCGTCATTGTTTTCGGAATAATTCAAATAAGCCGGAAGGATCTGTTTGATATTGGAAAGACAGGAAGCCGTACGTCCTCTTTCACGGGCATTATTCAATGCCGGCAACAGCATTCCAGCGAGAATCGCGATAATTGCAATCACAACCAACAGCTCGATCAACGTGAAATTACTTTTTTTTGTTTTTTTCATGGTGAATCCTTTCTATTTTGGTGTTTTATTTCAAGAACAATTCTATTACAGGTACAAGACAATTTTCGGGTTTTTCGATAGGAAGCGCCAAACGCAGCGCACCCTTGGGCGGATGGGCAGGTCCATTTACATTTCCATACAGATTTTCCTTATAACCGATCTCTCCGCCATCGGAAAGCAGCTGAGCATATTCCACTTTTCCTGCAAGCCCTGCAAGATCAATTCTCCGGTCGGGCCATGTGAAAAAGTGGAGATACAGTTTCTTTTCTTCTGCGTTCCAGGTATAACGGCAGCCTTCCGGCTCAGGAAACTCCGCAGGAGCTCCTGAACAACCGTAAATCGAACGTCCGTTCCACTTCATCCAATTGCCGATCTCCGATAAAATCTGCTTTGTACGGTCATCAAAACAGCCCCGGGAAGTCGGCGCCATATTCAGAAGCATATTCCCGCCCCGGGAAACATGACGGATCAGCATTTCGATCAATTCCTGCGGTGTCTTCCATTTCTTGTCACGGATATATCCCCATTCTCCGTGGATCACCTGACACCCCTCCCAGCGGAGCGGATTCCCCTGTTCATCAAACAATCCCTGCTGCGGAATCGTCTGCTCAGGAGTCATAAAATCATCAAATCCGGGCAATCTGCCCACAAGGATCTCCGGCTGAAGCTCGTGGATCATCTCATTCAGACGGGGAATATCCCAGATATGATCCGTATCAGGATAGGATCCGTCAAACCAGAGAACATCGATCTTTCCGTAATTGGTCAGCAGCTCCCGGACCTGGTTGTGGAGATATTCTGTATAAACCTGTGTATCACATTCGTAAGGGACATCCCGCAGCGGATGCCGTTTGTCATGAGGATAATTCGGGTGATGCCAGTCAGGAAGAGAGTAGTAGATCCCGACTTTCAGCCCTTCCTTGCGGAATGCCTGAATGATCTCTCCCAGCAAATCTTTTTTCTGATACTTGTAATCGGTAAAACGGCTGTTGAACATGCAGTAGCCTTCATGATGCTTTGCTGTAAAAACAAAATATTTCATTCCGGCATTTTTCGCTGCCTTCGCCCATTCTTCCGGTTCAAACAAATCCGGATTGAAATGCTTCACATAGCGTTCCCATTCTTCATTGGTTGCCCGCTCAAAATTCTTTTGCCAGCAATGAGTTACACCCATTGAATATAATCCCCAGTGAATAAACATTCCAAACCGGAACTGATCAAACCATTCATATTTATTCAGCATAATGTTCTCCTTTGCTATGAATATTTTACACCGGAAACCCCTCTTTGTAAATAGCAAAATATTATCAAATATAATAGAATATTTTCAATGTTGCTTGATTTTATAATACAGGGGTGATATCTTATTGCAAAATAACAAAGAAGGATTGATTTTTATGAATGAACGCTACATGTCGAACCAACGCAGCTTTCAGATGAATTCTCTGATGCTGAAAGTCAATCGCATTGTTCAGGAACCCATTGCCATGCACCAGCAGGAATTCGCGGAAGTCGTATTCGTTTTGAACGGCTCTGCCGAATATGGCACAGGCCCCAGGATCCGGGAAACGATTACGAAAGGGGACATCCTGATCGTTCCCCAGCATGGAAAACATGCTTATTACTCCGTGGATCAGCTGGAAATTTTCTATATTCTGTTCGTCCCCGAAAATCTTCCCCTGCCGCTGCTGAACCTTTATGCTCTTCAGGAATACAGAGAACTTTTCGGCAGAAAAGCAGAATATTATCTCTCTGTCCGGAAAGATTATCCGAAACTCATTCCTCCGGAAGAAGAGTTTCTGGACCTCATCCGTCATCTGAACAAAATCCAGGAAATCCAAACCCATAACCGGATCGGATGCGATTGCGAAAAGCTGGGACTCTTCATGTACATTATCGGCAGATTGTGCGATATGTGGCAGAAGAACATGAATCCGGAAAACAAGCCGGCAATGCTTGATATGAACAAGATCAGTGCTTATCTTGCGGAAAATTGCAATCAGAATATCCTGCTTTCGGATCTCGCAGAAATGTGTTCCATGTCCATCAGCACAATGCTCCGGCATTTTCATAAAGCCTTCGGGACGACTCCCATTGATTATTTGAAGAAGATCCGGCTGGACCGTGCCACAGCTTTACTTATGAGTACGGATCTGCGGGTCAGTGAGATCGCAGACCAATGCGGTTTTTCCTCCAGCTCCTACTTCATTTCCGTCTTCCGCAAGAAATTCGGAAAAACGCCCGAAGAGTTTCGAAAATCATAAGGGATTGGAATTTTTCCGGAAATCAGCTTGAATATTCTCTCAAGGTGCTGTATATTCCAACACAATTTCAACCATTTACAAAACAGGAAAAAATTATGGCAATCGAACTCAAAACAAAAGTCGAAAAAACAAGTTATGCTCTGGGTATGGATATCGGATCCTCTTTCCGCAATCTTCCCGTGGAAATCAATGCAGAAGCAGCTGTGGCCGGTCTTATGGACATCTTCAACGGCGAAAAACCCCAGCTCTCCCAGCAGGACTTCATGGAAGTCATGAAAGAATTCCAGAAGGAAATGCGCGCAGCCGCTGAAAAGGCTCAGCAGAAAATCTCTGATGACAACAAAAAACAGGAAGTGGAATTCATGACCGTCAACCGCAAAAACGAAGGCGTCAAAGAAACCGCTTCCGGTTTGCAGTACAAAGTCCTCACCGAAGGAAAAGGCGAAAAGCCCTCCAAGACAAGCGTTGTCAAGGTCCACTACACAGGAACCCTTCCCGATGGAACCATCTTCGACAGTTCCGAACAGCGCGGCGAACCCGCAACCTTCCCCCTGAATCAGGTCATTGCCGGATGGACGGAAGCCCTTCAGCTCATGTCCGTCGGAAGCCGTTACATCCTCTACGTCCCCTCTGCACTGGCTTACGGTCCCAGAGGCGCAGGCGAAATGATCGGTCCCGACCAGATGCTCATCTTCGAAGTCGAGCTGCTTGATATCGTCAAGTAATGCGGCTGCTGATCTACAATATCGCGTACGGAACAGGCGCTGCCGGGGGACTGAGAGGCATTCTTTCTGCCCATCGTTATCTCAGGACCCCCGAAAGCATTATCAGTTCCATTGCAGGATTCATCAATCAGAGCAATGCAGATATTGCAGGTCTTGTAGAAATCGATACCGGCTCGTTCCGCACTGGCTATCTGGATCAGACAGGGCTCATTGCGGAACAGCTTGAGGGATATTCCAGCTGCGCCGTAAAGTATGGTCTCAGCTCCATCGGACGGAAAATCCCCATTCTCAGAAAACAGGCAAACGCCTTCTTTTCCAAACGGAAACCGGATCAGATCCGGAACTATTATATGCCCTTCGGATTCAAACGGCTGATCCTGGAAATCCAGGTGGCTGGGATCCGGTTCTTTCTGCTTCATCTTGCTCTCAACAGAGAAACCCGGAAACAGCAGCTGGAGTATATCAAAAAACTGGTCTCCATCAATCCGGGTCCCATGATCATCGCAGGAGATTTCAACACCTTTTCCGGTGATCTGGAACTCGATACCTTTGTCCGGGATCTTGATCTTTTCGATCCCAATGAAGAAGGAACTCCGACGTTTCCCTCTCAGGCGCCGAAGAAAAAACTGGATTTTATTCTTTGTTCCCGTTCTGTGAAGGTGCAGGCGTTTCAGGTGCCGCAGATCCGGTTTTCGGACCATCTACCGCTGCTGCTGGATTTTGAACCTCCGGTGCCTCTCTGAGCGGCGGATTCAGCTTTTTCATGATAGCCTTCATATCCAGCTCCGGATCATCAGACTGAACCGCTTTCTGCCAGAATTCCCGTGCCTTTTGCGTTTCTCCAAGCGCATGGAGAATATCTCCGGCATGATCCAGAATCACACCGGCACTGACGGAAGAATCCAGCTTTTCAAGCGCACGGAAAATAAATTCCTTCGCCTTCGCATAATCTTTTTTCTGATACTGAACCCATGCCATGCTGTCAAGATAGGCATAATTATCCGGTTCTGCTTTCAATGCCGCCGCAATCAGCTTCTCCGCCCGGTCAAGATTGATCCCGCGTTCCGCCCAGATATAGCCGATAAAGTTCTGAAATGCCGGATTATTCTCCGATTTCAGGATCATTTCGTTGATAAATTGAGTTGCAACTTCCTTTTCCCCAGCGTGGAGCGCCATATCTGCAACCATCATTTTAAGATAAGCATTGTCCGGATTCTGACGTTCCAATTTCATGAAAAGCCGCATCGCTTTTTTATAGTTCCGCTCCTGCTGGTAAATCATTGCTGAAGCAAGATCCCGCATGGCATCATCACTGATCCGCTCCACATAACGCCGCGCCAGCCCAAAATTCCCTTTGGACATATAGTATTCCGCCACTTTGCTGTAAAGAGCATCATTCATCCCGCCTGCTTGTTCCAGCCGGGAGATCTGCGGTTCGATCAACGCCGCCTGATCCGTATCGATCAAAAGTGAAAGCCGTAACGGAAGACGTGCGGCTGCACGGTTTCTTCTGAGAGGATGATAAAGCTTCATTTCTCTTTCCAATGCCCGAAGCATAAGACCTTTTTGGGATTTCATTGCAAAGTAAGAAACAAGATTATCGTATGCACGATCATCCTCAGGATTGCTCAGCAGCGGCTCTGTCAACAGCAGTTCCAGCAATTCCATCTGATCTTCCTTCAGAAGCATGATAATCGTATCCTGATCAATTTGCTGCAGAAATGTATTCGGAACAAGCAGGCGTCCTTTCAGAATATCAACATATTTCTGAAATTCCTGTCGATAAAAATCCGTCTTCTTTTCCTTTTTTGCCTGAGCATAATATTGGATCATGCGGAGGATCGTCTGATCATTCAGTTTTGGAGAAAGCGCAGAATATTTTTTCAGGATTTCATCCGCTTTCTGATATTGCTTTTCCTCAAGAGCAAACGCCAGATAAAACCTCAGATTTGACTGAAAATCATCCGCCTCCTCCTCATTGATCCCCCGAGCCTTTCCACCCTCTGCCGGCGCATCCAGTCTGTACGAAAAAGAAGTATCCAGCAGTTCCTGCGTGAGTTCCTTATTGCCTGTGTTCCAGAACATTTCAGCAAAAAGCATGCTGAGCATCAGTGATTCCGGATGCTTCCGGAGCAGTGAGACAATATCTTTTTCCGGTAATTTGCCATCTTCAAACATCCGAACGGCAAAAATTCCGAGAAAAACAGAATCCGGATGTTTATCCAACGCTTTGAGCAGGAACTCATGGGCATTCTTTTTTTTCCTGAGCGTGGAATAATAAAAGAGGGCGGAATCACTCAGATAAGCAGCATTTGCTTCCTGCTGAGCTGAAATTTCATAAACCCCGACATCCGGATTTCCCGTCTTTCCGGAATGACAGCCTGTCAATATCACAAGCCCTGCTGTCAACAGCACATATTTCCACATAACAACAACTCCTGATTTTTTACAGTTAGACAAATGAGATCCTTTGAAAAAAAAAGAGACGTTCCGCTGAAAATGCATCACGTCTCTTCTCAGTGCCGATCGGCCACAATTACTTATTCTTGTGACGCAAGGCCTTCAGGATTTTTTTGCGCTTGTGCTGGGCAATTTTCCGGCGGCGCTTTTTTCTCAGGTTTCCCATGATCATTCTCTCTATTGTTTGTTTTCAGTGATTTTAGAAACATTATGGAAATGTATCACATTTTTCTGTTTTTTCAAGTGTTATTTCTTTTTTTTTCTGAAATCATGCTCAAAAAATTATTTTTTGTTACAGATATCCCATAAAGATTCTCAGATTTTCCGGGATATCTGCATTTTTTTTCAAAACAACATCAGAACATAATGTTGAAAAGTCAGGAAAATATGCTATTGTAATAAATCGTTCGGGTTTTCCTGTTACCCGGGAAGAATCAGAGAGTTTTTTCTGTTTGACAGAATCCGATAAATGTAATTGAATCCGGTTTTGCCGGAAATTGGCAAAAGCTGTATATTGTTTCCAAGAAGATATGCGAGGACGGTTTGAAGAAAAAATCAGTAGAAAATTCTGGGGCTCCCCCCATGTATCAGCGGATTCGTTCCGGCTTACTGGATTTGATCGAACGGGAAAAACTGCAACGCCATGCAAAACTTCCCTCCGAAAGTCAATTGCGGCGGCAATATAATGCCAGTGCCGGAACCGTTCGGAAGGCTCTTGCGGATTTGGAAGCGGAAAATGTGATTTACCGGCATCATGGGCAGGGCGCATTCGTCGCGTCCCGCGGACGCAAACATACGATCGCGATTGTATCATCCTTCGGGATTCAGAACGATGCCATGATGGATGACTGCATCAATTTTGTCATGGGGGCACTGGAAGAGGCCAATTTCCACGATTTGCCATACGTTCCCGTTGTTATGCGGCTGGATGAACTTCAAGCCAATGTTCATGACATTAAAATGATTTATCCGGAATTAGCAGGGATAATCTTTTTCCGCAGTTACGCCAGTATTCCGCCTCTGGCAGGCGCATTGAAGCAGCAGCAGCTTCCTATCTTCTATTACGGACCGAACATCTATTCCGGAATGGAACCGCTGTCCGCAGCATTATGTTCTGATGAGCGGGCGATGGTAGAAGCCATGGCGGATCATTACGTCTCGCGGGGATATCGCAGCGCAGTGCTTGTGAAAGAGGAACTGGAAATTGCTGCGATCCGTTGTCAGCTGATGTCCGGGGCATTGAAAAAACGCGGGATCGCCTGTTCGTATTTCCATTATTCTGATTCGCTTGAACCGGAAAGTCTGCGCTCTCTAATCGGCAAGTATGATGTGTTGTTTTCTCCATTCAGCCGGACTGCAATTCTGCTGATTCAAATTCTGGAACGGGATCTCGGATTCCGGATCCCGCGGGATATCGCCGTTTCCGGGATTGACAATATTACCCCCTCGGCAGTGCTGCGTCCGAAGCTGACGGTCATAGATCTCTGCAACCGCAAAAACGGCGCGCGGGCAATCCGTTTTTTCAGCGAACACGGATCCGTTCCGGATAAATGTTTCCGGATGGATGCTGATTTTGAACTCATCGTACGGGAAAGCTGCTGATTTCTGCCCTTGCAAATGAGAGCAGCCTGACCGGCATTACAATGAATCCGTCTCCCGGAACAGATCAAACTCTGCGCCAGGCGGAACGATCAACGGCTTTTCTGTCATTCGGGAACTGCCCAGTTTTTCCGGACGGCGTCCTTTCACCGATGCGAAGTAATGATAAAGGATGTGGGAACCCCAGGCATGACAATCGGAACGGGCGGCAGAAAATTCTTCCGGAACGGTAAGCAGTCCATTGTCGATGAGATCACACCATTTGAGCATCCGTTTGTAAAAGCGTTCATTCAATCCATAATGATAACATGCTTCAAAATAAAGATGGCTGAAGAATACACCTGTCTCCACGGTACTCTGGTATTGCAGAGCGCGGCGCAGATCTTCGTTTGGCCGGATCAGCAGAGCAAGGATCTGCGGGTGTTCTGAAAAATAGTTTTTATCCAGATCGTTTGCCAGCATCATCCACGCTGAACTGTAATAATGTTCCATAACGCTTTCGTACAGGATGTCCGAAAGAATTCTATCCGACTTTGCCTCACGGGATGATCCGCACCATTCTTCCAGTTCAGCCAGCCGTTTGAGTCCCAGCGATGCCAGCAGATTCAGAATTGAATTTGTTTCCGCGCTGCTTCCGGTTGGAACCAGGGGAGCACCATTGGCGGGCCATCCGATCGACCAGTCGATGAGAAGCCATTTCCCCGGCCGCCACAATCCATCCTTACCCAATGTTGAACGCACATATTCCACAGTTTTCCGTGCCGCCGGAAGCAGAGATGCCGTGAAATCAGGATTGTTCCGCCACAGTGCATGATCGTAGAGCATCAGCAGATAATACATGCTGTATGATGGGATCCCGCCGTTAAGTTCAGGTGATCTGCAGGGATATCTGGGAGGGTAACTGCCATCTTCATTTTGTCCTGTTGCCAGAAGTTTGAGAGCTTTTTCCGGGAGACGGCATTCTGTATCAAAGGGATAAAGGCTTACTGCTTCCGGGTAGCTGTCGCCGGTATACATGATCTGATCGAAATAAGGACAGTCAAAAAAAGTTTCCCAGGAGCAGGCACACAAAGTTTTCCATGCGGAGTTCAGCGCCCGTTCCCAACGGGGTTGGATTCCGGATCCGAAAATCGGTTTTTTCAATGGGTAATGACAGCGATAAAAATGGAATTGTTTCACCTGTGCCGAACCGTAACAATCAAATATCAGGAAGCGTCCGCACCGATAATGATAATCCCAATAGTGATGTTCTGCTCCATCCAATCGCACGATTTCCGGATCACAGATGAAAATGTTTCCATCCCGTTTTCCCTTGTACCCTTTCAGCAATTCCAGGGAAAATGCAGGTTCAGCAAATGGAGCTTCCGCATAGCGGATTTCAATATCACCGCATCCGGCAAAATCAAACTCCGCCCGGTAGAGTTCATATTCCGGGAAACGCACCACAACACGGTTGCCCTCGTGAAAAATCTCATATTCCGTGATCTCCTCCTGCAGCATTGGCGGCAGGTCCGGAGAATGAAGTTCCCGGTGATCTTCCCGGCAGACCGCCGGTTTCCAAATCCCGCCGCATCCGCTGAAAAGATCAAAGTTGTAATCACTCATCATGCGAAACGCGGCAAATCCGCCCCAGTTCGGCTGCGGGCTGAACCACTCGCATGCTTCAAACTGATATTCCCAGCCCTCCGTCAATGGAATCGAAGAATTTTCAAAACCGAATCCGTGGGAAATGGTAACTTGTCCCCATGCAGTCAGCGGATATCCGAAAGCAAGGAGCCGGATGCAAAGAAAATGATCGCCCGGGGTCAGGGTGATTTCGACAGGCTGTTTGTACCAGAACTTTTCTGATCCCCGTTCCGGCCCTTCTGTGATCAGGGTTCCGTCAAGGAAAATCTGACAGCGTTCATCTGCCGTATATTCGAATGTGAGCTGCTGTTGATTTTTTACAGTAAGGAGCTTGCGGAATACAGCAATATGCGGCAAGCCATCGCTCGGGAATGTAATCCATTTTCGAGAAGGTTTCTCTGCTGTCTGTTGATTTTTTTCACCGTTTTTAACATCTGTCATCATCTTTCGTTCTCCCACGCATTGAAACATCAGGTTTTCCGTTCAAAAAAACTTTCACAAAATTCCTGTTCAGAAGATTCAGCCCTTGCTTCCGCCAGGAATTCTGCCCCCTGCTGATTGCCCCAGGAATATGTGATGTAAAGACCATTTTTCCATTCACACATATCCATATCGGAATTATTGATATTGACAGCGGAGTGGATCCATTCCAGTTCTTCCGGAGAAAACTGACCGCTGATCTTCCGGTCATCTTCTGAAAAATTCAATACCGGGTTAAAAGGAGAATCGTTCCAGGTTCTGAGATCTTTTGAACGGGCAACCGACTGCCGGAATCCTTTTTCATAAGAACCGTCCACATAAAAAAAGTAATACCATCCGTTGAAATACCGCAGCATGGGACCGCCGGTATATTTTTCCCGTCCGAAGACGGCATCCGGCAGATATTCCCAGTTTTTCAGATCCTTTGAATGAGCAAAAAACATGGTGAAGGGTTCCCCCACCAGTTCTTCGGGAGCTCCGAGTTCAAAGGTCAGCATAAAACCGTCACTGTCACGGCAAACACTTGTATTATAGCCTTTCCAAAGCGGATTGGTCAAAATGACAACCGGCGTTGTCCAATGTTTCATGTCATCTGACTCCATCTGATAAAAGCGGGATTTTCCCCAGCCTTCCACGGCTGACACATAAATGCGGTTGTCCCAAACGAATGCGTTTCCCATGTGCAAGCCATGCCCGAACGGCTCTGATACATTTCCGTTTTCAATATCCACAAAGCGAAAATAAGAATCCGCCGTTTGATTGGAACGGAAATGTTTCACCATCTTGTTATGCCGGATATATTCAAAACGATAAAGTCTGCCTCTGAAAACCACAGGATTGGATTCAACGATATTGATATCAACGGTTCCTTGTTTGTTTATGACCGGATTCATACTTCTCTTTCCTTTTATGAAGGTCTGTTGTTAAAAATGAACGGGGATTCCTGAATACATTACCCGGGCAAGTCAGCTGCAAAGCCTCAAACAGAGATCAAATCCTTATTCATAAACGGTTTTGAATTGAGATCATCCGCGCTCTTGCGGATTTGATCATCTGTTCTTTTTTATTACCAATCCTTCCCCCTCAGGGCAATTCCTGTTCCAAAAGAACTTTTCCGGCTCTGACTATGCGAATTTTCCCTTTTTCCTCTGCACGATTGGAAAAGAAAATCGTGCATGACAATCCCTCACGGGTCGTAAACTCAACAGTTTGCCCCGCTGCACTTTCAGTCAGCCTGCATGGAATCATATTCTTGACAGAAGAATCTGCCGCCTGGAGAACCGTGATAAAATTTCCGTCCTGAGCAGGTGTTGCGTGAGAGATTTCCAACCGGTAAGAGCCCATATTTGTTTGGGTGACAGGGATCGTTCCGTTTTCTCCCACGCCCGGAGCGGGGAAATTTTTTCCATTGGTGAAAAATTCGAATCCCGGACCGCCGATGATTTTTCCGACCGGGCTGCTTGGCTTCAGTACAGCGGTGAAAAGAGCCCCTCCGCCGTTTTCGCTGCGCCAGATCCCGGGCGCAATGGATACCGGTTTATTCGCTGTGTGCAGCAAAAAAACTTTTTCCTGTTCGGGACGGACGGAAGAAACGATATCCTGAATGACAAAATAATCCGGTTTGACATAGACAAAACGTCTGATTGCCCGGCGGCACTTTGCGGGAGAATAACATGCTGTTGCATCAGCACCGGTTGCGGCATGGTATTCACTGCTGGAAAATCCAAGAGAACGCGCAGCTTTCCGGCGATACTGTCCGCCATCACTGAAAAGTTTTTCTTCAATTTTTGGAGCATTGCCGGGATACCAGTAGGGGGCGAGTGGCTCCTTTTCCATGCGGATCAGAATTGTGTTATGCGCTATGGTTTGCGGATAGTAAACCAGATGATGTTTGGAGTTGCCGCGATCTCCTGTATCCAATGCCTGGAAACCCTTCCGGTAGATAATGAATGAGTTTTCGTCATAGTGTTGATGTGCATCTTCCCGTGCACCGGCTTTGATGGATGCATAGGTATCTCCGGCAGTCGTTCCGGAGCGGACATTCATCAAGCCGAAAGAGGGAAAGTAACTGGCAATGCCGGTGGAATTCCGTACAGAGGAACTCCCGTTCTGTAAGACAGCCGGATCAAATCCGGATAAAATAAACATCGTATAAGGATATTGACGCTTTCCCTCGATCCGGCGCAGGTGCGGCGGCAGCTGATTCATCACAGTCAATGCCGCAGGAGTAATTCCATAAAAATGAATACTCTGAGCCAGATGGGTATAGATCAACTCCGCATTGATCTCATTCGTTCTATGCTGACTGTCGCCCCAACCGAAATCCCGGAATCCGTTTCGGACACTCGGATCCGGAATCAACATGGCATGGATAAAATCCGGATAATGCTGCATGTGAGACCAGTAAATGGATCCGGAAATTCCCGCTGCGGAATGCAAAGTATGCAGAAAATTATAACTTGCCCAGGGATATGCCCACAGTGCATAAGCTGTACAAATGGAGGTAAGAACACCTGTACCGCCGGAGATTTTTTCACGCAGATTCATCATATCGCAATTCAACCGGTAGCCTTTTTTCAAAAGCTGTTCCGCACACTGGTCATCGAATCCGTCACCATAAGCAGCCAATCCGGCAAACCAGGTCAGAGAAGGCTCCCCGTAGTTCCCGCTGTCAGCTCCCCCTACATTCCGGGGGTATTTGGCTGTCTGCATTTTTCTGACATGGTTCAGCATCGGAACAATAAAATTTTTCCGTTCTTCCGGAGTCATATAATCATACAACCAGTCGTAGGCAACGATAGCAGAAAGACGGCTCCAGTGAAACCATTCCGGCAATATTTCGGAGCGCTCTGCTATGGCGCAGAATTCCGTACAGATTTGAAGCCATGCAACAGCTCTGCGGAGATAATGTTCTTCTCCGGTTGCCAAATAAAGAATTGCACATTCCGCGGCATCAATCCCGCCGGTCCGCAGAATACCATAGGAGACAGCATTCTGGTCATTAATCCTGCGTTTGAATACCATCTTTCCATCAATGATTTCGCACCGGTCCCGCCGGATTTCCAGCTTCGGAGCTTCATTTGAAGCATCATGACGTTTTTTCAATTCGTCCAGCATTTCTTTGCAGACAGTTACTGCCCGATTGCGGAAAGCGGGAAGCTCTGAACGGGTAAGAAAAATCCGGGGATGCTCCTTCCGGATTCGGATCTTGAATTCATCAAATTCCGGAACATCAGCGGCAAACGCTGAAATGAGAATGTTCAGCAGTAAAAGAAAATATATCGTTCTTTTCATGGAATCAATCCTGTATCGTTCTTGGGGGTCAGATCATACAAAACCGGAATTAAAAGAGTTTTATCCCACCGCGGCTGATGTAAAGATGGGGCGCGGCAATATATCCCTGTCCATGAAGATTGGAGAAATTGTTCTGACCGTAACTTTCCACATGTCCATCAGCAAAAACGATATTGGCTTGTTTGTTATGTCTCAAATCAATACAGCAGTAATTATCGTCAAACTGATAAAAGAAATTTGCCTTGTTTGTGGAGATTTTACAGGCCTCTGTGAAAAGGATTGCGCAGGAGGGCTGCCGCAGTTGTTTCGTCACGAGTCCGATACTGGGAGCATCCGGATTCGGTTTGAAATAGGCATTGGAGTTCCGGGTATCAACCGCCGATGATGGTTTGCTAAAGTCATAAGGGACTGCATACAGCGCGGAAAAATCACCTGCCTCCGTGGAGCCGACTTGCGGGATCGGTTCGGTTATAACAGGGCAGACCGCCGTGGCAAAATTACCAAGATATCGGGTGTTTTTTCCGCGTGCAGCAGCGGCTTTTCCGCTTTGCGGGACTGATCCTTCCACCATAGCCCAAAGCAGAGTCCAGGACGGGCTGTCGTTCCATTTCAGGATTGATATATTGTTATTGTCTGCATCGTACTGAAAAAATGCCAATCCGACCTGTTTGAGGTTGTTCATGCAGGAGATCATTTTGCCGCGTTCTCTTGATTGATTCAAAGCAGGCAGCAGCATCCCGGCAAGAATGGCAATAATCGCAATTACCACAAGCAGTTCTATCAATGTAAACTGTTTTTTAGGCATTTCAAATGTTCCTTTCCGCCAAAAACACCACCATTTCATTTCTGTCGATACAAGCCGTCCGTTCTGCGAGTTCCTCTCTACACTGTTCAACATAAGTCGTCTCCTTCTGTCGTGGTTACAGATACTTTTTATAAAAGGTTTCATTGTTTCCTGTCAGTAAAAGGTTGCAGCAGCCCTTCTTCCAGAACAGTCTGCCATACAACGTAATTTTGTTCCAACAGTTGGTCAAAAGAGTAATTTTGAAAAACAGTACATTCAAATGTGAGCCCCAGCGCGCCGGAGGCTAACGTAAACAGTGTATTCAGGTTCACCGCTCTGGACAACGGCCGCTTCCCGGGTATCTCCGCAGGAATAAACCCTTTCCTGTAAAGTACACGGTGCACGGCATTACAGATCCCCTCTGCCCGTTCGCGATTTTCCGGAAAATCCATTTCTCCCGGAGGAAGAATATGCGGATGCCCCTCACAGGAATGAGAATTCAACACAAGATCCACCCGATACCGTTCTGCCAGTTGAAGCAGCGCCCGGGCTTCAGCTGTCCTGATGTTGCCAGGGCACGCATCGTGCATGATGTTGTATCCATCTGCATTCGGATATCCCCCCGGATGCAAAACCCGATCCAGCGGCAGCGGAAACCAGGATTTACTCCCCTGCCATCCTATCAGTGCCCCGTCATTCCAGCGGCCTTGAGATGCTGCACGGAAATCCTCCGCTCCGGCACCGTTCAAATGATCCGGCGATACCGCCCGCCCATCCATGTTGACACATGGAACCAGAATCAAACGGTATTTTTCAAGCAGTTCCGGCAGAAGCCCCGCCGTTTTGCCGCGAAAATCATACCCCGTTTCCAGCGCTTGTATCAAATTGACCGCTCCCGCCACAGATTCCGCTTCTGCTCCATGGATCCCTGCACACAGCAGAATCGTTTGCGGAAGATTTTGACGATTATAATAATTGTTCCAGCCGCTGCTCGAATGTCCGGCAGACCAGTTCGTCAGCGGCGGTTCATCATCAAATGTCCCGTAAAAAACCGCATAAACCGGATACCCTCCCGGTGTTCGGGCAATCACTTCTGAATAACCACGCCGCACAGAGGTGCATTGTGCTATAATCTCGTCCGGATGCACTTTCCACCAGGAAGGACGCGGAACAGAGCCTTCCCACTTCATCTGCGGAAATTTAATCCCCTCTCCCGGAACGTCCTGATTTGTTTTCTTCATAAAAAATTCACCTTGGTTTTCTCAACTTATATATATAAGTTATCAGCCCGTTTTCAAGTGCTATTGAAACTTATATGTATAAGTTATATTATACACTGATTTGTTGAAATGTCAAGCCTGCATTTGAAATATTTGAAAAAAAATCACTTATCACAGAAACAGTTTTCCGGATTTGATAAGAATCACTGTTTCTGAAAATGATTGAGGAATCTTTTTTTGGAAGGAAATTTTTTTCGAAAAAAAATAAGCCGGAGAAGGGATTTTCCCTTTCCGGCTCTCTCTCCCGATCTATCAGATAACAGATCGAGGCAGTTTCTTATTCAGCCTGTCCGTAAACAATGGTTGTATAAACACCATAGATACCGAGGACGTTGTGAACACGGGTGCTGACCCAGCCAACTCTGTGGATGTTGGATTCTTTGCATGCCGTATTGATGGAGGAATCGCCCCATGCAAACAAACCGAGAAGACTGTAACAGGATGCTTCCCCGGTACGTTCATATTTGATTTCTCCATTACCAACGGTCACAGGAGTTGTGATCATGGTGTTGACCAGTCCCAGGGGAACTGCTGTTGCGCAACCGGTGGTCAATGCAATGGATGCAAGACAGATTGCAACGATAAGAGTTTTCATTTTCAGTTTCATTTTTTTGACTCCTTGCCTGTTTTTATGTTTTCACATGATAACTCTGTTTCTTTGACAATATACACGCGCTTTTCCGGAAAACAAATCAAATTTCAAAAAAAATCAGAGATTCCTGTAAGCGTTGATCGTATCACGGAGCTCTTTTGCAGCTTTTCCGGCTGCTTCCGCGAAATCTTCTCCCCTGGAAACGTAGATGATCCCCCGGGATGAGTTGATCATCAAACCATTGCCTCTGGAATCAAGCCCGTTCTTCATCACAGCCGCAATATCTCCTCCCTGAGCTCCGATTCCGGGAACCAGCAACGGCATATCACCGGTCACTTTACGGATCGCTCCAAGCTGTTCCGGGAATGTCGCACCGGCTACCAATGCAATATTCTTATTGTAATTCCAGCTGGTGGAAGCAAGACGGGCAACATGCATAAACATCTCTTCGCCGTTTTCCAATTTGATATCCTGAATCTCTTTCGCCCCCGGATTGGAGGTGCGGCAAAGAATAATAATGCCCTTATCTGCATGATCAAGGAAGGGTTTCAATGCATCCATGCCCATGTAGGGGTTCACTGTCACTGCATCGCCCTGGAACCGTTCAAAGGCTTCTTTGGCATACATCGCAGTGGTGGCTCCGATATCTGCACGCTTGGCATCCAGAATCACAGGGATTTCCGGATAGTTTTCCTTGATATAAGCAATGGTCATGGCAAGCTGATCATCTGCATCCTGTCCGGCATAATAAGCAGCCTGAGGCTTGTAGCAGCAAACAGCATCGGCAGTTGCATCGATAATTGCTTTATTGAATTCAAAAATCGGATATTTCGCGCCTTTGACGCAATCCGGCATCTTCCCAAGATCCGGGTCAAGCCCAACACACACAAGCGAACCGGATTTCTTCCATGCCGCTTCCAGTTTTTCCATAAATGTCATTTTCTGCTTCCTTATCTTTTACTTTTTGTGAATGTTTGAGGGGACTACCGTTTCAAAATCTGCGGAAAGGCGTTCCAAACCTTCCACCACAGCTTTGAACTCATTTTCAGGAATGTGACACGCAAGCTGTTCGGACATCCCGCTGAACAGATCTTCCAGCACGGAGATTTTATTACAGCAGTAATCTGAGAGCTTGATCCGAACGGATCTGCGGTCATCTTCTGCCTGAGTCCGCTGCAAATAATCCCGTTTCACCATTGTTTCGACCATTCCGGAGACGGCAGCGGGAGTCACATTCAAAGCTTCTGCCAACGTTTTCAGCATGACACCTTCCGGGCTTTTTGTTCTGGTCAAACGCTCAACGGTCCGCAATAATCTCAGCTGCTGTACGGTGATTTTCCAGCTGTTGGAAAATTCTTCCCGTTCGCCTGCGCGGTCTCTCATATCATCGACCAGAGTAAACAATGCTTTGTAAAAACGTTTGGAAAGTTCTTCAGGTGCCATTTTCAGGGGTTCCTTTCTGACTCGGGCTCAATACCGTTCAGAAGCCCCGGAGACATGGTTAATAATTAAACTGGGTTAAATATACAGCATGTCCGGAATAAATGCAAATCAATCCGGGTTTCTTTTTGCATTTTTTTAAGAGAAATTCTTGAAAAAAAACTTGTACACCGACTCTTTCAATTTTTTCAGACAGGAACGGAAGAGAACGGATTCAAACGGAAAACAACGGTAAGCAACGGAGTGCTTTTCATCGCGCAGCCAGGCGAAAAAAGCATTTCTGCCAGAGTTCCGGGAATACTGGGAATACTAAGAATACTGGGAGCAGGCGGGAAAAGAAAAGGCTGTTCATAAGGGATATTCACCGCGCACCCGGCGTTAGTTCTCCGTTCTAATCCGTTTCTATCCGTTTTCGTCCGTTTTCCCCAACCAATCTTTTGCGTTTGTCCCCATCACCCCGGCTCTGCCGGGAAAGAAAAAAGCCGCTGCCAAACCTTCGAGGTCCAGCAGCAGCTCTTTCGAAAATTGCTGAAAAGACAGATTACATCAGGAATCCGCCGCAGCAGTTCAGAGTCTGACCGGTAACATAGTCAGATTCGGGAGAACAGAAGAAGTACACCACATTTGCGACATCAGCGGGTTTACCGCCGCGTTTCATGGGGATGAACTGCAGGAATGCATTCCGTGCTTCTTCCGGAAGTTTTTCGGTCATATCGGTGATAATGTATCCGGGAGCAACTGCGTTACAGGTGATTCCGCGGCTTGCAAATTCTTTTGCAGTGGTCTTGGTCAGAGCAATCACACCGGCTTTGGAGGCAGAGTAGTTTGCCTGTCCAACGTTACCCATTTTACCGACAACAGATGCCATGTTGACGATCTTACCGAATTTTGCCTTCATCATGGGACGGATGCAAGCCTTGGTGAAGTTGAACACACCCTTGAGGTTGACAGCCATGACAGAATCCCATTCAGCATCGCCCATGCGGAGCATGAGGGTGTCGCGGGTGATACCGGCATTGTTGACCAGAATATCGACTCTGCCGTATTTTTCCATAACAGCCTTGACAGCTGCTTCGCAATCTTCCATTTTTGCGACGTTTGCTGCAACGCCGAATGCATCGATTCCGTTTGCGCGGAATTCTGCTGCGGTTGCTTCAACAGCTTCGGGGCTGATATCGACAACAACAACTTTTGCGCCTTCAGATGCCAGTTTTTCGCAGATGGCTTTTCCAATACCGCGTGCACTTCCGGTAACGATGGCAACTCTGCCTTCAAGATTGTTTCCCATTTTTCTCTCTCCTTAAATTCCGTTGATATTTACAAGTTGTTTTGTTGCATCTGTCCGTTTGACAAGTCCGGTCAGCACGTTGCCGGGACCGAATTCGACAAACTGTTCTGCGCCTGCGGCGATCATCGCCCGGACACATTCTTCCCAGCGGACGCTTCCTGCGACCTGTCCGGCAAGATTTTCTTTCATGACTGCCGGATCATTTTCAAATTTTCCGGTGAAGTTCTGAGCGACCGGGATCGCAGGTGCGGAAACAGGGGTTTCCGCCAGAGGTCCGCGGAGTTTTTCTCCGGCAGAAGCCATCAGACGGGAGTGGAACGCACCGGCAACATTCAGCGGCAATGCGCGTTTCACGCCTTTTTCCTTCAACATACCGCAAGCCTTGACGACGCCTTCTTTTTCTCCGCTGATCACAATCTGACCGGGGCAGTTCAGGTTGGCAACGTCAATACCGCATTCTGCGCAGACTTCTGCGATGACAGCAGGATCTCCGGCAAGGATACTTGCCATTCCGCCGGTGGTTGCGCGGCAGGCTTCATCCATGAAAAGTGCCCGCTGTTCCAGAAGCTTCAAACCATCTTCAAAAGTAAAGAATCCGGCTGCTGCCAATGCGGAATATTCACCGAGACTCAGACCGGCGCAGCCGATCACTTCATCGGGATCGCCGCTGTTCTTTTCCCGGTAGTATGCAAGACATGCCATGCTTGTAGTATAAATCGCCACCTGGCAGTACTTGGTTTCGGTCAGTTTTTCTGCGGGACCATTGAAGCAGACATCGGAGACGCTCCAGCCGAGAATCTCATCTGCCTTGTCATAAACAGCCTTGGCTGCAGGGGAATTTTCGTAAAGATCTTTTCCCATGCCAACGGTCTGTGCGCCCTGTCCGGAGAAAATATATGCTGTTTTCATAATCAGACTCCTTCGCCGGTAACGACCGCTTTCGGTTCGATTTCGGCGTCGTGAATGTTTTTATCTTTTTTATGCCAGGTATCAATGATCGGGGTTGCAATGTAAAGGGTGGAGTAAACACCGGAAACCATACCGATCAGCATCACGCATACGAAGTCGCGGATGCTTGCACCGCCAAAGAACAACTGCATCAGAACCACAAGCAGTGTGGTGAGAGTTGTCAGCATGGTTCGTGCAAAGGTCTGGTTCAAACTGAGGTTGATGATCTGGGAATAGTTCATTCCTTTTTCAATTCTCAGGTTTTCGCGGATACGGTCAAAGTTGACGATGGTATCGTTCACAGAGTAACCGATCAGAGTCAAACCGGCAGCCACCACGTTCATGGTGATCTGTCCGCCGCACATCACATAGAGTCCGACACCGATGATCACGTCATGGATCACAGCAACGTTTGCCGCGATAGAGTAGGAGAACTGGAACCGCAGAGTCAGGTAGAAAATCATACCGAGCACTGCCAGACCGAGAGAGAGCATTGCGGATTTCGCAAAGGTCCATCCGATCAAAGCACCGAGGGTGGACTGTTTTTCACCCACAAATTTTGCATCGGGATATGCCCCGTTCAGAATTCCGACAATCGTGCTCATCTGCTGTTCTGCTGCAATGGTTTCCGTCTTTTCAGTGGGACGGCAGAGAACTTCCAGTTTTCTGGCAGATTCGCTGACAGAACCGGAGGATTTGTAAAGGACCTTTACATCGTAGCCAGATGCTGTGAGAATCTTTGCAATATCTTCCGCAGGGATCGCTTTGCTGTATC
The DNA here is from genome assembly GCA_017456805.1 of Lentisphaeria bacterium. The sequence goes on from JAFTIQ010000018.1 coordinate 23,230, forward strand.
CGAGCTCAATCTGGGTACCGCCTGTGAAGTCGATCCCGAGAATATCTTTGCCGCGGATTCCGCAGGTCACAAGAATCGCAATGATCAGGATCCCGGAGAGAGAAAACGCGATCTTGCGGGGGCTGAGGAAGTCAAGATTCAACTGTTTCTTGACAAAGGAGAACATGGAAAGTTTCATGTTCGGGTTGATCCGTGCCATCAGGTCAAAGAGCAGATGGGTCAGGAACACAGCGGTAAACAGTGTGGTGAAGATACCGACTGCGAGAGTCATTGCAAACCCTTTGATCGCACCGGTTCCGAGCCACAGCAGAATCGCTGCAACAAACAGCGTGGTAATGTTGGAGTCAAACACTGCAACGAACGCTTTGGAGAAACCGATTTCGATCGCACTGATAACATTCTTTCCCTTTGACATTTCTTCCCGGATTCGTTCATAGAACAGAACGTTGGCGTCAACAGCCATACCAATCGTAAGAATGATACCGGCAATACCGGGCAGTGTCAGAGTAATGTTGAATGCTGCAATCGCGCCAACCATCATTGCTGCGTTGAACAGCAGAGAGATGTTTGCAACGATCCCGGATTTCCGGTAGTAGAGCAGCATGAAGATCATAACCAGGATCGTACCTGCAATACCGCTCCACATCCCGTCGCGGACAGTTTCCGCTCCGATGGTGGGGTCAATATCATACTGAGCCTGTATTTTCATTTTAAAGGGAACACTGCCGCTGACAAGAGCATTTGCAATGTTTTCGGCATCTTCACGGGAGAAGTTACCGGTGATCTGAGCATTTCCGCCGGTAATCGCCTGATTGATGGTCGGAGCAGAATAGAGTTTGCCGTCAAGAATAATAGCAAGCTGACGTCCGACGTTGTTTTTGGTGACATTCGCGAACTGGACAGCACCGTCTGAATTGAAGTTCAGGATGATTTCGCGCTGACCGAACTGGGTCATATTCACGAAAGCATTGGTGATGTTTTTTCCATCCATTTCCTGGTCGCGTTTGACAAAATAGATTTGGCTTCCGCGGGGACCGTCAGCTTCCACAGATTCCATCAGCTTGTAACCGGAGGGAACCTGGAAAGTCTTGGGATTTTCCAGATACTGAGCGACAAGTGTACTGTTCTGAGGATGGACGAGGTTGAAGCTCAAACGGGCAGACATTTCGATCAATTTCTGCAGTTTGACCTTTTCTTCTTTGGAAACGGTGGGGATACGCAGAGAGATCATATCTCCGCCGGCAGGGGTAATTTCACTTTCGTAAATATTCAGCCCTTCAATACGTTCGCGAAGGTTTTCAATTGCGATATCGCGGTAACGGTCGAAGTTGTCTTCAATATCCTGAGCGCGCAAACCATCCGCTGCCTGAGGTTCCAGCTTCAGCATGAATTCCACACCGCCGTGGAGGTCGATCCCCAAACGGATGGAACTGGAGGAAAGACGTCTTGCATGAGCAATAACATCCTTATTTCCAGTAAATTTCTGAGATTTTACAATCACAGGATTGACGAATCTCAGCAGAGATTTACCGATTTCTTCCCGTTTCCCGGAAGCAGCTGCGTTTTTCTTTTCAATTTCAGCAGCGGCTTCTTCGATCGCAGTAGAAGCGAACATTGCCGGTTCTTTTTTGAGTTTTTCCCGTGCCAATGCCACGATTTCCTGATATTCAGCATTGGCAGGATCTACCATCATACCGGAAAGAGTCTGAATAAAATCTTTCTGTCCCAGGGGGAACATGGAGAAAATAAAGACGCCCAGTACAAGGAGTGCGAAAAGACTTCGCAGGAGTACAGGTTTTTTGTTCATTTTTTCTCCCCGGCAGCAGGTTCTGCTGCTTTTTCATCTTTGATCACGGAAGCAATGCCGTTGCGGTTGATTTCGATCTTGACATTGTCAGCGATCTTGATCTTGAAGATGTCTCCGTTCACAGAATCAACGGTACCATAGATTCCGCCGAGCGTCAGGACTTTTGTTCCGACCATGATGGAGTTCATCATTTCTTCACGGCGTTTCTTTTCCTTTGCCTGTCCGCGCCACATCAGGAAAAACATTGCGGCGATCACAATGATGAAGGGGATCATAGAGCTGAATCCACCCTGCTGGGCTGCTGCGTTGGCTGCATCTGCGGCGGGGGCTGCTGCAGGAGCATTGCCTGCGGCAGGAGCTGCTGCGTTGGCTGTGGGAGCTGCAGTAGCGTTAGCTGCTGCCTGCGCGATTGTAAGAAGTGCGTTCATTTTGTTTCCTTCCTGTTTTTAAAACTTTGATTATTTGTTAATTTCTGTGTATTTAATGCACCTATCCGGTAATTTACATCCGTTTTGACAATATAGCAAGGTCTTTCTTTGAAAAAAAACAAGATATTGCCAAAAAAATTGGATTTTTTCTGTAAAACAGAGAAAAAAATGGACTTTTTTATTGTCTGATCCACGCTTCCCGGTAAAGAAGCGTCCCCCCGAGAATGATGCCGGGAAGAAGAAAAATCGGAAGAATCGGAACCATCATCACCAGATATGCCATTACGCCATATCCCAAAACAAGAGATCTCCGGAATTTGGTCAACTGGAGCAAACCGCCCAATCCGATCCGGTGGTTGAAAGAGGTGCTCAGCAGACATGCCACCCCGAGACGGTATCCCATGACCGCGATCGTAAACACCGGTCCAACCAGCGGGATCAGAGAACTTACGATCAGAACCGGCAGGAACAAAAGCGCCGTCCCAAGCCCCCAGGCAAAACCGTCAAAAAAGAATTTCCACATCTGTTCCCGGGTCATCTCCACCGCCTTGAACCCGAACTTCTCGCTTTCATACGCCTCGACCATCGTATCAAAAAACAATCCGGCAAACATTTCATAGATCGCTGAAGCAGTCCCGAGAAACAGACACAAAGCCACGATCCCGACAAACAGATTGATCAGAAAGAGAGTGGTACTCTGAAGCCATTCGGGCCAGGATGCCATCATAGATTCCAGCCAGCCGTTCATTTCCGAACCGCCCCAGTAGATCAAGGCACTGAGAATCCCGTAAAACAACACCATGAGACAGATCGGGATCGCAGAATATTTCATTGCCGCAGCATGATTGTAAAACGCCGAAATTCCTTTAAAGACAAAGGAGCATCCGTGAAAAAAATCTGACATAACATTTTTCCTTTGAAAAATGGCATCCCCAACGGGATTCGAACCCGTGTTACCAGGATGAGAACCTGGTGTCCTGGGCCTCTAGACGATGGGGACCCTCATGAACAAACCAAAAAAAAATCACCGGATAGGTGATTTAAGAGCGAAGTGGCGTCCCCACGGGGATTCGAACCCCGGTTACCAGGATGAAAACCTGGTGTCCTAGGCCTCTAGACGATGGGGACATCGTTTGTCGGTATGCTCTTAATATATCACACTATCTGAAAAATGCAAGCGGCTTTTTAAAATTATTTGATAATTTTTTGCACATTTCTGAAAAAAGGTGACTCCGCAGTCCCTAAAATCAGAAAAATAACCGACTCTGTCGCCATGACATTGACGCCTTTTGAGCGGAGAAAGTCAAGTGCGAGCAGTTTATCATTCTCTTTCCGGGAGGAGACAGCATCGGCTGCCAGATAGACATTGAATCCGCGTTCTGCGGCATCCAGAGCTGTCTGAAGCACACAAATATGAGATTCGATCCCGGCAATCACGAGATTTTTGCATCCGCTTTCCGCAATCGCTTTCCGGAACTCTTCAGACCCGAAACAGGAAAAGGAAAGTTTGGAAATCTTCTGCGTGGTTTCTGTAAAATATTCCGGAAGCGGCGCAACGGTGGAACCCAGTTTCAAAGGATTCTGTTCCGTCACCACGACTTTAACGCCCATTTCCTTTGCCGCAGCCATCAGTTTGGCGGAAGCAGAAAGGCAATCTTCAAATGCATTGATGGCAGGAGCAAATTTTTCCTGCATATCGATCATACAAAGAACGGTTTCTTCAGCTGCAATCGTCATTGTTCTATTCCTTATATATATTATAATGTTTCAGAGGATGCGCCGTCGCCGATTCCGCAAAGGATCGTTTCGATCTCTTTGCCGGTCTTGAGCCGATAGGCTTCTGCAAGGCGCGCTGCATAACTTTCTGCAGCTTCTTCTTTGACCAGATGAATACTGATTCCGCCGAATCCACCGCCGCTGAGACGGGCACCGGCACAACCGGGGATATGATGAGCCAGTTCCACAAGAGCGTCCAGTTCCGGACAGCTGTTTTCAAAGAAATCCCGGGAGCTTTCATGGCTTTCAAACAGGAGTTTTCCGAAGGCTTCCACGTTTCCTTCTGCCAGATACGCATCGGCTTTCCAAACCCGTTCATCTTCGCCCACAACATGTTTGGCTCTGCGGTAATCGATGATGTCAAGATCCTCTTTGCAGGATTCCAGCATTGCGGAATCAACATCACGGAGTGCCTGGATTTCAGGATATTTCTTCTTAATGACTTCCGCTGCCTGTTCACAGCTTTCCCGGCGGAGGTTGTAATCAGATTCCACAAGATTGTGTTTGACAAGAGTGTTTGCCACAAGGATTTTCCATCCGGAGGGCATGGAAACATTCTTCAGGACTTCCACCGAGCGGAAATCGCAAAGGATAAGAGAATCTTTTTTTCCGTAGAGAGAGCTGAACTGATCCAGAAGCCCGGTTTTCAATCCGAGATATACATTTTCCACAGATTGTCCCACTCTTGCCCAGTCCGGAAGAGGAAGTTCGATCCCGGCGAGTTCCTTGAGAGCCATGCAGAACGCCATCTCCAATGCAGCGGAACTGCTCATCCCGGCGGAGAGGGGAACCGTGCTCTTGAACAGAAGATCAAAAGCGGGAAATTCAATGTTCCGGCGGCGGAGTTCCACAAGAACGCCCTTCAGATAATTGGTCCAATCCCCTTTTTTCGGAGTATCCATATCATCAAGATCAATGACAAATTCTCCTTCCAGAGGAGGATTCACGATCCGGCAGATCCTTCCGTCACGTTTTGCCATGACCATTTCTGTTGCCTGTCCGACAGCTGCGCTCAGCACAAAGCCCTGGTTGTAATCTGTATGGTTTCCGAGAATTTCCAATCTGCCCGGAGCACGGGAAAACACTGCGGGAGCGTACCCGAAATGTTCGGTAAAAAGCTGGATCAATTCCTGTTTCATGAGGATTTTCCTTCCTTGTTAAAAAACGGTATGATAGCGGTAATATACTACGCCTGCATACGTTTTACAAGGTAAGGAATCGCTTTTTCAAATTCTACTGCATAATTTACATGGTCCGGATCCTTCAGAGTGATATCCATACACTCCACGGTATAGTCTGCCGCGATCTTGAGAGAATCCTGCAGGGATCTGCCCTGTACATACGCACCTGTCATGGTGCTTGCAAAGATATCACCTGTCCCGTGGAAGGAGGCATCCAGACGGCGGTGGAAATAGCTGAAATATTCATCTTTTTCAGAATAGTAACCCATCAGTCCCAGCTGTCCGGGTTCAAAACTGATCCCTGTCAGAACAACATTTTTCGCACCGAGTCCGGCAAGACGTTTCAGCAGACCTTTTACCCATGCTTCATCATAACCGGAACCGCGATAAGGTTCTTCCAGCATGAAAGCTGCTTCTGTCAAGTTCGGAACGATCACATCTGCTTTCCCGCAGAGTTTTCCCATTGCAACTGCAAATTCCGGAGTGAATCCGGGATAAAGTTTTCCGTTATCAGCCATCACGGGGTCAATGATCACACTGGTGGAATCTGTTTTGAAGGTATCAATAAAATCGGAAACAAGCTGAAGCTGTTCAAAGGATCCGAGATATCCGGTATAGATGGAGTCAAATTTGAAATTCTCTTTTTTCCAATGTTCCACGATCCCGGAGATATCACAGGTCAGATCCCGGAACGTAAATCCCTGAAACATCGTATGTGTAGAAAGAACAGCTGTCGGAACAACAGCACATTCAGAGCCCATGACTGAAATAATCGGCAGAGCAACCGTTGCGGAACATTTTCCGATGCAGGAAACATCCTGTATTGTTACAACTCGTTTCATTTTTATCCTCCGTGAGTTACAGCTCAATAACCTCTTATGTTTCTGAAGCAGAAATATACTGCTGATCATCAAATATTCAAGAGAAAAAAATGTATGCATGACAATCCTTTTTTTCAGGATTCCTGACAAAAAAATTTTCTCCCGCTTGAAATCTTCTGCTGAGACTGCTACATTTCCACTGAAATCTGAAAAACAATGAGGTCTCCCTATGTTTCAAAAAATCTTTTCCCGGCTCGCAGAGACTCCGCTGGAGCATAACAGAAAACTGCTCGTTATTCTCATGACTCTTCTGATCATTGCAGGACTTGTTCCGCGAATCATCGGGCTGATCGCCCTTCCGGGAGAATTCTATCACAATGACGGCGGAGAATACCGGGATATTGCGGAACAAATCGCAAACGGAAACGGTTTTTCCATCTCGTATTACCGCTGGTATGAAGCTGTCCCGGATGACCCGGAACCTTTGAGAACAGATCTCAGCCGGACACCTGTCTTTCCTTTTCTCGGAGCTCTCCTTTACCGGCTGCCCTTTGATTGGGAAATGTCAGCCAAAGCAACCGTTCTCCTCATCAGTGTTCTGTGTATCCTCAGCGTTTATCTTCTCGGGAAAGAGACATTTTCCTCCAAAACAGTTGGTTTTCTTGCAGCGGGGATCTATACCTTTTATCCCTATTCCATTTATCATTCTCTCTGCTGGTCCACAGAAAATCTGTTCCTGCTGCTGACCTGTATTGCCTATCTGTTTCTGCTGCGGAGCATGAAGGATCACTTCTGCTGGAAATCTGCGGCATGGAGCGGGTTCTTTTTTGCGCTGGCGACTCTGACCCGCCCACAGGGCGCGGTCCTGCTTCTGGTAATGGCAATCGCTGTTTCGATCTATTTCCTGATCTCCCTGAAACGGGATAAAAAGCGGGCGTGGGAAATTTTCCGCGGGACGGCTGCCTTCGGGATCGCTGCGTTTCTCATGTTTCTCCCCTGGACGATCCGGAATTACTGTGTCAGCGGGATCCCTACCCCTCTTTCACTCTACGGGCCCTACTCCTTTGCTCAATCCGCAAGCGATGTTTCTTACGAAGTCTATGCGCATATCGACACGCCGGATTACAAATACTATGCGGAAAAAGCATGGAATAATTATCACAATGAGAAACTTGCGATCCTGAAAGAAAAAGGCGCATTCACTCTGATGGAGGCAAATCCTTACTGGAATCAATGGGCTTGGGAATACATCCGGAACAATCCCGGGAAAATGTGGACAATCGTCAAAACAAGGGTTCTTCATTGTTTCCGCATGACACCCAACGCAGCGGCAATCTCACCGAAAGTGCGGATCCTGACAGGCAGTTATTTTCTCGTGCTTGCCCTTCTGATGTTTGCCGGATTATGGTTTGCACGGAAAAATATTGCGTTTCTGCCCTTTCTGTTCCCGGGGATCGCGACGATCCTGTTTGCCATTCCGTTCCAAATGGTTCTCCGGTACAGATATCCCTATTTTGCACCCTTTGCGGCAATTCTTGCAGCGTACGGTTTTTATGAATTATGCAGATTGTATTATACAAAACGCCGTTCCCGGAACAATCCCGGAAACGGCGCCTGATGTGCTGTTGCCAAACAAATTTATGCGAGAGCCACAACCTGATTGACCGTGCCATCTTTGATCAGCCATGCAAACTGATCATTCTCCTCATCACAGAAGACGATATCATCGGTTCCATCTCCGTTGCAGTCAGTGACACCTGAAACGCCGACATCTTCGCCCACGTTTCCGAACCAGAAATCTCCGGAACGCTGACCGTTTGCCATCTTCCATCCGGCAATATTTCCGTTGTCATCGCAAAGCAGGACATCATCAATGCCGTCGCCGTTGAAATCGCCGACTCCGAAAATTTCCCACTCATCAACGGCACATCCGGCATAAGCAACCGTCGGAGCTTCCCCGGCTTTAATAGCATCCACATCTCCGGTCAGGAAGGTGAACACATCTCCGTAACCTGTGATTCTGACACCGTCGACATATTCCGGCATGGTATTCATGAGCAGGACATCATCGACACCATCGCCGTTGAAATCGCCGACTCCGAAAATATCATACATGTAATTCTTTGCATTGATATCTGCCAGATCCGTCTTATCTCCTTTCAAAGCGTCTCCCGGTTTCCAGGTATTCACCAGTGCACCAAGCCATCCGTTGAAAGTATTTCCGTTTTCATCACGCGCCCAGACAGGCAATCCGTAGTTCAAAGAGATGCTGGCATCGCCGAATGCAGGGCCTTTCATCACGACTCCGTCGATTCCGCTGCCGGAGAAATCCCCGGTTCCGCGGATTTCGTATCCCTCTTCCAGAACACCCAGACGGTTCTGTGCTTTCCCGAGTTCGTTGAAACTGGTAAGATCGTTCTGCATATAAACGCTGTTATCTGTTCTGCTTCTCCAGAGCAAACCATCTGTTCCGGATTTATTGAAATCTCCAACGCCCAGCAGATCCCATTTTGCAAAATCAACTTTGCCGGAAACAGTCGTCATTCCGGAAGCAGATGTGATCACTGCAGAACCGTCGTCATCCAGAATGAACAGATCTCCCTTCGTTCCGAAATTACCGCAAACTTCCGGAGAGGTCGATGCAACATCGACCGTTACAGTCAGATTTCCATTTTCGCAATTCAGAGTGTATACTCCGCCGGCGGTTTTGATTGTCTCGCCGACTGCGATTTCATATTCAATGGATTCTCCTCCGCCGGAGCGGTCAACGTCAATGAAAATATCTCCGTCAAAATCCCCTGCGCCCTGCGCAAGTTTGTAAGTGCCGGATCCGATTTCAGAAATAGACCGGACTTCCATTGAGATATAGATTTCCTCAAGATTGCTGATCTTTGAAAGATCATTGATCATATATCCATCCTCGACAGTACGTTCTGTCAAATCCAAATCCAGCTCGAAGATTTCCACATTTCCGCCATCTTCGATCTGAAGCTCTCCGCAAAGCCGCATTTCACTCAAAAACACCATTCCACCGGAAGAAACGGTAAGTTTTTCAACTTCAATATCACCATTAGCAGTCATATATCCATCTCTTCCAATGACAATGTTATCCAGACAGCCGCCATCTGTTGCCGCAGTGATCTGTCCGCCGGAAGAAACGGTAACCCCATTCACGCTGCCACCGTAAATATTCATCTGTCCGCCGTTTGCAATTGTCACTGTGCTGACCGTTGCGCCGCTGTTGACGTTCAAAACGGTTTCGGAAGAACCGTTTACGGTTGTATTTTTCACGATTCCGCCGCCGTAGACATTGATCATTCCGCAATCGGAAGCTGTAATTCCATCCAGAGTTCCGCCGGACATAACATTGATATCATAGCCGGAGGATAAGGCGGAAAACGTCATATTGCTCAGATTCTGAGCTTGAGAATATACGGTATCATCGGGGGATTTCTTGTAGTAGATTCCGCTGTAATTGCCGGTAAAAGTGAGGTCAGCATCTTCTGAAATTGCAACGGTTCCTTTTCCGGGAGCCCAATCCACATTTGTGATCGTGCCATCCATCGCATAAAGAAATGCCCCGCTGCTGAGTTTGACATTATCAGTATTTCCGCCGTAAATCATCAGAGACGCGTTGCTCTCCACGGAAATATTCTGTCCGCTCTGACCATCTGCGATGGTTGCAAAGTTCCAGCTCCGGACAATCACATTATTGAAATGGATCCCGGAAGCCATCACGGTTTTTGACTGAAAGTCGAATCCATTCAGGTTCCCGCCGCTCTCCACGGTGGTGTTTTCGGCCATTGAGCCGTCAATAAATGCGCTGCCGCCCTCTTTGATGGTCAGATTTCTGGTCAAGCTGTCGTCATCATAAGTATTCGCGTAGACAGCTCCTCCGGAAGAGACAGTGACATTGGAAAGGACACCTTCATACATATTCAGGAATCCGTTTTCTCCGACCGTTGTATCAATGACGGTTCCTCCGTACACTTCCAGGTAAGACATATCCAAAATATCTGTGCCGGAAATGACCGCACCTGAAACGATTTCCCCCTCTGACACGATCTGATTCGTGATCGCATCGCCTGATGTCAAAAGCTCTTTTTTCAGAAATTGACTCATAAAAAATTCCTCCCTGTTTGATTTACAGAGAGGAATATAGCATTTTTACGTTTGAAAGTCAAGCAGAAAAAGAACTGCTGAAAGCTTTTTTCCACTTCCGGATCTCTTCTGCCGGATCTTCTGCGGCGGTAAAAGCTGTCACAGCCGCAATATGTTTTGCGCCAAGAGAACGCAGCAGCGGTAAATGCTCCAGCTTGATCCCGCCCATGACGGAAAATGGACATTTGACTTCCGGAATCAAGACTGAGAGCAGTTCTGTCCCCAGGGGTTCCATGGGCAGCTGCTTCGTCCCGGTCCGGAAGATGGGGCCGATATTCAGATATCCGCATCCATCCATCTGTGCCTGCCGGACTTCTTCGGCGTTGTGAGTGGAGCTTCCGAGGAGCAGTTCCGGAGCGATCTTCCGGGCTGCAGAGAGCGGAAGATCATCCTGTCCGAGATGAGCTCCGTCAGCTCCAACCGCCAACGCAAGATCGATCCGGTCATCCACGATCATCAAAGCACGGTAACGATCTGTCAGGATCCGGGCTTGTTTCAGCAATTCGAAATGGGGCTTATCAGGCATATTTTTCTCCCGGATCTGCACCACACCGGCACCGCCCTTCAGAATCGCTTCCAACACTTGCAGGGGATCTCTCCCGGCGCAGAATTCCGAGGAGATCACAGGATAGACATCTGTATTCTCAAAAGCTCTGCGCCGCTCTTCCAGGGTCGTGAAAATACTCATTTTCCGAACTTCGCCTGGATCAGTTTTGCAACTTTCTTTCCGGACATGAGCATTCCGCCGAAGATCGGGCCCATACGGTAACCGCCCATCACATTATTGGCACTCATCCCGCAGGCAAACAGACCGGGGAAATATTCCCGGGTGTTTTCCACTGTGGAAGCTTCCCCTTTATCCACCCACATGGGACGTTCGCCGAGAATGTTACCTGTGGGAGTATCCAGCTGGATCTTTGCCTTATCCACAGCCAGACGGATGATTTCGCTGGGATGTCCGGTTCCGTCAAGCACACAGGAAGAGATGACGGTCAGCGGGTCAACATGCATTCCGAGCCGTTCCACGGGAGTCCAGTTGATCACAAGTCCGCCGACTTTTTCATCGCGGAACACGATATCTTCCACGCTGACAGAGTTGAAGATCTTTGCGCCTGCATGAACTGCGCCATAGATCAGACCGCTTGCCATTTCCACGGAATCCAGACTGTGATATCCCGGTGCATTTTCGATCGGTTTGTGTGTAATTCCGAATTCATCAAGAATGTAAAGTGCATCATCCTGCACCACAACTTCATTGAACAACATTCCACCGCCCCATGTCCCGCCGCCGGGTGCAAGTTTCCGTTCAAAAATGGCTGTCCGGATCCCTGCATCTGCAAGCGTTTTCGCTGCAACCAGTGCAGATGGTCCGCCGCCGACAATTGCAACGTCAACAGTAAGATTGGTTCTGAGTTTATCCGCGAAGCAGCGGACAATGGCATCGGAAATGGTGTTCTCGATCGGATTTGTCATGATGGTTTCCCTCTCATTGTTCAGGAAATCGCATCTGCCCGACGGGGTCAATCTGAAACATCTGTGATTTCCTACGCCGGCATTACCCGGTTCAGGTTCTATGGGTGTGATCTCAGCCAATCCCAACTTCAGGATCGGCACCCCAAACACATATTGAGGAGAAATATAGCATTTATTCTCTTTTTGTCAAGATGAAACCAAAAAAAAATGCCGCAGGATCGCGGCATTTTTCGTATTTCAGCTTATGATTGTTCCTTTTTTCCTTTATCTCCGAGAGACCAGATCGCTCCACCGATAATGCCTGCCGCAACCGGAGACCATAAAACCCCTGTTAAATCCACTTCAAAGATATTATATGAGACAAAATCCACGATTCCGAATGCGATAATAAGACCACCAATAATTTTTGCTCCCATCACTTTACTCCTTAAATTATAAGTATTCACTCCGATTCAGAGTTTTTTTCGTTTTGTCAGTACATTTCTGCTTAAATTGTTTTGCCTGTTGGGAGGTCAGCATATTTTTATTTTCAAACACCTTAACATACTGCATCCCAACAGGTTTTCAAAATCAAACTGTATAACCGTCAGGTTATAATGATCAGTCAATTTCGTAATAGGTTGCGTGAGTTCCGCCGGAGCTGTTGGAGGTAAGAACGATCTTGTAGATCTTCTTCAGATTCATCCGGTTGAAGACTGCATCACCCTTACTGGTTCTGTAAACGATCTTGATATCCCAGTTTGCCTGATCATAATTGGTGAAGGTAAACTTGGTGGATTCGCCGTTTCTGAGATATCCGGTCAAACGGTCCGGACCCCATTTGTCAGAGCCGGAATCACTGATAAAAATCCGCATGATATCATGTCCGGTGTGGTTTACGATGGTGAAAGTCCTGGCTGCCTGCAAAAAGGGAGCTTCCGAGGAAGCTGCAGAACATTGCTGCAAGGACGATGACGATTTTGACGTGTTTCATAACTTTGTTTTTCCTTCGTTTTTTATTGTTTTTTGTCCTGTGGACGGTTGTTTCAATGACGCATAATATGCATGATAGTTCATCATACTACAATAATGTAGTATTTGTCAAGCACTTATATTCCTGTTTTTCTGCTTTTCAGGAGAAAAGAACCAATCCGAGCACCATGTTGATTATGGAGATGATCAACCCAATGATGGACATCACTTTTCCGTTTGTTCCGGCAGGATATTTGCAAACACCGATAATACTGAGAATCAAACCGACAAGAGCAAACAGGATAGAAAAGATCAAAGCACAGATGGCAAGACCATTTCCGGGAGCAGGCTTTTCCCAGGGATTGTTACCGGGATAGTTGCCGGGATAACCGCCGGGATTGTTGCCGGGATAGCCGCCAGGGACATTGCCGGGATAACCGCCGGGATTGTTGACAGGAACGACAAAGTTCTGTTTGCAGTAAGGACATTCCATGGACTGACCTGCCCATTCGGACTGAACACTCAGGGGCTGGGAACAATGGGGACAGTTGATCGTGATTTACGGCATTTTTTTCTTCCTTTCGTTTTTTGTTTTATTTTGCAGATCATCTGCTGTTTATTTCATTGCCGAACCAATACTCTTCCGATCGTGCTTAGAAAAATATCCAATTGCTTAATATACATTAGCATATTTTCCGTATTTTGCAAAAGCTTTTCATCAGAGCCGTTGAAAAAAAAGAAATACTTTTCTTTGTTTTCACTATAATAGGCGGATTTTTTTTCACTTTCTGACAATGTTTTTTCAGATTTTTCAAAAAAAAGTAAATTTTTGCATTGACATCAAGCTATACCACAGTTAAAATAGGTGGAAGAGGCAGTTCCAAAACCAATTTGAAATGCCTTCTGAAGAAAGGATTTTTATGCCGTTTCCGTCAAAACAAAAAATATTGTATGATCGGCTTCTGAAAGAAGTTCTGCAGAATTCTCCTGCGGGAACCCGTCTTCCGTCGGAACGGACTCTTGCGGCAAATTTTAGAGTTGCCCGGATGACTTTGCGGGAAACCCTGAACCGTCTGGTTCAGGAAAAACGGATCATCCGCCGCCGGACGGGGACCTTTGTTCTGGATCAGGAAACCGGCACGCTGCCTTCAGATAAAAAAAAGAGCAATGTTTATATTCTTCTGCCTTGTCCGGATTTTTCTGTATCAGCCGGCGATTTCAGTTATAAACTTGCAACGGAATGTATCCGGGGGGCAATGAATTCTGCTATCCGATATGGGGCTCAGGTGATCACGATTCCGGTTTCCCCCACGAATAATCCGGAACAGATTGATTTGGAACAGATTTCCATGCTGCGGAAATCTGATATTGTGTTTTTTGTCGGAGACTGGTACAAGATGCTTCTTCCGGTGCTGGTGGAGCGCGGCTGCCGGATCGGTGCAATCCTTCCGAATATGGATCCGGAATCGGAATACATTCTGACACAGACCGAAAATTTCCGGATTTTCAAACGCCCCATGCTGGCAAATTACCTGCCGGAAGTTCTGAATGATCTGAAAGAAAAAGGAAAACATTCTCCGTTTCTTTTCGGAAGAGAGGGATTTTCCATGTTTTTTGAACATCCGGAATGGAATATCCGGGATCATATAGAAGAAATTCAGCGTGACATAACTCCTGACAAACTCAGGATCAAAGTCTGTCCCGGAGAAACCCGGTTCGTGGAACAGTGTGCCATGATTCAGGAAATTTACGAAAAACAGCCTTTTGATGTCCTGATCTTTGATGCGGAAACTGATCCGGGGCAGCCGGTCTCTCTGCGGAAACTCTGCAATCTCCCGGAAGATGTTCTGATCTATGTCAGAGGAAAAAATCTTCTCGGATCCGGGAACGATTCCAGAAAAAACATCTGCTATTCCAGATCCGGCTTTCTGGAATGCAGTCAGGAACTTACAGAACAATTGCTGACCTGTTCCGATCGGAAAAATATTATTATGGATTTTAAACATATCATTATCAAGGGAGAAAACTCATGGAAAGAAAACTCATTTTAACGAAGGGAGGTTTCCACTTATGAAAGGAAAGAAAATGAAAAAATCCGGTAAGGTTCATTCATGTCTGTGCACAGACATGAAGCTCATGAGCTTCACACTGATTGAGCTCCTTGTTGTGATCGCGATCATCGCAATCCTTGCCGGGATGCTGCTGCCTGCATTGAACAATGCCAGAAAATCTGCAAACGGAACAAAATGCGTGGGGAATGTCAAAGAAGTCGCACGGATCTTCATGTTTTACAATGATGATTACGATGGACATTATCCCAATCCGTGGACCATCCGCAGCGGCACAAAATCCGATAAGTATTTCTTCAGCAAGCTGGCAACAATGTACCGGGTCCGGCATGGAGAAAAATATTCTGACACTCTTTTCCGGTGTCCGGAATATCCCACAAAAGGGTATCTTGACGGTGTTTTTGCAATCAGTTACGGCGCGAATATTTATGGATTCATCGGTACAGAATCCCCCCTGGATGACGCTGTGCTGAATTATAAAAAGAACAATCACTTCAAAGCACCTTCCAAAACCTGTATGGTTGGAGATAACTACAATCACTGGCGCGTGGATTTCAACGGGAAACCGGAAGATATCACAGGACCGGATATGCATACAAAAGCCTATATTGCGTTCCGTCACAGTAATAGAGCCAATTTTGCTTTCCTTGACGGTCATGTGGATGCCCGCACAAAAATCAATGTCCCCTGTATTCAGGGATATCCCGATATGACAACAACTTCAAAAAAGCAGAAATTGTATGATTCCTTTTTCTGGAACGCGCATAATCCTGCCACTGCTTTCAATGGAATGTGAGGTATAAATCATGAAAAGCTTATTATTGCTTCTGCTTGCGGTCAACGTTGCTGCGGCAGAAATGGTTCTTGTCAAAGAGGGCGTTCCGCAAGCGGAAATCGTTCTGGAATCAACCCCATCCGCCTCAGCTCAGCTGGGTGCGTTTGAATTGAATTATCACATTAAAATGATCACCGGAACAGAATTGCCCCTCAAATACGGCAAAGGCTCTGCCGGAAAGATTCACATTGAACTTGGCGGCGATAACAAACCCGCCGGAAAAGAATATTCATCCGTCAAATTCACAAAAAACGTCATCCGGATCAGCGGGAGCGATTCGCCGGAATTTCACAAAGTCAACTATAAAAACAGAGAATCTTTCCCGAAACTTCCGTACAAGGGAACGCTTTTTGCAGTTTATGACTTTCTGGAAAAATATTGCGGCATCCGCTGGTACGGACTCACAGATGATGCGACTGTTTTCACCCCACGCAAAACTCTTGCGGTGCAAGTGAAAGATCACTATCACTCCTCCCCCACAGATGCGTTCCGCGGAAACCACAATTCCGGCGGCAGACCCAAAATGCTGAATGTGGTCAAATACACCCCCCGGGATCAGGATCTGATGCTCCTGCGCTGGAGAAACACCAGCTTTTTCGGTCAGACAAATCATAACGTTTACCGGATCTACTTCACCCACTGGGGAAAAGCGAAAAAACCGGCGTATGCCGCATTGTTCCAAGATCGCCGGGAACATTATTTCGCCCAGGGTTATAAAGGCAGAATGGCGCCCTCCGACGGTTTCGTCCGCCGGGAATATCCCAACGATGCAGATCTTCCCCCGGGAGTCTGTTTTTCCGAACCCGGAGTGGTGGATTTCTTCGCAAATCAGGCTGTGGAACAATGGCATGGGAAACCCATGGTCGGGCTGCCCTCCAACGGACGTTATCTCAAACGTCTGGAAGGAAAACCCTTCTTCTCCTCTGTCCAGCATCAGGATACTCAGGGACCCTGTCACTGTAAAAAATGTATCGAAGCTGCCAAAAAAGGACAGAATCACATTATGTGGCAGTGGATCGCTGATATTGCCAATGCCGCAGCCAAAAAACAGCCCGGAATCGGGATCTCCACTCTGGCGTATCAGAGATCTCTGGCATACCCCGAAAATGTTCAGCTCCCCGATAACCTTTGTGTCCAGATGTGCCTGGGGATCCATGCATGGTGGAATCCGGAATTTTACAAGATCCAGCATGATGAGATCTATAAAAAATGGATGACCAACAAGGGCGGAAAAGTCATGTCCTGCTGGATCTATCTCTTCAGCCCCAGCTGGGATTCCAAAACACGCTACAAGCACAAATTCTTCCCCGGGGTCTATCCCCGTCACGCCGGACAGATCATCAAAGAGATGACTCAGGATGGAATGCGCGGCTATTTCATCGAATGTGAATGGTATTGCAGTATGCTGGAAGCGTACGTCGTCAACAAGATCTTCTATGATCCCAGCCTGGATCCCGATCAGGTCATTGATGAATATTTCACCCTCTTCTACGGAAAAGCCGCTCCGGAAATGAAAGCATTTTTCACCGAATTGGAAGAGATCTACTGGAACTGGAAAAACTATCCTGCCTCCATGTTCGGGAAAAACGGTGTGGCACAGCGTTTGCGCGCTCACTCCCTCGGAACCGGTATGCTGGACGCAAACAACAACTGGAGCGTCGGAACAGAAGAACGGATGAAACGTCTTTCCGGATTGCTGGATGCCGCTGAAAAGAAAGCTTCCGGCGATGCACTGACCCTCAAACGGATCTCCTGGATCAGAAAAGGATTCTGGAATCAGGCTGTGGAAGGCAGACAGGATTATGTCCGCCGTCTGAAAGTTAACACCATGCCGGAGAAAAACATCACCATCAACCGGGTCCCCAATGCAAACGGAGATCCCGCTGCCATCGACTGGAGCAAACAAGTTTCCGCAGGCGATTGTCATACGCTGGAAGACGGCACCTCTATTCCCGGTGCGTTCACCCTGAAGATCGCGGCAGATGAAGAGTATCTCTACTTCGATTTCGTGGAAAATAAAGAACAGCAGGAACCGGTTCTCTGGAAAAACTTCTTTGAGATCTTCATGTCCGGAAGCGATAAAAACCAGATCACTCAGATCGGTTTTGCTCCGACAACTCTCAAGCCGCTGACCTATCAGACATCAATGGTCAACGATGTTCTTCATACCAGGAGCACCCCGATCCCGCTGAAATTTAACCGGATCGCAACAGAAAAACAGTGGCACTGGCAGATGGTTATGCCCCTCAAAACACTGGGAAGCAAGGATCTCCGCAGATTCCAGATGAACTTCCGCCGGTTCACCCCGGAATACAAACTTGTCTGGAACAAATTCTTCGCCTCTGCTGCTGAATGTGCAAACCGGATGGGTTATGTTGCCATCAAAGGCGGCAGTTCCTCCGAACAGAAAGAGCTCGGTTTCCGGGAAGGCAGGATCAAAAGAGAGATCGGAAACTGGTTTTTGAATTTCGGAACCATTTCCTTTACTCCTGTAAAAAATGTGGCAGAAGTGAAGATGAAAGCAAAAGATCTTCTGATTTGTTCGGATCAGATTTCTGTGGTTTCCGGCGATAAGATCACCTTCCGCTGGAAAATGGAAGGAACGGATCTTCCCCGCTGCAATATCCAGCTCTTCAGCGGGTCAAAACAGATCGGATTGAAGAGTGTGAAAGCCCTTTCCAAAGGAAACGGAATGTATGAATTCACTTATCTGATTCCGGATACAACGACCTCATGCCGTCTTGTCTTCGGCTCTGCAAAAGCAATCACATTCCATCTCACAGCACCAACCGTTACCATAGGAGGCGGGAAATGAAAAAAACGTTGATTCTTCTTACCGCAATTCTTGGCTTTTCCCTGTGCAGTGCAGGGGAAATGCCGAATCTTGACTGGAAACTTATCAATGGAAAAATGGCGAACTGGAGCGGAGCAATGGTTCCCGCCAAAGACGGAGTTGTTCTGAAAAAAGGCATTTCTTACAGCAAACAGAAATATCTGATCGGAGCAAAACGAAAAGTTCAGATCACCTTCACCGTTCAAGGCAGAGGTTCCAGTATCGGAATTTACTATTATACCAAGAGCGGTGCACACCTTGGCGGAACGCAGGAACGGTTCCCGAATGCGGACTCATTCAAAACGTTTGAAGCCGTTTTTGAACTGCCGGAAAAGGCAAAACAACAGCAAGTCGGCTCTTTCCGGGTCTATTTTACCACCCCGGGAGATTTACAGATCAAAGAAGTCAAAATGGAATTTGTGGACTGATCAAATGAACGTAAAACACTATGACATCGCCGTATGCGGCGGTGGAATCGCCGGTGTGGCGGCAGCTCTTGCCGCAGCTCGCCGCGGAATGAAAACTGCACTCATCGAAAAAACAATCCTTCCCGGAGGGCTGGCAACTTCCGGACTGGTCCTGGTTTATCTTCCCCTCTGCAATGCAAAAGGGACTCAGATGATCTATGGAATCGCAGAAGAACTTTTCCTTGCCGCCAACAAATATGGACCTCTTGATCCCAATCCGAATTGGAAAACAAAAGGTCGGTACATGGGGAATTTTTCCCCCGGTTCCATGGTGCTGGCACTGGATGAATTGCTGGAAGAAGCAGGCGTGGATCTCTGGCTCGATACCGTCATCACAGACTGCACCGTGGAAAACAAACGGCTGACGGAAATCACTGTTTTCAACAAAAGCGGTCATACCCGGATCTCTGCCGGAACCTTCGTGGATTCTACGGGAGATGCTGACCTCCTTTATCTCGCAGGAGAGCCTTGCAACTATTCCGAAAACTCTATGGTTCTCTGGGCGATCGAACGGAATGATCATGTGAAATCCGGAAATGATCTGGATGCACATGCCCATGTAGCGATCCATGCGGACCCCCTGGCAAATCCCTATACATGGGAAAAACTTTCCGGGAAAATGGTTTCCGATTTTGTTCTGGAAGGACGCCGCCGTTACCGGAATCTGTTGAAAAAAGAGGCTTCCGAAGGCACATCGACCCGTCAGAGCCATTATCCTCTTACCCTTCAGACAATCCCCCCGATCCGGAAAGGACGCTGTATTCAGGGATGTTTCACGATGGATACCGGAATGGAAAGCCGTTCCTTTGAGGATTCCGTCGGTGTCCTCGGAGATTGGCGTTCCGCGAAGGTTTGGCAGGTTCCCTATCGTGCATTGCTCCCCTGTAATCTGAGAGGAGTCATTGCCGCCGGACGATGCATTTCCGCAATCGGCGATGCCTGGGAAGCCACACGGGTGATCCCGGTTGCCGCAATGACCGGAGAAGTCGCCGGAATTGCCGCTGCAATGGCTGTCAAACAGGGCGCAACACCTCATGACCTTGCCTATCCGGAACTGGCAGAAGAATTGCGGAAAGCAGGACTTCAGCTGGAATATCCCTGCTGATGATTCCTCTCCCGTTCCAATTGGGGCTGTTGTAAAACCGGAAATTTGAAAGCACATTTTCGTACGGAGAAAACGGAGTGTACTGAGTGTACGGAGGCATTTTTGGTTATTACCGACCGATTTCTCAAAAGAAATAAAAATTTTTCTCTTGGGTAACGGTTGTTTTAATTACCAAACCACC
>JAFTIQ010000040.1 GCA_017456805.1 Lentisphaeria bacterium
CATCGTCCGGGAATTCACAACTGAGTTCACGTTCAGGAAGATCTTGTAACGGCGGTAGGCTTTCACCATGTCGTTATATTCCAGACGGCCCTGGATGAACTTGCGGAGATTTTCAGGGAACAGGTAATCCTTATAACCAGGTCCGGTATTGCCAAACTGACGGTCGAAGATTTCGAGTCCGAGTTTTTCTGATGCCTTGAACAGAACATCCATCTGTTCCCGGCGTTCCGCAAATCGGGTCGCATAATACGTTCCTGCAAAGCAGATATTCTTGCTCCGGGCTTCCGTCATAACAGGATTATGCAGAAGCGGCTGTGCTGCAAACGGCAATGCATAAACACGGTTGTGACCGCACTCTTTCTGATAAGCGGGAATACAGTTCTCATCCGTTGTAAACACATAATCAAACCGTGCCGCAGCTTCTTTGAATTTATCAAAGTGCGGCGGATCTTCCTTATTCCAGAAGACCGTCGGGATACTTTCCTTTTTGCAATAATTCAGCAGGGCAAACAGGTCATCACGGGTGCTTCCGCCGTAGGTTCCGATCTTGTACTGCCATGCGCCGTCATTCCCGTTCCAGGCGGATTCGACCATGACAAAATCGGGTTTCTTTTCCGCAAATTTCGCCTGCCAGTCATTCGGTTTGAATGTAAATAAATCACATTCCGGTTTGAAACTGCTCAGACTGAACTGGTCCATCACTGCTCCGACATGAAGATCTTTCAAGCGTTTTCTGTTCCCGGATGCCGCCGGAATGGAAGTCCCTGTGTTCCTGATTTCCTTTTCCTGCTGTTTTCCGCGGGGATATTCTATGCCAAGTGCGCTGTAAACCTTTGCGCGGACACGGTTGATCTTCTGGACTGCGCGATAGGAGCGGGTTGTCTGGATCCGCCACAATTCCTCACTGCTTGTTTTCAAGATAGCGTTTTCAGATTGAAGGCTGCGCACTTTACGCTGTTCTGCGGCATAATTCTTCTGCAAATCTGCAAGTTGTTTTTCCAAAGCCGCAAGTTTTTTCTGAGATTCCGCATTTGAGGCGATCTGGGAAGTCAGCTGCTTCTGGGATTCGCCAAGTTTGGCATTGAGAGAACTGCTTTCTGAAGTTTTCACGGAAAGCTGCTTCTGCACATCGGAAAGTTTGGCGTTCAATGATTTGGTTTCAGCAGTTTTTTCCAGCAATTGCTGTCCGGCATCAACCAGTTTTTCACTCAATGCGCAATTTTCAGCGGATTTATATACAAGCTGTTGATCTGTATCAGCAAGTTTCGCACTCAGACTTGCGACTTCTGCGGACTTGGACAAAAGCTGTTGATCCGCAGCGGAAAGTTTGGTATTCAAATCAGCAAGAGATTTCTGAGAAACATCCAGCTTTGCAGCCAATTCAGCAAAGGCAGCCTTTTTATCAGAGAAAACCGTAGAGGTTTCATCGTAAACACAATCGGCATCATAAGCAGCAATGAATTTGTTGATCCGTTCCAAAGCGGCAATGCAATCTTCCGGCTCAGCATAAGAACAATATGCAGGGAATTCCAGCATATCGTATGAAACACCGAAGAAATCATTCGCGGATTTCAACAATTCTTTCTTCTTATCGTCCAACGGTTTATGCATACATACAAGACTGATTTTCACATCTTTTCCTGCGTGCTGTTTGATTATTTGTTCCACACGGCTCCGATAAGATTCGGTTGTATCGGATTCCCGGAACGTAACCAGCAGAAGTTTTGCATTGTTTTTCATATTCACCGTTTCTTCCTGCCATGCCGGATGTTGTTTGATCAAGGCTTCAATTTCCCCGATAATCTTGGCATTATCAAAATGTTCTACTGCAAAGGACCGGCACGCTTTTTCCGTTTTCTTCAAAAACGCAGGATCTTTTTTCCAGGAAAGAACCTTCTTTGCCGCTGTCTCTGCATCAGCATTAAAATCGTAAGTATATTCTGCCGGATAAAGCTCATCCGCTCCAAGCCAGTTCCGGATCACAGGAATACACCCGGAAGCCATCCCCTCCGCAACTGCCTGATGCGATCCTTCAAAATCACTGGTGGAAAGAAGGAAACCAATCTTGGAATACCATTCCAGCATGTCCGAGCCATGTTTATCAAACACAACATCTTGCGAATAAGGAGATTCTTCAATCCGTTTGAACAGGGCATTATAAAATTTCATCTCTTCCACGCGGGATGCCATCCAGGGATAATCCTGCGGTTTCGCTCCCTTGATGAAAAGACGCCACCGGGAATCTTTCGCTCTGAGTTTTTCAAAAATCTCAAAACCAAGATCCAGTCGCTTCCGCAAAGGAATGATCCCCACAAACCCTAAATGAAATTCCGAATTCTCTTTTTTCGGAATCTCTGACGCAACAGCCGCAGGAATCGGATTGTAAATCGTAACCGCTTTCGCCCCGATCTGAGGAAATTTTTCCAGCATACGACGATGATTCGCAGGACAAATCAAAATCAGATTGTCCACATTCTCCCATTCCGTCGCATTGATATACTTATCAACTGATTCAAGTTCCTGGGAATGAAGCCGCGAAATCAAAACCTGGCCCGGACGCTTGTTCTGGGAATACCAGCGCAGATTGTCAAGTGCCCATTCACAGAAAATCACATCCGCCCAGCGGCAGTTCCGCATGGCTTCCCGTTCATCTTCAATCACATGG
>JAFTIQ010000019.1 GCA_017456805.1 Lentisphaeria bacterium
CCCATGCCGGAACGGGGCGATTTTTCGTTTGATGCTGTCATGAACTCCGGAAGCAAACCCGGTTACGGCGCATGGTCCGTCAAGATGCATCTGTTCGGAAAGATGATTGCCTGGAACGGTTCTCCCAACTGGGGACTTGCCACCTTTACTCCGCCCTCCAAATGGGATATCATTTCCCGGATCGACAACAATAAAAAGGTGAATTACCGGATTCGTTTTGACCGCACGAAAGGGACGATGGAGGTTTATCTCAACGGGTCTCTTGTTCCGGTGAAAACCTTTACCGGAGTGAAATTTGCTGCGCCTCAGGATGGAAAAGGTTATCTTGAAATCGCAAATTACGGTTATGCTTCCGGGAAGCTGACGCACCGGATCAGCAATCTGAAACTGGAAACGATCCCCGCTGCTGAGGAGGTTACAGAAGCCAGGACGATCTGGCAGGAACGTTTTTCCGTCGATGGCGATCTTTCGGCTAACGGTTATGTGCAGACGGTCAACAACGGGAAAGATCAGTTCTCGGTGAAGGGGGGAGTCCTGACCATGATTTGCCAGAATTCACCTTACAAAGGCAGCACCTATACGAAGGCGATGCCCGGTGTTTTGCGCGGGGAGATCACCTTTGAAGCGGCCGTCGGCGAGGGCAATGGCTACAATCATTTGTCCCTGAATCTTTTCTTTGGCGATCTGAATGTGGCATGGCGTCCGAACAGATCCTGGCAGCTTTATCATCCGAAGGAAAACAAATGGTACGTCTTGACAAATCTGATTGGAAACGGGAAATGGCACAAGTACAAGATCAGCTTTGACGCGGTAAAGAAGATCGCAGAGTTTTATGTGGATGACATGGAAAATCCCGTGTTCATTGATCAGAAAAGCGAGTTTCTTCCGCTGAAAGAAACGCTTCTTCAGATCCGGAACTACGGTCTTTGCAACGGCACGATCGTGAATAAGATCCGGAATATCGAACTGCGGGTGGTTCCCGAAAAAAAAAAGAATAAATCCGCAGTCCTGAGCGGGACAATGCTTTTTCAAGGGGCGAGTACCGATGAGTGGAAAGCCCTTGATTTTGCCAGATCCCTGGGAGAAAAAGAGGTGTCTTCTTACATCCTCCAGTGTCCGGCGCATCATACGACCAATGATAACACCCCCTTTGATCTTCAGCCGAAGCCGGGTCCGAACCGGGGAATGCCGAAGAATGTTATTCTGGCTGATATCCCTGCGAAACCGATTCCGGATTATACCTTGAAAATGATCCGTGATGCGGTGGAAAACGGGGCAAGACTTTTTGTTCTGGATGGGCTTTTCACGCTTCAGAAGGGGGAGTATGCAGGAACCGTTCTGGAAGAGATCCTGCCGGTTTCTGTGAAAGATCCCTGGAAGAAAGCTGTTCCGCTTCCGGGAGCGAGCTTTCTCAAGCACAACGGAAAAAACGTGATTGTGTATAAGAAAGTCGGCAAGGGCGTGGTTTATGTTGTTATGGGCAACGCGGTGAAAGATCCTTCTGTCGCAGAGATCCTGAGAACATTCAAGTTTTGAGATCCGGAAGGTTTCCGGACACTATAAAAAGAGGGCTGAGGCAATTCGTTTTGCCGCAGCCCTTTTGCATTTCGATGTAAATCAGAAGAAAATCACATTGTGGCGAGCATTGCACCAAGGATCGCATTGATCAGGGAAAGAACAAGACCTATGACACTCATGATGATCCCGGGATTGTATTTTTTGGTGATCCCAAAGATCAACGCGATAATAGAGACTGGGAGCCCGATAATCGGAAGAAGCCATGCAACTACGCTGATAATTCCCAGAACTTTCGCGGCATTGCTGGGCTGCTGATAGCCGTTCATAGGCTGCTGATAATTCATAGGCTGCTGATAGCCGTTCATAGGCTGTTGATAATTCACAGGCTGCTGATAGCCGTTCATGGGCTGCTGGAATCCGGGTTGCTGGGGGAGCCATAGCGGGAACTGTGAGGGCTGTATTACACTGGGGACAGGAGACCTGCATCCCTGCCCATTCGCTTTGCACTTCCAGAACTGTTCCGCAAGCATGACATGTCATCTGCATTGAAGCCATTGATAAAATCCTTTCTGATACAGATATTCTCTGCGTTTGTAACGTCCTTTTTCTGAGAACAGGCCATAAGCGTCTGTCTTCAACACCTGTTAATATAAACCGGTTTCGACAATATTCAAGTGTTGTTGAGAAAAAGGTTGATTGCATTAAAAAAAAACTGCCGCAAATTGTTTTTGCAGCAGCTTTTGAAAAGGAATGATTTATTAAAAATCAGAGGATCAATATCCTTTGGGATTGGGTCCGTACATATTATTTCCGGGCTGGGAGTCTGTACAGAAGAAGACCAAAAGGATAATCGGACCGACAAGGGGGATCAGAACGAACAGCCAATTCCATCCTGATTTTCCGATATCATGCAGTCTGCGGATTGCCACTGCAATGCCGGGGATTAAAAATCCAAGGTTGACAATCCATCCGATAATTGGAATAAGAATAGCAATTGCAGTCACATCCGCAGCAAGGAATATCATCTGTAATACATTCAGAGCTAACCCAATAAGGAAATTGAAAAGGCAGAACAGCCAGTACTCTTTTCTGCGGGCTCTTCCATCGAACTGGGCATACTTCCGCAAAGCTGTAAACATGTTCACGTCTTCAACAAAGTATGCGCCTTGCTGATAGCCTCCCATGGGCTGTTGATAACCATTCATGGGTTGCTGATAGCCGTTCATGGGCTGCTGGAATCCGGGCTGCTGGGGAGCCATAGCGGGGACTGTGAGGGCTGTATTACACTGGGGACAGGAGACCTGCATCCCTGCCCATTCGCTTTGCACTTCCAGAACTGTTCCGCAAGCATGACATGTCATCTGCATTGAAGCCATTGATAAAATCCTTTCTGATAGATGTTTGATTTTCTGCTTCTGTCACTTGTATATCCGAAAACAACAAAACGTGCAGCTGTCTTCGCTTTGGTTAATATAAACCATTTTATACAATATTCAAGTATGATTGAAAAATGGTTGGAGGCAATTTCAGAAGTTATCAGTTTCCCGGCTTTTGAAATTGCCTCATTCTGTTTTTACCGATCGGTTCTGAAAGAAGATGCGGGGAGACCGGAATCATTGTAAAGGAATGTTTCCGGGGCTTGCGTCCAGGCGAACCGGACGAAGATGGGTACCGCTACTTCTTTGGAGCTCAGGAGGATCGAATTTCTTTCGATCACGATTTTATCCGCAGGATAGAATTCCCCATTGGAGCCGCAGATATAGAACCCTTTGCGGAAATCGCCTTTGAGATACAAGCCTTTTCCGTAACGGAAGGTGATCCGGATCTGATTTCCTTCGACAGAGTAAGATTTATAGATGGGGCCTGAGGGGATGATATCCTCGAATCCGTAAACATTGTGCAATGCGTTGACTGCCAGACGGTTTCCGACGGTTTTCTTGTCCTGCGGGTGGATATCCTTCGGATCTCCGTTATCAATTGCAGAAGCCATGAAGACATTGGGCACGTTTTCGCAAACCATTCTCTGAGAATCCCGGAGGTGAGCCCAGGGGGATCTTGCAAGGAAGGGGCCTTCGTTCTGATTGTCAAAGAAAGCCAGCTGAACCTGAATGAAGGGGAAATCGCCCAATCCCCAGCGGAAACGCCAGTCTCTGACCATTGTTTCCAGCCGTTTTTCGTATGCGGCTGCATTTTCAAGATTTCCGCCGTTCTGTTCGCCCTGATACCAGATCACACCGCGGAAGGCGTAGGGGATCAGAGGATTGATCATTCCGTCGAAAATATTTCCGGGGGCGTTCGCAGTTGTCGGATTGAAGGGCTGAGAAGTCGGACTGAGGATTCCGTAATTGATTTCGGGGTAAGCCTTCCATGTTCCGGCAACCTGAATCTTTTTTCCGCCCTCTTTCTGACGCAGGAGATAATCATCTTTGAATCCGTAAAAGGCGCCGTCATAGATGAAAGAGTAGGCGCGGACAGCGAGGACATTTTTTCCTGTTCTGACCAGTTTTCCGGGGATGTGGTAGGTTCTTTTCCGGTTCCAATGTTCGGTTTCAAAATCTTTACCGGTTCTTCCGATTTCCACTCCGTTGAAGTAGGCGATATCCTGTTTATCAACGCCGCCCATTTCAAAGATCAGATCTTTTCCAGCCCAGTCAGCCGGCAGAGTGACTTCTTTCCGGATCCAGATAGCCCCGTTCCCTGAGATCTGCTGAGCGATCCAGCTTCCGGGCACTCTCATATTTTTCCAGGAGGAATCATCATAATCAAGCTTTGCATAGCCGAGTCCGAATCCTTTGTTGCCGGGATCTTTTTTCCAGCGCTGCGCGGTTTTTTTCGGAGCTGGAAGAGTCCAGACTGCGGGGTTCCGGAAGGTATCGTCAGTTTCTCTGACCATGACGGCGGTATCGGCTCTGGTGAGCAGAGCTTCGCGGCTGGTCCATGCTTCCACACGGGTTCCGCCCCATGTTGCGACAATGATCCCGACGGGGACGTTCAATTTTTCCTGGAGTTTTTTAGCGAACCATGCGGCGACAGCAGAGAATCCGGCAGCATTTTTTGCATCTGCATATTTCCAGGATCCGGTGAGTGTCGTTTCCCGGGTTCCGGTGCTGGTTCTGGAAACCAGGAAGTAGCGCAGTCTGGAAGGATCTTTGATTGTTGCGTTGAATTCTTTCTGCTGCTGCCGGGCGAGGCTGTTGGGGTTATTTCTCAAATGCAGAGGGAATGCCCAGTCGCTGCCCAGCTGATAATCCATATTGGATTGTCCGGAAGCGATCCAGACTTCTCCCACGAGAATATCTTTCACGGTAACAGAGGTTTTCTTAGCCGGAGCGGAAATGGTCATGGTGTAAGGTCCTCCGGCTTTGACCGGAGCAAACCGGAGCATGAATTCTCCGGCGGCGTTGGCTTTGGCGGCAACTTTCTGTCCGGCGAATTCTCCATAGATCAGCTGTTTTGGTCCGGCTTTTCCCCATACGGGGATATCTTTGTTCTGCTGAAACACCGCGCCATCCTGGAAGAGGGCATTCAGTTGAATGGTTCCGTTTGCAAAGAGGGCTGCGGAACAGAGAAACAGAAGCAGTAAAATTGTTTTTTTCATGATAAAGACTCCTTATTCGTTGACTTCCCAATGATCGGTACGGAAGGAAGATGCCGGAAGCCCTGCGCCATTGTATAGGGTGGAGATTGCGGCATCGGACCAGGCATATCTGACGGCGCAGGGGGCGGCAACAGCGTCACTGCTGACGATGATAGAGCTTCCTTCGATCCGGACAGAGGTCGCCGGATGGAAATTCTGATCTTCACCTGCGATATAGAAACTCTGGGGACGATCTGTCCGGCAGGTCATACCGTCAGCATAAAGGAAGTTGATCCGGATGGAGTTTCCTTCCACTGCAGAGTTCTGATAGAGGGGGCCGAAGGGGACGATTTCCTTTTTGCCGTAGACATGATGGAGCGCATTGAGCGCCATGCGTTTTCCGACGGTTTTCTTATCCTGCGGGTGGATATCCGTCAGTTCTCCGGCATCGATAGCTGTACACATAGTGACTTCGGGCAGTTTATTGCAAACGGACCGCTGAGCTTCCCGGAGGAATGCCCATCTGGAATCCTCCACGAATTCGGGATCCAGTTCCGGCGAAAAGTTTGCGAGCTGAGTTTGAATGAAGGGGAAATCGCCCTGTCCCCACTGATACCGCCAGTCCCGGATCATGGTTGCGATCTTATCTTCATAAAGCAGGGAATCGCCGACGGAATGAGCGTTGCTTTCGCCCTGATACCAGATCACGCCGCGGATGGCGAAGGGGATCAGCGGACGGATCATGCTGTTGAAAAGGATTCCGGGTGTATTGGGATTTCCGGGACCGGGCAGAGTGGCGGCAGGAGTGATAACGCCAAGATCCAGTTCTGCATTCGCCTTCCAATCGCCAGCCAGCATGATTGTGTCATCAGAACCGGCAGCGGTGATGAAGTAACCCTTCTTTGAACCGAGGAATGCCCCGTCATAGATGAAAGAGTAAGCGCGGATGGCGAGGACATTTCTTCCGCCTTTTACCAGATTTCCGGGGATGGTATATTTCCGCTGCTGATTCCAGAATGTGGAGTCAGCACCTTCGCCGCACCCGCCGACTTTCACCCCGTTGAAGTAAGTGACATCCTGTTTATCGATTCCGCCCATGACGAGCTGAAGTTCCTTACCTTCCCAATCTGCGGGGAGCTGAATTTCTTTCCGGACCCACAGTGCTCCGTTTCCGGAGATTCCCTGTTTGATCCAGCTTCCGGGGATTCGCATGGTCTGCCAGCCGGAATCATCGAAATCCGGTTCCGCCCATCCTTTTCCGAATCCTTCATTTCCGGGATCAATACATGTTTCCTCAGGGATTTGGGCGGTCAGCGTTTCCGGACGGGTCCAGCAGTTTTCCTGTCTCAGTATTTTATCTGCATCATCCACCATCGGTGCGGTTTCCGGATTGGAGAGCAGTCCGGCGCGGCTGGTCCATGCTTCTGCGATGGTTCCGCCCCAGGGGGCAATGACCAAGCCCATGGGAATATTGATTTTTTCCTGAACGAACCGTGCAAACCATGCGGCGACTGCGGAAGCGAACGGTGCATTTACCTCGTCCATATATTTCCATTCGCCCCGGAAGGTTTCCTCTTCAGTTCCGCTGGCGCGTTTTGTCACGGTGATGAAGCGGAGTTTTGAGGGGTCGGGGATGGTGCTGCAATATTCTTCTTCCTGAATCCGGTTCACGCAGTGGGAACCATGAAGTTCTTCCTCGGTCGACGTAACCCAGTCAGAGTTGAGGGCATATTCCATATTGGATTGTCCGGAAGCGAGCCAGACTTCCCCCACGAGAATATCTTTGACACTGACGGTTTCCCCGGAGGTCAGATCCGAGATGGTCAGGGTGTAAGGTCCGCCTGCTTCCACGGGAGGAAGACGGAACATGAATTTTCCGCCGAGAGCGGCTTTTGTATGAGCTTCATTTCCGGCAAATTCAGCTTTCAGATGATTGCCTTCCGTTGCTTTCCCCCAAATAGAAAGCGTTTTTTTCTGTTGGAATACTGCTCCGTCACAGAATAGTGGGTTTAAAGTGATCATTTCCTTTTCTCCTATGTAAGTATTATAATGAAAAATCCCAATCGTCACTCCGGAAGGGGGCGGCAGGCAGCCCGGCTCCGTTAAAGAGAGTGTTTTCCGGTTCTCCGGACCATGCATATCTGACTGCACGGGGAGATGCGACTTTTCCGGATGAGAGAATCAGGGAAGATCCGTCGATCCGGATATTTTCAGCCGGGTAAAAGATCTTATCTGCACCGGCAAGATAGAAACTCTGTTCTTTCTCCCGGTCAAGAGTCAGGCCCTCTGCAAAACGGAATGTTACGCGGAGGTTGTTGCCTTCCGGAATACATTCAGTGAAACGGGGGCCTTCCGGGAGAAGATCCTGTTGATAAACCTGTCCCAAGGCACAGAGGGCCATCCGTGTTCCGGCACTCTTCTTATCCTGGGGATGGATATCTTTCATTTCCCCGATCCCGACAGCGGAAGCCATGAAAACGGAGGGCAGATCATCGCAGATCCGCCGCTGCTGATCCCGCAAAATTGCCCAGAGAGAATCTTCTTTGTAAGCAGCTTTTGCGCCGAGATCGTAATTGGCGAGCTGCATTTGAAGGAAGGGGAAATCACCCTGTTCCCACTGATATCTCCAATCCCGGATCATTGCGGCAAGTTTCTTCCGGTACGCCAGCGAATCGGCAAGGGTCGTTGCATTGCTTTCGCCCTGATACCAGATCACCCCGCGGATGCCGTATGTTTTGATCGGATGGATCATTGCATTATAGAGGATGGAGGGCGTGAGGATATTTCCCGGACCGAGCCGCTGCGGCGGACGTTCTGTGATGCCCAGATCCAATTCGGAAGTGAATTTCCAATTTCCGGCAAGTTCAACACGCTTTTCCGGATCCGGTCCGGAGAGAAAATAAAGATCCGGCGTTCCGTTGAGTGCGCCGTCACTGATAAAGGAATAGGCACGGATGGCAATGATATTTTTTCCTGCTTTGACGAGATTGCCCGGGACGGGATAGTTTCTTGGCTGGTTCCAGAAAGAGGCGTCCAGATCTTTTCCGCTTCTTCCGATCTCTTTTCCGTTGAAATAAACAACATCCTGTTTATCGATCGGGCCCATCCGGAGCATCAGATCTTTTCCAGCCCACTGTTCCGGAATAAGGAATTCTTTCCGGAACCAGACTGCCCCGTTGCCTGCCCGTTTCTGCTGGATCCAGCTTCCGGGAATGTCAAAAAGCTCCCATGCGGAATCGTCAAACTCCGGTTCTGCCCAGCCCCATTCCACGCCTTTGTTGCCGGGATCGATGAATTCCTGAGGGATCGGGACAGGCTGTTTTGAGCTTTCCCGTTCATCCCAGAGATCCTCTTTTCCAAGCTCGGAAGCGGTTTGATTTGCCAGAAAAGCGGTTTCCGGATTGGAGAGAAGACCGGCGCGGCTGGTCCATGCTTTCACGGTGCTCCCGCCCCAGGAGGAAACAATGATCCCCACAGGGACATTCAATTTTTCCCGGAGGATTTTTCCGAACCAGGCAGCGATTGCAGAGAAAGAGGGTGCTGTTTCCGGCGTGACCTCTTTCCATTCTCCGGAAATATGTTCTTCCAGAAGTCCGGAGGCATTCCGGGCAACGGTCAGGATCCGGAAACGGTCACAGGTTTTCAGAGAATCGATAAACTCCTGCTTCTGAATTTCCGAAAGAGGGGTTCCGGATTCGTTATTGGCTCTGCAGATCCCTTTTGCACCGAGGGTATATTCCATATTGGATTGTCCGGAAGCGAGCCAGACTTCTCCCGCGAGAATGTCATTGATGCTGACGTTTTCCCCGGAATCAAGATCGGTGATGGTCAGCGTATAAGGTCCGCCGGCAGGAAGAGGCGGAAGGAAAAATCTGAATGTTCCGGCACTTGTTGTTTTTGTAAAAGATTCTGTCCCTGCGATGACAGCTTTCAGGCGGTTTCCCGGGGAAGCTTTTCCCCATACAGGATTCCATTTATTCTGCTGGAGAACCGCGTGATCGCTGAACGGAGCGCACAATGAAATCATAGATTTATCCCTTTTTTTATGATTACAGATGATATTTCAGAAATATAACACAGTTATAAAGCGGTTTCAAGTATCTCAGGGCTTATTCTCAGCTTTTTATCAGCATTTTATCTGCAATTCTTTCCGGGAAGCAGTTTGAAAAATCATCGGGGAAGAAATATATTATCCGGGAAAGATATTCTAAATCAAAAAAAACGGAAAGGATCTTTCAAAATGAAAACAAAACTCTTTTCAGCGTTTGTCTTTTGTGCCGCTTTGACTCTTTCAGCTCAGGAAGGAAATCTGATTCCTCATGGGGATTTTGAGAAATTGCCCGCCGGAAGAGTGAATATGGTAACAAGCATGAAAAAGAGCGGACTTGATATCAACCGCGATCCTGTGGCATTGACTCCCGGGTGGTACAGCAAAAAAGGCGGTGCTCCCAGCGTGCAGGTCATTCAGGCGGCAGGAGATAAAAGCAATGTTGCATCCGGAGAGGCAGCGTTGAATGTCAAAGCCGGACTTCTGCATCTTTATACCGGGAAACAGTTTGCTCCCGGAACGTATGATCTCTCTTTTGCATACAAAGGAAAAGGGCGCGTTGAGATTGCTCTTTATTTCTACAATGCCAAAGGCAAACATCTCGGCAACAGCAAGGCAAAGGTTTCTCTTTCTGCGAAGCCGGAATGGCAGACCTATAACGGAAAAATTACCATCACTGCGGAGAAGCCGGAAACCGCAAAGGCAAGATTTGTCTTCATCTTTGTCTCCAGCGATATTACCATTGATGATATTGTTCTGAAACCTGCAAAATAAGAAATTCTTATAACTACGGAGTGAAAGATGAGAAGCAGCTGGGAAGATTTTATTGTCCCGAACAAGGATGCCTTTGAACCGTATCAGGTATTGAATTATGCAAACGATGATGAGCCGTTTCACCGTCTCTGGCTGAGCTTGCCAAAAGGAAAAAAGAATGTGCCTTTGATGATCTTTTTCCATGGGGGCGGAATGACCGCAGACGGACGGGAAGCCCCGGACTATATTTATGACGGGGATTTTGCGGTTGTGGAGCCGAAATACCGGTTGTCTCCTGATGCAAAAGCTCCGGCACAGATCGATGATGCCGCGCTGGCGATCGCCTGGTGTTTTGAACATGCTGAAGAATACGGCTTTGATACAAGCAAGATCTTTGTCGGCGGAATGTCTGCCGGAGCATATCTTGCAGCGATCACAGTGATGAATCCGCGATTCCTTGCACCCTACGGGTTGCACTATAAAAACATTGCAGGGCTGATCATCCTCAGCGGTCAGATGACCAAACATTTCAAGATCAAAGAGGAAATGGGCGATGTGCGCGGTCAGTTTGTGCCGAATTTTGACGAATATGCCCCCATGGCGAATCTCGCGGCAGATCTCCCGCCGATGCTCCTTGTGACAGGACAATCCGGACTTGATATGCCCGCCAGACCGGAAGAAAATTCTTTTGTTGCCGCCTCTTTGAAATCCATGGGACACCCCTTTGTCCGTTGTTTCAATCTGATGGGGCATCATCACGGAATGGTGCTGGAAGGCAGCAATGAACTGATCCGTCAGTTCCTGCCGGCGGTTCTTCACAATAAACCGGAAGAGATGTTTGAATAATCATTTTTTCCGATAGAGAATTGAAACCCGGATGAGATGAGCTGTCTTACCCGGAAAACAGAAGGCTTTTTAAAGGAATAAATCATGAGTACAGAAAAATTCGATGCAGCAGTCCTCGGTTTGGGCGGTATGGGTGGAACACACGTTGAAGCTGCAAAAGCTTCTCCCCATGTGAATAAGATTTACGGATATGAACCGGATCCGGAACGGCGGAAACAGCGTGCAGAAGAACTGGGGATCATCCCGGCTGATCTGCCGGAGATCCTGGCAAATCCTGAAATCAAGTTTGTTTCCATTGCATCCAGCAATAATACCCACATTGAACTGGCAGAAGCTGCACTTCGCGCAGGCAAAAAAGTCATGTGCGAAAAACCCATGGGCGATACATTGGAAGAAGCAACCCATCTGATCAAAGTCAAACAGGAATTGAACGGATTTCTTCAGATCGGTTTTGAATTGCATTATTCCAGACTCTATATGAAAGCAAAAGAGTGGATCGATCAGGGATTGATCGGAAAAGTCGTGAATATTCAGACCCGCTATCTCTGTACTGTTCACCATTCCAAAGGATCCTGGCGCAGCAAGGGCAAAGGCAGCTTCCTGATCGGAGAAAAACTCTCCCATTACCTGGACCTTCAGCGCTGGTTCATGGGGTCAGAACCTGAAACAGTCTATTCCGTCTCCTCTCCCAGAGTGCTGCCCTCTGTGGAATACAGAGACAATCATAACATCACGACGACCTTCAAAAACGGCGGGATCGGGGTTCTTGTTTTCACTGCCTATACAGCAGAATCTTATCACGGGGAACAGTATGAGGATCTTCTTGCCAAGCAGAGAGATGATGGACATGTCCTGCAGTATCTGATCATCGGCGATAAGGGGATGATCGAAACCGATGTGTTTGCCCGCCGGATCCGCCGCTGGACTTTCACCAATATTGACGGCAGACTCGAAAGTGCCCGAGATGAAGAGATCCGCTATCCTCAGGCGTTGGACAACGCATGGATCCACAATACCGCCGGACAGAATGTTCAGATCATGGATCTGATCTCCAAAGGATTGCCTCCGGGCGTGCCGGCAGAAGATGCTTATCAGACAATGCGATTCTGTTTTGCGGCAGGCCTTTCTGAAGATACCGGCCGGATCGTCCGCATGGATGAATTGCCGGATTGGAAGTGATTGGATGCGGAAAGTTATTCAAATCCGCCGCGGAGCGGGAACTGCTTTGCGGAAATTTCAGCATGAGAAGATCGGAAGGGTTGCATTCATCGGCGGTTCTATCACGGAAATGCCGCAAGGCTACTCCTTCCTGACTTCCAACATGATCCGGGAAATGTTTCCCACTTCCGCGATCGAGTTCATCAATGCCGGAATCAGTTCCACCTGTTCCGATACAGCGGCGTTCCGGATCGGTGCAGATGTGTTTTCCAAAGGAAAAATCGATCTCCTTTTTATCGAATTCGCGGTCAATGACAATCAGGATGGACACCTGAAGCCCGTCTCAACGGTCCGTTCCATGGAGGGAATGGTCCGGCAGGCATTCGCGAACAATCCTGAAATCGATATCGTTTTCCTTTACACGGCGAATGAATCGCATGTTGAGAACTTCCAGGCAGGAAAAGTCCCCCGGGAGATCCGGGCGATGGAAAAAGTGGCGAAATATTACCGTCTGGCAAGTGTCAATTTTGCGCAGGAGGTTGCGGACCGCATTGCGGCGGGCGAGTTCGATTGGGCAAATGATTTTGGCGGAGTGCATCCTGCACTCTTCGGGAATCAGATCTATTGTTCCATGATCCGGGAACTGCTGGAGCGAACCGGCGAAAAAGAGAGTTCTGAGCTTCCTGCAGAACTGCTTGATGAAAACAGTCTGGTAAACGGCTGTTTTCTTCCTCCGTCGGCAGCCGGTCATGATGAGGGCTGGACCCTCGGTGTTCCTGATTGGGAAGCGCTTCCCGGGGTGAAACGGGAACGCTTTACCGGTGTTCCGAACTTATATTCCACTGTTCCGGGGGCAAAACTGAGCCTTCCGTTCCGGGGAAATTGTATTGGATTTTATCTGACAGCCGGACCGGATGCCGGAGCGATCCGCTACCGGATCGATGGCGGAAAGTACCGGAAAGTGAAACTTTATCACCGGTTCAGTGAAAATCTGCATTATCCCTGTACGAAACTTCTGGAAGAGGAGCTGTCTCAAGGAGAGCATCTTCTGGAACTGGAAGTTTGCAAAGCCAGAAATCCGAAAGGTTCCGGCTCTGCTATCCGGATCATGAATTTTGCGGTCAACAGCCGCTCCTGATCATCTTGAGAAGCGGGATATCTCTTCCAGAAATTGCTGAGTCAATTCTCTGGAAGGGGGATTTTTGACCGTTTCTTCTTCCAGGGTATAATTGTAGGAAACTCCGTTCCGGTTCATTTCATAGATCACGTTTCCGCCGTAGAGCATTGCGCGGTTGGAATAGCTGGAAAGAATCATCAGGGGGCGTTCTTCTGTTTCCCAGAGCCAGCGCCCGAAAGAATAATCAGCAACGGGGGTGGTGCATCCGGAAAGCTGCATCAGAGTCGGAACCACATCTACATGATAGGTCCGGTGGTCAAATGTTCCCTTCTGAATGGGGCCTCCGGCAAGGATCAGGGGCACATGCAGCTGATATCTGGAGAATTTACTGTTATGTCCCCAGACGTTGTTCCCGGCTTCGTTGCACTCGTTTCCGTGGTCTGATGTGATGACAAAAATCGTATTTTCCCAATCATACTCTTTTTTCAGGAATTCGATCATATCTTCCAATTGGCGGTCAATGAAAGCGGACGCGTTCCGGATCAGATTGTAAACCTGTTCCCGCTGTGCCCTGTCATCCTGACGCAGAGTCAGATAGTTCATGGTGTTATAGGCATTTTTGAACGGAACTTCAAAATCTTCCGGAACGATATAGCCGTGAAGGGAATCGTACATCAGGACAGAGAACGTCGGTTTTGATTTATCGCGGTTTCTGACGAACGCCTTGAAATCCCGGATCGCTTCGTAATCCCGGTCAAGTTTGGAGGCTCCTTTCCGTTTGAGGGTCATGCCTTTGACATTGGCAAAGATCGTGCGGTCGAATTCCGGATTCGTAAGAGCCGCGGAGAAGAAGATCCCCGTCTGATAATCCCGTTCGAGATAACTGTCGACCAGAACACTGCCCCGCATTGCGGAAAGTGATTGACTCCAATAGGTTCCGTGTATGCCGGAGAAGAGGGCGAACATTCCGGTCCGGGTACAGTTTCCGTTGCTGTAATGATTCCTGAAATATGCGCCTTCCCGGGCAAATTTGCTGAGATAAGGCATCACTTCCGGAGTGACCATATCGCCGCGCAGAGCATCCACGATCAGGAAGACGACGTTATATTTCGGCGCATCTTCTTTGAATTGGATCTGACTCAAGGGATAATGGAAGGTTCCGGAGTTTCTGTTCATATCGAACCGTTCTGCCTGTTTAAAACCCATTTTCGTGAGCAGCCGTTTGGCAGATAATCCGAAATTCCCCGGGAAAATCTGATTCCGTTCCATAATTGCCAGATCTCCGGTGAACGTGGCAACTGCATGCCATCCGTGATAGACGATCGTCCCGGTGAAAAACAGGATCAAAGCTGTAACGGAAAGTTTCGTCCAGATCGGCTTTGTCATTTTTTCTGCCAGATACATGAGCCCGCAGATCGCGGCAATGATGACCAGAAATCCTGCGGCAGCCATCAGGAACATGCCCCAGGAGAAGGGGATCAGTTCCAAGCCGGCATCCGAGAAAAACAGCGCAAGCATCGCTGAATCAATATGAAACTTGTATTGACTGAAGACGATCGCATCGATACAAAGGTATGTAGTGCAGAGGATCCCCAGAACGATTCCGACAGAGCGCATTGCGTTTTTGTGGAAGCACGCTCCGATCGCTGTGACAATTGTCAGCAGGAGTGCCAGACATCCCGGCAATCCGAGAAACAGGATCACGGTGAACAATTCTCCGGCAAATGTGATTTCTGAGATATATGCCAGACTGCGGTACCAGATCCCGATAAGTGCAAACACAAGAAAGTTCAGGACTCCGAAACGGATTGAGGAAAGGAACAAATCCTTCCTTTTACTGAAAAATTCTCTCAGTTTTTTCATAATGATATTCTGCCTTTCAGTTCCATTTAAAAACAAAAATTCCCGGATATAATATAGCATAACAGACTGTTATTTCAATAATAAGTAGTTTTTTTAGAATGAAAAATAGAATCAGTGCGGATGAAATTGTGAACCTTGGCTTTCTTTTGCTATATCTGATAATTTTGTTATCTCAAAAAACGGTATATATATCGAATATTATTTATTTGAAACAATACAACTTGACTTTTTGTGAGCTTAGATGTATATTAAATTTCGATTTGAAACTTATGAGGCAAGAAAATGAAACGTATCGGTTTATTTGTTGGTATTGACAAATATCAAAATGGTATATCGCAACTTCATTGCGCGGTAAATGATGCAACGCAGTTGAGTTATTCTTTTGTAAGAACTGGGTTTCAGGTGGAATCTATCTACAATGATCAATGTGATAATAATACAATCATCAAAAAGATCAGGGCCTTAGTAAAAGACTTGGGAAAAAACGATATTTTCGTTTTTTATTTTTCGGGACATGGACGGGAATATAACGGATTACATTATTTGGCTTGTATTAACAGTTGCCCTGAAGCAGAAAATTATGACATAGATTCTATTTCTATCGCTAGGTTGGTTTCTTTAACAAATATTCCTGGGTTGAAACGTTTTTTTATTCTTGATTGTTGTAGAAGTAATATTTTAGCTACGAGGGATAACATTTATAAATGTCAAAATACTCGAGATATAGCACTTAGTGCTGTAGTGTTACAAAACAAAAATCCAGAAATTATTCCTCCTTTGATTTTGAATTCGTGTAGTACAGGACAACAGTCTTTTGAGAATTTAAAAGAAAATCATGGCTATTTTACTAAAACTTTAATTTCTGTAATAGAAAATAAGAAGATTAATTCTTTTCGGAAATTCGCAAACAGTTTAGATGTTGTTGGTACTCCAAGAATTCAGACTGTTTCTTGGAATGGAAATTTAAAACTTTGGGATGATGTTCCTTTACTGGACCATTGGAAAAAACAGGAACTTTCTGTGGAAGCAGAAAAATATTTGTTCAAAGAAAAAAATAAGAAAATAGAAAGGTTCTTGGTTCAAGGGAAAATAGAGATTTCCTCTCAAATTAAAAAAGAAATAAAAGAATATTTTAATGCGTCGAAAGTAGCTGAGTCAAAGGATGATTATGCTGCCGCGTTAGACTTATTAAATAAGGCTTTATTTATTTTAGATACTGAAAAGACGCGTTTGGCTGCAGAAAAAAGACGGCAAAAAAATGCAGAAAAGCGTTTGGTTGCAGAAAAAGAGCGACAGGATGCAGAAAAGCGTTTGGCTGCAGAAAAAGAGCGACAGGATGCAGAAAAGCGTTTGGCTGCAGAAAAAGAGCGACAGGAAAAAAGACGGCAAAAAAATGCAGAAAAGCGTTTGGCTGTAGAAAAAGAGCGACAGGATGCAGAAAAGCGTTTGGCTGTAGAAAAAAGACGGATAGAAAATGAGATTCGTCAGGAGTTAGAAAGAAAAATTTTATTTTCTGTTGGAAAGATTCTTTTGAAAGATGGAGTCATCCTAGAAATGGTTCAAATCCCCCCGGGAACCTTCATGATGGGAAGCAGAGCCAATTCTTATGAAGAAAATTCTTGGAGTTGGCTTATAGGGGAAAAAGTCATTGAAGGAGAATTTGGACGGTCAGAAGATGAAGCTCAACATGAAGTAACCATTGGAAAAACTTTTTGGATCGGAAAATTTCCAGTCACCCAGAACGAATATGAAGCTGTTATTGGGGAAAATCCATCCAGTTTTAAGAATGGGGATTATCCTGTTGAACATGTGAATTGGTCTGATGCAAAAGCTTTTTGTCAAAAACTGAATAGAACTTACAAAAAATATCTTCCGGTAGATTATCAATTTGATTTGCCGACAGAAGCCCAATGGGAATATGCCTGCAGGGCCGGAACTTCAACAGCTTTGAATAACGGAACAAATTTAATTTCTGATATTTGCCCAAATTTGCATAAAGTTGGGTGGTATAGAAATAATTCTAATAATACACCTCATCCTGTTGGACAAAAAAATGCGAATTTTTGGGGATTGTATGATATGCATGGAAATATTTGGGAATGGTGTCGTGACTGGTATGGAAAATATCCTTTGCAAAAAGTTATAGATCCTACAGGACCAGCTGTTGGTGCGGCTAAGATAATACGGGGTGGCTGTTGGTTTAATTTGGCAAAAGATTGTCGCTCGGCAAACCGGATTGGAATTAATCCGACTTATAGAAATAGATATATGGGATTCCGTATTGCTTTAGTACCTGTTGAGTAAATGAGAGCTCAACAGGTTTGGTCAGCTTTTTACTCAGCAAAGAGATCCACGGGGATCCCGTGTTTGTTATAACCGGCTTCCAGAGATTTGAACCGGATAATGGTTTTCCAGCCGGGACCGGAGATGGAAAGTTCATCAACGACCCAGAGATCTTCCACTTTTTTCAACCCGTTGACATCCAATGTCCGGAAGGGCTTGTTGGTGTTCCAATCCAGCCATTCCACACGGATTGGGAAAATATACGCTGCGCTGGCATAGACTTTTACCCGGTTTTTTTCTTTTGCGGATTCAAAGATCAGAACCCGGCATTCCTGCATCCGGATGGTCTCTCTTGCTTCTTCCTTTTTGAAATCCCAGTAGATAAAGTTCATGACCAGATCAGAGGGAAGAATCCCCACATCCTTCAGGGTGGATTTTCCATTGGTCTCCACGGAAGAGGAATAAGGGGGGATCCGGGATTGAGTCAGCTGGCAGAACTCTTTTTCCCGGAAGATCAGCTGTCCGGTTACAGATTTGGAACTGAACAGAGTCCGGAAGGAGATGGGAGCTTCGATGGGATCTGTCCCCCGGCGGCGGTGGGAAACCGTCCCGGTCAATCTGCCCCAGGTATCTCCCGTAGCAGGAGAACGGAGGGCTTTTACAAATTGTTCCGCAGGGATTTCTCTTTCCTCTTCTGCCAGGAGGGCGGTTCCTGCTGTAAACAGGAATAACAGGAGACTCATGATTTTCCGCATATTATTTTTTCCTTTTCGCACTGATTTTCTTGGGTTTCAGCTTCGGAACAGCGATCTTCCATGCTTCCTGAGCCGTTTTGACGTAATGGAACTTGATTTTTTTCTTGACTTCATCGGGGATCTTTTCCGTATCTTTCCGGTTTTCCTCCGGCAGAATGATATCGGTGACTCCTGCGCAGAGGGCTCCGATGGATTTTTCTTTGACTCCGCCAATCGCCGTGATCGCTCCGCGCAAAGTGATTTCTCCTGTCATGGCAACCTTGTTTTCCACCGGGGTGTTGGTCAGCAGCGAGATCAATGCAGTGGAAAGCGTTACACCTGCGGAGGGACCGTCTTTCGGTGTAGCTCCGTCAGGGACATGAATATGGAAATCGTTTTTCGTAAAGGTGTCATCGGGGATCCCGTACTCATGTGCTTTGCTCCGGATATAGGAGAAAGCGGCGAGGGCACTTTCTTTCATGACATTGCCCAGGGAACCGGTGAGTTTCAATTCTCCTTTTCCGCCGGGGATCTGAAGCGCTTCGATCTGCAGAATGGTTCCTCCGACACTTGTCCAAGCCATGCCGACAGCGGTTCCGATTTCCGGAGAAGCAGGGATTTCATCATTCAGGTACCTGGGGGCACCCAATGCTTTTTTCACCGTTGCGGGGGTGATCACAGAATCTTTTTTCGGATCAAATTTATTTTCCACGACCTTTCGGGCGGTTTTCCGGAGGACTGCTCCGATGGTTCGTTCCAGAGTCCGGACCCCCGCCTCACGGGTATAGAGGGAAATAATATCTTTTGCCGCATCATCTGTCACGCGGATCATTTTATCTTCCAATCCGTTTTCTGTGATCTGACGGGGAATCAGATACTGTTCCGCGATTTTCTGTTTTTCCAACGGAGTATATCCGGGAAGTGTGATGATATCCATCCGGTCGAGCAGGGGCGCCGGGATGGTTTCCAGCAGGTTGGCAGTCGCGATGAACATGACGTTTTCCAGATTGTAATCCAGCTCCAGGAAATTGTCGTGGAATGCAAAATTCTGCTGCGGATCGAGAACTTCCAGCAATGCGGAAGCCGGATCTCCCCGGAAATCATTTCCGATTTTATCGATTTCATCCAGCATGAAGACCGGATTGGAGCTTCCGGCTTTCTTCAACCCCTGAAGGATCCGTCCGGGCAATGCGCCGATATAGGTTCTGCGGTGTCCGCGGATCTCCGCTTCGTCCTTGATCCCACCCAGAGACATGCGGACAAACTTTCTGCCCATGGCATCCGCGATGGATTTTCCGAGAGAAGTTTTTCCGACTCCCGGCGGGCCGGAGAAGCAGAGGATCGGTGCTTTTTTATCTTTTTTCAGCTGCAGGACCGAGAGGAATTCAAGGATCCGCTCCTTGACATCTTTCAAGCCGTAATGATCCCGTTCGAGGATCTCCGCAGCATCATGAATATCCAGCCGGTCCTCGGTCATGTTGTTCCAGGGGAGATTGAGGATCCAGTCGATATAATTATAAGAGACTGTATAATCGGGAGCGGAGGGCGGAATGGATTCGATTCTGTCCAGTTCCTTTTTTACAGTTTGAATGACCTGTTCGGGAGCGTTGAGATTGTTGAGGCGTTTCCGCAATTCTGCCAGATCGGGGTTTCTGGTTTCTTCGCCCAATTCTTCTTTGATGGTGCGGAGCTGTTCTCTCAGGAAGAATTCCCGCTGGGATTTGCTCATTGCATTGTGAACCTGAGTCTGGATTTCAGAACCGAGCTTCAGGACTTCCACTTCCCGGTTCAGGAGAATGGTCAGGAGCTGAAGGCGTTCCTGCAGTTTCGGAAGAGTCAGGATCGCAAGTTTTTCCGCATAACTGATATTCAGGGCATCGGTGATGAGATCTGTAATGCGGGTGTTGTTGTTCATGTTGAGGATCGCAATTTTCAGATCTTCCGGATAATTCGGCGAGAAGGAAATGACTTCCTGGAACTGCTTGATTGCGTTCCGGACCATTGCCTGAATCTCAATTTCATTTTCCGTTTCTTCTTTCAGCTGCCGGAAGCTGGCAAGATGCGTTTCTCCATTGTAGGAACTTGCTTTGATCCGGCAGAGTCCGCGGACAAGGACCCGCACCGTATTATCCGGGAACCGGAGCATCTTGACGATTCTGCCGAGGGTTCCCACGGACAGAACTTTTTTCTCTTCGATGACAAGGGTTTTCATCTTGAGGTTCAATCCGGCGACCTCCACAGGATCCTGAGGAAATTCCGGAAAAAGTGCGATCAGACGGTCTCCATCCGCAACTTTCTGGATCAGTTCAATGGATTCTTC
This sequence comes from Lentisphaeria bacterium, assembly GCA_017456805.1. Next base: position 20,218 of record JAFTIQ010000019.1, read on the forward strand.
CCCGTCAATGACAAGGGGAGTCAGGGCATAAGGAAAAACCAGGACTCCAGAGAGCGCGATCGCCGGAACAGACATGCGTTCCGGAAGAGCACTCAAGCTTTCCTGATCAGAAATGGTTTGACGCTTTATCTTTTTTTCAGCCATATTTCTCTCCTGAAAATAAAATATATGTTTTGTGGAACTGTACAGCCGTTTTTCATAAACGCAAGTCTTAATTCAAACTATTTTGACATTTTTTTGCAGAAAAGGTTCTTTGCGCTGTCCGGAGAAAAATACAGACCTTCCGGAACAGGATTGCTGCCGTCACTATTTAACCCCTCTTAACTCATTCAGAAACATTCTGATATAACGCATGATAAACTTTATGACAGCAACCCTTATCCGGAAGGTCTGCATCTATGATATGTTTTTAAAATAAAAATCTTGCAGCAGTTGACAAAAAAAATCGAAAAAAAAGGAGATTTTTTATGTTTTTTGCGAAAAATTCAAGTTTTGGACCCCTGAAAACCGAATTTTTGATCTGCTCCACCCCATGCAGTGGAGATTGCGAAAGGGAGGAATGTCCCAATAAAAAAATGGAAGTCAGACTTCTGGAAGAGGTTTCATTTCCGCTTTCGGAGACGGAAACGCTTGTTGTCAATGCGGGTTTTGTGTTTGACGGAGCAAGTATTCCTCAGATCTGCTGGACAAGTATCGGGCATCCGCTGGAGCATCGTTTCATCTATGCCGCATTGCTGCACGATGCCCTCTATTCCGCTCAATGGATCCCGAGAAAAACTGCGGATCAATATTTCCAGACGTTTTTGCGGGAGTTCTCCGGCGTCGGCTGGTTCACCTCCTGGAAAATGTATACCGGAGTCCGTCTCTTCGGCGGGATCGCATGGGATGGCAAAACTCCGGAACAGATCCGGACGGCTCAATCATTGGTTCATCTGAAAAGGATCGAAGCATGACCGAACAGGAGAAAAAAGAGCTTGTTCAGCTGTTTACAGAAACGCTGGAACAGAAAGACCGCAACTGTCCGCTGGGGATTTACCGTGAGACAGCCCGGGAACTGATCGATTTTGCTTCTGCCTGGAAACAGGCACGGAAAACAGCCCTGATCACCTTGATCGGGGCTTTTATTACAGCCGTTCTTGCCGCAATCGCCGCCGGGATCAAGGCTTCCTTTTCCTGAAAAAAGCGTTTTTTTCCGAATTTCCGGAATGATCGTTTGAAATAATATGGTTGCTGTATTATATTCCTCCCAACCGATCATTCAAAAAGGAGATTTCTCATGGCAGAGGATAATATTGCAAAATTTGATAAAGCAATGGGATTTAAAAATGAAACCGTTGACGGGTTCGACTGGTATTCCGTTGATACGCCGGAACTGGAACTGAACGGGCTTTACTGGAGAAAAGAAGGGGAACAATTCCGGCGGATCCCTTTTGATGTTAAAGTTTCCGATGGAGTGGATTTTCTTGCATGGCATACAGCCGGGGTGATGCTCCGTTTCAAAACGGACAGCCCGGAGATCAAAGTAAATGTGAAACTTCATCATATCAGCCGGATGGATCACATGGCACATGTCGGAAGTATGGGGTTTGATCTTTATATCGGAAGCCATTCTGCAAAATATTATGTCGGCAGCACCCGGTTCAATCAGGGGCTGGATGAATATAATGTCAGGATCGGGTTGCCGTTTACGGGAGAGAAGATGCGGGAGTTCACGCTTCATTTTCCCTTGTATTCTGGAGTGGAATTTTTCCGTCTGGGAGTAAAATCCGGTTCTGTAATTGCGCCCCCGACCCCGTGGAAAGATCCCCGTCCGGTAGTAGTTTACGGGACTTCGATCCAGCAGGGCGGCTGCGCTTCCCGTCCGGGAATGTGTCATACAAATCAGATCAGCCGGATGCTTGACCGTCCGTTTATCAATCTTGCTTTTTCCGGCAGCGGAAGAGGAGAGCCTGAGATGGCAAAAACGATGGCTCAGATCAAAAATCCCGCTATGTTTATACTGGATTATGATGCCAATGCACAATGTGACGGATTGGCAGCAACGCTTCCGGGATTTGTGGATATCCTTCGGGCGGAACATCCGGAAGTGCCGATCCTGCTGGTTTCCAGATTGCCTTATGCAGAAGAATTCAGGGATGCTCCGGAATATCCGGAAGAGCGTTTCACTTACACCTCGATCCATCTGAAGGAACTGGAACGGCGCCGGTCAATGGGGGATCAGAATATCTATTTTCTTGACGGCACATCTCTTTATGGAACGGATCCTTGGGAGTGTACCGTTGACGGCTGTCATGCAACAGATCTTGGATTTTATCAGATTTCCAAAAAAATGGCACCAGTCATTGAGCGGATCCTGACAAAATGATCTCCCGGAGAAGTTTTTCATAATAAGGGAGTTGATATTCCCGGGAATGATGCTATATTACCTCTCGAATAAAAAACAGTTCCGGAGCGGGAAATGGCAAGATTAACAGAAAGTATGGAAGATTATCTGGAGGCAATCGCTGAATTGATTGCTGTGGATGGGCACGCTCATACCAAAGAAATCGCCATGAAACTCAAGGTCAAAATGCCTTCTGTGACCAGCGCGCTCCGGCAACTGGAACAGATGGGTTATATCATTTACAATACCCATTATCCTGTTCAGTTGACCGAAGAGGGAAAACGGGTTTCCGATGGAATCCTGCACAGACATTCCGTTTTGAAAACATTCTTTTCCGGAATCCTCGGTCTCCCGGAAGAAAAAGCTTCCGAGACAGCCTGCCGTTTGGAACATGCCGTTGATGATGATACCATTTCCAGATTTATGATTTTTTCCGAAGCCATCGAATCCCGGCAGGATGCCCGGCAGATCCAGGTTTATCTGACCGAGGCAATGCAGTTTCTCAAACAGGAGGATCCGGAATCCATTTGCGTGCTCAGTCAGTTGAAAAACGGAAGTTCCGGAGTAGTGGAGCTGATCGGACGGAATGTTTCCGCTTCAGAGGTTCCTGCCGTCGGACAGTTGATCACGCTCCGGGGAGTCTCTCTGGATAAGACCGTTTTCTCCGTGGAATATGAGGGCAAAAAAGTGGATTTGTCCGTTCATACTGCAGAAAATCTCTGGGTAAAAAAATGCTGATCCGCAGAACAAATCGGCTGTTTCCGGGAAAATTGTTCCTGTCACTCTTCTTTGCAGCCTGTTTGACCGTTCCCCTTATGGCGGCTGATACGCCCCCCGGGAAGAAACCGGCAGCGGAAGAATCCGACCAGAAGCCGGAATTCCCGAAAAAATCCAAACTGATCATTTTGAAAAAAGGAACCCGGGAAGTCAAAGCAGGAGAGTTCAAAGGATATACCAATCTCCGGAAAGTTGTTTTGCCGCCCGGTGTGACCACAATCGGTGCTAATGCTTTCTCCGGTTGTAAAAGTCTGGAAGATATAGAGATCCCCAATACAGTCACAAAGATTGACAAGAATGCCTTTGAAGGCTGTACCCGTCTTGTCAGCATCAAACTTCCCTCCGGGTTGAAAGAGATCCCGGAAGGACTTTTCAAAAACTGTACCGGTTTGATGAGGATTCAGATCCCTGCACAGGTGGAAACCATCGGGAAAGGCGCGTTTGAGGGCTGTACCCGGCTTGCATCGGTCACTTTTCCCGGAAAATTAACGGGGATAGGGGAAGAGGCGTTCAAGAACTGTTCCATGCTGAACGATGTGAAACTTCCTTCCGGATTAACGGATCTTGGGGGAAAAGCCTTCTATGGATGTCTTTCTCTCAGTTCGATTTATATCCCGCGCGGCGTGACGGAGTGGAACCACAATCCGTTTGCATTCTGTCCGCGCCTGACCATCACTCTTGCGCCGCAACATCCTGCGTTTGAGCAGTTTAAGGGGATCATCTATAACAAGGAACGGAATACGGTTCTTTATTATTCCCCGCAGAAACGGGCGAATACTTATGTTCCGCCGAAACAGATCACGACCATTGGAGCGGGAGCCTTCAGCGGCTGTTCTTATCTCCGGGCTGTGGCGGTTCCGGCGACTCTGGAAACGATTCAGGAAGAAGCGTTTTCCCATTGCAGAAATCTGGCGGCTGTCAAATTTATCAATCAGGAAGCGGTTTTGGAAAAGGGCGTGTTTACCGGGTGTGTCAGCTTGAGAAGCATCGTTCTGCCTGCAAAGATTACGGAACTTCCGGATTCTCTTTTTTCCGGCTGCACCGGATTGGCTCAGGTCAAACTGCCGCCCGGGCTGGAAAAAATCGGGGAAGGCACATTTGAACAATGCCGCAGTCTGAAGACCATAGTCCTTCCCAAATCATTGACCTCCATCGGAAAAGAGGCGTTTGCCAATTGTTCTCTTCTGGAAAAAATCATTCTGCCCGACAGCGTTACGGATCTTGCCCCCGGGACCTTCAAGGGGTGTGTCCGTTTGCAGGATATCCAGCTCTCCGCCGGATTGAGTGTCATCAAGGAAAACACCTTTGCCGGATGCGTGCAGCTGCGCCGTCTTACCTTGCCGAAGTCTGTGGAAAGTGTGGAGCAGGGAGCCTTTGATAAATGCGAAAGATTGACAAAGGTTCTGACGTTGAATCCGGAAATGGAGGATGATCCCAACGTATTTACCGGAAAAATCAAACTTGTCCGTCCGCGGAAAAGACGCTAATTGAGTTTGGAAGATCGTTTATGGAAGCCTCATTGCGGATTGCCGACACTTTGAAATATTCGTTTCCGGAAGAACTGCCGATCTCTTCCCGCGCAGATGAAATCGTTCAGCTGCTTCAGGAAAAACGGGTGGTGATTGTATGCGGTGCGACCGGTTCCGGGAAGACGACTCAGCTGCCGAAGATCGCACTGAAAGCCGGATGCGGAAGAAACGGCAGGATCGGATGTACTCAGCCCCGGCGTATTGCGGCTTCTTCTCTTTGTAAACGGGTCTCTTCGGAATTGAACGTGGCATCCGGCGGTATTGTGGGATATAAAGTCAGGTTTGATGACAACACCTCCAAAGATACGCTGATCAAATTTATGACCGACGGGATCCTGCTTGCGGAGACTCGCGAGGACCGTCTGCTCCGGCAGTATGACTGTATCATTCTGGATGAAGTCCATGAGCGGACGTTGAATATTGATTTTCTTCTCGGCTGTCTGAAGATCATTCTTCAGAAGCGGAAGGATTTGAAACTGATTGTTTCTTCTGCGACGCTGGAATCCGGGCGGATCAGTGCGTTTTTCGACGGAGCTCCGGTGGTGGAGGTGGAAGGCAGAACCTATCCTGTTGAGGATGTCTGGCTCCCGCCGGAAGAAGAAATGGAACTCCCGGAAACCGTGGCTTCCGGAGTCCAGTTTCTCACCGAAATGGACCCCCGCGGCGATATTCTTGTATTTCTGCCCGGAGAACGGGAGATCCGGGAGTGTACCGATATGCTCCGGGGCCGGGGGATTCCTCAGGAACATCTTCTGCCCCTGTTCGGCAGACTTTCCGCCGGGGAACAGCAGAGGGTGTTTTCTCCTTCCGGACACCGCAGAGTGATCCTTGCCACAAACGTTGCAGAAACCTCCCTGACGATCCCGGGGATCCGTTATGTTGTCGATACCGGACTGGTGCGGCTCAGCCGTTATAATCCCAGATCCCGGATTCAGGAACTGCGGATCGAAACCGTTTCCAAAGCAAGTTCCATGCAGCGGCGCGGACGATGCGGAAGAACCCGTGACGGGATCTGTGTGCATCTCTATTCCGAAGAAGATTTTCAGAATGCTGCCGATTTTACACCGCCGGAAATCCAGCGGGCTTCTCTTGCCGGCGTTATCCTGCAAATGGCATCCCTGAACCTGCCGCCTCTGGGAACATTCCCCCTCGTGGATGAGCCCGCCCCCGCATTGATCCGGGAAGGATACCGGGCGCTCAATGATATCGGCGCAGTAACAGGACCGGATCACAGGATCACAAAACTGGGCAGATTGCTGGCATCCATGCCGGTTGACCCCCATCTCGGGAAGATGCTTCTGGAGGCAAAACAGAAAAAGGTCCTTCCGGAAATCCTGGTGATTGCCGCCTTCCTGAGCATTCAGGATCCGGCAGAACGCCCCTTTGAAAAAGCTGCGGAAGCAGATGGAGCGCACCGGAAGTTCGGCTCGGATCAATCTGATTTTCTCGGGATCCTGACTCTGTGGAACGCGGTCCGGAAAGCCTATTCCGAGGCAGGAAATTCCTATCAGGCGATCCGCCGTTTTGCAAAAGCTAATTATTATAACTACCGCCGCTTGCGGGAATGGGAAAATCTGGTGGACGATCTCAATGATGTCCTGCCGAACCGCTTGCCCGTTCAAGCAAAAAATCTGGTCATTGAATTGGAACGCGTTTCCTTTGATGCACTCCATACCTCCATCCTCAGCGGGATCCCCCGGAATCTCGCCTGCTTCGATCCGGAGCTGAAACTGTATTCTGATATGGCAAGCAAAAAGTTTATCATGTTTCCCGGTTCCGGAATGGCGAGACGGAAAAATCCGCCCAAGTGGCTCATGTTTTTCTCTCTGATGGAGACCAGCCGGGTGTTCTCCCGGTGCAATGCCGAAGCAAAGCCGGAATGGCTGGAACAGGTTGCGCCGCAGCTCTGTACAAAAGTTTATGATGCTGCAGAATGGGATCAGGAAAGCGGATTCGTATATGCCCGGGAACGGGTCAAAGCCGGAGCCCTTCTGATTCATCCCGGCAGACGCCGTCATTATGGAACGATCGACCCCGTGGAGTCGAGAAAAATCTTTATTCAGCAAGGACTTGCAACCGGATTGGCGTATTCAAAAGGCACTTGGCTGGAACAGTTCTCCCGGGAGATCCGTTCCCTGCGGGAATATGAGATCCGTTTGCGGAGACCCGATGCTCTGGTGCAGGATGTATTCCTCGAACAATGGTTTCAGGAACATCTGCCGGAGCACATCAATTCCACCTCCGGCGTGTTGAAAGATTGGATCGCTGTTCATAAAAATTATGCGCCGGATACCCGGACAATGCTGGAAGAAGCCGGCGGTTACAACCCGAAAGATTATCCGGATTTTCTTGTCTCTTCCGGAGAACGGTTCCGATTGAAATATCAATTCGATCCCGGAGAGAAAAAAGATGGACTTTTCCTGCTGGTTCCGGAAGACAATCTGAACCTCCTGGATCGTTATCTGCCCGATTATCTCGTGCCGGGAATGCTGCAGGAAAAGGTGGAATTTCTGTTGAAAAGCCTGCCGAAAATCCAACGGTTGAAGCTCAATCCCATCCGCGATGCCGCTGAATTGTTCACCCTTTCCTGCCGGGATGGTTCCGTATTTACCGGACAATCCCTGACCGATGCCCTTTCCGCATGGCTGGAGGAAAACTATGATCTCCGTCCGGAATTCGATTCCGAAAAATTGCCGGAATATCTGATCATGAAACTGGCGATCCTGAACGAAAATGGGAAAATCGCCAAAATCCTCCGGGAATATCCTTCCGAGCCGGGAAGAAGTTCTGCACTGGGCGCATCGGTCTCCGCTGTTAAAAAATGGAGCGCGGTGCAGTGCAGGGATTGGCCCGGCGATTTCCCGCAGACAGTCAATATTTCCGGAAAAAGCGGAACCATCGGCTATCCGGCATTGACCGCTGAAGCATTGACAGTCGGAACAAGAGTCTTTTTGAAGGAGTGCGAAGCGATCCATTCTCAGCGTCAGGGACTTGTGAAACTTTTTTCAATTCTTCAGCCGGGTTTGGTGAAACAGCTCCGCAGCGGCGCAAAACTGCCCGGAAATCTTCTCATGACCTTTTTTATGGAATACAAAGACTGGCAGAGCGATGCCGCCGATAATGCTGTTCTGAAAGGGTTCGGCTGTCCGCCGGAATCCATTCACTCCGAACAGATGTTCCGGATCGCATTGGAACGCGCCAGAGGGGAAGCCTGGGGCTGTCTGGAAAAAGATCTCGCATTCCTGAAAGAGGTGTTCGCTCAATATGAAAAAATGCACCCGTTTTATAAAAAACTCAGGGGCGATTCCTCTGCGGCAATGGAAATCAAAGCACACCTGAAACTGCTCTTCCGCCCGGGATTTCTCCGGTTTACAGAAGCGTTGGAACACTATCCACGGTATTTGAAAGCCTTGACTTTGCGCGCTCAGCGCGCTGCCAATTCGCTGGCTTCCGATGCGGTAAAAGGGGCAGATTTGAAACCATGGATCGAAAAGCAGCGTCTGGCATTGGAGATGGTTCCGGCGGTCAGAACTGCGCCCGGACTGGTTGATTTCTTCCTGCTTGTTGAGGAAGCAAAGATCAACCGGTATGCCCCGGAAATCCGAACAACCGGAAAGACTGGAGTAAACGCTCTGGAAAAGGCTTGGAACGAAGTCCGCCTGAGCTGAACTTTTAAGTTCTGCATGTCAATTTTTGCATAAAAATCGATATGCCGCAAAAGGTCTGAAAACCGGAAAGAGGCTCTTTTCAGCCTTATCCTTCTTTCTCCTGAAGCCGGAGAAGATGGGTATATTCGCATTGGAAATCGGGATCCAGTCCCAGCAGGGGGGCAAGCTCGGAATAGAACCTGCGATGTCCAAACTCATTCGGATGCAACCCGTTGCCCATAAGCATGATAAGCTCTCCGCTGTAACGACTTTCCGTTGATGCTTTCCACAAGCTGTAATGATCCAGACATGGGATTCCCATTTCTTTGGAGATTTCCACGACTGCTGCCATGAACTCCGGTTTGCAGGCGTTCCAGGTGGGATCTTCTTTTCCATTTCTCATATCAATTGCCGGATTGGAGGTGCGGGTGATGACTGCGGGGACCTGTTCTTTCAGAATGGTCAGCAGTTTACGGTAATTTGCTTTGAATTCTTCCAATGTTCCGCTGTTGGAATCATTGCCGCCGAGGGTGACGATCACCACATCCGGATGGAACCGCAGGACGTCCCGATCCAGCCGGGCGAGGGCTTTTTTCACGTCATTGCCGCTGTGACCGCTGTTGACAGGGGTGATTCCTGCATAACGGGTATAAGCATTGCAAGCAATCATTGTGAGATAATTTCTGCCGTTGGACCAGTGGTTGAACTCCGTATTGGAGTCACCCAGGGCAACAAGGGTAATGTGTTTTCCGAAAAATTGTTTCAGACATTCTGCGGGTTCTGTCATAATTTCACCTCGATCCGTTCTCCTTTACGGAATGTTCCTTTCCAGAGAAGCAAATGCTCCTCCGGGTTCCAAATCAGTTCAAAATCATTATCTTCCCGGGCTTTCCAGATTGGATCGCTCTCTGCATAAAAATGGATTACAGAGTGCCGGTCGGCATCAACAGTAAAGCTGAGAGATCTGTTTTCATACTTCAAGTCAGAAATCGGCAGATCTTCTGCCTGAAGGAATTGCAGCGGCGCGGAACTGCTGTCGCAACGTTTGAATTCAATCAGGTTTTTCCCTTTTTTCAGGCGATCCGCCGGAACCTGAAGCGTGCCGGGAAGACAGCTTCCGTTGAGATAGAGCTGCGCAGAATCTCCGGTTCCGGAAACTTCAATATCGCAGATCGATCCATTCATGCACAACGCTTTGATTTTTCGTGAGTTGCATCCATTCGCAGGGAGATAGTTGATCCCGCCGCGATGATATTCGATTCCGGCGACTCCGCTGACAAGTGCTTTGATTGCGCCGGTTGCCGAGAAGGTTTGCCACTCAGAAAGCTGGTTCTGATCACCCGGACAGCCGGTGAAGTTGAAGGTCTCCACAGCGGTTCCGGTCTCACCGTATTTTTTCAGATAAGCCGCCATGACCCGGTCAGCTTCAGAAGGGAATCCGCCCATACGGGCAAGTTTACATTCGTGACCCAAGTGCTGGTTCATGTGACAGGAATGCCACATTTCGCAAGGGATTTTGCTGTCCAGCGGCACAGCTCTGTGTCCGGTCGTATGGTAAAGTTTTGCTGCCTGAAACCGGGCGAGATTTTTGATGACCTGCTGAAGCAGCTCTTTCCCGTGAGTGTAATCCAATCCCAGTGTATTGGTATTCTGATAAACATCGATTTCGGGTTTTAATTCGCTTGTGACAGCCTGGCGCAGATATTCGTCCTGACGGTGATAGAAAACATCCAGATAATGAGCCGCAACTTTCTCTGCCTGCGCTCCATATCGTTCTGCATCAGAGAGTTCGCCAAGATCCAGCGCAATATTTCTCATGCACTGGAGGGAGTTATGCCACCAGCTGTTGGTACAGCAGGCGAAGAACTCTCCGGAAAAACCTGCCTGAAGAGAATTATCATTTCCAACGCTGTAACGTGTTGGGAACAAACCGGTTCCGTCATGAGCCCGTTTTATGAAATTATCATAGACCGGCTTTAACCTGTCGTAGATCTCCCGTTCAAAGGCAGGGTCATTGTCAAACCCGAGAATTTCATTCAATACCATCGGGAGCTGTAATCCGACCCATTCATAACATTCTATCCCATAGCATGTTGTGATATACCGAAGAGCTTTTTTTGCGATTTCCGGATATCCCAGCATGAGGAAATCCCGGATGGGGTAGACATGATCCCACATGGCGAAGAAACCGTATTTGCTTGCGGCGGCTTTGATGGCACATTCTTTTTCGTTTTCGCCGATCAGCATGGCAAATTGCCATTGACGGTAATCCTTTGCGAAATCGGATGCCAGTTCCATTCCTTCAAAGTCCAGCGCGAAACCGGATTCCGGGAATGGATCCGGTATTACGGCTTCCGTGCAGATCTGTTTTGCCAGAGCAACTGCTTCGTTCCGGTCGAAGGAAATGCCGAAACCCAGCCTTAAACGTTCTGTTTTTTCCGGGCAATCCATTTCCAGAAGCCAGTAGGGATCTTCTTCGCTCAAAGAGCATTTCTGATTTCCGGTGACAGCAAGATAGACGCTGCGTTCCTTCCAGAGATCTTTCCGGCTCAGCTCCATGACGAAGGCATTTTCTTTTTCGGAAAATACGGCGGAAAGGAGTTTCTGTTCGACTTTTGTATCATCCGGAAAGGGGATTTTCTCGGAAATCCCCATTTTTCTCAAATCTTCGCTTGAGAACCGGCAGTGGGATTTCCAGCTTCCCACCACCTGATTTTTCATTGTTTTCAAAGTTCCTTCCGGAACATTGGTTTTCCGCATCATAACGGAGAAGGGATGATTGGAAAAGGGTTTGAATTCCATGCTGAAACAATTCTGTTTCATGCGGAGAGAGGACCGTTCAGAAAGGAATCCGTTTGGGAACCATTCGCTGTCAGCGGGGACAAAATCCCGGCGCAATCCGTTGTCATCTTCCTGGAAGAAATTTACTGCCGGAGCCATTCTCTGCGAGGCGAACAGAGTTCTGCTGAAAAACTGGACTGCATGACGGTCCGGATAATTTTTTCCTTCGAACTCCCGGATCTCGTACCATCCGATCTGATCCAGGTTTCCATAACGTTCTACTCTCAGTGAGAGAGTTCCGTTGGTAAATGCACGGAACTCTGTCGGGAATTCTCCCGTTCTTTTCATCCCTTGTTCTCCGTTGTGTTATCCGCGGATGATCTTCAGGAGTTCATCCCGGCGTTTTTCCATATCTTCTTTCTTTTCCGCTTCCACGATCAGACGCAGCAGAGGCTCTGTGTTGGAACAGCGGATGTTGAACCACCAGTCTTTGTATTCCACGGAGATTCCATCCAGTTCAAAGAGATTTCCATCTGCATAATCGTTTTTGATTTTTGCCAGAATGGGGGCGACATCTGCCACTTTGGAGTTGATTTCACCGCTGGAGAAATATTTCCGCAGAGGCGCAACAAGTTCGCTGACTTTCTGATTCTTTTTGCAGATGAGATTTGCCAGTTTGATGACTGCAAGTCCCTGAGATTCAGCGACAAAGTTTTCTTTGAAATAGTAATGTCCGGAAAGCTCTCCGGCAAAGACTGCATTGTTTTCCCGCATCTGCTGTTTGATGAAGGCATGCCCCACTCTGGACATCAGGGCGCGGCCGCCGTTTTCTTCAATACATTCGCGGACAGCCCGGCTGCTTCTCAAGTCATAGAGAATGGTTGTTTTTTCTCCGTTGGCAGCGGGTTCGCTCAGAATATCCTGGGCGATGAGCGCCGTAAAGAGATCCATGGGAATAATTTCTCCCTTGTCATCCACAAAACCGCAGCGGTCGGCATCACCATCGAATGCAGCACCGAAATCAGCCCCGACTTCCACCACTTTTTTGCGGATCGCATCCAGTGTTTCTGTATGCAGCGGATTGGCTTCATGATTGGGGAAGGTTCCATCCAGTTCCCGGTACATGGGAACGATTTCAAAGAGATCTTCGATTCCGGCGATTTCATAGGAACCCATTGCATTGGCAAAATCTGCCACGACTTTCAATTTACGATCCATTTTGGCATAGCTGCGGAGGAATTTTTTGTAATCCGCACTGATATCATAAGTGGAGATCGTTCCTTTTACTGCAGAGACGGGGAAGTTGTTTTCTTCCACAAGTTTCTGAATATCAGCGATCCCGGTTGCTCCGCTGATGGGAACATCATCTTTCCGGCAGAGTTTGAAACCGTTCCATTCCCGGGTATTGTGGGAGGCGGTGATCATGATACTGCCATCTGCATTCAGGACCCCGTTTGCATGATATGTCTGAGGGGTTGAGCAAAGTCCGAGATCCACCACATCGCAGCCCTGTTCTGTGATCCCTTTTGCCAGGGCATTGAAGAGAGGAACAGAGTGGGGTCGCATATCTCTTCCGATCACAACTTTTTTTGCGCCGAGAAACGTGACAAATGCGCGGCCGATCTTTTCAGCCATTTCTTCGTTCAGCTGTTCCGGGTAGATCCCGCGAATGTCGTATGCCTTAAAAATTCCGGACATGGTTCAATCTCCTTCTCTGGTTGTTTGCAATGTTCGTTGAGATAATGTTTTTTTTGTTTCCGGTCAAAATTTCCGGAATGAAAAATTTCGTATTACATTACCTCACTTACGGTCATTTTTCAAGTTGAAACTGTCGTATTTTCCGCATTTTTCCATTGAAAAGATTCCCTGTTCCGGTAATTTTTCCACATTCCGAAGTCTGGAGTATTTCCGTTTCCGGAGAGCTGACGGATTCAATCGTATTTCCGGAGAACTCCAATTCCGAAACAGAATGAGCTTTGAGAACCGGAGAAGGATCTTTTATCCGGAAACAATTGTCATGCACTTTTACCGTTCCGTGATAGAAGAATCCCGGCACTTTCCGGGGAATGACCGGATCAATATTTACAGGGACGGCATCTTTCTGAAGGTAGGCGCAATAATCAAAGATGTTCCCCCTGATTTCCAGTTCTCTGACCGGACCGGATTCGTACCAGTAATTAGCATCGCCGGAAATGTAGATCCCGTTCCCGGGAGAATGGATTCTGTTGTTTTCGATCAATCCGCGTTTTGCCCCGGAAAGAAGGATCCCTCTGGACATGTTATTTGCCATGTCGTTGCCGGAAACGATAACCTCCATATCTGCCGAACGCAGGACTCTTGCGATATCCCCATTCTCATATTCCGGCGGCAGCGGTTCGGCAAGTTCCAGACAATAAAGCTGTTTTGTTCCGGGCTGAAATCCTTTGCAGCGGATCCGGGCATACGCCTGCATGGTTTCTGCTTTGACAAGTTCCAGAATATCTCCCGGTTTCCCGTTCCACAAACCGAACTGCTGAAAATGACAAGCCTCAAGAAGCAGGTATTCTCCGGATCGTTTCAGCCTGCGGTACATGCCGTGAACATTGACCGCATCGTCAAGTGTCTGGTGAAACGTGCTGTTTCTGATCTCGATCCTGCCCTCACATTCGGAGAAATGCACTGCATCGTCGGTAACGGAAAGATCCCGTCCCTCAGATGGGACAACTGAGATATGATCCAATGAAATATTTCTGGAATTCTGCCCGACAACTGCCATTCCCTCTGCGTGGTGGACCGTGATGTGTTCTATCAGAATATCCTCGCTTTTGTCGATGAGAAATGCGGGGGTATGCCGTGCCTGATGACGGAGAATCAGGTTCGGCTGATCTGTTTTCATCCCTACCGGAACCCGCAGGAGTTCGTGTTCCTTTTCACAAATCAGATCTCTGTTCGGAACATGATATCCGCATACATCTGCGATCTCTCCGGACTCCCGGTTGTAAGCAGTGAAAATCACTTTTCCGCTGAGTGCATCCAAACCGTCATTGAAAACAAGAAACTTTCCGTTTTCGATTGTCCAGTTCCCGGGGATCCTCAGAAGCGAACTTTTTCCATCACTTTCCAGCAATTCCGATTCAAAGTGAAACGGTGTGGCAAAGTCAATGGAAATCCCGGAGATTGAGATATTCCGGCATTCCTCCAGAACGAACGGAAGCAATCTTCCGTGGAAAATAAATTTTGCATCGTCTCCGCGCAGTTTGAGGTCCTTTTGAAAACAGAGGGGAAAGACGATCTGTTTTACACTCTCATCATTGTTGGAAATAAAGCAGTGCTGAAGCTTTGTTCCGCTGTAAAAATGATAGGTTCCCCGGGGGAAGAAAATTTCAGAATCTCCATTGAGTTGAGCCGTTTTCAAGGCATCAGCCCATGCCGCGGATGAATCAAAAGAAACATCGGAATGATGTTGTACAGTTACCATAAAAAATCCTTAAAGTTCAAGTTTTGATCCATCCCGTGCGACCAGAACAGGAAATGGGAGCCCTGATACAGCATCTTCCAGAATCTTTTCTTTTCCATCGGTCCAGAGCGGTCCGATATGATTGAAGACAAATTGTTTGATGGGGAACTTTGCGATCCGTTCCAGAAATGCTTCCAGACGATAGCCCACATGAGTTGCTTCGCAGACACAGAGATCCAGCGGTTTTTCCGGATCGATTTCCGGGAAATCATGAAAATCTCCGGTCAAATCCCCGGTATGCAGGATCCGGCAGGAATCCGTTTCCAGAAGAAATGCATAGCTGGGTGCATTGATGGCTTTGATGTGTTCCGTTGGAATGCAGCTCACTTTCACGCCCTTTTTGTTCCAGGTAAAATCAGGATTCAATCCAGTGTAACAGACTTTTTCCTGCCGGATATAAGCGTTTGCTGCATTCATCCAGTTCCGGAAATCTTCAACAGCCGATTCTTCCGGAAAAAGAAGTTCTGTCTGTCTGGAATCATCGGGATACTTCATGAGATAATGAACGAGTGCAGGCAATCCGCCCACATGATCGATATGCATGTGAGAGAGGAATACCGCATCCAGACTGGAAGGCTGGATCCCTTCTCTGACGAGCAGCCCCGTAACGGGTTCTCCCGCATCGATCAGGAGGGAACAATCCCCGAGCCGGTAAAGCGTGCTGGAACAAAAACGGGTCAGCGTGGGATCCCCGTGACTGGTCCCGAGAAAAATCACAGAGTTTTTCATGCTGCGGTCACTCTTCCGTCACTTTGATATTCTTGAAATTCATGTCAACAATATAATCTTCGAACTGATGCAGAATGACTTTGAACGCCACTGTTCCTTCCGGGAACTGGAATTTTCCATCGGGGATCTTGCCTTCAAAAGTCAGCCAGAAATTCCGGACCTGATTATGATTGTTGCCGGCAACGCGGTCATTGAACGGGCTTGCGCCGATGTATTGCCGCTTCAATTCTTTTCCGGAAGCATCCACGGGAATGATCCCGAACCGGATATTTCCAAGCGGACAATAGAGTTTCAGTTTGAAATCCCCATAGATCCGGTATGTCTTTCCGGGATTGACTTTGATCTTTGTCCGGGAGATCAGCACGTACTGATCCTTATTGGTATCGAAAAGTCCGTCTTTACAGGAGACTTTTCTCAATGCCCCTACCCAGTCTTTCATTGATTTTGCTTCAAAGACGACTTGTTCTGCAGCAGAGAGTGCAACAGAAACGAACAGCATAAATATTGCGAGATATTTCATTTTTCACCTTATGAAGTTAAGAGTTTTCTTTTTTTACGATCCCGTACATGGGGAAGAATATATCATCCAGCCAGATGTTCCGGTCACGTTTTTTCTGTTCAAACAAAGCCTGATCGAACGGTTTGCCCGGAGCTTTGCTGATGATTCTGTTCAAGTAGGAAGAGTAATCACAAATTGATCCGTTCATGATATCTTCTTCCGTGATCTGAGCCATGCGGATTTCTTTGGAAGTGATTCTGCCGCAGTCGTAAATGACAAAAATCCTGCCGTCTCCGGCTTGAACAACATCCGGATAAGAGATCGTTCCCCAATCTTCCGCAATGGCAGAATCCAGCGGCATGGAATATTTCCATGTTGCACCGTCATCTTCAGAAAGTTTGGCACAAAGATCCGTCCGCATGGTTGAAGAGTTGTTATGGATCAGCAGAACCCGTCCGGAGTTCAAACGTTTCAGGAAGAAGCGGGAATTTGCGCCGGGAATACCGGTAAATTCTCCGGAAGTCCACTCTGTTCCTGCAAGATCTTTACAGGTGCATTGTGCGATGAAACCGCTCCGGTCGCGGGCAAACATCAGAAGCGAGTGATCCTTCCGTTCAAGAATCATTGCTTCATCGAATTGCATCTCTTCTTTTTTCAGGACAGCTGCACGTTTTCCGGCTTCGCAGCGTTCCCAGGTTTTCCCCTGATCTTTGCTGCGGGAGTAACGGTAGTTCTGAGATGACCAGTCATAAGCACACAGCAGCCAGTCTCCGTTGGAAAGAACTGTGGGCTGAGTCCGGAGAAAACCTTGAGAAACAAAGAATGGTTCCTGCCATTCCGGCGTTTCAGCATCCGGATCATTGCAAACGGCTGCCCAGAGCGCCAGATGATCCGGATCTGTGATCTGCATGTTCTCCCTCAGATATCTCTGGGTGATAAACATCCACATTCTGTCCAGAGGATCCAGCCAGAGCTGAATATCAATCGCCACAAAACCGTTTTCCGGTTCGCTGGGAACGACTGCCACCGGCTTTGACCAGCTCCAGCCGTCATCATCGCTCCGGATCAGAAGATTGTAATTTTCCAGATCAGGCTCCCCGACACCGCCGGAATACCAGCCGGCGTAGAGCCGCCCTTTCTTCGTCCGGAGGAGCGTCGGGCATCCCTGCCAGAAACGGTATTTTGTATCAAATTCCGCCCCGGGATTCAAATTCAGATGGATCGGTTGAACGCTCATATCCTGCCTCACTTGATCAAACCGCCTGCGGGATATTTGGAAAGACTCGGTTCTCCGGGACGGGTCAGGACAACAATATCCACCCAGATGGCATTTTCCTGTTTGGAGCCCGGAACGTATGCCGGACCGGTGAATTTTGCCCGGACCCAGCCTTGCCATTTGTTCATGTCATGAACACCGTCTGTCGGGGTGTAAACATGGCTGATATTCATCTGCAATCCCCAGCTGTGTCCCCAGAAATAGGAAAGCGACTTCATATCCAGCGTTCCCGGGATCCGATACCAGTGATATTTTTCATCCTGAGGGACTTCCTTCAATTCGAGTCCGACTTTTCCTGAAGTTCCGATATTGGAAAGGTAGAATGCAGAGGCGATATAATCCCCGGATTTTTCTTTGATGACTTTTCCGGGACCGTGATAGGCGATGTTCCTGTTGGCAGATTTCAAAGCCTTTCCGCAAGTGGCATCTTTGTCCGGGACAGTATTTGTGTTATGACTTGGAACTCTGCGGTAAAGGGGATAGCCCAGCACGCGGATCTGTTCTTCCGGCACATTTTTGAACATTGCCGGAACAGGGATTTCTGCAGAGACGATTTCCCAGGCTTCTTCAAATTTCTTTGCTGTTCTCTGAGCCGTCCGGCGGAATCCGTCGCGATGCAGGAACTTTTTCGCCGCAGCATAGGTTTCTTTTTTCAGATCGGCAATCGAGATCCCTGCATTGGCGAAGGCTTTTCTGGTAGAAGCTGCGTTTTGACAGACAAACCACATAAGCTGGAGTTTTTCCGCCTGAACACGGTCGCGGTGCACAGAACCTTCCGGCAGAGAACGTTCAGCAGTCGTCAGTTTCTTATACCAGTTTACAAGAAAATCGTTGGTAAGATAATGCCACCGTTCGATCCGGATGGAAATCTGGAGATTCGGGTGCGTTTTCACTCCGGCGCGCAAGGCTTCCAGATATTCTCTCATGACAGGCGCCGCATCTCCGTAATATCCTTTCATATAAATATCGACCAGCTTTTCCACGTCCTGATAGGGATCGATCATCAGCTGGCAGCCGACAAAATATTGCAGGAACATGAAGTTCTGCGGACAGCCTGCTTCCAGTTCTGCTTCGATAAACAGATTGGTGACCCCGAGTTTGTGGAACAGCTGCATATCCGGCTGAATCGTGTCGAGCACCGTTTCCGGGCGGGGATTGTACTGAGGAAGATTCCAATAATCCCAGACCATCAGTTCCGCGCCGGAGGCACTCCAGCCCTTCAGATAGTTCAGCGATGCCCGATTGAATTTGGAAGTCAGCGGACGGTAGGAATCCCCCTGAGAAAACAAGTCGCAATACTGAACCAGAATATTCTTTGCCGGTTTGACTGTTTTACAGGGGAGTTTTCCGCAGGAATAGGCGAAGATACGGATGATCACATCGGGAAATTCTTTTGCGACCCGTGCTGCAACATCGTTGCTGTAAAGCAGCATGAGCGCAGTTGTTCCGCCTTTCTTTTCGCCTCCGTGAGCTTCGATCACTTTTTTACATTCCGGACAATAGCAGATGTAGCCGAAATCATCCAGCAGGGAAAGATCATAGATCTTCGGACAGTGATTGCTGTCAATGAGTTTCCGGTCCTTCCGGATCATGGCGAGCATATTTTCTGCCGTGACTTTTGCAACTTCCGGATTGGACATGCAGAGAGAACCGCCGATTCCCGCTGTCCGGGGCTTGATCCGCTTGCCGCTGGCATCCATCGTATAATATTCCGGATGCGTTTTGAAATATTTTTCCGGGGGGACATACGCCATCAGAGAGTGGAAAAAGGGGAAGTGGAACACATTGTTGTGATCTCCGATATAATAAGGACGCACCTTGCATGCGTTCTGTCCCTGTCCATTCTGAAGATTGCGCATCAGCCACATGTTATAGGCTTTTGCTTTTTCATAGCCCATGCCTTCCAGCAAAGCGGTTTCCGGGAATGCATCATGGATATAACGTCCTTTGAACGCTGGTTTTTTCTGTTCATCGGGATTCGCGAGCGTGAGGGTTTTCAATTGGGGGATCACTTCCTGATCTCTGGTCAGCATGTAATACCCCATTTTCCGGAGCAGAGCCTGAACCGCATAATAAGGTCCGACGATTCCGCCGCCGGTCAGGATCAGATTTTCTCCGGACGTTTTAATGACCCATTCCTCTTTTTCGAGTTTGGAGACATCGATCCCGTTTGCTTTTGCGTACTTTGTAAAACCGAGATAAATCGCAGGGCCATTCACCTGAGATTCCGGAACGACCTGAAATGCTGCACCGGTGATTTTTTGCAGAATTCCGGCAAGATCATCTTTTGCCATGATTTCCAGATCAGAAAGCTGTTCCGGAACGGCAATCACACAGAGAGCTTTTCCATCTTTTGCAAAATCAAACCCGAATGCCGTCACAACGATCAGAGAAGCGGCGATCCCGGCAAGCAATTTTCTGATATTCATATTGATTCCCTCCCTGAATTACCATGCAAAGGCTTTTCCGGTATACCAGTATTTGTTGGTATACGGCTGAAAACCTAATTTTTTATAATCGATCATTTCCACATGAAGATCCCCGAACAGATGATTTGCTCCCTTCCGGTGGTTTGCATTGATATCGCGGCTTCCATAATCGACAAAATTGGTATCGCCAGTTTTCCAGATGTAGGGAGCTTCGATCACTCCTTGAACCGGAGCATCGCCGCGGGAACCGCTTTGGGAATAATCTGTGATCAGGAGAATTTTCGAAGGAGATTTAAAGCCTTTATGCAGCAAGCCCCGCATGGATCTGTATGCCTCATTGGAATCGTTCCAGTAGGTTCCGTCTTTTTGAAGATATCCAAGGGTTTGACGGCATGCCCAATAACTTTGTTTCGGCACACCTGCGGCACCGGAAATACGGTCGGCGGGACATTCGATGATTTTCCAGTCCAGGGGATTGTTTGACCATTTTCCGTTGGACATTTTCTTTCCGAAAAGAAGAGTTGACCACGCTTCCGCTTTATAATAATCATCATCCTGAGGTGCTATCATGGAAGGGGGCAGCCGTTGGTTGTCGGCCTCGTAACCGGCGAAGGAAATCCCGATCTGTTTCTGATTATTGACACAGGCAGAGATTCGTGCGGTATCCCGTGCGTTATTCAGTGCGGGCAGCAGCATACCTGCCAGAATTGCAATGATGGCAATCACAACAAGCAGCTCGATCAAGGTGAATTTTTTCTGCGGATGATACATACTTTTTACCTCCTTCGATTTGTGGTTTTTTCTGTTCATCTTCAAAATCAATGAAATAATATAAATGAGATTCAAACCATTTTCAATTTTATGCAAACCATTTCAGATTTTCATTTATAATTCATTTTATATCATTATATTACAGATATTTAACAAATGCATAAAATGAAAAAATACTTTTTCTCCCGCTTGCATTGCCGGAAAATGGAAATATATTACTGCAAAGGAGCATTTCCCATGAAGAAAAAGGTCACCAGTACAGATATCGCAAAATTGGCAAAGGTCAGCCAATCAACAGTTTCCCGCGCCTTGAGCCCCGGAAGCGCATGGATGATCAGCCCGGAAAAACGGGAGAAAATCCTGAACCTTTGCCGGAAATACGGTTATTTCCCCAAAGGAAAGGGACGGCAGCTTTATCATAAAACTTACAAACTGGGATTCCTGCTCGGGGATATGGGAAAGGATCTCTCTTCCACCAGCTTCTCTCTCATGCTCCGGGAAATCTGTGATTTCCTGCAGTTCAGCAGTTATACCATGACCCTTATCCGTGTGGGGAGCAATCCTCAGAAAATCACCGGAGATGTCAAACGGATCCTGAAATCAAATATTGCTGATATTTATATTGCCAGCGACAGTATTCTTCAGGGACAAACGCTGGAGCTCCTGCATGTGGTCAATACCCGGCTGATCCGTTTTACACCCTTCAATGCACCGGTTAAAAAAATTCAGTCGTACCACTGGATATCAAACGTGGAATATGATTATGAACAAGCCTATGACGATGCTGCAAAGATCATTCCGAAAGAGGCGTTTTCTTCCATGATTTATGTCGGTTACGGGGATGTTACCGATGAAGTCAAATACAGTGCTCTTCAGAAAATGATTCTGAAACATCAGATCACCGATGCAAAAATTCCGTATTTCACCCGGGAAAACGGCTGTGTGATCTGGGATCAGACATACAGAAAAAACCGGGAAATGATCGAAGCGATCTGGAATAAAATCAAAGATAAGAAATACTATTGGGTCGGCTGTATCCTGCTTGCGCAGGCTTTGGCGGATCACATGAAAAGTCTCGGATTGATTCCGGATCAGGATTTTTTCATTATCACATACGGCGTTTTCGGAAAAATTGATGGATTGATGGAATCCGCACCTGATCCGTTTTCTGTGATTGGATATCATGCAGGGATCTCCGCAGAAATCATCAGCGAGCTTGCAATGAATCTTCTGGAAGACCCCTCTCCTCAAAAGGCAATGATCCCGGTAACGTTTCAACCCTCAGCGGCTCTTGGCGGGAAAAATTTGAAGTTTTTTATCTGATGCATTCCGTCAGAATCCTCTGGATTTTGAAATCATCTGAAAAAATAGAAAAGAACGTTTGATTTTTCTTTAATGGAGGTTATACTAATTTAACTTAGAGGAAGTTTTCCTGAGTGGATAAGAAATGAATAAAGGGAACCTTTATCAGAGGGCCCTGGGAACACAAGGAAAGTTTGGATGTATCCGCCAAAAGTTTTAATGATTGCGGCAAGAATTGAGCAGAGGATCCGTCGTGGCTTTTATCGCGACAGCCTTCCGGTCAATGAGACTTTGCAGAATGAGTTCCGTGTTGCCCGTCAAACGATTACCTGCGCCTTGCGGCTTTTATTCCGCGCTGGTATATTGAGATGCACGTCTCCGCGGAATGGGATCCAGATCGTTCGGGAAAATATTAACAGTGGAACGATTGCGATTGTTTCCAATCATGAAATCGGCTGGGAGGATAAAGCTCTCCTGAAAGAAATTATGCTCGATGGATTCGAATATAAGATGTTTGATTTGGAAGAGTTTGAAAAGAACCTTGAGGCTGACATTGCAAAATTTTGCGGTTTTTTGTTTTTGAACAGTTCTCTGCGGAGAGAAACTGCCGATACTCTTTCTGCGGCAAATATACCGTTCGTTGCCTGCAATAAAATCACATGGTCAACGCAGACGTCCTGCGTTGACTATGATGAAGAGGCAAATATCAGATATTTGTTGAAATATTTGACGAAACAGAATTACCGCCGGATCGGTTTTTTCTATTCGAGTCCGCTTGAATGTTACAATAAAAGTGCCATGAAAATGGTTAGGCGTTTGAAAAGAGAGTGTGGACTTCCCCTGTTCGCTTCGGACAGGTTTGTTTTTTCAGAAAAAGAATCCGTAAAAGAAGAATTGAAACGTTTTTTGAATCTTTGTTTAAAGAAAAAAAGTTTTCCTGATGCGCTGATTGTAAAAAGTAATTTCTGCCATGAAATTTTCAGTTTTGCAAAAGAGAGCGGTATTGAGATTCCAGACACATTCAAACTTGTGTATCTCCGTGCCCGGCAGGAGCGTGTTCCCGCCTATCCATGGGTTCTGCCCTTTCATGTAAGCCCTCCGAATTGGAGACTTTGGCTGCAAGGGTATGAAATTCTCCGCGGGCGGATTTTAGCTCCGGAAAGTGCGCCAGTCCGTCAGTGGGTATCATCAAAAATCATCCTGGAACATTGAGCCACCAGCTTTTTTTATAAGTATTTTCATCCTATTTTGATTTATTTTCAATGCTTGATTTTTTAAGATTTTTATAGAGTTATAGAGAAAAAGTATTTTTAGTTTCATCCTATCTTGAATTATTTACATGCTGATTGAATCTTGAAAAACAATTTCATTTCTGTTATATTATCCGGTAGAAGTTCAGAAATCGTTCCAAAAAAAACAATAAAAAGAGAGGGCACATGAAACGGAATTTTACGTTGATCGAACTGCTTGTTGTGATCGCAATTATCGCAATCCTTGCCGGGATGCTGCTTCCCGCACTCAACAACTCAAGAGAAAAAGGACGGGAGGTTTCCTGCAAAAGCAACATGAAACAGCTTGGAATTTACGTCCAGCTGTATGCCGACGACAATAATGGCTATATTTATTCACGAGGACCATCGAATGGAATTTGCTGGCATTCCCTTCTTATGCAACACCAAATGAAAATCGATTATACCTATCACAGTAAAGTACATCGCAGCTCTGCAACCCCGTTCCCGCTGTACCGGTGTCCTTCTGATAATGATTTCGTCAGTCACCAGGGAACCTGCGGATTTTGTTCAAGTTATGCTCTTAACAGTCAGATAGCTCAAACTACGAAGAGCGGGCCCAGTGAAGGCGCCGGTATTGTTATTGCCCGTTCTTTCAGTTCATACAGAAATCCCACCAGATTATGGTTGATTCTTGATGGAGTTAATATTTGCTTTGCCTGGAGTGGAATGTCGACGACCGACGGAACGGTCCGTTTCCTGCACGGAAACAGCAAATCAATGAATATTACTTTCCTTGACGGACATGTCGGGAATGTTTCCATGGAAAAATACATGCAAATCAAAGATACTTCTAACAGATATCTGTATTTGCCGTGGTATGATAAAGAACGTTGAAAAAAAGAGAGAAAGTGGGGTTATTCATGTTGAAATGCAAAAGTTGTCTGATTGTCATTGCTGCGCTGTTCTGTGTCTTGTTAAACGGAGGAGTCGGGATTATTCTTTCTGAAAATCCCAGCAAGTCAGAAGAGATGGCAGCAAAAGAACTGTCAGAGCATTTTGAGCTTGTGACGGGGAAAAAATATCCGATCACCAGAGGAAATGCAAAAGGGGGACGAAACATTTATATCGGGAATCATCCGAAAGTAGCCGAACTCTTAAAAGAGTCAAACAGTTTTCAAAGTGAAGAGTGGCTGGTTCAGGCTTTTGGCACAGATACTTTGATCATAACTGGGGGAAATCCACGCGGAATCCTTTACGGTGCGTACGAGTTTCTTGAAAACAATCTTGGAATCCTCTGGCTTGATGAATGGAGTACATTTTCTCCAAAAGCTGATCAGATCGAGTGGTCAGCTGATTTGAAATATGCCGGAAAACCATATTTCCCGGTTCGCGGTGTGTATACTGCGCGCAGGGCAGATGATACCTTGCGTCACAGATTTCTTGCACGGAATCGCATGAATCATTTTCATGATGAAAAGATCGTTGCCGGAGAAGCATGGAATCGGGGAGTCCGTAATATCGTTGGATCTCCCCGGGCGTGTCATACGTTTTACAATTATACAAGCGGCTGGGGGAAAGACCGGGAAAAACTGTTTTCTTGGTCAGCCGGGAAGAAAAAGTATATCTGTGCGACGTCAGCTTACGGTCCGGGGCAGGTTTGCATGAGTAATCCGGAAACGATCAAAGCTTTCACGGAACAGCTTCGTAAATATATTCTCAGTGACCGTGAGATTGCCGGGAAAAACCATGCTCCATGGATTTACGCGATTTCCCCGAATGACAATGCCGATTACTGTGAATGTTCCGGCTGCAAACTTTTATTGAAAAAGTATGGAAATCAGGCTGGAGTCCTCCTCTCCTTTACCAATGCTTTAGCTCAGAATATTGAAAATGAGTTTCCTGAAATCAAGCTGATGACTACTGCGTATGTCAGCACGAAGACGATGCCGAAGGGGATCGTTCCGCACAAAAATGTTTGGATTCAGATCGCACTTCTCGGTAAAGAGTTCAGCGGAGAACGCCGTGACACCCATCGTCCGTTTACAGCTCCGGAAAACAAAGAATCTGCAGCAATCATTCAAGATTGGAAAGAGAAAGCCTCTCTTGCTGTTTGGGATTATTGGGTTTTGTATCAGGGACGTGAATTCTATCCGGCAACAAATGCGTTGAATGTTGCGGAATCAATGCGGTACTACAAAGCAAATAAAGTCAAGTTTGTTTTTGCAGAATGTGCCAAGGAAACAACGACTTCTTTTCATGCCCTGCGGTTGTTCCTCGGGATGCGTATGATGAACAACCCGGATCTTCAGCCGGAAAAGGAAATCATCCGTTTCATAAATGCTTATTACGGAAAAGCTGCTCCCTTTCTGCTGGAGTACCATAATGAATTGCAAAAAGGAAACAGCAGTTTGAATGGTTCCCTCTGCGATTTGCCGCTCAACCGGAGATCAGATCTTAATGAAGCATTTTTCCGGAAAGCGGAGTATCTTCTTTCTGCTGCAGAAAAAGCGGAAAAAGATAATCCGGTAATTTTAGAACGGATTCATCGTGAATGGATTCCCATTTACCATGCCCGTCTGGATAAGCGGGCTGAACTGCCTGCTCTTTCCGGAACGGAATTGAGAACGATTGCCGGGAAACTGCAGGAATACGAAACAGCTGTCATCAAAAAATACATTTTTCCGAAGCGGCAGAAGGATGAACTTGAAAGACTTCAAATTTATATCCGTGGAACGCTTGCTGACATTCCTCCTTTGAAAGGGTTCGAGGATAAGGATGTTATTGCAGACATAGCATGGCCGGTGTTGAGTTTTCATCGAGCATGTTCTACTTTTGATGATCCGGAGGCTGCAGGCGGGAAAGCGATTGGCATGATCGGAAAAGAAGGGCGTTCTGCTGAAGCAGGAAAGCGTTATGTGGAAAATCGCGGTATTTCTTTCGGGGTATACGATTTCCATAACCGTAAAAATCTCGGTATGGGAACAATTCCTCCTCAGGCTTTGCCCGGAGATGAGAAATATCACTGGTATTTTGCCGGACGGTTCAACCTGACAGAAAAATCATTTCTCTGGATGCATTGGTCATGGCTTATTCAGCTGCAGCTGGAGAAAGTTTATGATCCCGCCGGTTTCAATAATTATGTCGATATCTACGTTTCCGCCAAGCTCAGCGGACCGAATTTTGTGAAAGGTTCAAAAAATTCTAATCGTTATGCGATCGACCGAGTAGTTATATGCCGTGCCGTCAATGGGAGCGATCCCGCCATGACTCCGCTGCCTCCGGAATTGAAAAACAGAAAATGTGTTTTTGAGGTCTCCGGAGTTTCTCTCGAAAAATTCCAGAGGGTAAATCCTGTTTTTGATCCGGATTCCGCGACGAAAACAGTGTTGCGCCTGAGCAGTCAGACAGCCCATAAAGGGCGTCCTTTGATGTTGGGGATCTATGATGCAAAACAGCGGAAGGTCATTTCCAGAATTCAGCCGAAAAATATACCCCGGGATGAAAAATATCATGTTTATTCACTGGGGGTTCACAAAATCCCGGAAAGCGGATATATTTTTGCCCATGTATCATGCCTGCTGCGGGTTGATCTCCGAAGAATTTACAGTGCCGGTGAAGCTGGAAAAGAATATGAAATCGTGGTGATCGTCAAGGTCGAAGGGCCCTCTTACGTTAATGGATCTGTCAGGGAAGATGCTGTTTCTCTTGAACGGGTCCTTCTTTTGAAACCGATGAAATGATAAGTTTTCTGAAAGGATAAAATAGAAAATGTTTACATCAATTATTGTTGGAGCCGGGCACCGTTCCATGTGTTATGCTTCCTACGCTAAAGAGCGACCGGACAGGTTCCGGATCGTTGGCGTTGCAGATCCAAACCCCATTCGCTGTAAAAAAGCAATCAATGAATTTGGTATCAAACCGGATATGGTTTTTCATGATGCAGCAGAACTTGCTTCCCGCGGAAAATTGGCTGACTGTATCATCAACGGTACAATGGATGCTGATCACGTTCCCACAACAATCCCCTTGCTGGAAGCAGGTTATGATGTCCTTTTGGAGAAACCTATTGCAGTTTCTGCTGAAGAGGTTCATCTGTTGGATGAGACCGTCAAAAAATACCGCAGAAAAGTGATGATCTGCCATGTATTGAGATATGCCGATTTTTACACGGCAATCAAACAAAAAATTTTCGATGGAGAAATCGGAACTATTGTAAATATTCAGACCTCCGAACATGTAAGTTATCACCATATGGCAAATTGTTATGTTCGCGGAAAATGGAGACGCGAAGATATCTGTAAATCAACAATGCTTATGGCAAAATGCTGCCATGATTTGGATTTGATCTGCTGGTTTATGAGCGGGATAAAACCTCTCCGGATCTCCAGTTTCGGAGGGCGTCATTTCTTCTGCAAAGAAAATGCTCCTGCCGGTTCCGGAGAGTATTGTCTCATTGATTGTCCATTGGAAAAAAGCTGTATCTATTCCAATAGACAAATCAATTTGAACAATCCGAAACGGTGGGGTTCTTATGTTTGGACCGGACTGGAAGGAGTTGACGAACCCTCCATGGACGATTATGAACGTGAACTGAAACGGAAAGATAATCCTTATGCACGCTGTATCTGGAAAATGGACAACAATGTTGTAGACCGTCAATCAGTCATGATCGAATTCGCAAACGGGGCCACTGCAGTCCATAATCTCGTTGCCGGAACTGCGCGGCCCTGCCGGAAACTTCATATTGTCGGAACTCTTGGCGAAATTGAAGGGATCATGGATGACAGCAGTTTTGTTATCCGGAAAATCGACCCGAGACCGGGGCATGAATTCTCAAGCGAGGAGATCAATCTTTCCACTTATTCCGACAATACCGGAGCCTTTGGCGGACACGGCGGCGGAGATCGAAAACTCGTGGTGGACTTTGTGGATCAACTGGAAGGAAAAACTCCATCCATTTCCTGCAGCTGCCTGGATGATTCCATCAATGGACATCTCGTCGGTTTCCTGGCTGATCAGGCACGCAGAGAAAACAGAGTCGTCGACTTTCCTTGACTTAATTCCGGAATCTCCTGCCACGGTTTTTCAATCTCCGGTAAAATCTTCGGGATTTTTTAGAGTTATTTTGCTCCGAACGCAGATTCCGGAACAAGAAGAGCTTTGTCGCAATACGCTTTCTTTGCCGCCGCATCAAACCGGAGGGAAAGATAAACGATGTACGAATCTTCCTGCGGAATCGCTGCTCCGGCATTGATGTTGATCAGCCAGAGGTTTCCGTAAATCAGCATGTTCCTGGTGATTTTGAGCGGAGATGCAAACTTGTAATAAGCATAGCCATCTGTGGTTTTGATCAAACTGCCTTTCAGGGTCAGACAGCGCTTGTTGGCTTTTGTCTGATTGTCGTATGCGCCGAAGAACAGTTCTCCGGAACTGAAATCTTCCCAGACAGCTTTGCCCCGGTTGGCTTGAGGATCTTCCACAGTGTTTTTCTTATTGAATGCCGCAAGCGCGGGATAGACAGTGAAGATTTTGTCAGCAGGGATCTGTTTCAACTCTGCCGGGAGCTGCTCCGTCCGGGCTTTTTTCCGGATCATAAGAATGTGATCGCAGAAGACTTTGTTGACGGCTGCCTTGCTGCCTTTTACGGCAGGACCTTCGAATTTCAGGGAGAACCAGACTTCCCAGAGGTTGCCATCCTTTTCCGGTACGGCATAGATTCCGGCGTTGCGGAAATGATAGGAATTTCCGGTCAGAGAGAAGCGGGTTGCCGCGCTGAGTTTCACTTCGCCCAGACGGTAATATTTGTATTGATCCGGCACGATATCTTTTGCTTCGATCTCTGCTTTCTGCAGAAGGGTCCACTTCGCTTTGATCTTTTTCCCGATGGTTTCCATGATGTAATCATGAGCAAAAATGCCGTAGGGGAAGGTGAGCCCGCCATGAGTTTTCGCGATTCCGGTGAGGGCATCTTTATCTGCTGCACCAGACGGATAAAAGACGATCCGCACATCTTCCGGAGCAGCATCAAGATACTTTGATTTTCCCTGAGTGAGCGCAAGTTCTTCCAGAATTTGAGCTTCCCGGATTTGAACATCAAATTCGGTGACATTCATTCCGGCGGCTTTCATTTTCTTCAGGGTATCGATCACCCGGCTGCTGATGACTTTGACTCCGCCTTTCCGGATGCCGGAATCTTTCTCAAAATCAAAGAATCTCCGCAGGATTATCAAATCCAGCTCATACCGGACCCGGCGGATCCGGAACAATGCAGCAGAATCGTTTCCGACAGATTTTTCTGCCACATCAAACAGGGTGTTCCAGCGTTCCAGATTTTCCGGAGTCATATATTTCATTTCTTCCGGTGCAACGATGAAGTTTCCGGCATAGCCTGCCCGGACAGCTTTTTCCCGGAGCTGTTCCAGTTCATTGAAGTAGAGGTACATCTCTCCGGCGGCTTTTCCGTAGGCAAGGGTCATGTATTCCCAGATCAATGCTTCGTAATTTTCATATCCGCTGAACATCCGGAGCAGGACCCATGATTCCAGATCGGCAAAGTTGGAGTTCGTCCGTGCGGAAACGTCATGCTCATAAATCGTTCCTCTGATCCCCAGCTCTTTCATGAGTTTGAAGTCATAACAGGCACGGCGCAATGCGGAATAGGGACCGAGATAGCACTGGTACGGATTGGGATAATACCAGATCAGAACGTTTTTGGAGATCTGACACCATTTTTTCAGATGGTTATACGTTTCCTGATTGGAAACATGATCCAGCGGCGCAAGCACATTATCGTCGATTGGGGCAAAGATGGTGATGAAATTATCGGGGAAAACCAGCCCGTTGGGCGGGACTTCTGTCTGTTCTTTCCGGTAGGCGAGGGTTGCGATTTTCAGTTTCGGGAAATCCTTCTGAACGCCGGCACTGATCTCTGCCAGGAATTCAAAGAACGCTCCGCAGGGTGTTCCATACTGCTGTTCTTTTTTCAGACATTCCGGACAATAACAGAATTTTCCGCCGTAATCCATAGCTGAGAGTTCAATATAGCAATCGCCGTAATCTTCAATGGCTTTCTGATAGCGGGTTGCTGCATGAGCCTTGACATTTTCCAGGAAGATTTTTCTCATCTCTTTGCTGGAGAAGCACATCTGTTTGTTTCTGACCCGTTTTCCGGATTTATCCATGGTGTAGAATTCCGGATGATCTTTGAAATATTTGTCCGGGGGCATGAACTTGAAAATGGAGTGATGATCTTTCCCGATGGGGGTGAGCTGACAGAGAAAACCGAGATCTTTGGAACGGACTTCCCAGTTCTGGAAGTTCCGGATGTAAAATTCAAAAGTCGTCTTCCGGTCACGGTGATAGATATAGGTCATCAGACAGCGGAAATCCACTCCGTTGGTATAGCTTTTGTTCAATCTGAGCTTGATTTCTTTTGCGGTCGGAATGACTTCATCACCGAAGGGACTCAGCACCCGGTACTGCAATTCGTCCTGAAGAAAATGATAAACCGCATGAAGGGTTCCGTTTTTCCCCTCTCCGCCGAGATAAAGATGATTGCCGGCAGTTACCGCATAACATTGTTTTCCGTCTGTCAGCCCGGGAACGGGTTTTCCCAGATAAATCTTTGTTCCGGGAACTTCTGTTCTGGAAATTTTGAACTCTTTTCCGGTGATTTTTCCCAGAATCAGCTGAAGTTCTTTTGCTGCATGTTCTGTATTACTGCTGCATTTTTCAGGCAGGATGATTGCGGCTGGCGTTCCGCTTTCCGGGCAGATCACAGCATCCGTCACAACCGGTGCTCCGCTGACACAAAAGGCTGCGGCAATTGCAGTAAAAACTGACAATATCGTTTTCTGATTTTTCATTATTTTCTCCTTGATCAGTAGTTCTTAGCGGGATTGGGATCTCTGAATGCGTTCCAGGGAAGTTCCTGGGCTGCGCTCTTTACGATTGCCGCCGGAGCAGTATCAATATTTCCTCCGACAGCCAGAAAGGAGATCCGGTTGAGTGTGTGACGGTCAATGGAATCTCCAGGGTAGGTATAGAAATGTCCATTCGTATCTGCATTGGAATCTTTATCCACATTTTTGTCCACCGCAAACAAATGATGGGAAGGCTGGGGGATCTTTGTGATTTTGATGGGATACGGCTTGGAAAGTTCTCCCCATACAACTGCCAGCCCGGAAAGATAATGATTCATACCGTAAGAGATGAAGCTGGCATCATTTTTTGTGCACTGATGCTTATCGGAAGGACAGTGGAAGACTGAACTTTTGAGTATGATCTGATTGCTTGCTTTTCCGGGATAAAGATAGGGAAGAAGCTGGGTGGTCCAGCGGTTTTCTGCTTTCACGTTTTCTCCCGGAAGAACATCATCATTATCCCCGGTGTACATGAGAACCCCGGTTCCGATTCCTTTGAGATTGTTGATACAAGCTGTGGCGCGTCCTTTTTCCCTGGCGCTGTTGAGCGCGGGAAGCAACATTCCTGCCAGAATCGCAATAATTGCAATCACAACCAGCAATTCGATTAAGGTGAAACAACGAACTTTCATGAACGTTCTCCTGTTTTTTTATAATTTTTCTTTTGAAAATTTTTGTTTCTGCAATATATTATAGTCTGAAAACAAGGGAATACAAGGTGTGATTTTAAGAAAACAGCACTGATTCTTAAGAAAAACTTATCTTAAATTAAGATTTCTCCGGATTATGGATATTGATTACAATACACTGATTTTGAAAACGATAAAAGTTGATCGGATTGAGGTGGATTCCAGGTGGATGACCGGAAATTTTCCCCCGGCATGGCGGATCATTTCCTACGCCCGCATTTATTTCCCGGTCAGCGGAGAGGGCTCTGTTACGAACGACGGCGAAACCTATCATCTGAAACCGGGAATGATGCTGCTCGTTCCGCCGTTTGCAAATGCAAAAGTCTGCTGTCCGGAACGGCTTTGCAAATATTGGACTCATTTTAATGCGCAGCTTCCCGGTGCCCCCTCCGATCTCTTTTTCCTTCATGGAAAATGTATTGAGATCAGTACTGCCGGAAGAGAAGATCATTTTTATTCCGTTTTCGATCATCTGATCAAGATTGAAAATCAGCCGGTGAAAAGCCCGATCGATCATTATGAGTATGACGCTTATTTCCGGCTGCTGATTGCGCCGTTTCTGCGGGCATTAACGGAATCACCCGCAAAAACAGTGCTCCCGAGGGCAATGGAACTTCTTCAATTCATTGAAGAAAATTACAGCAGGAAACTTACCCTGAAAGAGCTGGCAGAAGTCGCCTGTATGCACCCGAATTATCTTTGCAGCAGTTTCCGGAAAAGGATGAATATGACTGTTTTTGAATATATCGAAAGAGTCCGTTTTCATCATGCTCTGGAATATATCCGGCAGGGGAAAATGATGTTCAGCGAAATCGCGGAACTGACCGGTTTTTCCTCTCTTCAGGCGTTTTCCAAGAATTTCCGGAAGATCTACGGCGTTTCTCCCCGGAACTTTGATACGGCGGAAATCTCTATTAAATATTGAGCAAAAGGTGGATAATATGGCTGAGTTGAAATTGATCCTGCCCCCCGACGAGGAACTGGAAGAGGAATTTGTCCGGACAGCCAGCGGTCCCGGCGGACAGAATGTGAATAAAACTTCCACCGCGGTCAGACTGGTTTACCGGTTTATGGAAAGTGATTTCCTCTCAGATGATGTAAAAGAACGGCTGAAAAACCTGATCGGCGGAGAGAAAGATTTTATCTCTATTCTTGCCCGGGAATCCCGCAGTCTGCCCGATAACCGGGAAGCCGCACGGATCAGACTTTCCAATCTGTTGAAAGCAGCTTTGAAAGTTCCTAAAAAACGCAAGCCCACCAAGCCGACAAGAGCCTCTCAGGAACGGCGATTGGCAGAAAAAGCGCGCCGCTCCGGGATCAAAGCAGGCCGACGGGCTTCGTTTGAATAAAAAAACACGCAGTTTTGAGGCTGCGTGTTTCGTTTTAAGAGAGACTTCCCTTGAGATCAGGGTGCAACTTTCGGATAATCCGGGTTCCAGTCTTTTCCCTGTGTTCCGCCATCGGCTTTGCGGGCTTCAACATGACCATCGGTGAACGCAAAGTTGTTGTTTATGCCGTGGATCGGCTGCACGCAGCGGAGAGAATCTCCTCCTGAAGTACCAAGCGGAATCCGTTCATCTCCGGCAGGGCCGCCGGAACGGGGACCCTGAGGTCCAACCCAGCTGCTCCGGTCTTTGATCTGATCTGTACATGCAAAGTTGATGCACTGATTGCGGACGCGGGCGAGCTTCCGGCCTTTATCCATACGGGTTGCATCGTCAACAAGTCCGAACTGACTGATTCCGTATCCTGCGGCGGGAGTTACTTCTTCAGCTCCCTGGAACGGATAGAATTTATTCTGATTAGCATAACCGGGACATTCGTAAACTTTCCAGTCAACATATTGAGCAAGAAGACCATACCAGTAGACGTTTCCGGCAGAACTCATTTTTACTCCGCCGTATTCTGCTGCCGGATAATTTTTTCCATATCCCATAACGAGAACACCGTCATTTTCTGCCACATACTGCTGCTGGGCAAGGTTGATCTGTTTCAGGTTTCCGACGCAATTGGAAGCCCGTGCCCGTGCTCTGGCGTTGTTGAGAGCGGGAAGCAGCATTCCGGCGAGAATTGCAATGATTGCAATCACAACAAGGAGTTCGATCAAAGTGAACCGACGACGCATAATATACATTATGTTAAGTCACGGTGTCTGATAATCAATGAGTTATGGAGTTTTTAAACAAAAACCGGTCTTAAAAAAAGGCCAAAACGAATGGAAAGGACTTAACATAATGTATATTATGCGAAGTTGATAAGTGTCTCCACGCAAAAATTATACAACAAAAATTCGGATATGTCAAGAGGGTGATTTTAGGAAAAACAATCTTTTTTTGATTTTTTTTCAATTTTATCCTTTTCGCGCATGGATTTTATCATTTTTTTGCGAATAAAAGAATGAATATGCCATCATTAAAGAGTTAGCAAATTGCAAAAACAATCCATGTTGGAACAATGCTTTTTTATTTGCTCATATATATGAGTTATATTGTTTTTTTTGTAAAAAATATTATTTTTTTTAATTTGTTTACTTGCATTTAATGTTTTTAGCGATATATTAGAAAAAGAAAGTCATATTTAACAGTATGTAGGAGTTTGTGAAAATGAGAGCCGGACGAGTCAATATGACGGAAAATATCCGTGAGGCTTTGGAAGAGATGATCCTGCGCGGCAATTTCCGTACAGGAGAACAGCTTGCCTCCAATGCCGAATTGGCGGCGCGGTTTGGTGTTTCCACTCTTACGGCTGACCGGGCGGTTCGTTTGCTTGTTGATAAAGGTTTGGTTTACCGCAAACATGGTGTCGGGACATTTGTCGGTTCACCGGAACCGCGGGAGCAGAAGCCGAAGTATCGGATCGCGGTTGCTGATAAGAAATTTCCTGCCACACCTGTATGGGAAAGTGCCATGGGGATCCGGACAAGGATCAGTATTCAGCATCTTTATATGAAACAGTGCGATGTAAAGTTGATTGATTATCTGACGCTTTGTGATCCGAAGCTGTTTGCGGCTGCCATAGATGGGATGGATGGTCTTTTGATTACCTCCGGATTTATTGATCCATTAACGGTTGAAATTTTGAAAAAGCTGGAAATCCCCGTTGTGATCACTCATTTGGAAGAAGAACTGGATCTTCCGTTTCACCAGATCATGTTTGATAACAGCCGTGGAATTAGGGCAGCAGTTGAAAAAATACTTCAGCAGAATCCTCCGGAAATACTGATTGTTTATGAGAATCATCCTAACGGATTGCTCCGCAAGGAGATGTTTGAAAAATCTGTGATTTCCGGCGGTTATCCGGAGAAGCAGATCAAGTTCTGCTGTGTGGAAACAGATGCTCTGACGAATGCAATCCCAAGTTACCGTCTGGGATTGAAACTGTGTTCTGGGATCAAAGGAAAGTTTTTGTTTTCCACTTCGGATGTAGTCAGTTTTTCTTTGCTGGAAGCCTTTCGTGAAAAGGGGATGGAAGCAGGGAAGGATTTTCAGCTTCTGAGCTACGATAATCTGGAAGATTATGGATGTCTGCCGTATAAAGAACCTTGTTTGACGACGATTGATGCGCCGAAGGCAAGATTGGCGGAACGTTCTTCTGATTTGCTTTTGGAGCAGATTGGAAAATCGTTGGATGAGACAGTAATTGTCCGGATTCCGACCAGGCTTGTCGTTCGTAAAACGGCATTTTGAGTCTGAGATACAGACAGAGTAAGAAAGAAAAAAATAGGAGCTTGTCTCTTGAAAAAGAGAATCCGGGACAGTCGTTCCGGGATGGTAATTTGTGCATCAATTGTTCATGGTGGCAAAGGAAAAATATCCAAAACAGGAGGTTTTTATGAACGATCGTAAACTTAGTTGCACGAGAAAAGGTTTTGTGGCAGGATTCACTCTGATTGAGTTGCTGGTTGTGATTGCAATCATTGCAATTCTTGCGGGGATGTTGCTTCCTGCGTTGAACAGTGCCCGTGCGAAGGCTCAAGCCGCAGATTGTCTTGGTAATTTGAAGCAGTTGATGCAGATTCATCAGCTTTATGCCAATGACGGAGATGGTTGTGTTCCCGGATTGAACTCTAACAGTCAGTATGAGGCTATAGATCTGATTTACAAAAAGAATAATTATCTTGGAGATTTCAAAATTGCAAAATGTCCAAGCACAGCAGATTATAAAACGACAGATTTATATTACACTTATGGCTGTCCGATTGGATTTACCGGAGACTCTTATGCAGAATATATTGCAGCGGACTTCAAACTGGCGGGCAGTTCCAAAAACACCAGATTCCTGAATACCAAAAGAATCAAAGCAGCTTCCTCTTTTACCTATAACGGGGATTCTGCAAATGCGAGCCGAAAGAATCAGTATGCAGGGATTTACAGAGTGACATCCGGGGACAAAGGACGTTATTTTGCGCGTCATTCCAACAGAATCAATTTCAATTTCTGGGATGGACATGCCACAGCGTTGGATGGTATCACTTTCCAGAAAACTGTTGCAACAGAACGGAAGAGTGATGGTGGGGCATCCGGACAGTGGGTTCGCTGGATGGATCAGTATGGAATCCAATCCGGGAAGTGGATGGCATATACGGGAATTTAACAGAAGGATGTTCTGAAGATGAAGAAAAAATTGATAGTTTTTTCCTGCATTATCGGTGCGTTGCTTTGCGGGCAGAATCTTGTGAAAGAAGGGGATTATACCCGTTTGCCGAATCTGGACGGTTTTGCCATGACCAACGGCGCAGGAAAAATCTCTCTTTTTACCGAAGATTATACATGGAACAAGTGTGCGAAACTTGAGATCACCAGAATTGTCAAGACAGCGCATAAGACAGAAATGACAGCTGCTTGCGGCTGGATTGGATGTCATTCCAGAAATGCCGGTTTTGTTGTCAAACCCAATACAACATACCGTTTTTCAGTGGAGTTGAAAGGCTGCAAAGCCATGCGCGTTTCCGTGAACACCCAGCTGTGGGACGCCGGAAAAGGTGTTTGGCAGGGAAAATCCGGTTCAACATCTGTGGGACAAGTCAATATTTCTACTGACTGGAAAAAATTCGAAGGCACGTTCAAGACCGGTGCCAAAACCGGAAAAGCTGCTTTGCAGATTCAGATGTGGCATGATACGCAGTATGGTCCGCACCGATTTGCTGTTGGGGACTATGTTTTGATCGACAATGTGGTTGTGGAAGAGGTCAAGCCGAAAGTGATGCCTTCATCCACGCCTGCAGCGATACCTGAAGTTCCAAAAAAAAAGCGGTTCTGATCTCTGATTCAGAAGAGAGTGTAGGAGATTTTAGCGTTCTCCGGGAAAAAGACAAAGCTTCTGCGTTGACCTCTTTTTCAGTTCGAAAGAAGGGTGATTCTCTTAAAATTACAGTTGATTGCCGGGAACCCGGAACAGTTGTGGCGGGCAAAGGTGTCTGGGATGGTGATGCGGTTGAGATTTTTTTTGTTCGAAACGGGAAGCTGATTCAATTTGCTGCAGGTGCTGGAGGCGCAAAGTTTTCCACAGAGAATCTTCCGTGGAATGCAGTCGTCCGTACGGAAAAAAACAGATGGATTCTTACGGCAGAAATTCCGTTTGAGTCTATTGGCGGAAAACTTGAAAATGGCGATGAAATTGCCTTTAATATCGGACGTCAGCGTTTGAAAGCAAAACAATTTTTGACCTGGGCACCGCTGAAGGACAGTTTTCATGAGCAGGAACGGTTTGGAGTTCTTGTCATGGGAGATTATGGTGCGGCATTTCAAAAGAAATTTGGGAAAACGCTTGCGGTATCAAGCCGTGCAGCATATGAAAAAGCCTGCTCTGACGAGGAAAGTGCCCGTTTGAAGCAGAAATATGCGAAACTTTCCAACCGGAAATTTGCAGTTGCACCGGTTTCGCCTGTCAGCAGTTTTGCGATTCCGTTTGTGCCGGAAGAAGTGTTTGATCTGGTGGAGAAGATCGAGCTTAATGCCGCTGTGAATGAATTCAAAGCTCTTCCTGTTGCGATCATGAATTTGACAGATAAGCCGGCGGATTACCGTGTGATTCTGGAAACTGCTGAAAACAGATATTTTGGTTCTTACGGTTTGAAAGGTTTTCCGGTGGAAAAAATCACGCAGCGTTTTGCTGTCCGGTTCAAGGATAACGATAAAGATGCGGGAAGCCTGCGTTTTGATCCGCTTCCGAAGATCGGTGAAGCATGTACCATCACAGTTCCGCCGAAAGAGGCGGGAGTTGTCTGGTTTGATTTCAATACATCAGATGTCGCGCCCGGGGTTTACAGTGGAAGATTGCGCGTGATTCCTCTTTCTGAGCCTGCGAGCTGGACTGTGATCAATAATCAGTATCACAACCGGAAATACACTGGAGAGATGCAGGATATTCCTGTAACGCTGACGTTAAAGAATGTGATTCTTCCGAAAGATCCTGCGATTCCGATGAACTTTTTCCAGTGGTCAACAGCGGAAGGGATATTTCGCGGGATGGCGGAGTGCGGAACCCGGGAATTCGGACTTGATCCCTGGGGATTTAAATTCAAAAAAGCCGGTCCGGGGAAATTGGAACTTGATTTGAATGATCCCCGATTGGCGGCTCAGCTGAACTCTTTGCGTTCTCAGCTTGCCTGGGCAAAGAAATATAATATCAAACCCACATTTTTCATTGGATTCGGTGCTTATGGTGTCTGTAAACAGAATTATGGTGCAGATTGCTGGGGTGATTGGATCCGTTGTGTGAAAAAATTCATGAATGCCAACGGTGTGGCGGATTCGGATTACATCATTGAAACCTGGGATGAGCCTCAGGATAAATATATGGCAGAGATTCTTGACAGTCACAAACGTGCCAAGGCAGCGGAACCGACAGTCCGTCTGCTGGTCACTCTCGCCCACTGGAAACCCTCGGTTGCCAATATAAAAGCTATGAAAGGTTATATCGACGGATGGTGTCTGTGGGGAACGCAGTATTTTGAAGCTCCCTATAAGGGAATCTTTGAAGATTATCAGAAGAGCGGAGTATTTCTCAGTCATTACATGTGCAGCATTTCCATGCGGGAGCACCTTTCCCGGTATTATCGCCGGATTCCCTGGACGGCGGCTTACTACAAGCTGAATGCATCTCACATGTTCTGGTTTATTGATAATTACGGTGGACAGGGCGCTTCCGACTGGAAAGTGACCACCCGTGGAGGGATCTGTTACAAGTCTTTTGATGATTATATTCCGTCGATCCGTTACATGGCGATCCGGGAAGGTGTGACGGATATCAAGTATATTTCTCTGGTCAAAGATCCGGTGAAGGCACGGGCATATCTGGAACGTATTTATGTTACGAATGCCCATGATCCCAAAGAACCTGAACGAGTCCGTGCGGAGATCCTGCGGGAACTTGGGAAGTAAGAAAATCAAAAATAAAAAAATAAGAAAGTTCAGTTAGATGTCTTTTTTTGAGAAATACCGGCTGGAAATCGGGGAAGGGAAAGAGTCTCCCTTCCTGCGGAGAGACAATGTTTGTCAGGATGGAACCACTCCCATGTATCGTGATTTTGACGGACGGCTTTGGGCAATGAGCGGGCATACTCATTCCGGCGAGGTCGCTGTTTTTTCCGGGACATGTCTTGATGATTTAGCGAAGTGTTATCCGATCAGAACGGATTTCCGTACGGGACATTGCGATCATGCTTTTTCCGGGATCTGTTATCCGGAAGGGATTCTTCCCCGTGGTAGTATTTGGCCTTTCGGTCTTTATATCTGCCCTGTAACGCATCGTTTTTTCTGCTGGTTTCACAATGAGACCGGCTGGAATGGAGAAGGAAGTGCATACGATTCCTACGGATTGTGCGAAACTCCGAAATTTGATTCAGATTTCCGTCATATTGGATTGATGCATTCCGATGATGAAGGGAAAAACTGGACCTTTGACCGCTGGGTGCTTGCGGGGAATGAAGCGGCATTCACGAATCGATACAATCCGGGCGCAGGGAATGCAGTCGGTCAGGATTCTTCGGAGCTTGTGCGACTCGGCAGCGGAGATTTCAGCATGTTCATTCCGCCTGATGACGATTTTATTTATGTTTTTTATAATATGATCACCCTTGATTTGAATGTGGAATCTAATGCCTGGCAACGGTGTGATGTGTATGTTGCCCGCTGCCGGAAACGGTCTGACGGCTTGATGGGGGATTTTGTCAAATATTATGACGGCAGTTTTTGTGAATCCGGAATATTCGGAAGAGAATCTGTTATTATTGCAGATGCATGGCATCCGAGGGTCGTTTATTCCGAACCGGAAAAATGTTATATCATGACCAGTAAACCCATCATGTCAGTTAAAAACGGAAAAATTCCCAATGTCAGTGCCGATGGAAGAGTCATGCAGATTTCCACTTCTGAGGATTTGATTCATTGGAGTACGCCGGAAGTCGTTTATCAAAATGGTTTGCCCTGGGGAAATCATTACAATGCTATTGTTCCGGATGACAAGATTAATCAGCCTTGTATTTTGTCTGAAAATAAATTTTCCATTCTAACCAATCATAATGGAACGGATGTGATCCGTTATCCGGCGGAATTAATCCCTTGTTATTTCAAAAAATAAGATGACTCATCATGAATTTTTTCTGTAAAAGTGTCCTTTTCGGTTTCCTCGGTATTCTTTTTTCCGGTATTCTTTCTGCCGGGACCTTTTCTCCTGTTCCTACGGTGGAGAACCGCAGTGCGTGGGAGAAGGTGAAAACTCATCCTCAATGGGAAAGTCTGCTTGAAATAGCAGAAAAACAGCGGGCGCAGATATTGGAAGATCCTTTTCCATATTACATGGATTTTCGGAATAAAGGAGATCGCCAGAGTTATCAGAAACGTTTGAATGTGCTTCAGGATTTCGGTGCTTTGACAGTTGTGTATTGCGCAACAAAAGAGAAAAAATACCTTGCCCCGATCGAATCAAGAGTCAGAATGCTTCTCGATTTGCCGACCTGGGTTTTACCGGCTCACTATGTCCCATTGAATTGTCAGACCGGAAAAACAGATGTTATTGATATCAATGCCGCTATAATTTCCGGAGAGCTTGCAATGCTGTTGCATGTTCTCGGTCCGGATATGGATCCGGGACTGGCGGCAAGATTGAACGCAGAACTTCTGCGCCGGATCGTGATCCCGTGGGAACAGGTTCTTGAAGGAACGCACTATGTCTATGATTGGATGGACCGTAACGATAACTGGAACGCCGTTTGTATCGGCGGTTGTGCCCGAGCTTTTCTGATGCTTGATATTGCACCCGAACGGAAAGAGCGTTTGCTGAATTATGCTATGCAGAAGCTTGCAAATTACTTAGTCGGTTTCGGAAATGACAGCTATTGTTCCGAGGGAATCAGTTATTGGTATTACGGCTTCGGATATTTCCTTCAGCTCACAGAGTGTGTTCAGCGTTACAACGGAAAAAATCTGCTGGATATATTTCCGAAAGCAAAATCTGCTGCTGCATTCCCGGAAAAAATCCTGATTGCCCCCGGATGTTATCCGGCTTACGCTGATACTCATGCAAATGTAAGAAATCCCTATTACCTGGAATTACGTGATGTTCTTCTTGGAAAACGGAAAGGTTTTTCCAGTCAATATAATTTGAAGAAGAATAAAACGTTATCGAAAATCCTTTCCATTTTGTTTGTTCCTGTCGATGAAAAACCGCTGGATGAAATAAATCCGGAAAAGAACACCGTATTTTCTCAAGCTCAGGTTTATGTTGCAAGAGGTTCTGCTGATTGCCGCATGGGAGTCTCTTTCAAAGGCGGAAGCAACCGGGAATTTCATAACCATAACGATGTCGGCTCCTATGTTATTGCCATTGACGATGTTCCTGTTGTTCTTGATCCCGGAACAGAAGTTTATACGGCACGGACCTTCAGCAATCGCCGTTATGAATCCCGGCTGATTGGAAGTTACGGTCACTCTGTTCCCCGGATTGACGGCAAAGAACAAACTCATCTGGACGGTCATCCTCCGGTTGGTTTTGTTGGCGCGAACATTGCTCCGGCAAAAGCAACTGCTGCAAAAATTCTGAAGCAGACTTCATCTGAAAAAGGGTTGTCTGTGACCATGGATTACAAGGCTGCTTACAATTACATTCCGGGAATTACCAGACTGGAACGCTGCTTCGATTTTGAACGGACAAACAAAGGTCGTTTCACGGTTACAGACATCGCAGAATTTGATCGTGAAATGTCTTTCGAAGGTGCTGTCGTTACGGAAGGAACAGTGGAAGAACTTGGAAACCAGAAATACCTGATCAAGTTCAAAGGAAAAGCAGTCGTGCTGGAAGTTACTTCTTCTGTTCCGATCAAATATTCCGTCGATATGATTCTGGAAAAGACTTCCGGAAACCGTGTTTTCCGCAGAATGTTCTTCAAGACGGTAAAAAATTGCCGCAGTATCAAAATGGAATTCAAATATACTCCGGCTCAATAAAACCGGACAGCTTGATTTTTTGTTGCAGACGGGCAGATTTTTAATTGCCCGTCTGCATTCCTGCGAATAGCAGAACTTACCAGACAGGGGTATAGGTTTGACTCCAAAATGCTGGCAAAGCGTTTTCTGGAAAATGGGCTCAAACAGATCGATATGTGGTGGACAAGCCTCAGTCAGAAAAAGAGAGATTCCCTGAAAGAAAAACTTCAGGGAGAAGCTAATCTTTATTCTCATTTCCCTGTTGCGATCCCGGATCGGACAAGCGTCTTTGTAATTTCCTGTTTGATTTTTGCTGAAGATTTGTTGAAAAAGCGGGAAAGAAGATTATATTAGATGCTCAGAATAACAGAGAAAAAGGAGATTTGATCAAATGAGCAGAGTGCGCAAGAGGATTTCTCAGTATGATCTGATTTACAACAGCCCGGCGCGGGGCTGGCTGGATGGTTTGGCGATCGGGAACGGTTCCATGTGTGCCCTGAACTATGATTCCGAAAGCGGGATTCCGGAATGGCTTGTCAATCATCACTCTCTCTGGGATGAACGGACCAGTGTTTTCAAACGTCATCCTATGGAGCATGTCCGCCGCATTGCAGCCGGTGAATTTCCTTTTTTCAGCGAAATGGTCAAGGAGAATCCAAGGGGAGCCCGGGTGGTTCCTGTGCCTGTTTACGGTGCTCAGCTGAGATTGGAATCCGGATATCCGGCAACCATGGCGCCGGTCCATAAGGTGTCACGGCAGCTGCATCTTTTTGACGGGATCCTGGAAACGAAACTTTCCCGTCATCTTTCCCATCCGGTGATGAAGAGTTTTATGGTTCCGGGGGAAGATCTTATGGTGATTCAAGTCCGGAATGTTTCCTGCCTGACGGCTTTTGCCCAGCGGATCAAACTGTTCCGTGCGGCACAGCCGGAGTATGACGCTCCGGAATTCTATACGGAATCCGATGCCGCAGCGTTTCATTTGCGGATCGGGACAATGGAATATTCTGCTGCGGTTCTTGTTGTGAGCCGTCCGGATTGCCCCATTGCATATACGGATGAGTTTCCGAAATATATCAAATCAGCCTCCGTCGGAACTTCTTCTGTTACCGGAGTTTCTCTGGAAGCTGACAGCGCAGTGATTTCCGCAATGGGGAATTATGATGTGTTCCTGAGCATTTCTGTGGAGGATTCTCCCGCAGCATTGATTACCCGTCTCCGGGCTTCTGCGGCGGAGGGAAGTGACTCTCTTCAGGAAAAAAACTGTCAATACTGGAATCGATTCTGGGAGAGGAATGAAGTTTCTCTTGGGAATTCCGGCTTGGAACAGCTCTGGTATTTGAGCAATTATCACATGGGGATTGCGGAGGGGTATGCACCTGCATGGGGGCTTTGCGGACCGTGGTTCGGCAGAACCGGCGATGCTGTTCAGCGTTTGCCCTGGTTTGGATATTTCACCAACAATTACAATGCGCAGGCTCCGGTGATGCCGCTTCCGCTGATCAATCGTCCGGAACTGGCGGAGGGCACGTTCCGCATGATCCGGGATCAATTGAAAGCCGCCCGGGAAAATACGGAATATTTTGGTTTGCCGGGCGCCTACTATCCGCTGAGCTGCGGTCCAAGCGGAAAAGAGTGTTCTCACGGGGCATACCGGTTCTGTATGATGAGCGGGCCTTACTGGAGCTGTATGATCTACCGTCATTATCTTTATACGAAGGATCTGGAATTCCTGAGAAAGTACGGCTATGATGTGATCCGGGAAGTCTGCCGCTTTTTTGCCGGATATCTTGACTGGGATGGCCAGGAGGGATCATATCATCTCAATTGCAGTCAGAATTCGGAACTTTTCTATCTGGATCATTCGGATCCCATTGATACGCTCTGTTTCATCAAAGGAGCCTACCGGGCTGGACTTGCTTGTGCCGGATTGCTCGGCGGAGAGAAAACAGAATTGGAAAAATGGCAGCACATTCTGGATCATTTCCCGGAATATCCTGTGACATCCAAAGGTTTTTCGCCCTTGAAGGGGTTGCCGGAAAATCATATCAATCATTCCAGAACCCTCGGACCGGTGTTCCCTGCCGGAGAGTTGGATCCGGAGTTTCCCGGAAAGGATCTGGAAAGTGCGGAAAAGGAACTTTTCAATCCCACATGGATGGGATTCATGTACTCCTGCAGCTGCAACGATGGATTTGTGGAAGGCTGGACGGGGAAAGTGTTCCATCGCGGGCTCGCCGCATGTCGTCTCGGAGAGAAGAAAACTGCCTGGAAATCCTTGTGTGATTTGATCACCGGATGTGTGAAACCCAATGGCTTGATCGCTCATAATATGGCGTTGCTTGTCGATCCGGAACTCAGCGAAAAGAATATAGAGCAGATCCCGGATTTTGAAGTCTGCCGGGATGACGGAGCCGGCCCGATCCCGGTTTCAGAAATTGCCTGCGGCAGAACGGATGAAGAAGCCACCGAAGATCCGGAATGTAAGGAAAAAATGTATCCTGTTCTGGAGGGACCGGCGATTTATCTTCTGCTGATCGGGGAAATGCTGCTTCAGGGATATCATGGATTGGTCCGGCTTTTCCCCGCGCTTCCGGATGAAATGGACGCCTCGTTCCGGGATCTCAGGACGGAAGGTCCCCTG
Source organism: Lentisphaeria bacterium (assembly GCA_017456805.1). The sequence continues at coordinate 64,748 of JAFTIQ010000019.1, forward strand.
CTGGTCTCTGCTGAACGGAAAAACAGAATCGTTCAGTTTGTCCGGATCCAGGCTTTGGAAAAACAAACATTCCGCCTGTTGAACCCATGGCCAGCCGGAACCGGAGTCTATCTGAACGGCGCACCTGTTACGCTGGAACATCATCATGCCTTCACTTTGGAAAAAGGGATGAGCCTGATTCTTTCCGTCGCTCCGGAAATCGAACCGGAAAAAGAGATCGCTCCCGAACCTGCGGAGGCTCGTTTGATCTCGTTTGACGGATGTCCCGGAGCGTTTGTCGGAAAACCTTCTCCCGCAGAATATTACACCGGATTGGAAAAGATCAGGACCAGCAGAGATCTCAAAAAATGATCCGTTTTTTTCTGAGTGTTTCAATCGGGCAGGCGGGAATCAACTTTTTTGAAATTTCCTCCCGCCTGCGGATCTTCAGAGCGATTGATAGATTTCCGCTGTTTTCCGGCAGCGGTCATACGCATCGGCAAGAAATGCTTTAATCTGTTCTTCCGGCTGCTGATTCGGCGGCAGATCTTCTTTGAAGAATGGAGTGTTCCGCATGGAAAGTTCAAAGCTCAGGGGGCGTCCGGAGGCACCGTAGGAGGATTCCTTGATGAACCTGACCAGTTCGGTCCAGTCGATGTTCCCGTAGAACGGCGGCTGATGCAAATCATCCCCGGTCGTATCATTATCGTGCAGATGCAGCGCTTCGATCCGGTCGCCCAGATTTTTGATGAGGCTGAGTCCGTTCCGGGAAAGCATATTGGCGTGACCGGAATCGAATGTGACGCCGATCCATTCTTTCGGGAATTCCTTCAGGTAGAGGGGCAGGAGTTCAAAGGTATCTGCCGGTAAATTTTCCAACGCGATTTTCACATTATAGTGTTCCATTGCCGGGATCAATTCATCCAGAGAACGCATTTGGGCATCGAATCTGGCACGGTTCAGCTTTCTGGCTTCTTCATCATACCGTTCGCCGTAATAAGGCGGATGCATCATCAGCACGCCTTCGCCTCCCATTTCAACCAGCATTTCCATCCGGTTGATGACCAGTTCCACGCCGGCTTTCCGGCTGTATTCATCGGTGGAAAACCAGCATTTTTCCTGTCCGGAAGATCCGTGAATATCCAGAAGCGTCAAGCCGTTTCGTTTGAAAATCTTCTTATATTCCGCGATTTCATGGGTGCTGTAAAGAAAATCAGTGTTCCACTGATGACACCAATGCACATGAGTGAATCCGGCTTCCGCCATCATCCGGAGATATTTTTCGGGATGTCCGGTTCCTCCCAGATAGTCTGTGTTCAGAGCGATTTTCATAAGTCAAAACTCCTTTTTTAAGAATGAAAAACTCCATATAGTCCGAGGACGAGAAAGGCCAGCGCGATAATGGAAAGGATCACTCTTCTGCGATAGATCCTTTTTCCCTGCATGATCCGTCCGCTGATTTGCTGAAAGGGACCGATCCGCAGATAATTGGTCATAGCGATCCGTTTGTCGCTGCTGGAGGCATAATCGATTGTCTGATAGTTCCGTTTCATCTCAAAGAGCCACTTTCCATGCGAAAATGAATGCCAATCCCATCAGGACAGTACAGAAGAGCAGAGCAAGAAAGAGCGGGAAGAAGAAAACAAACCCTTTTTTCACGATTTCGCTGTTGGGCAGATTCATCAGATCGATCTCTCTTTTCTGATCTCCGGCAGCAGAAGCTGATCCGGTTTTTCCGGAATCCAGCTTTTTTGTCATCCGGATGGTTTCCAGCCGCATAAGTTCCAGGGCACGAAGGGTTTTGGAAAGAGCTTTTTCCTGTTCGCCGGATGTTTCTTCCGGCAGGGTGAGAGAAGCCAGTTCTTTTTTCAGTTGATTGACCTGTTCTGCCGCAGCGGAAAGTTCTTTTTCCCGGAGCTGATGGATTTCCATTTCTGCCTGATATTCAGAGATCATTCCTTCGATCCGGATTTCCAGATCATGATGCATCCGGTTGAATTCCTGGATCCGTTCAGGAGAAAGTTTCTGAACTTTCTGATCTGCTTCTTTTTCCGCGACATTTTTCTGTTGAGCGGGAACTTCCGGAACGCCGGGCAGGGAGGCGGAATTTGTTGCCTGAGCGATCTTGTCATTGATCTTATATAAGCTGTTTGTAAGACTTATTGCACCTTTTCCCATGATGATTTCTCCGGCTGTTGATGATCAGAATAAAACAGTATTTCAAGATGAGGTAATCCAATTACCTCAAGATAATATAGCATTGTTTGAAAAATGTTCAATCTGTTCTTTTTTATTTTTCAGGAAAAGTATTCCTGGAACCCCTTCCCGGAGTTGATGTATCTTTTTTTCAAATATTTTCAGAAAAGTATTGACAGAATTTAAATATATGATAGAATAGGCATCAAAAGATAAATTTCGTGCAGAATAGAATCTGAAAATGAGAGGAGACTTGAAAATGTTTAAAGATCATCGAAGAATGGATGTTGTTCAACATGAAAGAATTTCAGAAGAGAAAAAAGGATTGCTGTTGGGTTTCACATTGATTGAACTGTTAGTTGTGATCGCTATTATTGCGATTCTTGCAGGAATGCTTCTGCCGGCATTGAACAACGCCCGGGAATCCAGCCGCAGTTCTTCCTGTGTCAATAATCTGAAACAGCTTGGAACAACAACATCTCTTTATTCTTCAGATAATGATGGTTTCATGCCGGCGATTTATTCTGCGGACGCTTTGAAAGCGGTAGGCAGTTATTCCCAGATCGGAGCAGCGGGGAAAGGTCAGACATGGGTTGGTTTATTCTGGCCGTATATCGGAAGCACCGGGACCAGATTTTCCGGAAACTTCAATGCGATGGGCGGTCCGATGGTGCTGCGTTGTCCGACCAGACCGAATCTTGGCGCCGTGAGTCTCAATGGAACGATCGGCGGTGTTATTGATGCCAAAGGCGACTTTTTTATTGCCAGCGGTTACGGTATCAACCCGTTTGCCACCGGTTATGTGGATGGTCACGGTGTATTCGGAAAAGCGCAGCGTCACAAACAGGTTGGTAGCCGCTCTTCCAGCAATATGGGGCTGTTCGCAGATACTTTGTGGTCCACAAGTGTGAATGATTATTACGGTGCCAATCTTTCCCGTCCGTGGGTCAGCAGCCTGGAAACAGTCTGTTCCTCCTATAACGACCGCACGGATCTCCGCCATAAACGCAAAGCAAATGTCTGTTTCATGGATGGTCATGTTGCCGCAATTACAAAACTTTCCTGTAATCCCGGGGAAAGATATTCAACAGGACTGACAAATAGTGGAGTTTATTATCGGGATGGCTCTGCATTCGTTCCCAGATAATCAGCAGTATTCCTAATGGAATTTAAGAAATGAGGTAATTTCAAAAGTCTTCAAAAATGTCTGAAAATTCTTGCAGAGATCTGAAAATGGAGCGTTTTCGGTGGTTACTCAGAGAGTAGCCACGCTCAAACTACCATTTCCAGCTCATCAGCAATCTCTTTTCAACCAAA
>JAFTIQ010000038.1 GCA_017456805.1 Lentisphaeria bacterium
ATTCGCAATAGGGATAAGGCGGATTGATTTTTATGCCCCAGTTATTCAACCCGACCCCGGCAAAGGGTTTGTCCTTCATCATATTCCATGCGGAAGCCGCAAGATATTGCCGGGTCATAAGAGATTCTTTCGGAGCATTTTCAAACCGCTTGATGATATTGGGCAGCAGCAGTAATGCACCGAAAAAGCATACCAGAACTATCGGCAGCAGGATCTGGATTTTCCGCATGTGGAACTGATAACGCAATGAAAGCAGCGCAGTGATCGCACAGCCGAAAGGCAGACAGACCATTGCTCCACGGGAATAAGTACGCATACACGCCGCCGAAGCCGCCAGAAAGAATCCGGCAAACAGAAAACGTTTCCAGCCTTTGTTACGGTTGAAGTAATAGGCAAAAAAGACCGGGGCAATCAGACACATATACATACCCATACTGTTCTGGTGCGGGAAAAGCCCGTTTGCCTGATGAATCCCTTTGACGTGCTGGAATACCACAGTCAGAAAAGTGACCGCTGCCACGATCCCGAAGCCGATCATTACGGTATTGAAGTCCCGTGTGTAATATAAATAATAATAGGTACAGAGAAAAACGATATACATCATTACCATTTTCCACATTTCAAACCAGCTGAAAAGTGCGTTGTCCGCATTGATCAGCGAGGGGATACACAAAAGAAAATATACCAAATAGATTTTACTTCCGGTATCCGGCAATAGCGGCTTTTTCCGGTAGAGTATCCACATGCCGATCAACATTGCCAGTGCGATCAGATAAACCAGCGATACTTCCATGCCTCTGGAAGTCCCCCGATAGGTTTCATGGGAGAAAAAGTTGATGGATACCTGATTGAACATCATCACCGGAAGCAATACCGCCAGAAAAGCATAGCGCATATACTTACGGTTCAAGGTAAGGATATACCCCAGCGGCAGTACGCCCATGAATGCAATGAGAAAAATCAGGTATTTCATTGACAACCTTATTTTACAAAGTTCAACATCGGGAATGTAAATGAACCGATCAGCTGAGCTGAGGGCATGATCTTCCGGATGAATACGTTATATTCAGAAATGTTGTCATGCGGAATATAGACCACATCTCCCGGCTGCAATCTCACATTGGCACATTTTCCTTGCAGTATCCCGTCGATATCCACACGGTAGAACCGGGGATTTTCCATGCCGCCTCTGATAATCACACCATATTTCCAGTATTGTTCCTTCAGCCCCAGACCGGAGGAGATAAGTTCCAGTATCCCAAGATTCTGATCCCACAATCTCTTGTGGGGGCGGTTGATGCTGCCGATGATACTGCACATGGCTTCGGAACGCACCGCGATATAGATGTAATCACCTTTTTTCAGTTTCACATTGTGCCAGCGGTCGCCTTTTTCGATGGCAAGAGAAAAGTTCACCGGAAGAATTTTTCCGTTGCGGACAATGATACTGTTCTGAAAATCAGCGGCATCCAGCATCTGATCGTCAAAGTCGCGGACCGCCGAACCTCCGGCTTTGGCAAAAAGATCAGCCAGACGCATCCCGTTGGAAATAACGAACATCCCCGGATTGTTCACCGCTCCGGCAATCGTGGCGGTCTGACTTCTTACATCAATGGCAAAAACTCCGAGTTCCGGATTTTTGATATATTGAGCATAGATTTTTTTGATTTTTTCCGAAGCCTCCTCCAACGTCAATCCGGCGACCTGTACCTGACCGGCAAACATCACCCCGATCGCACCGTCCGGCGTTACCAGCGATTCCATGATCAAATCGGGGTGATTGTAAACCCTTATACTGATCTTGTCGCCCGCATTGATCCGGTAAACCGGTTCTTTCTGTTCATCAAGTTGTTTCAGAAATTCCAGCTGACGGCGTTTATCTTCATCGGTCAGTCCGGACTGATCGACCACTCCGCTGGGCAAATTGTTTATATCCGGGAATTGGTCAAAGTTTCCGGTATAACGGTTGTAGCATCCGGTCAAAGAGAGGACACCGCACAACATAAGAGTTGATAAAAACAATTTTTTCATCGTATGTAATCTCCTGTAATAACCTTTTCAACGTCAGTAACTCCGGTCAGGATTGCAAAGACCTTGTGTTCTTCATCATGCAGTTTCAAAACACGCCGCACAACGCTGCGCGGAGTCTTTTTCTTACCTACATAGAGCAATGTAGCATCGCATATATCATGCAGCTGTCTTACCAGCAGACAGGAAGCATCGAAAGGTTTCTCCCGGGAAATACGGATCAGCTGATAATGTTTTTTCAACTCGTTGACAATATCATAAAGCATTGAAATCTCATCCGGCTCCAATACCGAAAGGTTGCGTACCGGGAAAAAGGCGAATCCGTAACCATAACCGTAGCCTTTACCGTCACCGGTGGAAAATCCTCTGAAATATTCAATCGCGTGAGTATCTTCTCCTTTTTCTTCCCCTTTGTAATTCACTCCGGTTTTTCCGCTGTCAGAGTAATAAAAGTTACCGATTTTCTGCATATTGCCGCAGATTTTTTCCACATCAGCTTCATCAATGAGCCGGATCAGGATCGTATTGCGTTTGGCTTTTGTGAATTGTTCGTCGAACAGCACGGAACTTAAAAATGAACCATCCAGAGAACAGGAAAAAAGGGTACGGATATTTCTCAAACGCAGAATAAACCGGTAAAACATTTCATTATTGATGATTTGCCGCTGTTCCGGAGTGAAGGAGGCATTCTCATGAGGAATAATACCAACAGTATCGAAAAAATCTTTGTGAAATGAAGCTTCTTCAATACCGCTGAATTTGCCATGCATGATGTCGTATATAATGACTATTGTTGCATAAAGACCGCTGACAAAGATTCCGGCGATGAAAATAATTGCCAGAACTTTTATCGGATATGCCGGGAAGGGGGTTGTGGAAACCACCCGTTCATTGATGATTAGATCATTGGGTACATGGGCAATGGCACTGCGTACCCGGGATAACTCTTCCACCAGCAGCGAGATATTTTTATTGGCAGTTACCAACAGCTGATCCACCGAGTCATGTTCCGGAATCATGTGCTGAAGTTTTTTCTCTTTCTCTTTGATGAGTGCAATTTCTGCCTGCAAAGACTTCATGCTTATTTCCAACTGCTGCAAGGCAACTTCGGCTTCCTGATAGCGGGAAATAACGCCATCTATATCCAGAAGCATATTTTCGTCAAATTCTTTGATCTGATTTTTTTCTTTGAACGCCTCAAATTCTTTCCGGATCACTTCATAGGC
>JAFTIQ010000020.1 GCA_017456805.1 Lentisphaeria bacterium
TATTGAATAAAAAAGAAAAGGATGATTTATGAAAAAAAGCTTCACAAGAGTATTGTGCTCTGCTGCAGCGACATTTCTGCTGACTGCCAGTGTAACCGGGGCGGAAGTTCCAAAGAAAAAAATTATAGATCTTGCCTGGGGATCCCCGACAGTGGAATTCCTCGCAAAAAATCTGGAACAAATGGAAAAAGAAGCTCCCGTGGATGGGCTGATGATCCGATGGGTCGGCGAAATGACCGATGCAAGTGGGAAAAAAGTTCCCGTCAACCTCACGCATAGCATGAACGCAAAATTACGAATGAAACGGGAATATTTTGAAAAGCAGATTAAACTTTATAAAAGTCTGAAGTTCAAAAAATTCACTGACAACTTTCTCAATACAGTGGTCATGCCCGCCAATCAGGATTGGTTTAATGATCAGGACTGGGAAAACATCTGTGCCAACTATGCACTGGCGGCATCCATCGCAAAAGAATGCGGCATGAAAGGGATTGTCTTCGATCCCGAAGAATATGCCGGAAAATTCTGGCAGTACGGAACCTTTGACCGTTCCCTGGAAGAAGGTATTGCCATCGCCCGAAAACGCGGTCAACAGTGGGGGCGCGCTATTTTTACAGCCTATCCCACAATGAAACTTTTCGTTCTTTACTGGATTGCTGGAGCTTATGATAATATGACAGAACATTTCATCAATGGTGTTTATGACGTTATGCCTCCGACTGTTACCATTTATGAAGGCCACGAAACTTCCGGTTATCTGGCAAAGAATTTCCGTGACTATGATAAGATTTTAGCGGATAATGACCGTAATTTCCTGAAATTCCTTGATCCAGTTCATCATCAGAAGCACCGGGCTCAAACATTTGCCGCACCGGCATTTTATCTGGATTCTATCCTGGGAATCAATAAAAAATGGCATAAAAAATTCGGTGTATCAATTGAAAATCCGTTGGTATTTCTGAAACGAAACCTGATCTATGCGCTGGACGTCTCCTCTGAATATGTCTGGTTTTACAGCGAAAAAGGCTGTTTCTGGAATGGAACAAAATATCCTTACTGGGAAAAACAGTTCCCCGGAATCGTGGATGTCATCCGCAAAGCAAAAGAACCGCTCAAAGAACAGATCTCCGGAAAACAGAATATGCTCTCCCCGGAAAACCTGAAAGTTCAGTGGAAATATCAGCAGACACCCAAGGCAAAAGGGACGGCAACCATGAAAGATGGAGTTTTCACCATCACCGGCTGCCGCGACAACGGAAATCATACCATTCTGCTCCCGGCAAAACCGAACCGTACCTATCTTGTCCGCGTAGAAGTTCTGCAGAGCGAAGAAAAAAACATCGGATATCCTTATCTTTATGCCTATCTGAATCATGCAGGAAAAGGATGGACAGATATTCCCCGTTCCCAAAAAAGATATCTCCGTCCGGGGGCTGGAAAAGGATGGAAAACTCTGGAACTTATTATTCATTCAAGCGATGATACAGCCTATCTTGCAATTGAACTTGGAGCATTGAAACAAGCTCCCGGAGAGAAGGTTACGTTCCGGAATCCCCAATGCAAAGAACTTTAATTACTGAAAAAGGAGTTGGAATATGAAAAAAACAAAAACAGTAATATTCTGTGCTGTCTTGCTGGCAGTCTGTATGACAGTATCAGGGAAAGAGCTTTGGACCCCGCCGGAGAAAAAAATCATAGATCTCTCCTGGGGCTCCCCGACAGTGGATTTCCTTGCTAAAAACCTTCCGACAATGGAAAAAGAAGCTCCCATTGACGGCATAGCTGTCAAATTCATGGGAACAAGAACCGATGCAAACGGAAAAAAACATGAGGTAAATTTCACTACCTCCGTCATGGGAAAAACCCGTCTGAAACGGGAATATTTTGAACAGCAGATTGCACTTTATAAATCTTTGAAATTCAAAAAATTCACTGATAATTTCTTCTATACGACTGTTATGCCCGGAAATCAGGATTGGTTCAACGATCAGGATTGGGCTGCCCTCTGTTCCAACTTTGCGCTTGCAGCGGAGATTGCAAAAGAGTGCGGGATGGAAGGGATTCTGTTCGACCCGGAAGAATACGGTAAAAAATTCTGGTCATACAACACGATCAAGCGTCCGCAGAAGGAAGGATCTGCCATTGCCCGGAAACGCGGACAGCAGTGGGGAAATGCGATTTTCAAAGCATTTCCGGATATCAAACTTTTTGTTCTTTACTGGCTCCCTGCAAAAAAATCTTTTATGTCCGATTTCATCAACGGGGTTTATGATGTGATCCCACCGACCGCCAGAATCATCGATGGCTGTGAAACCGCCGGATATCATTCAAATTCCCGTTGGGATTTCCGGGTTGCTAAAGATCTCTCTGAATATGAAGCATTGAAATATCTCAGCAAAGAAAATGTTGCGAAATATAAAGCACAGACGACTTTTGCCCCGGCATGTTATATTGATGCGATTCTTGGGATCAATCAGAAATGGGCGAGGCATCTTCAACCGGAAATATCCGGTTCTGCTCCGGCTCATTTTCTGACTCAGGTAATTTTCCGCGCATTGGAATCCTGCGATGAGTATATCTGGCTTTACAGTGAACGCTGTGCTTGGTGGAGCGGCGGAAAATATCCGATTTGGGACAGCAAGGTTCCGGGAGCAGGGAACGCTCTTGCGGGGGTCAAAGACCCGGTAAAACTGAATGTTTCCGATTGCAGAAATGTGATTCAGAACGGTACTTTCAATCAGGAAGGCGGCTGGGAAATCTGGCAGCACCGGATTTCGCCTCGCGGCTACGGAAAATGGCATGATGGCCTTCTTGACATGTGCGAAACCAACTGGGGAAGTATCCGCCAAACAGTAAAAGTTAATCCGAAGGAGATGTATCTTTTCCGGGCAAAAGTGCGCTACAACACCGCATTCCGCGGAAAAGCGATCCTCGCAGTCAATTATTTTGATGCCGCGGGAGCCCCTGTTAACAGCGGAAGATTCGATACGGAATTGGTTTTCGATAAGACAAAAAATTATCAGGAATGGATCTGGCAGGCCTTTCTCACGGAAGTACCGGAAGGAGCTGTTTCCATGAAGGTTCAATTGCACGTCCGTCAGCAGGGACATGGAGAACGTTTCTCCATTGATGATTTCGACTGTCGGCTTTTGCAGAAATAAATAAGGAATTTTGAAGATGAAAATATTTTCACTGAATGGAATCTGGGATCTGTACCCGTGCCCACCGGATCAAGCGGAAATCACTTCCCCCGAACAGTTATCCAAGTTTTCCCCGATTCCCGGAAATGTGCCTGGAAATCTGGAACTTGATTATGCCGCTGCCGGAGAGATCAAAGATCCCTTCCCCGGATTGAATCCGCTGGAATTTCAGAAATTGGAATTCCATGATTGGTGGTATGTTAAAAAATTTGCCACACCGGATGGATTGGAACAGTGCAATCTGGTCTTTGATGGGGTGGATACTCTGGGAGAACTGTTCTTGAACGGTACTAAAATCGGGAAGTTTGATAATGCATTCATTTCCCATAGTTTTCCAGTAACTTTGAACACAAATGAAGAAAATGAACTGGCGGTCAGACTTCGCCCCCTGACTTCTGTTACTCCGGTTGAGGATATTTCCAGAATGACTGCGGCGGAGCATTTTACAGCATCGACCGGAGCAATCCGGAAACCTGCCCATGCCTCCGGTTGGGATATCTGTCCCAGATTGAATCTGGGCGGTCTCTGGAAAGGAGTCCGGTTGGAAAAAGAAACATCTCTGTTCCGGCTGGAAGAACTTTATATGCAAACTCAAAAAGGGACCAATGAGAAAGAAGCGAATCTGAAACTTCATTACCGTTATTCCACAGAATGTCGGGATCTGAGAGGACTGAAACTCCACCTGAAAGGCGTCTGCGGGAAATCCTTGTTTGAAGATGAGTTTCCCGTTGCTTCCAAAAATGGATTCATCACTGTAAAGGTCAAAAATCCGGTATTCTGGTGGCCTTACGGTCATGGAGAGCCGGCACTTTACAACCTCACCGGAACACTTTTGAACGGGAAAGGGGAAGAAGTTACCAAACTGGAAACCAATTTTGGAATTCGCACGATCGAACTTCGCAGAACTGATATGAATGAACTCGGGAAAGGGGAATTCTCCTTCCATGTCAACGGCAGAAAAATCCGGATTCTCGGAACAAATCACGTTCCCGCTGATGCCATGCACTCCCGGGATGCCGGACGGATCAGCAGAATTCTGGATATGGTACGGGATCTTGGCTGCAACATGATCCGATGTTGGGGCGGCGGTGTTTATGAAGATGATTTCTTCTATGATTACTGCGATAAAAACGGAATCCTTATCTGGCAGGATTTCATGTTTGCTTGTACAATCCCTCCACATGATAAAACCTTTGCGGAATGTGTCCGGAAAGAAGTCTCGCAAGTGGTTACCAGATTGCGGAGGCATCCCTCTATTGCTCTCTGGAGCGGAGATAATGAATGTGATGTCATGAGTACATGGTACAATATTGCGCCGAATACGAATACCATCAATCGCAAAGTAATTCCGGATTTGCTCCAGATGCTTGATCCGCTCCGGCCCTACTTGCCGAGTTCTCCATATATTGCGGATTCACTCTGGCAGAAGATTCTGGATTTCGGACCTCAGGCGTTCAACCTTGCGCCGGAGAAACATCTCTGGGGAACCCGGGAAACATTCAAGATTGCTCCATATAATAACAGTGGGGCAAAATTTATCAGTGAAACCGGCTGGCACGGCGCACCGAATGCATCCTCCATCCGGAAATTTATCACAAAAGATCACTGGAACATCGATCCCATGGATCCTGAATGGGACCTTCACTCTTCCAATGCCTTCGGAAAACGCGGTCCGAATCATGGAAGAAACAGGCTCATGACACGCCATCAGGAAGAGTATTACGGAAAAGTTATGGATGGTTCTCTGGAAGAATTTGCAAGAGCAAGCCAGATATTCCAAGCAGAAGCATTGAAATTTACTGTTGAAACAGTCCGTCTTGATCCCGGATGTGATGGAATCCTCTGGTGGAATCTCATCGACTGCTGGCCCCAGTTCTCCGATGCAATCGTAGATTATTATTTCGCGAAAAAACTCGCCTATTATTATGTCCGACGGATTCAGAATCCCTTCTGTATCATGTGTAAAGAACCCGTTCTGTTCCACAGCAATATCATGGCTGTCAATGATTCGCCGGACGTCAAAAAAGGATCTTATGAAGTAATCGACGGGGAAACAGATGAAGTTTTGCTCTCTGGAGAATTCAGCGTCGAGCCTGAAAAACATCTGGAACTTGGGAGATTACGGTCACCGCGCGGCACCAACCGGCTTTGGCTGATACGCTGGACCTTTGAAGACGGTTCCGCCGGGGTCAATCATTATATCAGCGGAAATCTTGTCATGGATTATCAGTGGTATGATAAGTTGCTGGTAAAAATCGCTGCACTCGACAATACGTTTGATGCGGATTCTATCGGACAATAAACAGGAGGCCGTAAATGTCATTCAAGTTTGAACTGGAATATGATGTTGCTGTTGCAGGAGGCGGGATTGCCGGGGTCGCGGCGGCATTGGCAGCAGCAAGACGGGGTAGAAAAACCGTTCTGCTGGAAAGTCAGGCTTTCCTGGGCGGGCTGGCAACGTCTGGTCTGATTTACCTTTACCTTCCGCTCTGCGATGGAAAAGGACGTCAGGTTTCATTCGGAATCACGGAGGAACTGCTGCGCCTTGCTCCGGAATATGGCCCCTTTGACCTTCCGGAAGAATGGGACGGTCCGGAAGGAGGATTCACCGGTGGAAAAAGTACCCGTTTTGAGTGTCGCTTCTCTCCGGCTGGATATATCCTGACCCTTGATAAACTGCTGAAAGAGGCAGGTGTGGACCTCTTTCTGGAAACCCGGATCTGTGATGTACAGACGAATTCGGATTATGCTATCACTGCCATTGAAACGGAAAACCTTGCCGGACGTGGAAAAATCTCTGCAAAACGGTTTGTGGATGCCACAGGAGATGCGGCTCTTATCCGCTACGCAGGAGGAGCCGTGGAAACAGGAAGCAATTACCTGACTCCATGGGTGCTGGAACATTGCAAAGAGGTCAGCATGTTCCCCTTCGATCATAATCTTGAAATGAAAGCTTTTTACAGAAGAACGGAAAAACCGGAATATCAATGGAACAGCAATGATCCCAAAGGGTTGACCGGGTTCATCCGGGATTCATGGGAACTTCTCAGAAACTATTATGACAAATCTTATGCGGAAGGGGCCTGCCGGAAAGATCTCTATCCCCTGCACCTCCCCGCAATGGCTCAGATCAGAATGGCAGCAAGAATCATCGGAAAAGAAACATTGACGACGGGAAGTGACAAACAGACCTTTGACTCATCCGTCGGACTTTACGGTGACTGGCGCGCTGCGGACAAGGTTTGGGAAGTGCCATATGGAATCCTGCTCCCGGAAACAGTGAGGGGAACTCTCGCTGCCGGACGGTGTATTTCCACAACAGAAGATGCCTGGGATGCCTTCCGGGTCATACCTTCTGCAGCACTCACCGGAGAAATTGCCGGGGTGGCAGCAGACCTGAGCATCTCTCAGAAGTGCGATCCGGCAGAACTTTCCACGGATATACTCAAAGACGAACTGCGGAAGCTCAATTATAAATTCCATTATCAAGAAATTATTTCATAAAGAACAAAAAGAAAGGAACAATCTATGAACAATCAAAAAGTATCATTGTACCGGGGCTTTACGCTCATCGAACTGCTGGTCGTTATCGCAATCATCGCTATTCTTGCTGGGATGCTCCTGCCGGCGTTAAACTCAGCAAGAGCAAAAGCAAAAGCCAGCAACTGTACAGGAAACCAGAAGCAACTCGCAACAGCTGTTCAGTTCTATACTGATGACAACAATGGTGTGTTCAAAAATTTCAGCTATGGCTCCGTCGAACAGACTTGGGTTTTCTCTCTCGTAGAAGGAGGATACCTTACCACTCAGTCAAGATCAACAAATCATCTCTATATGTGTCCGGGTTCTCAGGCCAGCACAAGTGCTGTCAACGCTTACGCTGACGAAAAAGCGTACCGCTTAGCTTACGGAAGCGTTTATCTGTTCGGAAATCAGTTTACCGCACCGCCCAAGTTTTATGACAACAGCTATGGAAATACTATTGGACATTTCATTAAGGTAAAAGCTATTCAAAGTACATCCTCAACATTCCTGGCAGCGGATACCGTTAAAAAACATTCCAGTCATGGCTTGCATCCATATGGATTCATTGCTATGAACGGAAATATCGGTCTCTCACAAGGGACTTTCCATGCAATCCATGCAAAGAAAATCAACACCTTTTTCTTTGACGGACATTCTGAATCTCTCAGTGCTTTACAGTTCCGTGACAGAATGGTCAACAGCGATTACAAAATGAAAGCATCCCAGACCTTCAAATATGTGGAAGGAACCGCAGAACTTACTTTGTAATTTCAACGATATTTTTCACTGTTCCGGTTGAAAAATTCAGCTGGACGAATATATTATTCTGCATAAAAAACCATACAAGTCCAAAGGAGTCAGCATCATGGCAGAAAAAAAGAAAATCGGATTCATCGATCTTTTTATCGATGAATGGCATGCAAATAATTATCCGAAATGGTTCCGGGAAGCAAAACGCGGCAATGAATTTGAACTCGGATACGCCTGGGAAGAAGCTCCTATGGAAGGCAGACGCAATCTTCAGCAATGGTGTGCGGAAATGGGAATGATTCCGGCTGCTTCCATTGAGGAAGTCGTGGAAAAATCCGATTGTATCTGTGTGCTGGCTCCCGCAAATCCCGAAGTTCACGAGCGGCTGGCTGAAATCGCATTGAAATCCGGGAAGCCGGTTTATATCGATAAGCCCTTTGCAGACAGTCTTGCAACTGCTGAACGGATCTTCGCTACCGCTGAAAAATATGGAACGCCCCTCATGTCCTCTTCCGCTTTGCGGTTCAGCGATGAACTTCTCTCCGGAAAACTTCAGGCAATGAAGCCGATCCTCTTCACCACCACAGGCGGCGGACGAAGCTTCGATGAATACGGGATCCATCAGCTGGAAATGATCGTCTCCGTTATGGGAACCGATGTGAAAAATATCACATTCACAGGAAACGAAAAACGTCTTTCCCTTTCTTATGAATTCGCCAACGGAAATATGGCTCAGATCGCATATTCCCTGTTTATGCCCTTCACGATCACTGCGGCAAGTGAAAAAGAATCCATCTGCTTCTCCTCTGCCTCCCATATCTTTGAGAACCTGATCGATGCAATGCTGGATTTCTTTGCCGACGGGAAAAGCAGAGTCCCGAAAGAAGAGACCCTCGCTATTGCCTCTCTTCTGGAAAAAAGCGTTGCCCTGCTCCACGGAAAATAAAATCCGGACAACATTTTCAAGGCAAAAAAAAGCTGCTGTTCGACCTTCCCGGCCGGCAGCAGCATTTTTTATACAGAAACGGGTTACTCCTTGATAAAGATTCCAAGGCTTGACCCTACAAACCGTTCATAACCGCTCTTGGTGTGACGGCAGAGAGAAACCATTTTCCCGGCTTTTTCATCCCAGTAAATCAGCGTGGTGGAGCCGCCGCCATCCATATTGATCGCATCGGAAGCACCGGCGGCAAGGAGCCATTCTCCGGCTTCCTGACAGGTCATTCCCATACTCCAGTCTTTCTGACGTCCATCCACTCCGAGGATGTAGAGATACCGTTTATCTGCAGAGATCCCGTAGGCGGTACGCGGTGCAAGGCGTTGATCCTTGAATGTGGATTTTCCATCTTTTGCCACAATGGAGAATCCGGAAACAGCCACCTTGATTTTGGGATAATCTTCTGCAAAAAGCTGCCGTTCGATTGCAGGGGTTCCATCATTGTAAATCACAAAAACCGGACCTCTGCCCTGATGATCGCTGATCACTTTTCCGTTGAGAATATTCACGCCGCTGGGATTGGCATATTTATGATTGAAAGGTTTCTTCCAGGGTCCCCAGGGAGCAGCATTGACCGCCACGATCATATTCATTCCTTTTTTCCGGGCATCCATCATGAAATCACGGGTCCGCTGACGTTTCGTGCGGATGATATATCCCTCACAATCCGGCATCGGCTTGCCCCAATGTTCATCTCTGTCCGTAGTGGTAAAATCCAAACCGGGTGTCTTGAGATCAATCCGGAGAATACTGATCTTCATCAAGCGGGGATTCGTCTGTTCAAGACGCAGGTGCAGAACCCCTTTCTGGACAGGAACAGCCTGAGACCAATCCAGTTTTTCAACGGCACCAAGTACCAGAAAAATAAAAAACAATGAGAACGCCGCAAGTTTTTTCAACATCATCAAACCTTTCTGTTTATTTTTATTCTGCGCGAAGGACCTCAATGGGATTCTGCTGAGCCGCTTTCCATGCAGGGTAGGTCCCGAAAATGATCCCTGTAAAGGCTGAAATCAGCAATGCCAATAATATGAACCAGGTGGAAAATGCCACCGGCCAATTTGCAAAAATCGTCACACCTTCGGCAATCATCACCCCTAAGCCGACCCCCAAACCGCCCCCAAGCGTGGTCAAAAAGATCGTTTCAAAAAGGAACTGCCGGATAATATCCCCCTTCTGAGCACCCAATGCGCGGCGGGTCCCGATCTCTTTCCGGCGTTCGTAAACGTTGGCAAGCATAATGTTCATGATCCCGATCCCGCCGACAAGAAGGGAAATCCCCGCAATGGATCCCATGACCACCGTAAAGATGTTCTGTGTCTGCTCCTGCTGATGCAGAAGATCCAGAGGAACCAGAATATCCCAGTCTTTGGTGTCCGCATGGGTTTTATTCATATAAGCGGAAATACGCCGGGAGGTGTGTTCGATGTAGGAAATATCCCGGATCCGGATGATAAAGGTATCGAAATCCACATTTTCGATTTTAATGGTCCGCTGGCTGGTATCGTAAGCAGATTTTCCATGGATCGAATCAGAGGCTTTGATCGAAATAAAAATATTATCATTGGGGCTGCCGATCCCGTCAAGACTTGTCCCGTGGCGATTTTCCAAAACACCGACAACACGGTACGCCATGTCTTCGATCAGGATCGTGGAACCTACCACATCTTTCTGTCCGAGGGGGAACAGGGAACGGCGGGCATTTGCGCCGAGCACGCAGACGTTATTGATCCCGTCACCGGCCGAGAGCCAGCGCCCCTGGGTGATCTCTGAGCGGGTTTCCTCCAGAAAATCCAGTGAGACTCCCACCAGTTTATGTCCGAGACGTTTCATTCCGTGAAGGATCCGTTTCCGGGCATCCCGGGCGACACAGATCCCATCCACGTTATCCATTTTGGAAATATGATTCCTGTCAGCCTCAGTCAAACCGTAAGTTTCCAGCAAACTGCTGGTTGAGGTATCGGAGACATCTTTGCTGGTTGCGGGGGGAACTTTGGTGGAGAGGATGATTTTGTCCACGCCCATTGCTTCGATCTGCTCCATTGCCTGGATTTTTGCGCCTTCGGAAATTGCAAGCATGGCGATCACGCTTCCCACCCCGAAAATGATCCCGAGAGAAGTCAGAACGGAACGGATCTTATGGAGCATAAGATTATGAAAAGAGAGCCATAATTGATCGGTCAGTTTCATAGGGTTTCAAACTCCGTTGTTTTCCCGGCGATATTGTCAATGATTTTCCAGACCTGTCCGTTTCTCAGCCAGATCACCCGGTCGCAAATCCCTTCATAGCCGGGGTTATGCGTCACCATGATGATGGTTGTTCCGGCAGCATGAAGTTCATGAAACACGCCGAGGATCTCGGTTCCGGTTTTTTCATCCAGGTTTCCTGTGGGTTCGTCTGCAAGAATAAAGGTGGGATTATTCACCAGAGAGCGGGCGATTGCCACGCGCTGACACTCTCCGCCGGAAAGCTGCGTGGGACGGTGATCCAGCCGATGGGAAAGTTTGACTTTATCTGCAAGCTCCCGGGAAATTTTATGACGTTTCGCCCGGGGAACTTCGGAATAGAGCATGGGGACTTCAATATTTTCCTGCACAGTAAGATGAGGGAAAAGGTTGAAGGACTGAAAAACAAACCCGATCCGGATATTCCGGAGCGTCGTCAAATCCCTGTCGGAAAGCGTTGCAACATCCTGTCCGTCAAGACGGTAAGAGCCGGAGGTCGGTTTATCCAGCAGTCCGAGAATATTCAGCATGGTGGATTTTCCCGCACCGGAAGAACCCATGATACAAACGAATTCCCCCCGGTCGATATGCATATCGACACCTTTGAGCACGGGAACCTGCAGCTCCCCATTCACATACGTCTTGCGGATATTTTCCAGATGGAGTGCTTCCTGAGGCATACGAGATCACTTTCCTCCGCCCTGGAACGGACGGTAGAGGTAGACTTCATCATCTTCTTCCAGCCCTTCAATAACCTGAACATAATTGTTATTGGATTCCCCGATTTTGATCACTTTCTTTTCGGGGCCGCTGGCAGTTTTCTGATAAACAATAAGGTTTCCGCCTTCTTCAAAAACCGCTTCAATGGGAACAAACAGGACATCATTGAGGATTTTGGAAACGACTTCCACCTGGACGCTCATCCCGGAAACAACACGCTTGTCGTACTGGGTAAAGTCCACGTTAGTCTGATAGATTTTCGGACTGTTCTTGTCCCAGGGGATCAATGTGACAGGCAGAGAGGCGATCTTGGTGATCGTCCCGGTCAGTTTGATGGTCTGAATGGAATCCGGAGTAATGATCACCTTGTTATGAACGGAAACCTTGGAACGGTACTGTTCGGGGAGGTTCACGTCCACAATCAGCTTGCTCATATCGGGAATGGTGATGATGACCTGTTTTCTGCGGGCATCCATCCCGACTTTGACTTCAGGATTCCCCCAGCGTCTGTCGGGGTCACCGTAAATAACGATTCCATCCACCGGCGCGATCAGTTTCATCATGGGCAGATAAGATTCATGACGGGCGAGATCCCGTTCATAGTTCCGGATCTGTGTTCTGATCTGATGAACCTGCTTCTGTTTCTGAAGCAAGCTGGACTGCGTCCGGACTTTGACTTTGGTCAAGTTCAATTTTGCCTGGATCAAAGCGTTCCGGAGAGATTTCAGTTTATTGGGATGTGTATAACGGCGGAAGATCTTGCGTTCCAGAAGTTTACTGTTATAATTAGTCACAGCATTTTCATATTTCTGAATCGCACTGTTTACAGTGGTCAATGCCTTTTCTTCCTCTTCCACGGTGGAATAAGTGGTGTTCCGGTAATTTTCCTGAGCTTCTTTCATGGCATCTTCCGCTTCTTCCATCTGGGTCTGAGCATCGCTGACACTCATACGCTGATTATCTTTATCGCGGGGGCCTTCCAAACGCCAGTACTTATTGTAAGCATCTTCCGCAGTCGTCACATTATCCACAGCGGTTCTGATATCAGCTTCATTGGAACTCTTGAGGATTTCCAACTCTTCCAATGCGATTTCCAGGTCTTTTTTCCGGTTATCCAGAAGCACCCGGAGATCCTCAATCCGCAACTGCAAATCGTAGGTTTCATATTCAGCGACCACATCGCCTTTTTTGACATGGGTATTTTCATCCACGACACGGATGAGTTTTGTGGCGAAAGGAGCTTCCATTGCCAGTTTGTGTTTGAACTTGGCATTGACGCTTCCTGTCAGAGTGACACCCAGGATCATGGGACCTTTTTTCAGACGGAAAATACGGTCCGGAAGGGGATCACCATCCCCCTTATTCCCATCCGCAGAGTCCTGAACTGTGGTGAAATAATATCCGGCTCCTGCCAGGATCAGAACCAGCAGGATCAGGAAAGGATACCAGAATTTTTTGGAAACTTTCATCTTTTATTTACTTTCCAGCAGGTTGAGCGGCTTCCGTTTTTGCAGGGGCGGCAGGAGCTGCGGGCTGAGCAGCGGGCTTTGCGGCAGGAGCAGGAGCTGCGGGCTGAGCGGCGGGCTGAGCTGCGGCTTTCTTTGCCTGTCTTTCCAGAATATTCTTTTCGACGACATCGCGGACACCGGGATCGACTTCCGGGATATCCGGTTTTGCGAAGAGCTTGCTGGAATCCCGCATTGCACCGGCAGCTTCATGCAGATCCATGGCGGTCTTCTCCGGATCAAGAAGAACCATATAGGGATTTTCCAGGATATGGATCTTCATGAAGAAGAGAAGCTGTTTATCGGTGACAGAATAGTTTTTGGAAGTGAAGAACTGCCCGATCACAGGGATGTCGCTCAGGAACGGAACTTCATTTTTGCTTTCAGAAGATTCGCTGGAGTAGAGTCCGCCAAGCATAATGATTTCGCCATCCGCAGCGGTCAATCTGGTTTCAATGTTCCGGACAGACACCACAGGGATCCGGTTGCTAACCGGTGCGGAGTCTTCGGAAGAGGAGTTGGGGACCGCAAAACTTTCATAGCGGACGGCAATGGTAACCTGAGGTCTGATCTCAAGCTGAACGGTATCGCCGTTGATGATCGTGGGTTTGATCGTCAGCTGCACACCGGTACGTTTGAACTTGATGCTCTGGGTAACGGCACTGGAGGTGACGGAGTTTTCGGTGTAGGGCAAATCTTCCCCGGTTTCCATCTTGGCTTCTGTTCCGAGATCGGCGATCACGTTGGGAGCTGCAAGGATCTTTGCATCGTCACTTGTGTTGATCCAGTTCAGCATCAGACTCAGACGGTCCGTATCCCCATTTCCGGAAACAGAGTCCAGAGGAATGATATTGAATCCGCTGTCATTGGAAGAGGTTGTGCCGTTTCCGAGATTATAACCGACAGTACTTGTGTTTCCGGTTTTATGATTGAAGTGAGAATATTTAATGCTGGTATCGCGGGTTTCACCGTTTTTGACGATCAATTCCACGATCTGAGTTTCCACAAGGACCTGCGGGAGCGGCTTATCCAACGCAAGAAGGGTCTCTTTCATCGCATCGACACGGTCAGCAAGCACGTTCAGGACGATAGTGTTCTGATCCGGAGAAATATCAATGGTTCCGGCATCCCCCATAGCGGTTTCGACGGCATCCTCGAGTTTTTCGGCGCTGACAAAACGGCAGCGGTAAACGATCACCGCCCGGGCAGGCATCAGATTTGATGCAGGGATCTGAGTCACATGCAGATACGGCGGAAGCGGATTAAATTTCTTTGTGCTGACAATCGGCTTGGTACTGGTGGAAAAAAGAGCTTTCAATCTTTCGATCACAGCTGTTTTTCCGGAGTTGGGGGAGAATCCGTTTGCTGCGGCTGCAACACTGGGATCAACGGCTGCAGGCTGAGCTGCCGGTGCGGCAGGTTTTGCCGGTTGTGCGGGAGTTTCCTGAGCAACCGCGGAGACTGCAAACAGCGCAAAAACCGCGATCTGACTGAAATATGTTCTCATGGACATAAGCTGCTTCCTTTACTAAGTTTTTTTTCACTTTTTGGTAAGGTAGCATATTTTAGTGTTTTTTCAAGTTTTATAATAAAAAAAAGCAGGGAAAATAACAATCTTTCCCCTGCTCTCCCGGAACAAAGAACCGGAGATATCAAATCCCCGGCTCTTCTCTTTCGTTTTTATGCCACACTCCGGCGGAACCGGATGAGGGATATAATAAATAAAATAATCCCGATCGCAAACAGGAACAGGAAGGGTTTCCAGACAACGTCAATCCCTGCTCCGCGATACAAAATCGCCTGACTGAACTCTACAAAATGAGTCGTCGGTGCAGCCAGCATCACATCCTGAACCCAATCCGGCATACTTTCCCGGGGAGTCGAACCGCCCGACAGCATCTGCATGGGAAGGAAGACCAGGATCAGAAGCATCCCGAGCTGCGGCATGTTCTGGGACATGCAGGCAAGGAAAATCCCCAGCGAGGTCGCCGCAAACAAATGCAATGCAACTCCGCAGAGGAACAGAATAACCGATCCCTCCACAGGTACCTGCATAAACATCCGGATCACAAACACCAGAGAAAATGCAGAAGCAACCAGCACGACCGCCATCATGGACCATACCTTCGCAGCCATAATCTCAAACGTCCGGACCGGCATCACAAGCAAATGTTCCAGTGTTCCGTTTTCCCGTTCCCGGATCAACGCCGCGCCCGTCAGAATGATCGCAAGCATGGTGATATTGTTCACCAGCTGCATAACACTGGTAAACCATGCCTGAGTCAGGTTGGGATTGAACCGGTTGCGGACAACATAACTGGCAAGCGGTGCATCACTTTCCCGCTTCAGAAAGGTGCTGATCTCCTTCTGAAGGATCTGCTGGATATAACCGCTGCCGGTAAATGCCTGTGTCATTCGGGTCGCATCCACATTGACCTGCACTTCCGGATGTTTTCCCGCCATGACATCCCGCTGAAAATTCGGGGGGAAGGCAACCACAAAGGTATTTTCGCCCCGGTCCATACTGGGATCGATCTCCGCCTGGGAAATCCGTTTTGCCGGAAGAAACATCGGCGGCATGAACGAATCAGTCAGACGGTTTGTCAGCTGGGATTGATCATCATCCACGACCGCGATCGTCGCCTTGTTCAAAGAATCCGGCTGGGATTTGGATGCCACAACAACTGCAACGGTAAAAGAATAAAAGATCAATGCCAGCAGCAGCCAGTCGCGCCCCAATCCAATGATCTCTTTCACGCCAAGACGATAAATATTTTTCAAAGATTGTATCATAGCTCAAGACTCCTGTTTTTTCTGGAACATAACACCCAGTCCCATAATAATGGGAATCATGATGAGCAGCACAAGGATCGGATGCTGAAGATCCGAAAATCCAAGTGCCTTGTTGAAAATTCCCCGGCTGATCAGCAGCATGTGTGTCGTCGGATAAAGCTCCCCGATGATCCGCGCCAAACCTTCCTGCGTATCAACAGGATTGGTCAGACCGCACAACTGCACCGACGGCAGAAGTGTGCCGATCATTGTAAGGAAGATGACAGCGATCTGACTCCGGGTCACAGAGGAGGCAAGAAGTCCCATTCCCGTTGCAATGATGCAGTAGCAGATACAGCTGAAGAGCAATGTCAGAAAGCTTCCTTTCACCGGAACATCAAAAATCGTAACCGCCATCACGATCAGCAGCAGACAGCTCAGCATGGAGAACAGCAGATAGGGAAACTGTTTTCCAAGCAGGAATTCCACCCGGCTGACAGGTGTCACATAAAGATTGATGATAGATCCCATCTCTTTTTCCCGCACCACGGACAACGCGGCAAGGATCGCGGGGATCATCAGCATCAGGATCGGAATCATTGCCGGAACCATGGCAGGCAAACTCAGCACATCCGGATTGTAACGGTAACGGGTTTCAATCGCAACCTGTCCGCTGTTATTTTTGGAAGGATCCCTGGATTCCAGCCATTTCTGATGCAAAGCTGTGACATAACCGTTGATGGTCTCCGCCCGGGAGGGCATTGCACCGTCGATCCAGAACGAAACTTCCGGAGATTCGCCTTTATCAAGTTTCTTTCCGAATTCGGGAGGAATCTCCACAACAAGGCTGAGCTCGCCGCTCTTCATCCGCCGGTCGAGATCAGTATAATCCACCACAGGCGGCCGCTCAACAAAATATCGCGATCCGGAAATGTTCAGGGCATAATTCCTGCTCGCCATACTCTGATCCCGGTCAAGAACAGCAAAGGAAAGATCCTCCACGTCCATATTGATCCCGTACCCCATGACAAGCATAAGGATGATTGCTCCGAACAAAGCCAGAGTTGCCCGGATCGGATCCCGCATCAATTCCAGATATTCCCGCCAGAAACAGCTGTACCAGCGCTGAAAACTGAACACATTATCGAGTTTTTTCCGCCAGGCAGGAAGTTCTTTGGCAGGTTCTGCTGCCGCAGGCGGCTCCTCTTCAGAAGTCATACTGCTTGCCTGTTCTGCTTTGTTGGCGGGATCGGCATCTTCCAGAATCCCGATAAAGGCTTCTTCCAATGTGGAGGCTTTTCTCTGTTTCACGATCTCTGCGGGAGTTTCGCAAGTGAGAGAACGGCCCGCATGCATCAGCGAGATCCGGTCGCAGCGGTCCGCTTCATTCATAAAGTGAGTGGTGATAAAGATTGTCACCTTATCCCGGCGGGAGAGTTCAATGATCAATTCCCAGAAAAGATCCCGTGCAACCGGGTCCACTCCGGAAGTCGGTTCGTCAAGGATCAGGATTTTCGGACGATGGATCACCGCTGCGGCGAGAGAAAGTCTCTGTTTCAGCCCCAGTGGCAAATCTTTGGGAAGAGTATGTTCGATCTCCTTCAGCTGGAACCGGTTGAGCATTTCTTCCACCCGCACCGGAATTTCTTCTTCCGGGATCCGGTAGAGGCGGGCATAAAGTTCCAGGTTCTGTCTGACCGAAAGCTCACCGTAAAGAGAGAAGAGCTGAGTCATATATCCCAGCTGCTGCCGGACTTCCATGGAGTTTTCGCCAATGGGTTTTCCGAACAGCTTCGCACTGCCCTCTGTTGCAGGAAGCAGCCCTGTGAGCATCCGCATGGTCGTCGTCTTTCCGCATCCGTTGGAACCGAGGAATCCGAAGATCTCGCCTTCCCGGATCTTGAAACTGACATGGTCCACGGCGGTAAATGAGCCGAACCGTTTGGTCAATCCATCAGCCTCAATGGAATATCCTGAATTTCCGGATTCTTCCAGCGGGGGCACGATCAGATCTTTATGTCCGGCGCGTTTTTCTTCCGGCAAAAGCTGAATGAACGCCGCATCCAGATTATCTTTTCCTGTCTTGGCAAGCAGTTCCGCCGGTGTTCCGGTATCAAGAATCTTGCCGTCATCCATGGCAATGAGCCAGTCAAAACGCTGCGCTTCATCCATATACGCAGTCGCAACAATCACGCTCATATTCGGCTGTTCCAGCTTGATATTGTCTACAAGATCCCAGAATTGACGGCGCGCCAGCGGGTCAACTCCGGTAGTCGGTTCATCAAGCACCAGCAGATCCGGATCGTGGATCAGAGAACAGCACAATCCCAGCTTCTGTTTCATCCCCCCGGAAAGTTTTCCAGCGGGACGGTTCAGGAAGGGGTACAGCCCCGTGCTCTTTGTCAGCCGGTCGATCCGTCTGCGCCGTTCCGCCGCATTGTGACCGAAAAGCATCCCGAAAAACTGCAGATTTTCTTCCACAGTGAGGGTAAAATAGAGGTTTTTCCCCAATCCCTGGGGCATATAAGCGATTTTCGGACAAACAGCCTTCCGGTGTTTGGGATCCCGCATATCTCCGCCGAGCACCTGAAGAGAACCCTCCTGCATGGCATGAGCTCCGGTGATCAGCGAAAGAAGCGTGGATTTCCCCACTCCGTCAGGACCGATCAATCCAATGACTTTCCGGGATGGAATATCCAGTGAAACAGAATCCAGCCCAACCGTTTTTTTTCCGTAAACTAAGGAGAGATCCCGGAACGTAACGGCAGGAACTGTTTCCTGCGGTTCTGTTGTTCCGTTCTTCACTTTTTCGCTCCTCTGTCTTTCTTCAGCACCAGAAATTCGGGCCATTCAGCATTGTCATCAAGACGGACCCATGCAACGCCGGGAAGTCCGGTTTTTATATAAGCAACATACTGTTTCAGCAGAACAGGATCGATTTTTGCTTTGATCCGGAACATCAGTTTCTGACGTTCGATTTTGGTTTCAACTGTTTTCGGTGTGAACTGAGCAACACTTGCAACATAAGAAACCTTTGCCGGGATCGGGGTATCCGGAATCGCATCAAGAACGATCCGCACATCTGCGCCGATCTTGACCTTTCCGGCAGATTCTTCGGGAAGGAAGAAGGTCATATAAACATCAGTCAAATCAACAAGATTCAGCACTTTTCCGCCGGCATTGAGAACTTCACCGATTTCAGAGATCTTATACTGGATTCTGCCTTCCAGCGGAGCAAGCAAAGCACTGTCATCAATATCAGCCTGCGTTCTTTCGGCATCAGCTTTTGCTGCCTGAACTGCGGCTTCAGCCTGCTGAACTGCGGCTTTTGCAGCATCCAATTCCGCCTTGGCAGATTCATAAAGTGCCTGAGCATTTTCAAAAATCTGTTGTGAGGTGGCTTTCTGGGCAAGAAGTGTCTTTTCACGGTTATAACGGCTTTCTGCATTCTTGAAATTGCTCAGCCGCTGGGCAACAACTGCTTTCGCAGAAGCAAGTTCCGCTTCCTTGACTTTGATCATTGCAAGATTCTGTGCCAATTCAGCCTTCAGGGTATTGGTCTGCATCTGAACAAGTTTCTGACTTTTCTTGACATAATCCCCTTCTTCCACGAGGATTGCTTCGATTTTTCCGGCAAGTTTCGCCGCAATATTGACTTCCGTCGCTTCCAGACGTCCGTTCCCGGAAGCAAACGCAGGGTTCCGGTAAATCGCATTATTTTTATAGTCCATAACCCAATAGACTGCAAGCCCAACGACAGCAATCACAACTAAACTGATGACGGTTTTCTTCATAAAAAATGGTCCTTTCTGTTTGAAATAATTTCCGTTGTCTGGCGTAATATATGCTCAGAAAAAATTTTTTACAAGAAATTTTTTTCAGAAAAAAACAATTTTTTTGAATGAAATTGATCCGGAGCAATAAAAATACTGTTATTTTTCAGGAGAATAAATTCTTGAAACAGGGAATTTGCCCTGACTCTGAGGGGTGGAACGGAAGAAAAAAGAAACAAGGAGTGGGAACCGGGAATCAACGGAGAGCTGTTCTTCGTGCCCCTGCGCAAACTCCATTCCCTCAGAACACTCCCTTTGCTTGTGCGCTCATCTCCGAGGTTCTGCCGGGAAATGCCCACGGGACACAATCAGTCCTGAAGAGCTTCCAGAAGTCCGACACAACCGTCCAGGACATCGTTCCAGGTGGCACGGAAATCTCCGGTGTACCACGGATCAGCAACCTCGCCGGGACGATCTGTATAATCCATCAGTAAACGGACTTTTCCATCGGGATCCCCGCAAGTAAAACGTTCCATGTTCCGTAAATTCCAGCGGTCCATAGCGATCAGGAGATCGAACTCCTGATAATCTGCACGGGTCATTTGACGGGCATATTTTCCATTGCAGGAGATCCCGTGTTTTGCCAGCATGTTCCGGGTGCCGGAATGAACCGGATTCCCCAGTTCTTCCGTACTCGTTGCCGCAGATTCAATGTAAAATTCATCCTCAAGACCGGCTTTTTTCACCAGATCTTTCATGACGAATTCCGCCATTGGACTGCGGCAGATATTTCCGTGACAAACAAATAAAATCCGTGTCATGAGAAAAACCTATGCTCAGCGGGAAAGTTCTTCCTGCAGGAGTTTGATCACAGATTTGGGATTTGCCTTTCCGCGGCTGGCTTTCATCACCTGTCCCACAAAGAACTGAAGGACTGCGGTTTTCCCGTCTTTGAACTGCTGAACCTGATCCGGATTTGCGGCAATCGCCTGCTGGACAAATCCCAGGATCGCAGATTCATCGGAAACCTGAACCAGACCTTTTTCCTTCACGATTTCGGCGGCGGTTTTTCCGTTTTCAAACATGTCTGCAAAGACTTCTTTGGCAATCTTTCCGTTGATTGCTCCGGAGTCGATCATATTGACCATTTCCCCGAGCATTTCGGGTTTGATCTTACATTCGCCGACCGTGATTTTTGCTTCGGAAAGCAGACGCAGCAGTTCGGAAATGATCCAGTTTGCCACCAGTTTCGGAGCTTTGGAGGATTTCGCAGCAGCATCAAAATACTCGGAAATATCCTGTTCCAAAGTCAAAACATGAGCATCATAAGGAGTCAGAGAATAGTCATTGACGAACCGGTTCCGGCGGTCTTCGGGCAGTTCCGGAAGACTCTTGCGGATCGCTTCGATCTCTTCATCGGTGAAATGAACAGGGAGCAAATCCGGTTCCGGGAAGTAACGGTAATCATCAGCATTTTCTTTGGTACGCATCAGATAAGATTCCCGGGTATCATCGTTCCAGCCGCGGGTTTCCTGAACGATCCGTTCGCCGGATTCTTTCATGATGATCTGACGCTTGATTTCGTAAGCGATGGCACGATGGACAGCGGAAAAGCTGTTGAGGTTCTTCAATTCCACTTTTGTTCCGAATGCGGTTTCGCCCACAGGACGGATGGAGATATTCACGTCACAGCGCATCTGACCTTTTTCCATGTCGCAGTTTCCGATTCCGCCGTACTGCATGATCTGTTTCAATGCGGTGAGATAAGCATAGGCTTCATCGGCGCTGCGCATATCGGGCTCACTGACGATTTCCAGCAGAGGCACGCCGGCACGGTTGAAGTCAACCCCGGTTGAGGTTCCGAAATGAGTGGATTTTGCCACATCCTCTTCCAGATGGATACGGGTGAGACCGATATATTTATCCGGAAGTTCGTTTCCGGAAAATCCTTTTCCGCTGATGTGGATTTTTCCCTGAAGGCAGAAGGGCATATCATACTGAGTCAGCTGATAATTTTTCGGCATATCAGGATAGAAATAGCTCTTGCGGTCAAATTTGCTCTTGTTGGGGATTCTGCATCCGCACATCAATCCGGCGGCAACAGCTTTCCGGATGGCTTCCTTGTTGGGGACCGGCATAACTCCGGGATGTCCCATGCAAACCGGACAGACATTTGTATTGGGTTCTGCGCCGAATTCATTAGGGCAGGTACAGAACATTTTGGAGGCGGTAAGTACCTGACAATGCACTTCCAGCCCGATCACTGCTTCATATTGTGTACTCATATTTGATGATCTCCTCATTCCGGTAAGATACAGCCTCTTCCGGTTTTTTCAAGCCGATTCCGCGATTATATTTCAATCAATTCGTATTTTCTGCTGCCCAAGCCGATTTTTTCTCCATAGGCGAGCTGTTCCTGACCTTTGAATTTCTTCCCGGCACGCGCCGCAGCATCAAGACACGCCTGATCCACAGCCACAGGATCCGTCGAAGCAAAAATTCCGATATCCGGAATGCATGTCCGCATGGGAAGCGGTTCACAATCACAACCCCGCGTAACGTTCAATGCAAAGTTCAGATAAATATTTTTCTTTCCATGATGCGCCGCATACGCGTACTCCACCAGTTTTTCCCGGAAATTTCCGCCGCTGAACAGCATATTTTTCAATCCCTCCCAGGAGAGAATCGAAACTGCATGATGACGGCAAATGGAAAAACAGGCACCGCAGCCAATGCATTTTGTGCGGTCGATCTCCGCTTTCTCCTTCGTGATGGTGATCGCTTTCACCTGACAGCGGGTGGCACAGAGTCCGCAATGTTTACAGAAAAGTTTGAAGATCTTCGGCTTCACGCTCAAGTGCATTGCCATTTTTCCGCCTTTTGCGGCACAGCCCATGGAAAGCTGCTTGACCGCGCCGCCAAATCCGGCAAGTTTATGTCCTTTGAAATGAGAACAGACCAGGATCTGTTCTGCCTCTGCCAGACCTTTTGCAACGGAACAGTGCTGAAAATGCTTCAACCCCACAGCTACATCATCGGCTTCTTCCCCGTTTGCGCCATCTTCGATCACAACCGGAATCCGGGTAAAGCCGTGTGCGGCAGCCAGTTTCAGATGTTTTTCCCGGCTGAACCGTTCCCCTCCATAAAGCACACTGGTTTCGGAAAAACGGCAGTCCACGCCCTTCGACTGGAGAAAATCGATCAGTCCATCGTATGTTTCCGCTTTCAAATAGGTTTTGTTGCCCTTTTCACCGAAATGAACTTTCAGGGGGATCCGGGATGCAAGTTCCACATTCTCCCGATCCAAAACGGTTTGCAGCAGCCGGACGGATGCCTCTTTGACACAGCCTCCGGCAGGGATGAAATAAACATTGGACATTCTGCACCTCAATATTTTTTTGTATATTCCAGCAAGCCCGGCATCAACCGGGGATTGGATGCAACGATCCCTTTTGCAGGATAATCGGTTCCGCCATAATAATCCCGGACTTCCGCACCGGCTTCCCGGGCAATCAGAACACCTGCCGCCACATCATAAAGATTCAAATCATATTCCCAATAGCCGTCATAAACACCATAGGCAATATTGCAGAGATCCAATGCGGCAGAACCGCACCGTTTGATATCCCGGAGATTCGGCACAAGCTCACTGAACAAAGCCAATCCATCATGTTTCACTTTGGTTCGCAAATAGGCAAATCCGGTGGAACATGCCGCATTTTCCAGTTTGTCACAGGCGGAAACATGGATCGGAACATCATTCAAATATGCGCCCTTGCCTTTTTCCGCATAGAAAAGCTGATCCAGAGCAGGTGCATAGACTGCTCCCGCAACGGTTTCCCCCTGCTTCTGAAACGCAATCGAAATGGCAAAGTAGACATGATGCTTCACAAAACTCTGAGTGCCGTCAATGGGATCGATCACCCAGCGGTATTCTGCATCCAGATTCGTTTTTCCTGTCTCTTCTCCGAAAAACCCATGATCCGGAAACTTAGCGCGGACAGTGGAAATAATCAGCTGTTCCACCATACCATCGGCGGTGGAAACCAAATCGGAAGCTGTTGCTTTGGAATGAACTTCATTGGGGCGGATCCCGTTGAAATATTCCATGGCAAGAGCCCCTGCCTTCCGTGCCAGAGAACAAATAAATTCCTTCATAAATCCAGCAATCCCTTCTCTTTCAATTCCTGCAGGAACTTCGGGACTTCCGCCTGCAGCCGTTTTTTGGAAAGTTCATTGGCTTCCAGAAGGATATTGGCAGAAACCTTCCGCATTTTCTGCCCTGTCGGGGTCCGGTAAAACCGGGTGATCTCCCGGATCTCTGCCACGGTGAAATGCTTCAGATAAATCTGAGCAAGTTCTTCTTTCAAGACTTCATATCCGGCACAGCGCATGTAGAACTGAGTCAGTTCCACAACACATTTTGCAAGTTCGGGCGTTTCTTTCAACTGATTCTGAATCATCACCATCAGGATATGATTCATCTGTTCCGGCATTCCCTGAGCTTCAAACATCTCATAGACAGCCTGAACCTCCGGCGATGTTTTTTTGACCGGCTCTGCGGCACTCAATACAAACGCCGCAGAAAGCATCAGGATAAGAACGGATTTCATTGCAAAATTCATTTTTTACACCTGGATTCCATATTTTGCTGCAAGTTTCCGCAGAGCTTCCACCTGTTTGATACTCAAAACCTTACCGGATTTTTTCTGTTTCACGATGGATTGATAGAAATCCTTATCGTCGTACATCCGGCGTCCGCGTTTCACCGGTTCCGCCCATGCTGTGATCCTGCTCATTGCATCCAGCAGAAGATCCGCATCGGAGGGAGCTCCCGGCAATGCCGGAGCCGGAGCAGCTTCCGGAACACTTCCACCCAATTCCGCAGCGATTTCCGGAAATCCGGGGATCGATCCGCTGTAACGGGAGGCAAGTTTCACCAATGCCGCAACCTGTTTTTCTGACAATGTTTTTCCGGCATTGACCTGATCCTTCAGAGACGTAAAGAACTTCTTGTCGTCGTAAACCCGGGCTCCGCGTTTTTCCGGCGGATTGAACTCCACACGGTCCAGCGCATCGATCAAATCGCGCTGAGCCTGAGGCGGAGGCGGTGCATTTTCAGCCGCGACCCGGCGGGCTTCCGCTGCTTCCCGTTTCGCCTGGAGTTCCTCGGAACGAGCCTGTACCCGTTCCAGATCTTCCATGATCCCGTTCGCCGCACAGAACCGTTCAATATCCCCAAGCTGAGAGGCATATTTCACAAGGAACGACATCAAAGCTTCCCACTGTTTGCCGGAAACAGCTTTCTTCTGTTTCTGGATCGATGTGAAAAACTTTTTATCATCAAATGTTCGGGTGCCGCGTTTCTCGGGGGTATCCCATGTCTGGATCCCGGAAAGATAATTGATCAGAGCCTCTGCTTTGGAGGATTCCGGGGCCCCTTCCTGTTTGGCTTCGTTCAGCCAGCCGGAGAACTGATCGTAAAATTCCTGCATCATATTGGTCCACTGAACAGATCCTTCTTCCACCTGGTCCAGCTTGGTTTCCATGTCCGCAGTAAATCCGGTCTCCATCAGGACGGGGAGCGCACGAACCAGATAGTCATTGACTTTGAATCCGAGTTCTGTGGGAATCAGCTTTCCTTTTTCTTTGTTCACATATTCCCGTTCCTGAATGGTATTGACGATCGTTGCATAGGTTGACGGGCGTCCGATCCCGTTGGATTCCAACTCCTTGATCAGAGTCGCTTCGGAAAAACGCGGGGGCGGTTCTGTGAACTTCTGATCGGCAAGAAGATCCGCAAGCGTACAGAGATAACCGGTTTTCAGTTTGCCAAGCACTTCCGGATTATCGCCATCCTCTTCCTGAGCCGCACCCTCTTCCTGAATATTGTACATCCGCAGGAAACCGGGGAATGTCGTGACCGTTGCAGTAGAACGGAAGGTGTAAGCATGACCGGCGGCACCTTCTGTTGAAACCGTGGTACGCAGCTGCTCAGCGGGAGCCATCTGACACGCAACAAAACGCTGCCAGATCAATTTATAAAGTTTATATTGTTTGGGATCCAGGAACTCTCTCAGAGATTCCGGGGTCCGGTTCACATCGGTGGGACGGATCGCTTCATGTGCCGCCTGAGCCGTGGATTTCGATTTGAAAAAGTTGGGCTTGGAAGGAACATATTCCGGACCGTAGTGGAACTGAATGAAATCCCGGCAGGCATTCCGCGCTTCATCCGCGATATTGACCGCGTCGGTTCTCATGTAGGTGATCAACCCGGCAGTTCCGGATCCGATATCGATTCCTTCATAAAGCTGCTGGGCGATCCGCATGGTGGAACTGGCGGAAAAACCGAGCGCAGAACTTGCCGCCTGCTGAAGGGTACTCGTGATAAACGGAGGAGGAGCATATCTGCGCCGGGGCTGAGTATCGATATCCGTCACTTTCCAATTCTGTACGGCACAGACATCCGTTGCGATCCTGTCTGCATCCGCTTTGGTATTCACCTCAAACTTATCTCCGTCGATCCGGAACAGCTTTGCGGCATAATCGCCCGCTGTGGAGGAGTGGAACATTGCATTGAAATTCCAATATTCTTTCGGAACAAACGCCAGGATCTCCCGTTCGCGTTCGCAGACGATCCGGAGGGCAACAGACTGCACCCGGCCTGCACTGATCCCCCGTTCGATCCGGGTCCAGAGCAGAGGACTTACCATATATCCTACGATCCGGTCGAGGACCCGGCGCGCCTGCTGGGCATCCACACGGTTCATATCAATTTCGCCGGGAGCCTGAAACGCTTTGGAAATCGCATTTTTCGTAATTTCATGGAATGCGACCCGGTGGAATTTTGCTTTTTTATTTGCCTTTGCCAGCACTTCATGCAAATGCCATGCGATCGCTTCCCCTTCCCGGTCAGGGTCAGGGGCAAGGTAAATTTCATCCACCTTCTTTGCGGTCTGCTTCAGGTCTGAGATATTTTTTCCGCGCGCCTTTGATTCCTCATAAAGCGGGGTGAAACCATGTTCGATATCCACACCGAACACCCGTTCCGGCAAATCGCGGATATGCCCGTAAGATGCTTTGATAATATAATCCTTGCCAAGCATCTTTCCAATGGTCTTCGCTTTTGCAGGAGACTCCACTATTACTAACTTGCTCATTCTTTCTACCTGTTGTTAAATCGTTCTGCGGGCGGCTGAAGAAACGGAAAGTCCCGCCCGTACGCATGTGTATTACATTGCATCCGGAAGCGGGATTTGTCAAACGTTTTTTGAAAAAAAGTTTTCAGAGCGCCTTATTTTATATCAATCACCCCTGCCCAGGATGTTGCCAGTCTGGAACCTTCTTTGAATTCTTTGCTGGTGGGATTCATTTCAGAAAAGACAGCCACTTCTCCGCCGATCTTGATCTTATTGCTGCCCAGAGCTCCATTTTCAGGACGTTTGAATTCCAGCACATTGGAGCCGGAAGCACTGTAAACGATCCAGTAGCGGCGGCCCCAGGGATTCGCATAGAATCCGCCGGCATTCATATATTCCGGAGGAAGTTCCAGAAACGCTGTCTTCTTCCGGTTTTGAGTTTTGAAATTGGCATCATCTTTTCCACCGCCGGGGAGAACACCGGAAAGAGAGAAGATGATTTTGTCATAATCATTCAGACTTCCGAAAGCTGCGGCACCATTTCCGGTACTGCCGCCGACCGGATCTGTAATGGAAGCAACGGGGAATTTGGAGTAAGCCATTTTATAGTTGCGCAAAGCCATGGCGATTGCATTTGCACCGGCAACAGCTTTATTTTCCACAGCACGTTCTCTGGACCGTGTAACCATCGGGAACAGGATTCCAGCCAGAATCCCGATAATCGCAATAACGGTCAGGACTTCGATCAAGGTGTAGTGTTGTTTCTGTTTTGACATAGCAGCCTCCTTATGACTTATCTGAATTTATAATCGTCTCTCAATTGTTCCAGTTTTCTGATATCCCCGCGTTTTTTTGCCAGCTGGTGCTGTTTTTTAAGGATATCTCTTGCCCGGGCGATCAATTGTTTATGTTCGGTGTTGGGGGTGAGTTTTCTTGCAAGGTTGTACAGACCGATCGCGAAATAGAAGTTCACAGCCTTGCTGTGCAGTTCCGGTTTCCGCATGATCAGACGCCGTGCAAGTTCTTCTTTATCTTTCAGTGCAAGGAAGAAGAAATCTTCTTCCCGCGCCGCAGGATCTTTGAAATAGACTTTTCCATTTTCAAGTTTATCCACATAGAGCGGTCCGCGCCCGCGGTTCAATGAGGTGCGATCCACGGGACAATCCCGGAAGATGGGACCATTCTGAACGTCAAAAAGTTCTTTCCAGCAATCGTAGGCATCCTGAGCAACTTTGTGATTTGCCTCATAATCCGCCTGCAATTTCTGGAATGCCGCTTTTGCTGCCGGATTCATTTGATGGGCGGAAAGTTCCGGAGCGATCCGGATCTCAGAGGCACGTTTCAGATCCACACGGATAAATGCATCTTCAAACTCCTGCTTGATCCGCGCATGTTCCTTCTTGATCAAACCGAGAACATCGACTTTAGAAACAGCGGCCTGCTGTTGTTCCCTGCGCCGTTTTTCTGCATCGCGCTCTGCCTGTGCGGCGGCACGTTTCCGCGCAGCATCCTCTTTGGCAACTGCGGCACGGGCATCTGCTTCTTTTCGGGACAATTCAGCTGCGACCTGTCTGGCGGTGGCTGCCTGCTGAGCGGCCTGTTGCTGCTGCAAGCGTTTGATCTCCGCCTGAGTCCGCTGTTCATCCTGTTTTTTCAGGAGCTCGCGGCATGCCTTGAGGGAGTTTTTCAGAACCTGCAATTTATTTTTGAATCCCTGGGGTCCTTCCTCCAGTTTCTTCTTCTGAGCCGGAGTTGCAGGAACAAACCGCTTCAAGTCGCCGGTAAGATTTTCCAGCAAGCCGTCAACCGTTGCGATATCATCATATTTGATTGCAGAAGAACGTTTGATCGCATTGATCTTGCTCTCAGCTTCCTGCATTTTCCGGACGAATGTCCGGGCAAGTTCTTCGAATTTCGTATACCGTTCGTAAAGATTCCGGGCATCTTTCTCATACTTTTCCACATTCTGTTTCAAAGGCGCGGCAAGTTCTTCCGGCACTCCAAGCGCATTTGCAGCACGTTCTGCCTGTTTCAGAATGTTCTCAAATTCCTGATAGGTTGCCGGATTCCGCCGGAATTCCTGATAGGATTCGTCCAATTTGCTTTTCATTGCTTCTGCATCTGCTGTATTGGAAGAAGAAAGCAGGAAATATCCGCCGACAACAAGCCCCAGGAGAACAATTGTTACGGAGAGGGAGACGATCCGGTTGATTTTCTTTTTCCGTGCGAGCCGCTCCATTTCTGCTTTTGCAGCAGCTTCCGCATCGATTTCAAGCCGTTTTTCCGGGTTCTTTTCAATCTCTTTCAGCAATGCGATAAGAGAAGTCAATTCCTGAATGAAAGCAATCCAGGAGGGGAAGCGTTTTCCGGGCTCTTTTGCCATCATCTTTTTCAGAAGCACCACAGTTTCAGGAGAGATCTGACATTTCGGATTCCGTTCAACAGGAACCGGAAATTCTGACAGACAATGCTTTTTCAGGATCTCTTCGATCACCTTGTCATCGTAAGGCGGCACACCGACGATCATCTGATAGAGGGAAGCCCCCAGAGAATACAGGTCAGTTGTCCAGGAAAGAGCTTTTCCCTGAATCTGTTCCGGAGACATATAATAGGGAGAACCTTCAATGCTTTCCTCATCGCCGTTTGCATCCCCGATGGTCTGGGCAATCCCAAGATCCATGAGCATCGCTTTCCGGTCTTCATCAAACATAAAGTTACCGGGTTTGATATCTCTGTGGAAGATCTGATATTTTGACCAGACATATTCCAGTGCCTGAGCGATCTGGAGCCCGACTTCCAAAGCCTGGATCTCCTTCATTGCCCCGTTTTTCTGCAGCAGATGATCCAGAGTGTCACCTTTGATATACTGCATGGCAAGGTAATACGTCCCATTTTCACATCCTGCATCGAAGGCATTGACAATATTGGGATGATTGATTTTTCCTGTATTCCGCACTTCATTCAGGAATTGTTCCACGGCTGCGGCATCTTTGGTCACGGAAGGATTCAGAATTTTCAATGCGATCTGACGCTGCATGGATTTCTGTTCTGCCAGATAAACGGTTCCCATTCCCCCGCTGCCCAGTTTTTTGATGATCTCGAATCCGTGAAGAACAGTTCCGGGCTCCAACTCATTCCCGCCCGACTTGGTATAATCCGCCCAAACAAACCCGCAGCCGGGACAGGCAGAGTCCTCAGCAGGGTTGAGTTCTCTTCCACATTGAACACATTTCATATTTTTCTGCACGCCGATCATTTCTGATTCCGGGCTCTGTGCCTCAGCTGATGTATTAACTGACTCCATATATACTCCTGAATGTCTGAAAAAAGTTCTTCAACACTAAATCACTTTCGAAGTGTAATATATAAGGTTTCCCTCCATTTGTCAAGTTTTTCTTGCCTCAAATATGAGATTTTTCGCAGAATCATCAAAAAATATAAAAAACTTTTCTGTTTTCGGTTTGCATTTTTCAGAATATCAGTTATATTACAGAATCTTGCCAAGTTGCAGTGTCCGCTTAGTTCAGTTGGTTAGAACGCATCCTTCACACGGATGAGGTCACAAGTTCGAGTCTTGTAGCGGACACCATTTTTTTTGCCTTTTTCCGCCCGTTTCTCTTCCGGATTCCAAACTTCACGTTGATACAAAAATATCATAACCGCTTGACTTTTCACTCTTTCGGGTGTATATTAATCTGTTTTTCACCATTTAGTGATCAAAAAAAAATTATCGGGGAGTAAAAAATGCTGTTCAGTTCTATCCTTTTCTTATGGATCTTCCTCCCGGCAGTGTTTATCGGATACCGGTTACTTGGGGAAAAATACCGGAATCTCTTTCTGCTGCTGGCAAGTATTGTGTTCTACGGCTGGGGAGAGCCAAAAAACGTCAACGTCATGCTGGTCTCTATTCTGATCAACTACTTCTGCGGTCTCGGAATAGAAAAGTATGAAGCAAAAATCAAAAAACTGCTGCTGACCTTTTGCGTTCTGCTGAATATCGCGGTTCTGGGGTATTTCAAGTATATGACTCCCAGCATCGAAACGCTCAGCAAACTGTTCCAGTGGGAAAACCTTTATGAAGGAGTCGCTCTTCCCATCGGGATTTCCTTCTACACCTTCCAGGCGATCTCCTATGTGGTGGACGTCTACCGCGGAACCATCAAGGCACAGAGAAATCTCATTGACATGGGATTGTATATCACCTTCTTCCCGCAGCTGATCGCGGGCCCGATCGTGAAGTATCACGATATTGAAGCCCAGCTGAAAGTCCGCCCCCTGAATCTTCAGGAAACTGCCTACGGCGTCAGAAGATTCATCTACGGTCTGGCAAAGAAAGTCCTGATCGCCAATCAGATGGCAACGATCTCCGACGATATTTTCGGGATTCCGGGACATGTTATGGATACGCCCATTGCCTGGATCGGGGTTGCCGCCTTCTACCTTCAGGTTTATTTTGACTTCTCCGGATATTCCGATATGGCGATCGGGCTCGGCCACATGTTCGGATTCCGGTTCATGGAAAACTTCAACTATCCCTTCATCTCCCGCTCGATCCGGGAATTCTGGCAAAGATGGAACATCTCTGTTTTCACCTGGTTCCGGGAGTATCTTTACTTCCCGCTGGGCGGAAGCCGCAAAGGGGAACTCCGGACAAATCTGAACATTCTGATCGTCTTTGCCGCAACAGGGATCTGGCACGGAGCCGCTTTGAACTTCATGTTCTGGGGAATCTTCTGGGGGATCCTGATGATCATTGAACGGGCATGGATCGGAAAATATCTGGATAAGCCCTCCTGGAGAATTCCCGCGCACCTCTATTTCATTCTGATGATCTTCATCGGCGGGGTGATTTTCCAGACAGAGAACCTTTTCCATACCTGGAATTATCTTACCTCCATGTTCACCTGGACCAACAATCCTGCGCTGCAGACCAGTGATGTGATCTCGATTTGGGGCTGGATCCTCGGAGGCATCGCCATCATTCTGAGCGGACCGCTGCAGATGATGATCCCGTCCCTGCGGGAAGCTCTTTACAAAGAAGACAAAATCTATGTCCTTGAGATCCCGGTTCTGATCGTGCTTCTCCTGGCATGTATTTTCGTCCTTTCCGGAACAGCTTACAACCCCTTCATTTACTTCAGGTTCTGATATGAGTATGAAACTTAAAACTATTACAGATTCGTTGAAATCACCTGCCTTCTGGCTGGTATTTCTTTTCCTTGCCGTACTGGTCGCCCCCGTTATCGTCTGGGATGAACTGGATGAATCCTTCCGGAGCAGAAAAATGCTGGATGAAAACCGGGCACTGGCTCAGAAGCCCCGTCTGCAGATCCGGAGACTTCAGAGATATCCCAAAGAATTCCAAAGCTATTACAACGATGCGTTCCCCTTCCGGGAATACCTCGTCTGGAGCTCCAGAAAAATCATGGGTCCGGTCACAAACAACTTCAACGCAAACGTTATTGTGGGCAAAGACGGTTTTCTTTTCTACACCAATGCAGCAGAACGCCACGGCGATGAATCCCGGGATTTCAGAGCAAAACACCTTTGGACAGAAGGTCAGCTGAAATATATTGTAGACAAACTGGAAGGCATCCGGAAGGGTTTGGCTGAAATGGGAATCGATTTCTGCATGGTCGTTGCGCCGAATAAAATGACCATTTACAGTGATAAACTTCCGGAAAAGCGAAGATATCAGCGCGGAGAGATCCTGCGGGCGGAACAGCTCATCGACTACGCGAAAAAACACGCGCCGGAGTTGAAACTGATTTTCCCGGCAGACCTGCTCTGTCAGGCAAGAGAAAAAGTGGAACACCCCATCTTCCTGCACGAAGATACCCATTGGAATGAATTGAGCGGATACATCGTCAGCCGGGAATTGATCCGGATGTCTTCCGGAAAATTCCCGCTTCCGTCGATTGATCAGGCACAGCTTGTTCCTGCAAAGAAGCCCCTCAAGGGCGGAGACTTGAGAACCCAGCTCGGAAATGGAACGCCCGGTGTTTATCACTACTATGAAGTGGAGGTTCCCGGCTGTAAAAAGGTCCCGGTAGAAGTCTATCGTCCGGCACACCCCATGGATAATCATCACCGCAGATCCAGAAATCCGGAAGCACCCGATTCCCGGAAAGTCTGGGTTTACCGGGACTCCTTTGCTCAGGCGATGGAACCCTATCTCAGCATGTATTTCAAAGAAGTGGACTTCTTCTGGAACGTTCCTGTCCGGAGAATCCAGTTCAGCGGAAGCGAAAAACCGGATCTGGTGATCTTCCAGGTCGTGGAACGGAACATTATCTCGCTGGATAATGTTGATTTTGAATCAGAACGAAAGGCTGAACTTCAATATTTCGTGAAATAATTCACAGCTGAAAATACCAGTCAAAGCAGGTTTCCCACCAGCCGGGATGCCTGCTTTTTTTATTTTTTGGTAAAATACTTGAATTACTAAAAGATAAGGTG
This sequence comes from Lentisphaeria bacterium, assembly GCA_017456805.1. The sequence continues at coordinate 33,067 of JAFTIQ010000020.1, forward strand.
TATATTAAAAATAAGAAAGTGTTAACTTTTCAAACAAGTGGAAATTTTAACCGTTAATGCGGAATTCCCCCTTTCTGCGAAACTCAAACGTAAAGGATCTATTACCAAATGCTGTTCAGCTCCATGATTTTTCTCTGGGTATTCCTGCCAATTGTCTTCTTCGGCTATCGTCTGCTGAATGATAAATACCGGAATCTGTTTCTTTTAGTGGCAAGCATTATTTTTTACGGCTGGGGAGAGCCGAAAAATGTTATTGTCATGCTGATTTCCATTCTGATCAACTACCTGTGCGGACTTGGTCTGGATCGTTATGACGGAGTCCGGAAGAAAGTGCTTGCGGGACTTTGCATCACCTTGAACCTTTGTGTTCTCGGATATTTCAAATATATGACACCTTCGTATGAGACATTGAGTCAGATTTTGAATTTGAAATATTTTTACGAAGGGGTTGCTCTTCCTATCGGGATTTCCTTCTACACTTTCCAGGCGATCTCCTATGTGGTGGATGTCTACCGCGGAACCATTAAGGCACAGAAGAATCTTATTGACATGGGATTGTATATTACCTTTTTCCCGCAGCTGATCGCGGGGCCGATCGTGAAATATCACGATATCGAACCTCAACTGAAGGTCCGGACTATCACCCTTCAGGAAACGGCATACGGGTTCCGCCGGTTTATTTACGGTTTAGCGAAAAAAGTACTGATCGCCAACAATCTTGCGGCGATTTCCGATGATATTTTCACAATTCCGGGCAATGCGCTGGATACCCCTGCCGCCTGGATCGGACTTCTGGCATTCAACCTTCAGGTTTATTTTGACTTCTCCGGATATTCCGATATGGCGATCGGGCTCGGTCACATGTTCGGGTTCCGTTTTATGGAAAACTTCCGTTATCCCTATATTTCCACCTCCATCCGGGAATTCTGGCAAAGATGGAACGTCTCTGTTTTCACCTGGTTCCGGGAATATCTTTACTTCCCGCTGGGCGGAAGCCGCAAAGGAGAATTCCGGACTTGCCTGAACATTTTTCTGGTTTTCACAGCCACCGGGATCTGGCACGGTGCAGCCTTGAACTTCATGTTCTGGGGAATCTTCTTCGGGATCATGCAGATTCTCGAACGGCTCTGGCTCAAACAGGTTATGGAACGGGAAGCCTCCGGAAAATTTTTCAGCAGTTCCTTCTGGAGAATCCCTTCCCACATCTATTTCCTGCTGATCATTCTTGTGGGAAGTATTTTCTTCAAAACACAGGATCTCGGACACTTTGCGGAATATTTTATGCTGACCTTCAGCTGGCATGACAATCCGGCATTGCCGGTAAGCGATCTGATCAGCGGCTGGGGCTGGGCGCTCTGCGGATTGGGTGTTCTCCTCTGCGGACCGCTGCAGATGATGATCCCATCCCTGCGGGAAGCTCTTTACAGGGAAGATAAGATTTATGCTTGGGAAGTGCCCGTTCTGCTGGTGCTTCTGGCAGTCTCCATCTTCTGCCTTTCCGGCACCGCTTACAATCCCTTTATTTACTTCAACTTCTAATCCCGGAGCTCAACAATGAAAAAGATTCTTGATTATATGAAACAACCTGCCTTCTGGCTTGTTTTCTGTTCCCTTCTCATGCTGGTCGTCCCGACAATCGTCTGGGAAGATCTTGATACGGAAGATCAGGAAGCGATCAAACAGTATGTCAAAGATAACACTCCGGCAGATCAGCAATTCAGCGAAAACCGCTCAGCCGTCAAAAAGCCGGTCCTTCAATTCACAGATCTTCAGCGGTACCCGGGACGGTTTGAACTTTATTACAACGATGCCTTCCCCTTCCGGGATTATCTCGTCTGGAAATCCAGAAAGATCACCACCCGACTGACCAACAATTTCAATCCGAAGATCATCGAAGGGAAAGACGGTTTTCTCTTCTATACCGTCCCCGGCTCCCCCAACAACAACGAGGCATACGACTTTACCGGAAAAAAACAATGGACTCAGGCTCAGATGGACGTCCTTGTATCAAAACTTGACGGTGTCCGGAAAGGGCTTGCTGAGATGGGGATTCACTTCTGTGTGGTCATCGCCCCCAATAAAATGACTGTTTACCCGGAAAAATTGCCGGAGAAACGCCATTACAAGAGAGCGGAACAGCTCCGGGCGGAACAGCTTGTTGCCTATGCAAAACAACATGCTCCGGAATTGCAGATCAGATTTCTGGAAGTCCCCCTGAGAGACGCAAAGAAAAATGTAGATTTTCCCCTGTTTTTCCAGGAAGATACCCATTGGAACGCCCTTGCCGGATATGTTTCCGCCCGTGAGATTCTAAAAATGATCCCCGGCGGAAAACAGCTGCCCCCGCTCTGGGAAGCGGAAATCGTCCCCGCAGGAGTCATGGTCGGCGGAGATCTCCGTAATCAGCTGGGAACCGGAACAAAAGGAACTTATCCGATTTACAGAGTGAAACTCCCCGGAGAAAAAAAGATCCGGATCCTGCCGGAGCACTCTGAGGAACGCCACCGCTGGTCTGACAATCCATCTGCCCCCGATCAGAGAACCATCTGGTTTTACAGAGATTCTTTCGGGGATGCGGTCCTGCCCTATCTGACTCAGATTTTCCGCCGGACAGATTCCTATCACAGAAATGTTCCGATCCGCCGTTCCCAGTTTGCCAATCCTGAAAAACGTCCTCATATTGTTGTTTTTCAGATCGTGGAACGGAATCTGAGAAGTCTTGACTCCGTTGATTTTGAAAGCGATGAGGATGAACGCCTGGAACTCTTCCGGTAATAATGAGCTGATTTCAAATAAGCCTCTTGGCAAGCTTGCACAAAAAAACAAAGAACTCCTTCTTGACAAAACGTCGTTTTTGATGTATAATAATTACAGATAGAACGATAATCCAAATATTGGGAGTCTCTTGATGAAAAAGTTATTTTTGCTTTGGAGTCTTCTGTTTTCTCTGTTTTCATTCGCGGACCCCGTAAATTTCCTTTCCAAGCCGATCAGCGCCGGAAAAGCTTCTCTTACTGAAAATGCATATTCTGTTTCAAATGCTGCTCAAATTGATTTTCTTCCCGTTGGAAATATGAAAAAATATGGAACTGGAGTATATGGAAATATTTATAAAGCAGGGGTTAACGATATAAGAAATCACAGAAGTCAAGATAAGATTAACGCCTTGTTCATCAAGCTTTACAAAAACAAAAAGGAGAGAAAAAAGGAAAATACCAGATATACAATAATAGAATTTGTGGTACAATTGTCACCTTACGTCAAAGATTACGACGCATTTAAGGGAGATTTTAACCACCCATTCTGCAATTTAGCTTTTGGTTTCCACAAAAATATATTGACTCCTACCGATTATAATGGGATGGATTTGTTGATTTCATATCCCCTTTATGATTATCCTTATTCTTTGAGAAAAGGCGGTGGAGTAGAAACGATTTTCAAATTGGATACGCAAAAACAATTTTCATTTACCAATGATTATATTTCATACCAAAGGAATTCAATTCGTTATGCTCCTGTAAAAATCAGTATTCTTTTGGATGAACAGGAGGGGGAATGCCGTTTTTATCTGAATGGGGTATTACAGAATGAGATTTCTTTTGGCGAAAAACAATACTCTCCGGGAACATTTATACTCTTATGGGAAAAAGAAAATTCCGGAAAAGCGAAACGGACTTTTGAAATATCAGCAGCCAAGATAAACAGATACCAGACCCCGCCGGATATCCGGACGGAAGTCCCCTTGATGAATTGGTTTAATGAAACAGATTTTGGACAAGCAATGAATCTGTTATACAGTAGGCAAAATCAATGGGAAACAGGATTCAGGAAAATGAGACAACTCGCAGAAAAGGGACATGCTCTTGCAATGTTTGAGCTCGCCTGCTGTTATATCCGGGGGATTGGTTGTTCAAAAAACCGTCAGCTGGCATTGAAATGGTTGGAAAAAGCGGCTGAGAATGATGTATTGGAAGCGTCATCGTTATGGCTGAAAATGAATGGACTTTTCCCGTTGACTAAGGATTTAGAACAACGATTTGTTCGGGAAAAATATTTCAACCACAGAAATGATGGACGTCTTCTCTTCCTTCACAAAGATATTGTAAAAATTACTAATCCAATTGTTTATGCAAAATCCATTGTTTTATCTCTGCCTCATACGACTGAAAATCAGAAGAAAAAATTACTGCTTGAATTAAAAAAAATTGCGGAATCCGGTTATCCATTTGCTATGCGGCTTTATGCAAAAAATACGAATAAAGATCAGGCAGCATGGCTTAAAAAAGCCGCTGAAGCCGGAGATCCTATAGCGCTGTTTGACTTATTGTATGATAAAAAGATTCAATGGACAGATCTTCCAATAGAAATACAAGTTTATCTTGCCGACAAATATCCTTTGAAATATGCTGGGATCAAAGAGCCTTCAAACTATGACAAAACAATTTTGCACCTCCAAGGGGAGTTATATTCCAAAAAAACGTTTGATAACAGAATCGCTTTTGCTCTTTCTGAATATTTGTTGATTCCATATTCAAAGATTTCTGATCCCGTGCGGATGGAATCTGAAAATCTTATGAAAAAAGCAGCGCAGAATTCACATATTGCACAAATAAAATATATACAAAATTATTTGTCAGGACTCTATGGAACCCAGGCTGATGCAATCCTGTTCATGAAAAAATTATTGAAAATATATAAGGAAAATATGTTGATTCAAGAGTTAAAATTACAGATTCTGGAAAAACAATCACCCGGAAAATGGAAAAAAGAATGGGAATTGTTGAGAAGAAAAAAATCTGTAACAGCTCTCTATTATCTTGGAAAATATGCAGCAGAAGAAGGAAATCAAACGCTCGCATCCAAATACCGTTATCAATTTCTGGAACTTGACAATGAATTCCGCAATAAAAAAGGAGACGGGATATATTGGGGCTTCCCCGGACAATATTTTTCTGAAACAATAACGGACTTTATGGAATAATGACAAACATCTGGTATGATGAAATAGATGCTGTGTCTTTTCCTGGGATAAATGTATTAAAAGGAGAATCTCAGGATATTTTTGATAAAACAAATAATATCGTTATGGCATTGGCAGAAGGCGGCTGGGACTTAATACCAGAATCGTTAAGGCATACGAACTTTAACATAACAATACATGGGAGATTTTCAGAATGATGAAAAAGATATTATTTATTCCCGTTTTACTCGTTTTTATTGTATTTGCAATTGTTTTCCTGTTCTGCTTTTTTTGTCAGGACAGTTTCAGTGAAATTTTAATTGACCAGCAAATAACTGTGCAGGATATAAAATCGCCTGTGTTCAGAGATTTTTTAAAGAAAACAGGAGTAACAAAATGGCGGGTGATTATCAGTTTTGCTCATCCAGATAGACCATATTACAGTGTGTTTCTTACAGGAACAACTGATGCTTCGTTTAATATAAAAGATTTTAACAGTATTCTTTTAAAAAATAAATCGTACAATACTTATAATATAGAAAAACTTCTAGCATTAGGCATGGTAAAACCCGACGTGCAATTTGAAGAATTGCTCTATACAGAAACTATGGAACTTATTTATATATATTCGTTCCGGAATGAACATGATAACATTATTATTGCTTATCCCTCCTATACAAAAAATGAAATTTTCATGGCGCTGGATCATGTTGATGTATCATCACTGAAATAATAATACGAGAATGAACAGCTTTTACGTTACAATACTCTTTCTCTTCCCACTGCTTCTTTCGGCTGGGACGGTTATTGTCAAAACAAAGGCTCCGCACAATCGGCAGGCGGTGAAAAAAACATCCGGATCCTGCCGGAGCACTCTGAGGAACGCCACCGCTGGTCTGACTATCCATCTGCCCCCGATCAGAGAACCATCTGGTTTTACAGAGATTCTTTCGGGGATGCGGTCCTACCCTATCTGACTCAGATTTTCCGGCGAACAGATTCTTATTACAGAAATGTTCCGATCCGCCGTTCCCAGTTTGCCAATCCGAAAAAACGTCCTTACATTGTTGTCTTCCAAATCGTAGAACGGAATCTCAGAAGTCTTGACTCCGTTGATTTTGAAAGTGATGAGGATGAACGGCTGGAGCTTTTCCGGTAAAAACAGGGCTATGTCCCAAACAGATCACGTGATAACCTTGCTGATCTTTTGTCAAGTGATCAATAAATAAAAAAAAGTCTGTACAACTCTTGACAAGACTCTGTTTACTATGTATAGTATGTTTTGATAATCTGTCAAAAAATACATAAGCACCGGATTGGAAGAAGCATTATGGAATCAAATATTGATAAATATACATACAAGGAAGTGAAACTGCTTCTTGAAAAAAAAATCATTACACCGGACAAACTGGACTGGAACAAAATTTCTGTTGACGATTTGATTAAGTTGATGCGAGATGGTTTGCTCAAAGAGCAGGATATCCCCATCTTCTGCAGAAATCATTCCGCCGGAAAGAATCCCAAGCAGAATTTTCAGAAAAAAACGCCACAGACTGTTGGAATGAATCAGGGTGTCCCCGGAAACCCGGGTCAGTGCCGTCCGGGAAATCAAACCGGCAATGGAGGAAATCCAAGATTCTCCCGGCCAGTTAAGGCAAAAAATCAGCAATCCGGAGAGTGTAAGCAAAAAACAAAAGAGGACGAAGAGGTTTTAATCAGCACATATGAAGTAGATTTGGTCGGGTTGAAAGGTTTTTTTATTTCACCGTATATGCTTTTTAATTACAAGGATAGTGAATCTTGGCTTTCTGTTTGGGTAAATTTGTTTTATCAGGGGCTTACGCTCTTTCTCTCTTATAAGTTTGCAGAATATTTAGAATATACCTCGTTGGGAATATATTTTCTGATAGGTCTTTTTCATATTTCCAATATTGCAATGGCTGCCCGGAGGCTCAATGATTTCGGGGCACCTAAAGCTCTCTCCGCACTTTGCGTGTATTGGGGTATCATTCCCCTGATTGTACTCGGTTGTTTGCCGGAAAGATACTATGTAAGCAAAAAGAAAATTTCTACATATTATTGTTATGGTAATGGCTTGATCGGGGTGATCCACCGGGCTTTGAAGGAAAAAATCAATGTATTTATAGCCCTCCAGCTTTATTGGAATTGGAAGTCAACCCTGCTGGATTTCATTGTTTTTCCGCTCTTCATTGTTGGATTAATTCTGCAGTTTACTTTAGGTTTTATTTTTTCCATGGGGTTGCTTTTCATAGGGGCAGCTTTTCTTTCCAGCCGTTTCATGCTGGGACACTGGAGTTGGGAAACTCTGAAAGAAATCTTTGCGACAATCTGGAGTATTATCGTAAACCTCACGATTTAAACTTGAAAAATTCAGAGATTGTGTTATCTTACTTCAGAAAGCGTTATTCTACGATAAAAATTCTGCGAAAATCAAACTGATTACAGGAGAAAATCATGTCAGGCTATACATTAACAACAAAAACAGTCCACAACGCTGAGGGTTGGCAGGTCGATACCGATTCTGTCAGCATCTTTACAACCAAAGGCGGAGCAATGTCCGCTCCCGTTACATTCAAATTTGCTGATGGCAAAACAGTGCAGCCTTATCATATCACCCCCTGGCAGGACGAAAACAAGTGCGGAATGGGCAATGATTGTCTGAAAAACCTCCGCGGCGAATTTTTCTGTCTGCCCTTCGGCGGTAACGGCGATGCTCTGAACGGAGAACTGCATCCCTGTCACGGGGAAGTTTCCGGAGAAGATTGGACTCTTGCCGACGTCCAGGAAAATGCAGACGGCGTTACCATGGAATACAAGTTCTCCATGAAAGCCCGTGCCGGAGAAGTCACAAAGAAGATCAAAATCAATTACGGCGAAACCGTTCTTTATCTTTCCGACAGTGTTTCCGGTTCTCACGGGGATATGCCTGCCGGACATCATCCGATCATCCGGATGCCCGCAGATGGAAGCAAGATGTATCTTTCTTTCGGTCAGTTCGATGCCGGAATGGTCTGCCCCGGACTTTTCTCCAATCCGGATGCAAAAGAATATCAGTATCTCGCACCCGGTGCAAAATTTGATGCAGTGGAAAAGATCCCCACGATCTACAAAGAGCCGGAATTTGCAGACTACTCTGTCTATCCCTCCCCTTACGGGTTCTGTGATATTTTCTCTGTTCTGAAGAAGCCCTCTGATACACCGGCATGGTCCGCAGCGGTTTATCCGGAAGAAGGCTTCCTCTGGTTTGTGCTGAAAGATGCTTCTGTTCTTCCCATGACAAGTGTCTGGGTTTCCAACTCCGGCAGATTCGGAGCTCCCTGGAACGGAAGAACTTACTGCATCGGAGTGGAAGATTCCTGCTCTTACTTTGCCGCCGGTTTGAAACCTTCTGTTGAAGCAAATGAGCTGAACGATATGGGATTCGCCACAGCATTGAACTTTGATAAAACCACTGAGATCCGCATGATCCAGGGGGTTGCAGCAATTCCCGTCGGCTTCGGAAAAGTAACCGATGTCCGCTTTGAAAATGGAACTGTTACCTTCCAGGATATTTCCGGGAAAACGGCAGCGGTGAAATGCAATTACAATTTTGTAATGGCGTAATCGGCTCAAAAGTCGAAAAAAGTGCCGTCTTTTTCTTTATGACGGCACTGATATTTCTTTACCGTCCGGTCATGTCAGCCGGATCAGTTGAATGGGCAAAGATCACGATTTTTTCAGAAGGTCTTTATGCACTTCTTGCTCTCGGCTTTGTGCTGCTGCGCTGGCAAACGCTCCGGGAAGTGCTGCGGAACACGACCTCTGTCGTGAAATGCTGTATCGGGATCCTTCTGATTTCCGGTCTGGTGCATTGGCTTCTTGCCGGATATTACCGTCCGGAATATCTGGGATTGAACCTGTTCTGGGGTGTTGTTCCGCTGTTCGGAATCGTTTACCGGAATGAATTGGAGCGGAAACTTCCGGCAGTTCTGGGGCTGTTCTGGCTGTTCAATGTGATCGTCTGCATTGTCTCTGAAACATTTCTGAACGGGATGTTCGGCATTACCGGGAACTGGAACTGGAGTGCGCTTCTGCTGCTGGTTACCTTCCCGTTTGCGCTGCGCTGTATTCCTCTTGAGTGCACCGGCAGAAAAGTGTATCTTGCACTGATGTGGATCATTACATTGATCCTGCTTTTATATCTGCAATCCCGGGCGATTTTTCTCTGTGCGGTGTTTTCTGCGGGATTCTGGTGTTTTCTGAAATTCCGGAAACTGCGGATCCCGATGATCTGTTCGGTCATAGTGGTGATCGCGGCAGGAGTTTATTTGTCGCTGTATGTTTTTCCGGAACAGACACAGAACTTTCTGAAGGGAGAGATCCGTGTTGAGATCTGGAAGGGAAGTCTTGATCTTACCAGAGATGTTCCGCTGGGAGTCGGGGCTGCATCCTACGAAAATGCTCTGATTCCTTATAAAACGATCGGCTATTTTCAAAATCATCATTGCACAGTGCGGACGCCGCATCCGCACAATGAATTTCTTTATCTTGCGGGCACGCTTGGGCTTCCCGGAATGGCGGCATTTCTTGTCTGGATCATTGCCGCGGTCGTGGGAGCTGTCAAAGAATATGACACGGGAATGATGAGCCGGAAACGTGTTCTGTTTCTTCTGGCGTTTCTTGCGATGCTGCTCAGCAGTATGATCGATGTGACGTTCCACGTCTGGCCCAACGGGATTCTTGCCTTGCTTTTCTTCGGGATGTTTGCGTTCCCGGGGAAACGGACGGCGGAAGAAGTTTCCAGGGGGCCTGCGAATGTGATTGGAAAAACGGTTCTGCTTCTTGCCGGATTCATGGCGATCTGCAATCTGATTGGAACCTATTCGTGGGAAGCTTCCCATGAAGCGATCCTGCGGAAGGATAATGTCGCCGCAAGAAAATATGCGGAACGGGCATTGCTGTTTGCCCCGGAATTTCCGGATATGATCTACCGGAGCGCGATTGAGATGTCAATGCGGAACCGGGATTTCTCCATGAGACTGACAGAGCGGCTTCAGGAATCTCCCTGGAAAGATTTCGCTCATATCCATGCATTGAAAGCGCAGAATTACGCACTTATGCGTCAGGATGAAAAAGCGATCCCGGAATATATCATGGAAACGCAGTGCTATCCGCTTCAGATTCTTCCCTATTTCGGAATCCTGAATGCGTACGGCAGGCTTGGACAGGCAGATATGATCCCTGTGCTTTCCCGGAAAATCGATGAATTGAAGAGGTTCCGGAATCTGACCGAACAGCAAGTCAATGCGATCCACAGGAATCCGGAATATGACATGCATCCGGAACTGATCGGCAAGAAAAAATCTGTCCGCGGACGCTGGGAAATGCCCTGATCACCGGAAAAGAATCTCAGCCGCTGCCGGACAATGATCCGATGCCTGAGTCCGGATCACCCGCACATTTTCTGCATCGGCAGCATTTGCCGGATATACGCAAAGATAATCCAGAAGCCGGCGGGGTTTCCGGGAAGGAAGTTTAATTAACAGGAAACAGAAAAATGCTGAAAATAATCATCCTTCTTTTCTACACGATTCCCCTGTTTCTGCCATGGGCTTACTCTTTATCTATGCTGGGGTTGAGTATCATTTTGTTCATAACACTGCTGTATTACTGCATAAAACGGATAAAAATCTTCCGGGGAATACAAAAAAATACAGATATTGACCTGTCCGGTTTTATGAGATTTCATTTTTCGCTGACGGAAAGAGAAAAATATGTGATATCCCGGGAAGAGCTTGCAGGTTCGGAAAAAGAAACCAGGAAAAGGACCATGCAAAAGAATCAGGAATTGTTTGAGCAGATCTCTCCGGAACTGGCAAAAGAATTTTTCATCTGCAATGGGAAAATTTTCATTTTGAGAATATGGCTGATTGTTACAGTCGTTCTTTCGATGTACTTCAGCAGAATCCTGTAAAGAATATTTTTTTGTAAAAAACAGCTTAAAAAGTTCAAAAATGAATGAATATCAAGAGAAAAATGCAGTTTTTTTCTTGAAAAATTTGTTTTTTTCAAAAAATGTGATATATTATCATGATTTGTTATACCATACAACAACAATAATATAGGCAGAAAACCGCAAAGTGCGGAGCTGCCGGAAACAACACAAGGAGTATCCCGTGAGCTACACAATCATCGTGTTTGTGAAGCAGGTGCCGGACACCCAGAACATTTCCGGTGATGCAATGAAACCGGACGGAACAGTCAACAGACAGGCTCTTCCCGCGATCTTCAACCCTGAAGATTTGAACGCTCTGGAACTGGCTCTTCAACTGAAGGACCGTTATGGTGCAAAAGTCGTCGCAGCAACAATGGGCCCGCCGAATGCGGCAGAAGTCCTGCGTGATGCACTCTGCCGTGGAGCAGATGAAGCAGTTCTTCTTACTGACCGTGCATTTGCCGGTGCAGACACCCTCGCAACCAGTTATGCACTGATGTGCTGTGCGAAAGCAATTGGCAATTTTGATCTGATTCTCTGCGGACGTCAGGCGATTGACGGAGACACCGCACAGGTTGGACCGCAGATTGCAGAAAAGCTTGCACTTCCTCAGATCTCCTATGTGGAAAATGTGGTTGAACTGGAAGGCAAGAGTGTGACAGCACGCCGTGCAATCGAAGGCGGTTATGAAATTCTCAAGAGCCCCCTGCCGGCGCTCTTCACCGTTATCGATGCAAATGATCCGCGTCCGAAAAATGCGATGCGCATCATGAAATATAAAAAGGCAAAAACCAAGAGCGAAGTTTCCAAGGCAGCCGATCCCGCAGCGGAAATGGCAAAACTGGAAGCAAAAGGTCTTGTGATCAAAGAATGGTCCGCAGCAGATGTCAACGCTGATGTGAACCGTATCGGTTTTGCCGGATCTCCGACCAAGGTCAAACAGATCATGAGTGTTGTTCTTGCAGCAGGTGATTTCAAATCTGTTGAAGCAACCGAAGCCGGAGTTTCCAACCTCGTTCATGAACTTATCGAAGACCATACTTTAGGGTGATTGCCATGTCTGAAAAAATCGGAAACGTTTGGGTATTTATCGAGCAGGAAGGCGGAAAAATCGCCGATGTCAGTCTCGAACTCGTTTGCAAAGGTACAGAACTGGCAAAACAGCTGGGTGTTGAAGTCGAAGGGGTTCTCCTCGGCGACGGCGTCGAAAGCTGCTGCGAAACTCTGTTCCACTACGGCTGTTCCAAGGTTTATCTTGCTGAAGATCCCCGCCTGGAACCCTTCACTGTCCTCCCCTATGCAAAAGTCATTATGGGTCTGATCATGGAACACAAACCGAATATTCTCATGTTCGGTGCAACCATGAAGGGACGTGAACTTGCTCCCCGCGTCGCATCTGAAAAACTCGCCGGTCTCACCGCAGACTGCACAGATCTTCAGATCGATGACTTTGACGATAAAGTCAACAAGAAATTCTACAAGAACAAACTGATGCAGATCCGCCCCGCATTCGGCGGAAACATCATCGCTACCATCGTCAACAGCTGGGATGACCCCCAGATGGTGACTGTCCGCGAAGGCGTGATGAAGATGACAGAACCCGATACCACCCGCAAGGGCGAAATCGTCCGTGTTCCTGTCGCTCTGACTCAGGAAGAAACCGTTGTTCAGGTGATCGAACGTGTCCGTCGCGACAAGAGTGTGAACCTGAAGGGTGCACAGATCATCGTTGCCGGCGGTTACGGTGTTGGTTCCAAAGAAAACTTCAAGCTTATTGAAGAACTTGCCCGTACTCTTGGCGGTCAGGTTGGAGCTTCCCGTGCAGCGGTTGACGCAGGCTGGATCGACCATGATCATCAGATTGGTCAGACCGGTGTCACTGTCCGTCCGAAACTCTACATTGCCTGCGGTATTTCCGGCTCTGTCCAGCACGTTGCCGGTATGAAAGAAAGTAAGAAGATCATTGCGATCAACACAGATCCTGCAGCCCCGATCTTCTCCACCGCCCACTACGGGATCGTCGGCGATCTCAACCAGATCATCCCCATGATGATCAAAGCATACAAGGCAAAAGCCTGAGGAGAACACGACAATGTCAAACTTCTTTACCGATAACCCGGATTTGATGTTCGCTCTCGACAATGTCGATCTCGCCGATGTTGTTGCGCTGCGCGAAGAAAATTACAAACAGGCGGAAGAATATGATTTCGCCCCTGAGAACTATGAAGATGCCAAGGATAACTTCAAGCGTGTCCTGGAAGTGATCGGCGATGTGACCGGCGAACGGATCGCACCCCGTGCACGTCAGGTTGACGAAGAAGGACCTTCCTTCGAAAACGGAAAAGTCACATATCATCCGCTGACTGTTCAGAACATTGCAGACCTCAAGGCTGCCGGTGTCATGGGTGTGATGCTTCCCCGCAGATTCGGCGGACTCAACTTCCCCAACACCATTTACTCCATGATGACTGAAATGGTTGCCCGTGCAGATGCATCTCTGCAGAACCTTGTCAGCCTTCAGGATATTGCAGAAACCATCAATGACTTTGCTTCTGAAGAACAGAAGCAGCGTTACCTTCCCGGTTTTGCTTCCGGCGAAGATGATGGATCCATGGACCTTACCGAACCCGATTCCGGTTCTGACCTTCAGTCTGTCCGCCTGAGAGCATTCAAGGGCCCCGATGGAAAATGGTATCTGAACGGTATGAAGCGGTTCATCACCAACGGTTGTGCAAAGACTCACCTGGTTCTTGCACGTTCTGTGGAAGGTTCTTCTGATGGACGCGGTCTTTCCATGTTCATCTGCCAGGCATGCCCGGAACTGGTTGTCCGCCGCGTGGAACACAAACTCGGGATCCACGGTGTCGCAACCGTTGAACTTCAGTACAATAACGTTCCTGCTGAACTCTGCGGTCGTGAACGCTTCGGTCTGATCAAGTATGTTATGAGCTTGATGAACGGCGCCCGTGTTGCGATCAGCGCACAGGCTCTCGGTATTGCGGAAGCAGCCTACCGTGCAGCAAGACAGTATGCAAGCGAACGTGAACAGTTCAAGAGCAGCATTGACAAGTTCCCTGCGATCTACGAAATGCTTGCCAAGATGAAAACCAAAGTCACCGCATCCCGTACTCTCATGTACGAAACCACCAAAGTGGTTGACCTCCGGTTCTCCTACGGCCAGCTCATCGAAAAGGATAAAACTGTCGGTGCCGATGTCAAAGAAAAAGCAAAATTCTATGACAAAGCAGCAGCAGTTCTTACTCCGATGTGTAAAGCTCTCTGTACAGAAGTTGCCAACCAGGTTGCCTACGATTGTATCCAGATCCACGGCGGAACCGGTTACATGCACGACTTTGATGCAGAACGTTACTACCGTGATGCCCGTATCACCAACATCTATGAAGGAACCACCCAGCTTCAGGTTGTTGCAGCGATCGGCGGAATCATGCAGCGCGTACTGGAACCGATTTACGAACAGTATTTTGCCGACACCACACTGGATGCCGGTTTGATGGCAAAGATCAAGAAGATGTATGCAAAGCATCTGGAAGCAGTTGCCTTCACCAAAGAAATTTCCAACACGAAGAATGCAGAATATCATGATCTCCGTGCAAGAAATCTGGTTGAAAATGAAACCTTTATCTTTGTTGGAACAATGATGCTTCGCGATGCGGCAAAAGATGCAAAGCGCATGTGCCTTGCAGAACGCTACATCCTTGATGCAGAACACGATTTTGAAAGAAACTACCAGGTCATCATGAGCGGCGATCTTTCCACCATTGAAAAGCACCGCGATGTGATCGACTACTGATCAGCAGGAAAGGAGCAACACGAATATGAATAACGAATATCTGGCGAGAGCCCGCGAGGTTATGCCTGATGCAAAAGAACTCATCGTCGTTGCATCCAGAAGAGCCCGCAGCCTTGCTCTTGGCGCGCGGCCCATGGTTCGCTGCAACGAACAGAACAGCATTGATGTTGCATTGCTTGAAATCGCAGAAGGAAAGCTCACTTCCAAAGTGGGAAATTCCGATGACTTCCTCAAGGAAATCGAAGCTGTCAAGCAGGCACATGCCAGAGAAATGGCATCAATGAAAAGGATGTCTGAAGATCAGTAATTCTGATCGGACAAGTGCTTAACAGAGCGGACAGTTTCCTTCTTTGAAGGGGGCTGTCCGATTCTATTTTTTCAGGAATTTTTATTATGGCTAAAGTTGCTATTGTGATGGGAAGCAAGAGTGATATGGTTTCCCTCAAGGGAGCGTTTGAAACTCTTCATGCGTTCCAGGTTGATTTCGAAGTCCGGGTGATCTCTGCCCACAGAACCCCTGATGCCGCCGCTGAATTCGCAAAAGATGCGGAAAAAAACGGTACGAAAGCGATTATTTGTGCTGCCGGAATGGCTGCGCATCTTGCGGGAGTGATCGCGGCACATACCATTGTGCCTGTGATCGGAATCCCCATGGCATGTGAACCCTTCAACGGGATGGATGCACTTCTTGCTATGGTTCAGATGCCTCCGGGAATCCCTGTCGCTACGGTTACAGCGGGCAAAGCAGGCGGCAAGAATGCTGCATTGCTGGCGATTTCCATGCTGGCACTTTCTGATCCGGCGCTCCGGGACAAACTTGCAGCGTTCCGTGCTGATCAGACCAGAAAAGTGGAAGAAGCTGATGCTTCCGTTCAGGAAGAGATCAAGAATCTGTTCTGAGCCTTGAGGTGACCGCATGGAATCAGCCGTAACCCCGAATTTTATGATCTACTTCAAAACGGTGGGATTACTGATTTGTTCGAATCTTTTCATGACCGCCGCCTGGTATGGTCATTTGAAAAACATGTCGGGCAAACATTGGATCATCGCCGCGCTGGTCAGTTGGGGAATTGCATTATTTGAATATCTGATTCAAGTTCCAGCCAACCGGATCGGGTATGCAGGTGGAATTACGCTGGCACAGCTGAAAATCACACAGGAAGTGATCACCCTCGCCATCTTTGTCCCCTTCTCTCTGCTCTATATGGGAGAAAAATTCAAATGGGATTTTGTCTGGGCAGGACTCTGTCTGATCGGGGCTGTTTATTTCATGTTCCGGAAATAATTTACAGGAGAATCATCAATGAAAACAATACCAATTCCCGAAGGGATGCAGACGGCTGTGTTTGTTATGGAATCCGGAGCTTTGAAGGATTCTGCACAGGTTGTCAAAGAATATTTTCCCGGAAAAACGCCCTGGATCGTTGCTGACGGAAATACCTGGGAAGCAGCGGGGAAGAAAGTTGCGGAAGTTTTCCAGGCTGCCGGACTTTCCATGAAAGAACCGCACATTTTCCCGGCAGTTCCCCAACCGCATCCGTATGAATCGATCTGTCAGGAACTTTCCGGAAAAATCACCGGAGAAATCGTTCCTGTTGCCGTAGGTTCCGGGGTGATCAATGACCTGGTCAAACGGGCATCCGGAATTGCGGGAGTCCGCTATTTCTGTGTTGCAACGGCGGCATCTGTGGACGGCTATACCGCGGCGGGAGCGGCTCTTTCTGTGGATGGTTTGAAAAAGACGATGCCCTGTCCTGCGCCCTATGCGGTTCTGGCGGATACAGATGTTCTGAAATCAGCGCCTGCGCCGATGATGGCAGCCGGGTATGCTGATCTGTTTGCAAAAGTCGTTGCGGGGGCGGAATGGAAAGTCTCTGATCTGCTCGGGATCCTTCCGATCGACAAAAAAGCGTGGGATCTTGTTCAGAAAAACCTGCGGATGTGGCTGGAAGATTCCTCCAATCTGGGATATCTGTTTGACGGTCTTGCCTCCACCGGATATTCCATGCAGGTTTATAATGATTCCCGTCCGGCATCCGGAATGGAACATCTGATGTCCCATGTCTGGGAAATGGAAGGGCTGACCTGCAATGGAGCGGATGTTTCTCACGGGTTCAAGGTTGGGATCGGCACACTTGCCGCCATCCGGCTGATGGAATTTGTCATTGGTCTGAAGGAAGAAGAAGCCCGGAAACTTGCCAAGCCCTGTGAAACGCTGGCGGAACGGCAGATGAATGTGAAAGAACTTCTGAAGAAGAATTGCTATGGAAATCCGGAAAAGATCACCTTTGACAAATTCAAAGAAGGGGATGCGGCTCTGGAACGCCGGGAACTGATTTTCCGGAACTGGGATCGGATCCGTCATTTGCTCAAAGGACAGATCTTTTCTTATGCGGAGACCCGGAGACTTCTTCAGGAAGCCAAAGCACCTGTCAATCCCCGGGAAATCGGCTTGGATAAGGAACAGTTCTATCATGGATTGTTCACTGCTCAGCTGATCCGCGCCCGCTATACCTTCCTGGATCTGCTTTACGAAGCGGGACTTCTGGAAGAAGCGGCAAAGACTCTTGACATTATGTTCGAGGAGTAATTCTGATGAAAAAAATCCTTTCTGTTCTTTTTTCCCTGACAGCGTTGTCTCTTGCAGCAGAAGTTTTCTCACTGTGGCCGTTCTCCGGTCATGACGAACGGATGAACCGTCCCACGGATTCGCTTCTGAATCCTGCGGAGCTGTGGTCGGAACAGGTGAAAGTGAATGGAAAGGATTTGAATATGCGGGTTGCGCTGGTCAGCACCCCGCTGGATTTTTGTTTGAAAACATTGCGGAAGAATTTCCCCAATGCGAAATTTGCAGCGAACGCCAAAAATGTTGTTATGGAACGGAAACTTCCGAACGGGTTCCGGGAACGGACGCTTCTGATTGCGATTGACGGGATGTATCCTGTGATGCAGTTCACCATGGTTTTGCCGAATCATGCGCTGAAACCCGGAGACTGGCCGAAGGAGTTTCCGCTGCTCCCCGGTGCAAAACCGGTCAACGTCATGTATTTCCCGAAACGGAATGCGGTCTATGGAACGTTTCAGGCGCCGATGAATGTCCGGAACGCCCTTCCCATTATGATTTCACGTCTTCAGGCAAGCGGATGGACAGCGATCTCCGGAGAGAATGCACAAGGCTCCGGAACCGGTGAGATCTTCCTCAACGAATCGAAAAAAGAGATTCTGATCATCGGTTTTTCCAATGAGGAAAACGGATCCGGCTGCATGGGAACCCTCTACAAGAAACCGTATTCAGATTAAGCAGTTCCAACTCCGGCGGCGGAGCTTCAGACGATCATATCTTTCGGCATGGTATAGAAGTTTTCCGAGCCGTTTTCTGTAACGACCAGTACATCCTCCAGGCGGATTCCGCCCCACGCCGGATGGTACAACCCGGGTTCGTTGCTGATGACCTGTCCTTTTTTCAACGGGCCCTGATTGGCGGGAGAAACTCTGGGCGCCTCATGGATTTCCAATCCCACACCATGCCCCAAGCCATGAATGAATCCGCAGGGGATCCCGTCTTTGTTTTTTCCTGTTTCAAATCCGGCTTGCGCCATGATCTCCTTTGCCTTGTTATGGACCTCTGCACCTGTAACTCCGGCACGGATCATTTTCTCTGCCGCGCGGGATGCAGCAAGAACGGCTTCATACGCCCGTTTGACGACAGGCAGAGGTTCTCCTTTGACGAAGGTGCGGGTCATATCGCCCCAGTATCCGGTTTCGTCATCTCTGGGGAAAATATCCACCACGACGGTTTCCCCGGCAAGGATCGGTCCTGAGCCGACGTTATGAGGCTGGGAGCACTGGGTTCCATGAGCGGTGATGGTCCGGGAAGCAGTGAACCCGCGGGCTTTCAGGAAGCCTTCGATCTCCATTCGCAGGAATTCACTTGTCACGATTTTTTTTCCAAGACGGAGGGTCATATTTTTTCCGATTTCCGCCTGCTGCAGGATTTCTTTTGCCAGGATCATCGCTTCTTGCGTTGCTTCCATGGAGCGTTTGATTTTTCTGATTTCCGCTGCGGTTTTACATTCCCTTTTCGGAAAAAAGTTTCCGGAGGGCAGGATGGCTATTCCGTTTTTCCGCAGAAAATCAGCAGTTGAGACGGGGAAATCCCCGGGAACGCTCCATTCATTGATCCCGTATTTTTCGGAAATCCGCTGAATGAGTAAATCATCGTTTTTCCATTTATCCTCTTTCCGGAAGAACTCTTCCAGAGGGAGGACCCGGACATTTTTCTTTGCCTGCACACAAGCCCGTTCATATTCCAGGATGGAAACAACGATTGCCTGAAATTCCGGGGTTTGGAACCAGACGATGGGATCCGGGGCATTGAATCCACCGGCATAAAGCAGATCGGCACAGGCTTCGGGGGCGGCACAGATCAATCTGCCGCAGGATTTCTTTTTCATAGGTTCAACTCCTGTCTCTGAGAGAAAATTCACAACCGCAGAAATTCTGACGGTAAAGGTTCAATTCTTTGGAAAGGCGCATAGACTTCAGGAAACCGTCATTTTTCTTGAAATCGATTGCCTCAAAATGCGGGAACGCGCTGCCGATGGAAAAGATCAGACGGGAATTTTTATGCGGGCTGACTGTTAGAGTTGTTGTAAAATTCATTCCCAGCTCAGACGCTTTCTCTGCGGTTCTGGAAAGATTGAAACGGAAACATTCCGCACAGCGGGGCCCCCGTTCCGGAACAGTTTCATAATCAGGTACAGCAGAAACAGCCTTCAGCCAGGCATCGTGATCATAGGGATCAACGATCAGTGGGAATTGAAATTTTTCGGCAAAGATCCGTACATTTTCCAAACGTTTTTCGAACTCTTCCCGTGAGGAAAGATTGGAATTTGAAAAATAAAGGGTGACTTCCCGATCCTTTATTTTCTCCAGACAGCCGCATGCGCATGGAGCGCAGCAGATATGAAGAAGCAGTTTTTTTTGTATTTCCGGCATGATCCAGTTCCATAAATCAGTACAGCGTCACATGCCGGGGAGTGATCACGGATCCCGGAACTGGGAATCCAGAAAACGCCTGGCGTGTGCCGAAGTTCCGGCTGAATGAAACTTGTCAATGATGGAACGTAATTTCCGTTCTGAAGCTGCCTGACCGATAGCAAATCCATTCAGCAGATCAAATGCCTGGAAATCGCTCTCGAAGACTGCCAGTTCCACAAGTTCTTTCAGCCGGTCCGATGCTGAATTTTCCTGTTTGAGCGCAGCCTTGAACACCTCTTCCGGGTTGGAAATTCCGTTTACATGGGGTGTTTCCAGTTTTCCGAAATTGACATTGAACCCGTGGCTTGTGAGGAAATCCAGAAGCTTTGCGGCCCGTTCCAGTTCTTCGCTGGAAAATGCCCGCATCCAGCGGGCAGCTCCCGGAACATGCAAATGTTCCAGCCGGGCAGAAAGATTCAGATACACATAAGCCGAATTCAAGTCATACATCAGTTGACGGTTCAGGGCTTTGCCTAAATTTTTAGTGAGCATGAGCGGCATCCTCAAGTAAGAAATATAATAGACTTCCTGCAATTTTCAAGGGAAGGAGAAAAATTTATGTTTCTGCTCCCCTTGAAAAAATATCCGTCAAAGCGAGCGCTGAACGCTGACGATCACGCCCTGAAACGGGGCTTCTTCCAGCGGATAACTCAAAGGAGCGCTGCCGGGGCGGACATCGCGGATCTCCACAGAATCGTTGTCGATCCCTGTACATTCCCGAAATTCCGGCTGGTCATTGATCATTGCCAGAACCACATCTCCGGTTCTGAGTGCGGCGGGATGTCTCCGCAAAATCGCAACATCTCCGTTCAAAATGCCTTTATCCTGAAGATCATCATTCTCCATGGTAACTGCAAAAAGGTTTCTCAGATCGGAAGCACTGGATGCCCGGTTCAGAAACGAAGCATCGCAAAAAATCTCTTTCAAAGGAGTTGATTTCCGGTTGATGGAACGCAGATCCATTAACGGAATGGAGCGTAAACCGGTCGGACGGCGCTTCGGATGAAGGGGTTTCGTCAGCATAATACTCCTGGCTTTCGAACTGCGGGAAAGATATTTTTTCCGCTGCAATGCCCGTAAATGAGAAAAAATCGTAGAGGTCTTTACGGAAAAATTCTCTGCAATTTCATAGACGGTCGGCGCCATGCCGTTTGTTTCTTCAAAGCTCTCGATAAATTCAAGAACTTTCCTCTGTTTTTCTGTCAAACCTTTCATTGTTTTGACTTCCCCCCTCATTTGTGTTTATGACGGTTTATCGAATAAAAAACCATCTGTTTTACAGATACAGCCATTTCCCGCAGTTTGTTCCATCACTGCAAAAAATTATTTGAGGGGATTCCGGAAGGGGTGAGTTTTACAGAACGGGAGGAGCCGCGGCATCGGCGGTATCGGGAGAGTATCTCTGATCCCATACAAGAATGGACCATTTTCCGGTTTTATGGTCAAAACGCACTTTGCTGACAGATGCATTTCCGGGAACAGGAACCCTTCCCTCCGGCGGAACTTCTCCGCCCAGAAAACGGTACAACCGAACCAGAACCCCGCCATGGGTAACGATCAGGATCCGTTTCCCCGGGCAGTGTTCCGCAAGTTCCTGAAAAGCCTGATTGATACGTTTCTGGAATTCGCTTCTGCTTTCTCCGCCGGGAACTGCCAGTTCAATGGATTCTCGCCGGAGCATCTCTTCATATTCCGGATAATCCCGTTCCAATTCCGGGTAAGATTTATTCTGAATGATTCCGAGATTCCATTCCCGGAGAAGCGGCTCAGGATAAGCCGGCACTCCCGGATGATATTTCAAAACGGCCTTTGCGGTCTCTGATGCCCGCTGTAAATCGCTGAACCAGGCCTCTTCAAAAGATTCATTCCGGAGCATCTCAGCCGTCACCGCAGCCTGCTGATATCCGGTCTTATTCAACGGAATATCTTCCCAGCCCTGAATAATTCTATTCTTATTATAATCTGTTTCGCCATGGCGGACCAGGATAAAATCAGTGACCATATTTCTCCTAAAACAGCAGAGTCGGAAGCAGTTTCAAAACACCCATGCACAACCCATTTGGGGAAACATGGAACTCATCCATTCCGCAGACATCCACAATTGCCCGCTGGATCATTGCACAGGCGGAAATACTTTCTGCCATATTCTGATCCAGATACGGGATTTTTCTTTTTTCTTCCGGCGAGAGTGCCGCGATCCTTCTGGAAATGGAAATCAGCTGAGATTTCGGGAACGGCATGGAAGGAATATTATTCTTGTCAATAATCGGCATATCCAATGCAAGAGAAACATAAGAAGTGGGGAACGGCCCCACCATAAACAATTCCGGAGAAAATCCCGCACTTTTTTTCCAGGCAGAAAATTCCCGGGAGAAATCCTGAAATTCATCCTTCAGGTAAGACATGATCTTTCTCATGCCGAAAAAACCGAATGAAGAATGATTCATCTGGAACTTCTCATTCAAAGTGCCGGGGCCCACAGGAATCTCAGATACGATATCGATTCCATTCATCGTTCCGCAGGCGATTTTCACCCCGTAATGTCCGATATAGGCAACAATGATCGGCAGAGCAGCAAATTCTTTGGTGACCGTTCCGGCAAAATGAAGGCGTGCCTCATCCTTATTGCTGAGCAGCTGGGGATAATGTCCGAACATTTTATTGCAAAGGACAAACAGTGTCGTTTTATTCAGAGCGTTTCTCAATGATCCGGAAGCAACAATACTGCATTGGTCAACTTTCAGTTCTTCGGCAATTCCCCGCATCTCTTCCAGCGCCTGCCCCGCAAGCTTCATACCATTTTCTGACAAAAGATTATTTTTGGAAAGGTCTTCCCCGATGCGGGTGTAAGCTGTAAATTCGTTGATGATCTCAGGTTCGCCATCCCCCTCCAAACGGGCAATCAGCATTTGAATTGTGTACGCTCCAATATAAATCGCAGCAGCTGTACTCATTTTTCCCCGTTCCCTTTTCCTGTCTTCCGAACCTTTTCCTTTTCTATCATCTTTTGAATATATCTCCACACAATGAAATCTTCAAGCGTTTTTTTTTGAAATTTTATAAAAAAAAGAATATTTTTTCTGAAATCAGCCTCTTTTTCCCCTCTGCGACATGAAAAACGACTTGAAAAACCCCATATTGAAGATTACATTAATTCACATCCAAAAACCATAAAAAAGGAATCTCTATGGACTCTTCAACAGAAATCTTTCCCATCGATATGAGAATTGCCCAGTTCTATATGGCGCGGCATAAAGTTTCCATGACCTGGGCAGAAAAATTCATCGATTACGCTGCACAGCTTGGATTCAATTACATCAATGTATGCATTTACGGATGCATCCGGACAGAGATCTTTCATCACATGCCGGAAAAAGATTCTTACTCCAAAGAGGAAATCCGGCATCTGGTCAAATATGCCGCCGGGAGAGGAATCGAAATCATCCCGAACTACGAATTGTTCGGACACGCGGAATCATTCCTGGAATGTCCTGAGTTTGAACATCTTTGCGAACTCAGAAACGGAATCAAAGGAAGATTCACCAACCTGAAAGAATCGTTCTGTCCCTCCGTGGAAGAATCTTATGAATTTATCGAAGCCTATCTCCGGGAAACCACGGAACTCTTTCCCGGAAAATATATCAATGCCGGACTGGATGAAAATTTTGACATGGCACTCTGTCCGGAATGTGCAGCCTGGGCGGAAAAAGAGGGCAGAGCCGCTATTCATGAATACCACACAAAACGGATCCATGATATCATCGTCAATAAACTCGGGAAAACAATGATGATGTGGGATGACTCCCTGGAATCCTACCCCGAAGCGTTTGAAAATCTTCCAAGAGATATCATCATGCTTTCCTGGTGGTACGGCAGAGCCATTCCCGAACATCCTCATACCGGCGGACCGAAAATGGATTATTTTGCATTCCATGAAAAGCACGGATTCCGGTATATCGGGGTCCCTGCCACTTATCATTTCCAGAATATTGAAGCATTTACGGAGTATGCAAAACAATATCATCCCATGGGAATGCTGCTCAGCAATTGGGGAAAAATGACCCGTTACAACGCCTTTCCCATGATGAAATATGCCTCCCTCCTCTGGAAGGATGGAATGGATTCCGACGACGCTCAGCTGAGCGTCGTCCGGGATTATCTTTCAACCGACAATATCATCGAACAGGAGCTCATGCGGCTTCATTTCCGGGAAGGGGAACATAACAAAATGCCCGCCTCCCCTGCGATCTATTCCAACGGAAGCCTGAACTCTTTCGAATACAGAAAAGCACAGGAGGCGCGGACTTTGCTTCCGCTGGTAAAAAAGGAACTGGATTCGGCAAAAAATCACATTTCCCGCTGCTATTTCTATGAATTGTATTTCTGGCAGAGATGCGAACTCTGGTATTATCAGCTCCGGAAATGCCTGAGCAAATGGGGAGATCCGAAAGCTGAATTCTCAGATTGGGCAGAATTGACAGCTCTCAAAAATGAAATTTCCGCCGCAAACGAAGAACTGAAAACGTGGTATGCAGAAGAATACGGCTGTCCCATCCCGGAAAATTTCACCGTAAATGATGTTGTGAAAATGCTTCAAAATCTTCTGGACGGCACCATCAAACGTCCGGCGGCACGGTTGAAGATCACCTATCCCTACCGTTACGGTTTGGGGGCAATGGAATATTTCATCCGGGGAAAAGAGGCACAGGAATGGCACTCTCTCGGAAAATCCAATGGACACTCCTTCTATCCGTTTTATGATGATTGCACCGAATCGGTTTCGTATCTTCTTGCGGATTCTGTTATAGAAAACCCGGCAGAAGTGAAAATTCTCTACCGGGAATGTTCCTGCGGGGTCTGCAGCTATGTGAGTTATGAAACGGCGGAATCAACCTGGATCCCGGAATCTGTTGCGGGGGTATGCGGCGTGGTAACGATGCCGGAAAATCTGCTCAGTGAAGGACGCTACTACTCTCAATTCGGAGAAGGGGAACGTCTGACCATTGAAAAACTGAACAAGCCGCAAGTTGTAGAAGATAACCACGTTGTTCTGAAGATGAAGCGAATATCCTGAAAATCTTTCATTTTCCGGGGTGTTTTGAACCAATAAAAAACCGGCAGGAATCTGTTCTTTGATTTCAAGAAAAGATCCTGCCGGAAGTTTTTATGCTCTGCTGAAACAGTCCTTATTGTTTCAGAAGTTCCTGTTTCAGTTTCTGCATTTTCTGATCATTCGGCCGGAGCGCGAGATATTGTTCCAAAGCTTCAAGAGCCAATTTTTTATCTCTGTTTTTGAGGATCATGACTTTCAGTTTCCATGCGTTTGCATATCTTGCATCCAGTTTATGGAGCTTATCAATCGTAGCCAATGCATCGTCAAAGAGTCCTGCAGAATTCTGATAAAATGCCAGCCGGTAAAGCGAGGCTTTGGTTTCATAGCATTTTACAGATTCCTTCTGATCCCTGATCGCTGCATTAAGATCGCCTTTTTTCTGCCACAACCGGGCGCTGAGGCTCCAGAGATCTGCCAGAAAAGCTTTCTTTCCATTCGCCGATTTCATCGCAGTCTGAATCATCTTGAACGCAAGATCCACCTGATTGTTCTGCAAGTAAATATTGCTCATAATCAGCCATGCATCAAGATTTTCCGGATTGAGTTCCAATGCGAAATGAAGATCATCCATTGCAGCATCGAACAGTTTCAATTCTTTTCTTGCATTTGCTCTGCTGACATAGAGTTCGTCATTTCTGGGATCCAGCTTGATCGCGCTGGAATAGGCATCTGCGGCTTCCTGATAACGTTTCATCTCAAAGAGAACCAATGCTCTCCAGTTCTGCGCTGTCAGATAATCGGGAGAAAGGGCGATCGCTTTATCCATGTAGGTCAAAGCAACACTGTAATTATCCTGATATCCGTAGGACATCCCAAGCTGATAATATGCCTGTTTGTAAGAGGGATTGATCACAAGCACCCGCTGGAAGCACTCCCGCGCTTTTTGAAATTGCCGGGGCCGCGAATTCAAATAACAGCAGCCCAGATTATAAATTGCCGCATCAAATTTCGGATCCAGCTTGATTGCCATCTCGAACTGAGCAACTGCAGCTTTCTGATCTTTCAGCTTGTCAAGGATCAAACCGTACCAGAGACGCGCCCATTTGTCTTCCGGATTGCTGTTAACAACCTCTTCTATGACCGTCCTGGCGTTCTGATACTGCTTTCTGTTATACAGAAGGGTTGCATACCGCACCTTTGCGAATGCGTTCTCCGGAGAGATTTTCAAAGCATGCATGATCGAACGTTCGGCGGCATCATACTCTTTCAAGGCTGTATAAATTTGAGATTCCAGAATATAGCCTTCCGGCCGGTCAGATTCAATTTCTTTCAAAAATTTGGCATCTGCCAAAGCCTGATGAGCAACATTCAGCTCCTCTTGTGTAAAGGGACGGTCAAGGTTCAACAGAAATTGAACAGCCTTCATTCCTTTGATGTACGCCGTCTGATAACGGGCGGAAAACGAGTCATCCAGTTCTATGGAATTTTCCAGAAATTGCAGAGCAACCTCCGGATTGTTTTCCTTTTCATACATTTCCAAAGCAACGGTCATGTAACGCTCTGACATTTTCCTTAACTGGAGCTTTTCAACATACCATGCTCCCATTTCCACACCTGACCACACGACCCCCACGGCGGAGGTAACAATAATGACCAGCTGAACCAGAAAACGACGGTAACGTTTTTCGTTTTTTTCCTGTTCTTTCTTCCGTTCTTCCTGCCAGGAAATCAAGACATTTTCCAAAGATCTCAGCTGTTCTGAGATCTTGGAAAAATCTTGTGAATTTCCTGTTTGAACCTTGTCTTCCTTACCCTTTGACACAAGAAATTCCTTTCAGAAAATTACTTTTTGATAAAAAGATCATTCGGGGAAAGTTTATCCACCATACCGCGGATCGCTTTGTAATCCCCGACAGGAGATTTTACACTGACAGGATAGTTCGCCCGGAATGTTGTGACCAGTTCATCACGGTTCACAGGATACGCTTCTCCGAATCCATTGTGATCTTTCTTGATCCGTGCGAGAACCTGGCTGAGAGCTTCCGTATTGTATCCGGCTGCAGCGGCAAGAGAAACTGCACGGCGGTCCGCTGCAGATTCAAATTCAACCGTATGCCCCTTGGAAAGGTGTTCTCCGGCTGATGCAAGAACTTTGCTGATGGTCTTGAATGCATTGTCAATTGCAAGCTGAACGCCGGCAGTGGTCTTGTCCACAGCATCCTGAATTCTCTGTTTCTGGACTTCTTCGGAAAGAGAATCAAACAGAGGAATCGCTTTGACGGTGTTCATGGCAGAATCTGTAATCGCCTTCTTGACTGCCGGATCGTTGAGGTCAATGGCAGAAATCAGGGCAGCGGCGGCAAATGCGGCATAATCGGCACAGCCGAGGCTGCGGACACTGTGATGGAACTCAATATGCCCGATTTCATGAGCAAGGATCAGCGCCAATTCATCTTCACTGCGCAAATATTTGAGCATGCCGGTGGTCACAAAAACAAATCCGCCGGGTGCTGCACAGGCATTCACTGTCGCATCATCTTTCAGAACAATGACATGATAACCGCCGTATGCGTAAGGAAGATTGGAGTTTTTAAGCAGACGGTCAACGATTTTTTTGACGTACAGCGTAACAGGGTGTGTGGGGTTCAATGCATTTTTCATCATTGCCGCAGCCAATCCGGCACCCATATCAAATTCCTGATAAGGTCCGATTTCCACAAAAGAAGCAACGGATGGGAAATCAATCAGACTCCGCTTGGAGACGGGAAGCTTAATATCAACTTTTGTTCCGGGGTTCTGCTGGCTGATATAATTACCAAGTTCCACAGGATAGGCTTTTCCATCTTCACTCTTGACAGATCCATTGGCACTGAGGATCAAACGGAGCGCGCGGTTGGTAAGCTCTGCCTGATCCAGATCAGCATCTGCATCCTGATGTCTGGCAGAGGTAAAGTTTTTGACTTTGACTCCGCCTCTGGGAGGAAGTCCATTCAGCTGAGCTTCCCAGAGTTCCTGTCCGATAACGGTATTTCCGGGAATGTAATATACGCTGTTTCCTTCTGCGATCTCGAGCCAGCTGTCGGCTTTATCTGTTGCAAGATGTCCTTTCAGCGGAATGATTGCCTTCACAATAACGGTGTCGCCCATTTTCAGAGAGCCAACGACCTTGGAAGAGGCGCAAGGTGCTTCATGTTTCTGTACTTTCTGAACAGATACATAATATTTCACACCTGCCTGTTTATCCAGTTTAAACTCCAATGCGGGCAATTTAACTCCAAGTTCATTGAGTGAACTGCACCCCGTAAATGTGAGAGATGCAAGAGCCAATCCGGTCATGAAAAATACTTTTTTCATCTTTTCCCTTTCTATATTTTTGGTTTTAACGGGTCTTTTTGAAAAGAAAAGGAATCTGAAAAATGATATCAGGAATCTGAAAGAATTACCGCGAAATGTCGTATAATATCCATTATGTTAAGTCATCAGGTTCAAAAATCATTTTTTTTGATTCTTTTTTTCATCTTTCTTTAATATAACTTTCTTATAATCAATCCCCTGATATAACATAACGGATATTATGCGACATCAGAATTCATTTTTATATAACAAATATTCCATATTAATATAGAGGTGAAAAAATATTTTTCAAGTCCCTGAGCAATATTTTTTTGCAATTGCTTTCCTTTCCAGCGGATTTCATTTCTGTTCAGAGCTGCAGAATTCTTTAAAAAAAATCACATTGCGGCTTGATTTTGGAAAAAAAATGGACTATATTGGAACAAAATGGAAAAATATCAGGTTTTAAAAGATGCTTACGTTCTGCGGGATAGATTATTGTTCCATGGATTCCAACGGCAGAGTCAAACTCAGCCCGAAAATCCTGGAGGATTTCACTTCCAAGGGCAAAGATGTAGTTCTCTACTGTCTGCCCGAAGGGGCGATTGCGGTCTATCCGGAAGAAACGTATCTGAAAATCCGTCAGGAACGGGAACTCTCTGAGGGGAAAGCCGCCGGGAGTTTTCTCGGACGGCAGATGCTCCGCAGATCCGGTGCATGGTCTCAATCCGAACGGATTTCCGCGCAGGGACGGATCACGCTTCCTTTGCCCTTCCGGGAACATGCCGGATTCGGCGCCGGAAGTCAGAAAATGGTGGTCGTCGGAGTGGAAATCGGGGTAGAACTCTGGACCATGGAACGGTGGGAAGCAGAACGGAAACGCATGAGTGAACATGATACACTGAAACGGGAACAGGAAATGCAGGCAGATTTGAATATCTGAACAGGCAAGGACAGAGAATCAAAATGGCAACGGTCAAAACAGGAAAAATTGTAAAATATCTGATCAGTCTTTTTGCGGCTGCGGCTTTGCTGATCCTGGCTGGCGGTGCTAAAAAGATGTTCACATCGGAATCTCACAATGAAGAAGCAGCCAAAATCAAAGCTGCCGCTCTCCTCTATGTTTCTGCTGCTGACGATAAACAGGCATTGCAGGAAACCGCTGAGAAGGCTCCCGATTTTCTTCTTTTTACCGCTTCCAGCGCAAATCTGAAACTGATTGACGATGAAATCCTCAAATAATGGAAGATCCTGACGCTCAAGATTTCCGGAAAAAAAGCGGCTGGATCATCATTCTGATCCTTCTCTGGGGCTTTTTTGCCCTGACAAGCGTATTTTATTTCAGTATTCTCAAACGTTCCGAATATCAGGCAAAAGCCCGGGAAACCGCTTGGCGTCAGGGGATACTGCCCGCTCTCAAAGGGAAAATTTATTCCTCCGACGGAACCGTTCTTGCCGCTTCAAAACTGGAATTTTTTCTCATCTGGGATAAAAAACATATCGGAGATTCTGTGCAGGAAATCCTCGGACGCCCCATCAGAAACGGCGGAAAAATTTCCGATTCCGAACTTTTAAAACTGGAAGCGATCACCCGGAGATACCCCAGAAATCTGCGGATCAAAACCATTGAACAGCGGAATACCTCCCTCTTCCTGACAAAAATGGAAGAAAAATACCGGAGTGTTTTGACGGGACAGGACGGGATTTTTGTGGTGATGTTCGACCGTTACGGACGGCGGGTCCCGGGAACGTTGAAAGTGATCCGTCAGCCGGTTCCGGGAAAATCTGTCACGCTGACTCCGGAAGAGGAGGCCGGACAATGAAAGAACGGAAGAATATTTTATGGAATCTGATCATCGGACTTCTGGTCATCGGGATCGGCGGCTGTGCAGCGGTCTATTGTGCAAGAGCATACGGAGAGGATCCCTGGTATTTTTCCGGACGGCAAATGCTCTGGCTGACCATCGGCGTTTTTCTCTTCTGGGGAACAGCCTGCATCCCTTATCCGAAATTGAAACTTGCAGCGGTTCCGGCAGTAATAATATCCCTGATCGTTCTTGCACTTACAGCGGTCTGGGGGGTTAAAATCAATAATATGAACGGCTGGATCCCCATTCCCTTTACCGGGATCCGTTTTCAGCCCTCGGAAATTGTCAAACCTGCCTATCTCCTGCTTCTGTGCATGCTGGCGGTCAAGGAGGATTGGAGCGAAAAAAAACGGTTCCTTTTCTGTCTGCTTCTGACCGATCTTTTCTGCGGTCTGATCCTGTTTCAGCCGGATTTCGGAACGGCGACGATCTATGCCTGTATGCTTCCGCTGGTGCTTCTCTGCGGCGGTTTCCGGAAACGGTACACCCTGCCGATCTTCTTCGGCTGGATCCCGCCGGCAGTTCTGTTTGTTCTTCTGCATCCTTATGCATGGCGGCGGATCGTGGCGTTTCTGAATCCTTCGGATGACCATTTGGGCGCGAGCTGGCACATCAACCAATTCCGGATCACCATGGCAAACGGCGGCTGGCTGGGAGCGGAGGATCCGGGGGCAATCTGGGCAAATGCATATCTGCCCTATTCCCACAGTGACTCTGTTTTCGCCTCACTGGTGGAAGCTGCCGGATTTACGGGGGGCGCGCTGGTGCTTGCGGGATTTTGTGTGATGATCATACTGTTCCGGAAAGCGGCGCTGGAAACAAGAGATAAAAATGCCCGGCTCTTTCTGTTCAGTGCCGGGCTTATGCTCATCGTGCAGGCATTTCTGCACATTGGAGTGAATGTAACGATTATTCCGCCGACAGGATTGCCTTTGCCGTTTTTCTCATACGGCGGCAGCAATCTTGCCGGGGTTATGCTCCTGTTGGGAGCGGCATGTTCCGCTTACAGGAGCACTTCTTCAGAATCCCAGATTGATCCCGAGACTGTGAAGGAAGACGAATAAGATAATGATCGGTGCAACGAACCTGATCAGGATCGCCCAGAACGTCATCAGAGTGAATCCATTACGGATCATCTGGGAATAGAACGGCTCATCCCGGAAACCGGAGAGCAGAAGCAGAATATTGGTATCCTGCAGATGGGTAAGATCACCTTCCCGAAGTTCACGTGCAGCTTTCCGGGCAGTCCAGAGCCATCCGGTGAAGATTGCTGTCATCATACCGGCAAGAGGCAGACACCAGTTGGATGTGATATAATCCAGCACATCAAAGAAGTTTCCTTTGACATATTCCGGACTGAAACAGAAATCAAAAGCCTTTTTGACCCAGGGAATATTTTCCCATCCGGTAACAGAGATTGCAGAGAGGATTCCCAGCAAACTGATGATCACAAAAAGAACGGAAATCGCTTTTTTACGGCTCCATTTCAACTGGTCGATGAGGAATGTCACTCCCATTTCCAGCAGAGAAGCACCGCTTGTAAATGCGGCAATCGTCAGCATCAGGAAGAACAACCCAGCCCAGAACCATCCGAATCCGCCGGGGAAGTGATTGAATGTCACAGGCAGAACCTGGAAAATCAACCCCGGTCCCGCTGTGGGCTGTCCGCCCATTGCAAAAACTGCCGGAAAGATCGCAAGACCTGCCATCAGAGCTGCGATCGTATCAAGAATAATGATGAATACAGAAGTCCGGAGGATATTTTCCTGCTTTTTCATATAACTTCCGTATGTAATCATGATACCCATTCCGAGACTCAATGAGTAGAAGGAGTGACCGAGTGCTTCCAGAATACTTCCTGTTGAGAGTTTGGAGAAGTCGGGAGACAGGAAGAACTTGACTCCGTCGATTGCTCCGGGGAGGGTGACCCCGCGGATGATCACGGCAATCAGAAGAAGCAGAAGCAGCGGCATCAGAATTTTGCTCCAGCGTTCCACACCTTTCCGGATTCCACCCCACAGCATGGCACCGCAAAGAACCATAAATGCAAGATGCAGCAGAACGACTTTCCAGGGACAGGTGATGAAATTGCCGAAAGATTCTTTTGCCTGGGCAACGGTTTCAAAATTCATCTGTCTGCTGAAAGCAAGATAAACGTATTCCAGAATCCAGCCGCCGATAACAGAATAGTAGGAAAGAATTGCCAGACCGGTCAGAATGGAGAACAAACCGACCATTGCAACGCCTTTCCAGATAATCAAGGCTCCGGCAAGAGCTGAGACCACACCGAAGCCGATCATTCCGCTGTTCGTGCCGTTATCGACCAGATTGTCGATTCCGGAATAGATCATGAAAACAGCCTGAAGCAGTAACAGGATTCCCAGTACCCGGGAGAAT
Organism: Lentisphaeria bacterium; assembly: GCA_017456805.1. The sequence continues at coordinate 65,524 of JAFTIQ010000020.1, forward strand.
TTCGATCCGGCAGGAGAGATTTCTTTGAATGCTCCATACGGATTTTTCTGTGTTTTGCGCCCGATAGCGATTTCGCTCAGCATCAGAGGAGTGCCAAGCAGAAAGATACAGAGCAGATAAACAATCACAAATGCTCCGCCTCCGTTCATCCCGGTAATATACGGAAATTTCCAGATATTTCCGAGACCGATGGCAGAACCGGCTGCTGCAAGCACAAAACCGATCGTTCCGCCCCAAGTTTCTCTTTGCTGTTCCATAAAAAATTCCTTTCTCAGAGTGAACCCTTGGTCGAGGGGATACCAACGACACGGGGGTCATGTGTTACAGCTGTACAAAGAGCCCGTCCGAATCCTTTGAAAATGGATTCAAACACATGGTGAGTCTCTCCTGTTTCCAGCATGCGGATGTGAAGATTCATTCCTGCGGTATTGGATAACGCTCGGAAAAATTCGCCGAACAGATCTGTATCAATATCCTTGATATACTGAGCTTTCGGTTCAACGCGATATACCAGATAGGGGCGTCCGGAAAGATCGACTGCCACCATGGAAAGGGTTTCATCCATGGGCAGGATGCAGCTTCCGCAGCGGGTGATCCCCGCTTTATCTCCAAGAGCATCGGCGATCACTTTCCCCAGGACAAGCCCGGTATCTTCCATGCTGTGATGCGCATCCACTTCCAGATCCCCTTTGACTTTCACGGTCAAATCAAATTTTCCATGCTTGGAAAAAAGGGTCAGCATGTGATCAAAAAACGGGATCCCGGTATCAATCTCGGAAACGCCGCTTCCGTCAAGATTGATCCTGACGAAAATATCCGTTTCCTTCGTCGTGCGGGCGAGTTCAGCTGTTCTCATCTCTCCACCTCAGTTTCTGCGGTTCAGCACTTGAAGTTATGAACCACAAGTCCATCCCGGAGTTTGGGTTCAAACCAGGTTGATTTCGGAGGCATGATCTCACCGGCATCTGCAATATCCATCAGCTGATCCAGGGTCGTGGCATACATGGAGAACGCAACTTCTGCTTTTCCGCCGTCCACAAGCCGTTCCAGTTCGCCGGTTCCGCGGATCCCGCCGACAAAATCAATCCGTTTATCGGTTCTCGGATCGCCGATTCCAAGCAGCGGTGCAAGAACATTATCCTGCAGCACGCTGACATCCAGACGTTCGATCACGCCCAGGTCAGCTGTATTGAATTTCGGGGCAAGAGCATACCACTGTTTGCCGAGATACATCCGGAAGGTTCCGCTCTTTGCAGGGGCAGGATCAGAAGTCTTTTCAACAGTGAACTTTTCTTCCAGTTTGGCAAGAAACGCTTCTGCTGTCATACCGTTCAGATCTTTGACGACACGGTTGTAGGGCAGGATTTTGAGTTCGCTTGCCGGGAAGGTAACTGCCAGGAAGAAGTTGTAATCTTCTGCGCCGCTGTGCATGGGATTGCGCGCCATACACTGAGCTTTTGCGCGGGAGGCAGATGCCGCGCGGTGGTGACCGTCTGCGATATACATGCAGGGAACTTCTTTCCGGAAGAGTTCGGAGATTTTGCGTCCGCGTTCGGTTCCGGTTTTCCAGAGTTTGTGTTCGATTCCATCGGGAGCCACAAAAGAGTAGTAAGGAGTTTCGGTGCAGATATCCTTGACGATCGCATTGATCTTTTCGTTGTCGCGATAGGTCAGGAACACGGGGCCGGTGTGGGAACGGAGTTCCATCACATGTCTTGCCCGGTCATCTTCCTTATCTTTACGGGTTTTTTCGTGTTTCTTGATCACGTTGTTATCGTAATCATCAGCGGAAGCGCCGCCCACGATACCAACCTGGGTTCTGCCATCCATCTTGAGAGAGTAGACGTAGAGGTTGGGCTGGGGGTCATATTCCAGCGGAGCTTCTGCGATCAATCTGCGGAAATTGAAAACAGCCTTGGCATAGACTGGATCGGAATGGAGATCAATTCCCGGTTCCATTTCGATTTCCGGTCTGGAAACACGCAGGAAAGAAAGGGGATTCCCCTTTGCCAGTTCCGCTGCTTCTTCGGTGTTTACAACATCATACGGAACGGCTGCGACCTGTGCCGCATTTTCCGGTTTCGGCATCATGCCCTGAAAAAGTTCAAAAATTGCCATCGACTGTTTCCTCCTGAGTAATAGTCAATCACTTCTTGCAAATTTTGCGGTAATATATCCCCGGTTTCCGGAAAAGTCCAGTAGCAGGAACTGCAATCATAAACTTTTTTTACAGTTTTTCTCTCTTTTTCATACAGATAACAGCGAATTTTTCAACGGTTTCCGGGGATCAGAGTTCTTTTCTGCTCATTCGGGCATTTGCTGGGAAAGACAATGCAATGCGCCCCCTTCCAGAATGATCTCCCGGCAATTGATCCCTTTCACAGAACGGTCCGGGAAACATTTTCCGATAATCTCCAGCGCCCGGGAATCCTCTTCCGCAAAACCGTAAACCGGTACAAGAACACAACGGTTCGTGATCAGAAAGTTTGCGTAAGTCGCAGGAAGATACTCTTCCCGCCACCCCTCCGGAGGCGGAATCAGAGGCGGACAGGGCAGTTCCACGATTTCCAATCCGGCAGATTCCAGAACCCGGCGGTTGTTCGCCGTCACTTCCACATTCTCTCCGATCTCAGAAGCTGCCATGATCACGGATCCCGGACGGAAAAACCGCACTTGAGTATCGACATGCCCATCTGTATCATCTCCGGCAAGACCGGATTTCAGCCAGATCACACGGTCGCATCCCAAAGCATCGCAAAGAATCTTTTCTGCCTGGGCTTTGGACATCCCCGGATTCCGGTTCGGATTCAAAATCACGGATTCTGTCGTGATCAGCGTCCCTTTTCCATCCACTTCCAGCGCACCGCCTTCGCAGACAATAGGGATCTCAAAACGGCGCAATCCGAATGTTTCAGCGATCCGCGCCGGAATGGAAGCATCATTCTCCCACGGCGGAAATTTTCCGCCCCACGCATTGTAGGTGAAATGCGCCATCGCAAGCTCGCCGGAAGCATCATTTTTCAAGAAAGTCGGACCGTAATCCCGGCACCAGACATCATTGGTCGGATAGTCAAATGCCTGAGCGTTGGCGGGCAGTTCAACGGGATTTCCGCCGGTCAGAACAAAGACCTTTTCTCCGCACTCCTCAGCAACGGCACGGTAATATTCCTGAAAGACATCCCGGACTTCCGGCATGATTCCGGGCCAGGTTTCCGGATTGTGGGGATAAGCGATCCAGACAGCCTGCTGTTTTTCCCACTCAGCAGGCATCCGGAATCCGAGGGAGGCGGGAGTCTCAGTCATGAAAACGCTCCATGATTCCATCGTAAGCATCAATTCTGCGATCCCGGAAGAAGGGCCACATCCGGCGATGATCTTCCATGGCTTTCAAATCGCAATCGGCATAAACAATTTCCTGTTGATCCTGAGAACCTTCCGCAATCCGGCGTCCGTAAAAATCACAAACAAAACTGCTGCCCCAGAATGTGGTTTCCGCCTCAGTTCCGACCCGGTTGATTGCGGCATAATAGCATCCGTTTGCAACGGAATGACCGCACTGAACATTGAGCCATGCTTCCCGTTGAAGGGCGCCCAGCCCGGCAGGTTCCGCCGCGATCCGCCCGATAGCTGTCGGACAGAAAATGATCTCCGCTCCGGAAAGAGCTGTAAGGCGGGCAGATTCCGGATACCACTGATCCCAGCAGATGATCACTCCGATCTTCGCATATTTCGTCTGAAAGGTTTTGAATCCGAGATCCCCGGGCGTAAAATAGAATTTTTCCTCAAAGCCGGGATCCTGCGGGATATGCATTTTCCGGTATTTCCCAAGAAACGTTCCATCCGCATCAATAACAGCCGCTGTGTTATGCGCCAATCCGGGAGCCCGTTTCTCGAAAAGAGAAAGGATCAGCACCACACTGTATTTTTTTGCAACGGCAGAAAACCGCTCTGTCACAGGACCGGGGATTTCATCTGCAAGATCAAACAGATCCGGATCCTGGGTTCTGCAAAAATAGGGAGTCGGGAAAAGTTCCTGCGTACAAATGATTTTCGCACCGTTCTGCGCAGCCTCGGCGATCGCCTGTTCCAACGCCTGAAATGCAGCTTCTTTGCTTTCCCGTTCAGCATCCTGAACAAGGGCAATTCGGATATTCTTCATCGTAAACCTCTCTCTTGAATTTTTCTGTTAATATACCGTGCAAACAGCGAAAATCAAGATTTCTGCTGATATTTTCAGGATTCTTTCTGCGTTCCTTGAAAACTCCTGATACTCTGCTATATTAATTACAGAAAAATTCAGTATGATCAGGGAAAGGGGTTACGGATGCTTTGGAATTCAGAAACAGGAATCGTTGCAGGAGAATCAGGAATGTTCCTGGGAAAAGAAAAGGTCAAACTCCTGTTCCCGGCAGAAAAAATTCTGAACGTCTATCATCCGGTCCTGAAGATCGAATATAAAGAGGGAAAAGATTTTTCCCATGTGCCCGGAAGCGGCATCCTCCAACGGCTCCCCGGTTCTGAGATCCCCGTACTTCCGGCAGAAGCAATCCACCCGTCCCCGGAAAAAGCAATCCTGTTCCCTTCCCCCGATGCCAATGCTGTCCGGGGCGGCGAAGATGGAAAATATATGCTTTTCAGCGCAGGAAACTTTTTCGCACTCCATCAGATCGAAGTGGACTACAAAGCCGTCGACGGCACCGTTTTTCCCGTGAATCCGAAATTGAACCCCGGACAGCTTCCCAGGGTCAAAACTCTGCTCCGGGAAGGGAAAAATCTCCGCATTACCTTGATCGGAGACAGCATTTCCGAAGGACTGAACTCTACAAAACAGATGAATTGTCCTCCGTTCGCACCCCCTTATATCGAAACCGTCGTCAAAGGGCTGGAATCCAAATATCATGGAACTGTGGAACTCCTCAATGCGGCAATCGGCGGAACCTGCAGCAAGCAGGCATTCGAGATCCGTGACCGCTGGGCAAATCCCCCTTGCGATCTGTTCCTCATTGCATACGGCATGAATGATTTTGCCCGGACTTCTCCCGAAGAGTTCCGGAACATTATTCAGGAAATCATGCAGGAAAAACGGAGCATCCATCCGGAAACAGAATTTCTGCTGATCACTTCCATGTCCGGAAACCCGCTTTGGAAATCATTGCCCGCCGGGGCAGATCTCCTCTTCGCAGAGGAATTGAAAAAACTGGAATCGGAAACCGTCGCCATCGCAGATGTCAATCACTTCTGGAATGAAGTCCGCAAACGGAAAGATTTCTACGATATCACAGGGAACGGAGTCAATCATCCCAACGATTACGGTTATCAGCTCTACGCAAAAGTGCTCCTCGATCTTTTCCGCTGATCTCATCAAAAAAATTTCATAAAATCTTATTTTGCCCTATTGACAAACGTTTGGCATTGTGCTATATTAGATCGTAAGAAGAAATAACCGGACGTGTTTTGCAACAAAAAATGACAAACGTTTGGTATTTTATTTTCATAAATGAATGAGAAGAGAGAAGGAGAAAACATGAAAACCGCAAAAAAACATTTTACACTCATTGAGCTGCTCGTTGTGATTGCTATTATTGCAATTCTCGCCGGAATGCTGCTCCCCGCATTGAATCAGGCACGGGAAAAAGGAAGAGCCGCTTCCTGCCAGAACAACCTCAAACAAATCGGTTTGTACTTTTTGGCATACGGGGATGATAATGATGATTATCTGCCCTATGCATTCAGACAGGCTGGGTTCAAATACTGGTTCCATCAGATCGGTTCGTATATGTCTCCTGAGCTGCCATACACATTCACAAAACAACAGGCACCCTTGCTGAACTGCCCTTCCAATAAAGCGCAATACTTGTCAGATACCCAATTGAACTATGTCGTCAACTTCCAGATCACCCAAAATGCTGAGCAGGGAGCTGTTGAAAATGAAGCCGGTATAAAAAGGACTAAAATCAAAAAAGCTTCTGAAATTGTTATGGTCGCTGACGGTAAAGTATATGCCAGCGGAGCAACCCACTACCATTTCAAGTTTCCAAACGCTGGCAACGGCGCCGATCATCCCGGATTTAATACCCATACGCAAAGAGCGAACATGCTTTGGGTGGATGGACACGTCACTTCTGTAAAGGAGGGGCAAATCGGAAATATTCATGTTTACCCCATCTGGTAAGGAAGTTGTATTGTGAGTTGGAAACTTGGCTCTTATGAGGGCTTTAACATCTTTGAGCCTGCCCCGGAATCTATCCCGGAAAGCCGGATCCTGGTGGATTCCACCATCAAGGCAAACCGGGATTTTCTGGCAAATCTCTCCGCAGAGAAAAAGGCAGAATCTTCTGCGGAGATCACCGGATCGTTTATCTATGCCCATGCACCGGATTATGTGGGGAATTACACCCTGAACTGGAAAAAAGCTGATTGGGATCAGGCATTCAAAAAACTGAAATCCCGGAAAATCGATACCGTTGTTTTTCAGGCGGCAGTCTGGAACGAACTGCAGGAAGTTTATTACAGCAGCAAACTCTTTCCGGAATACCGTTCCTGGAACGTGGTGGAACCGATGCTGCTCTCCGCAAAAGAGAACGGAATGACCGTTTTCCTCGGCGGCTACGGTTCAGTTTCCGGCTGGAACATGCAACTGGATGATGCAGATGTTCTGCAGGAAATCCAGCGGCAGACTGATTGTCTTTCGGAACTGCTCCTCTTCCGGGAACTTTTCGACGGGGTATATTATTCACCGGAAACCGCATTCAGCGGGGTCCGCGATCCCAAGCGGGAAGAAAGGCTCCATTGGATCTATCAGACCTACTTCGGCAGGATCAGAGAGATGGCGCCGGAAAAGAAAATCCTGATGTCCCCGGCAAGCAAATGGGTTCCGGGCAAAGAACAGGATTTCATTGATTCCTGGCTGGCGCTGCTGGATGATGTACCGCTGGATATTCTTGCGCCGCAAGACTCCATCGGCTGTTCCGCATGTACGCTGGATGTTATGAAAAACATCTGGGAACTCTGGCAGCAGGTCACAAAGCGGGCTGGGATCTCACTCTGGGCTAACATTGAACTGTTTGAACGGGTAGACTTCGGAGGGGCGGAACCGTTCAAAGCAGCATCAGCAGAACGGATCCGTCAGCAGTGCAGAGCCGTTGCACCGTTTGCAGAGAAGTGCATCTGCTGGGAAGCATTGTATTTTGATCTTCCCTGATTCTTGACAAAAAGTAAAACTGGAGTATATTATCCTCAGTAGGGAATTACTGAGACTGCTTCAACAGATCTCCGGATTTTTTGAAGCTGTTCCGCAGGGATAAATGATAGACTGAGGATGATATGACAAAACTTACAGATATAGCCAAAAAACTGAATCTTGATGTTTCCGTAATATCAAGAGCCCTCAGTCAATCGCCGGAAAATCAGCGGCGGGTCAGCCCGAAAACCCGGGAACTGATTCAGAAAACTGCAAAGAAAATGAATTATGTTCCGGATCGCTCCGCCGCATTTTTCCGACAGAAAAAAGCACCGACGATCCTCTGTTATCTTCCGGGTTATACCGACCGTTTGATCGGGAACCTGATCATGGGGATCTCCGAAGAGGCAACCCGGCAGAAATTTCCTGTTAATTTTTATTTCGGGACCGAAAATACCGGTTTTGAAGTTTTCTGCGAAGCGTTGAAAAACATCAAGCACTCCGGCGTGATCACCTATCCGCCCCTGAAAATGTCTGATTCCATGCGGGAAGAATTGCTGAATTACCATAGGAACGGCGGACATATTCTGATATTGAATGCAAGTTCCAACGGAGGGATCCGTGATGAACGGTTTGCCGGAATTCCTCAGCTTCAGATCAATGATATTTACGGCGGGACTCTGGCTGCAAAACATTTTCTTGAGCTCGGAGTGGAAGTGTTCTTCCGGGATCAGATCCATGAGGCTTACGAAGCCCGGAACAGAGGATACACGGAAGCCCTGGAAACAGCCGGATTCACCCCGGTAGATTTTTCGATGAAACGGTTCGAAAAAGCTGTCGCCTCCGGAAGAAAAATCGGCATTTTCGCCTTTACCGATGCCATCGCAATGAATCTTGTGTATGAACTCGGGATCCAGGGATATAAAGCAGGGAGGGACTATTTTATTGTCGGGCACGACAATCAGTTCCTGACTGCCCGCATGTCGATCTCCCTGAGTACAGTGCACCAGCCGATGAGAGAAGAGGGAAGCCTTGCCGTCAAAAAAGTAATCCGTTTGACCGAAGGGAACACGGTAGAAGATGAGCTTCTGAATCCCTGGCTGATGATCCGGGAATCCTCCGGCGGCCCCCGTCCGGATCTTGAAAACGCAGATTCGGAAAAGATTCTTTATTGAATCAGGGGCACATTGCCCGGATTCACGATTTCCACATCAATGATCGTCTTCAACGGGACTTCTTCCGCCCGTTGCTCCACAAGGTTGATCAAATGTTCCACCGCAGTGAAACCGACGTTATAGGTGTGCTGTTCCACGCTGGCAATCGGCAGACCGCTGTCCCTCCTGTAAAGATTCCCGAATCCGGTCAGAGCAATTTTGTTTTTCCATTTGAATTCCAAATAATCAAATGCCTGCATGGTACAAAACAGCAGATCATCAGATCCGCAGACGAATGCGGTTGCCCGGGGGAATTTTTTCATTGCGGCTTTTACCTGTTTGACTGCCTCATATTTGCTGACATCGTGCCAGTTGAATGTCCGTTTTGCGAAATCAGAGATCCCGGCTTTTTTCATGGCGTCATAAAATCCCTGAAGGCGTTCCGGTTTCAATTCAGAAAGAAAGAAAATCACCAGATCCCTGTGCCCGCGCCCCAGGAGCAGTTTCATCATTTCATATCCGCCCTGATAATTATCACAGTCAACAGAATAAAAGGGCTGCTCATTTTTCTTTTCGACACGATCCATATAAACGGTTGGCAATTTCGTATCCAGATGACCGTAATAACCGGTAATGATCCCTTTGATGGGGGAATGTTCCAGCTGTTCCAGAAATTGTTTCAGCTTGTTGAAGGGAGGATTTGCAAAGCTGATAAGATAATCATGCTGATATGCCGCAGCTTGAGCCCCGGATAAGAAATCAGCCTGAGCCTGCTGTTTCAATTCACTGATACAGATCAGTTGTCCTTTCGGGAACGGTTGAACGGCAGTAACGAACGTGCCCTGTCCCCGTTTTCCGCGAACGAGCCAACCGTTTGAAACAAGAAAAGAGACTGCTTTATTGGCGGTTTTTTTATTTACCCCGAACCGTTCTGCCAATTCATATTCAGAGGGAAAACGCTGATTGATTTCGTATTTACCTGCTTTCAACTCAGCTTTAAGCAACTCCAGAATCTGCTCTGTTTTATCCATTTTTGAATCTCCTTCTGACTTTATCAATATAACTGTACTCCGCATAAAATGCAAATGATTTCCGGAAAAACAGTGTATTTTTCAGAAAAGTAAATGGTTCAATATTTTTCAAAAAAAGATTTTTCTCTTTATTGACATTCACGAAATAATGGGATATAGTAACTCAGAAAAACAAAAAACCGAACGGGTCACTTTAATCTTTCATGCATAAGGAGAAAAGAGATGTTACAAACACATGATCAGAAATCAGGAAAGGTGAAACGCGCAGCAGGATTCACATTGATCGAACTTCTTGTAGTAATTGCGATCATTGCAATTCTTGCAGGGATGCTGCTTCCGGCATTGAACAATGCAAGAGAAAAAGGAAGATCAGCTTCCTGTATAAACAATATCAAACAGATGGGCAGTTTCTGCTCTCAATACAGTCTTGACAACGATGACTGGCTGGTTCCGTACCTTTCAGAATACCGTATCAAATGCAAATACAACAATGAATTCGTTCCCTGGTTTTTCCTTGTCCGGGAATATGCCGGGGTCACCGGAAATTATACAACTTACTGGTCCCATCCGCCGGAATCATTCCGGAACGGGATCATGAAATGCCCCTCTTATTCAGCCGGCCCGGTCAAATATTTTGTTGGAGCCTCATACGGGATGCCGCGGTATGGAATCGGCGGTGATGTGTACGGAAACTATGTTCCGATCATTAATAAAACGATCCATGTAAAATCAGTTTCCGCCTCCCTTCTCCTTGCTGATACCATAGATACCAATTACGGCGGATTTTACATGTTCACCAACTCCGGTTCAACCCTGGGCTATCTGGATAAGAAGCGTCATAACAAACGTGTCAATGCCGTTTATCTTGACGGCCATACGGAGTCTGTTCAGGTTTCCGCGCTGGAAGCAAATGCGGATCTGGTTGCAAGCTGGGATTCCAAAGCTCCGCTGGGACGGAACTGGTAATCTGCAACAGGAAAGGGAACTGCATCGTGAAACGTCTTGTTACAATCGTTCTGCTAACGGCATGTATGAGTTTTCTTCATGCACAAAACATCATCCGGAACGGGGATTTTGAATCAGGAATGAATTCCTGGAAAAAAGGGTTCTGGGATGATATCGGAGAGGCGGAAATCGACTCAAAAATGAATCAGGGCCCCTTCGGTTCAAAAGCCCTGCTCTTCCGGGGGAAAGAAGGAGAATACGGGAAATTTTTTGTTCTTCAGAATTTCCGGATTCCCGCCGGACCGAAAAAAAACTATAAATTTTCCTGCTGGATCAGGACCGCTGACTACGAAAATCAGTGGTCCGCCGTGGTGACATGTACCATCCACGGAAAAGATCAGAATGGAACGCCTCAAAAAGTTTCCGCCGGTTTTTCAACTCCGTGGCAGAAAAAATCAACGGAATGGACAAATTACAGCAAGACGTTTGATCTTCCTGACAGCGAATGTCACGGTTCCATCTACGTCATGGTGAAACCGCCCACGTCCAAACAGAAAGGAAACGGCCCGAACGCGGTCACCCATTTTGATAATTTCTATCTTGGTCCCGCAGATTCTGCACCGGAAACACAACCCGTCCTCCCGAATGGAAACCAAACGGCAATGAAACTTTCCGGAGCTCCTTATCAAACCAATGGATTCTACCGCGTCGGAGAACCTGTCACCTGGGAATTGACTCTGGAGAATGCCCCTGCGGAACCTTTGCGGATGGATTGGACCGCCTGCGACGGGTTCGGGAAGAAAATCAATTCAGGCGCACAGGATCTCAAGTTGGGATCCGGGAAACAAAAGTTCCGCTTTACCTTGCCGCCCTGCAAAACCATGGGATTTATCAGCGTGAAAGTAAAAGTTTTCCGCCGGAACGGGATCTTTGCAGAACATTCTCTTTCTGCGGTCAGAACCCAACGGAGAAACCAGCCGGATCCCTTTTTCACATGGCAGGGCTGGCGGCAGCCGGATGTCAACGGAAAAAACAATATGGGGAGTCTCAGGATCGGCTGTCTCTGGAACACGGAAATCAAGCCGGGGGTTTATGATTTCAGCAAAATCGATCGAGATATCGCACTTGCAGAAAAAAACGGTTTGACGCCGCTGGGGTATACCTGTGTATATGTTTACGATTCCTGGCGGAATCCTGCCTATAACCGGGAACAGATCAAAAAAGCAATTGCGGAGCGGAGAAATCCTTTTGATGAAGCGCACTATCTCCGTTACCGGAACTGGGCGCGGGCTTTGATCAAACATGTGGGAACGCGAATCAAGGACTGGGCAATCGTTAATGAGATCGATCTTTCCAGAAACGGTTTTATGGAGGAAGAAAATTATATCCGGTGTACAAAAATCTTCTCGGAAGAATTGAAAAAACAATTTCCTGATCACACCATCGGAGCGATCGGGATCGCCGGGCCGGAATTCCGTTCAGAACAGAATTATCTCCGGAAACTCTGGAAGGAACTCGGACCTTATCTGGACGGGATTTATTATGATGCCTATACTCCCGGACGGTTCGGAGATGGATATGAATTGCCCTGCGATGAAAAATATCTCTGTCAATATCTGGAAAAAACCCGTTCGATCATCGGTCCGGATAAATTGATATCAATTGAAGAAAAGGGTTTTACGGTAGAAGAATCTCTTCCGGTGGATCACCCGGTGCTGGTGAAAAATGCTCATCATCTCACCCGCAGTTATCTTCTGGCAAAAACGGTTCCGAATGTGATCCGTTATGCCTATTTCCTGCGGAATGACGGTGCCCGGGAAGGAAAATTCAATTACGGAATGATCCATAACAACGGGAATCCCCGGCCCATGTCAGCCGCTTTCGCAGCTGCGGCGGATTTCTTTGCCAATACGGAAAACGGAGTCAGAATCAACCCGATGGATTCCATTTATGCTTGTATCTTCAAACGGGGAAACCAAACACTCTGTGCGCTTTGGACACTGGAGAAGAACGTTGTCAATGCCACAATCAAATTCCCGGTTGATCATCTGGAAAGCGATTATATGGGCAACATTGCAAAACGTTCTGCCGGAGTCAGGCATTTGAAACTCACAGAGGCTCCGCTCTTTTTTGAAATGCAGCTCCCTCAGGAACAGTTTATCCGGATGATCCGTGAAGGGGTTTATGAACTGCCGGAGGTATCCGGTTCGATCCGGCAACTCTCCGAAGATACTCTGGCAGTTGAAGTCAAAAACAGAACACAGAAAACAATTTCTGTAAATGTCCGATTCGGACAGAATCCCCCTCTTTCCGGAACATTGAAAGCGGGAGAAACCAAATCGTTTCTGTTCCAGCGTCCGTTCCGGAACGGAAGTGTCAACGCAGAACTGTTCTGCAACGGAAAAACATATCCGCTGACCGCATATCTGGAAGCCGTTCCGGTCACGCGGACCGGTACAGAATTCGTAATGGATACAGCCCAATGGCTTTATCCTGTTGATGCGATCCCTGCCGGACTCTGGAGAGGGAAAGAAGATCTTTCCGCCAAATTGAATTTCAGCTATGATGACAACTTTTTCCATCTCCGGGCAGATGTTGTGGACGATAAACCGTTCTCCACTGCCTCAGGGGTCCACATCTGGAATCAGGATGCGATCCAGTTCGGGTTCGACACGGAGAATGCGGAAGGAAAATCTCTGGCAGGCTATTGTGAATTCTGTGTGGCACTCACACCGGAAGGACCTCAGCTTTATTGCTATAAGAGTATCAATTCAGATCCGGCAGCAGAGGGGATCCTGCGCGATGCAAAAGTCTCTGTAAAACAGATTACACCGACTCTGCGGCGGTACGAATGTGCGATCCCCTGGAAATATCTCGGAAAAATGAAAGAACGGACCGGAAACTTTTTCGGTTTGAATCTTGTCATCTTCGATCGTGATGATCCCAAACAGGGAATTACTTACTGGATGCAGCTTTCTCCGGGGATCACCGGCGGAAAAGCTCCGGAACAATTCAAAAAGTTTTACTTAAAAAAAAAATGATTTTCGCCAGCCATATTGAACAGACATTTCAGCGTTTTTCCAAGCTGAAGCGGACAAAAAAAACTGTGGTCTTCCCGGTCATTACAGATCTTCATTCCATCCTTGAAGATATCGATCCCTGCGAACCGGGACTGCGCAACAGTCTGAATGTGATCGAAGCACTCCACCAGGCAGATACCCTGTTTGATTTTGACTTTTTCGCTGATCTGGGAGATACCGGCCTGGGACTGCCCCATAACCGTCCGGCAGCAAAGGGACATGCTTTGCTCCAAGCGTATGTTTCCGCTCACCGGCAGACGGAAAAACCATTTTTTGTCTGCATGGGGAACCATGATTACGAAAAGAATGTTTCCGATTCCCAATCATTCGGGGAGATCATGAACAGGATCAATCTTCACCGGGGACATGCGTTCCATTTCGGGGAAAACGCTTCTTACGGGTTCTTTGATCTTCCGGGAAAAAAGGTCCGGATCTTCTTTCTCAACACAGGTGACGGCAACCCATACGGTCTGGATCAGACACAGCTTGTGTTTCTGGAGAAATCCCTGCAGCTTCCTTCCGGCTGGCATTCTCTGATCTTCATGCATAAATGTCCGCATAAGAACGGGAACTGGGTATCAGAAAATGAGAAACCTGTTCCGGAATCATTTCTCCGGTTTGAACGGATTGTGAAGAACGCCGGGAACGTTGGCGGGATTTTCTGCGGGGACAGTCATTTTGATACAGAATTCCGGATTGGGACCATCCCTGGATTTGTTTCGCAGGGATATGGGGGCGTTGCAGAGAAATCCATGCCGGAGGGTGCACGAAAAAATCCGTTTAACAGCCGGGAGGATCTTCTTGCGGAAATCGTGGTATATGATCCGGAAACGAAACGAATTGAGATCCTGCGGCTCGGGGTGAAGGATGCTGCGGCGGACCGCTCCGGGGAGCCTTCCCTCCCGGGGGGATCCTGATACAGATTGCCGCGCTTTCCGGCTTTTCACAAAAAAATAATAAAAAAACATGCAAAGTGGACTGGAAAAAAACGCGTTTCCGGTGTATCTTATAATAACGCAAAATATGAGATTGGGAACACGCCGGATTCAGGTGATCCGGTCTGTCTGCGTTCCCGTACAAACCTGATGGAGGATTTATTATGCGCATTGTTAACTTCAGTGCCGGTCCGGCAATGATCCCGACCGCAGTCATGGAAAGAGCTCAAAAAGAATTCTGCGATTACAACGGCAGCGGATGCGGTTTGATGGAACATTCCCACCGCGGACCTCTCTTTGATGAGATCCTTGCTCGCGCAAACAGCAATATCCGTGAAATCCTCGGTGTCTCCGATGAATACGAAGTTGTTTACATTCAGGGCGGCGCAAGCATGCAGTTTGCTATGGTTCCCATGAACCTGATGCTCCCCGGCGGATATGCAGAATATGCTGATACCGGTACATGGTCCTCCAAGGCTATGAAAGAAGCAAAACTCTTCGGAGAAGTCAAATGCATCGCTTCTTCCAAAGAAGACAAATACACCTATATTCCTTCTTTCGACAAATGGCAGCCCTCCACCAAAGAAGCAAGCTACCTGCACATCACAAGCAACAACACCATCTACGGAACCCAGTATCAGGAATTCCCGGAAGCAAATGCTCCCCTGATCGCTGACATGTCCAGCGACATCATGTCCCGCCGTTTCGATATGAACAAGTTCGCTATGATCTACGCCGGTGCTCAGAAGAACCTCGGCCCCAGCGGTGTTACACTGGTCATCATCCGCAAGGATCTGATCGCCCGCACCCCCGCCAACGTTCCCACCATGCTCCGCTATGCAACCTATACCGATAACAACTCCCTCTACAACACCCCGCCGACCTACGGCATCTATATGCTCGCTCTGGTCACCGACTGGGTCAAAGAACAGGGCGGTATCGACGGTATCGAAAAGATCAACAATGCAAAGGCAGCTGCACTCTACTCTGCAATCGACGGTTCCGACGGCTACTACAAGAACCCCGTTTGCCCCTGCAGCCGTTCCCGCATGAACGTCGTCTTCCGTCTTCCCAACGAAGAACTGGAAGCCAAGTTCGTCAAGGAAGCAAAAGCTGCCGGTATGATCGGTCTCAAAGGACACCGTTCCGTCGGCGGAATCCGTGCAAGCATCTACAATGCAGTTCCCATGGAAGGCGTTGAAAAACTCATCGACTTCATGGCTGCATTCAAGAAGGCCAACTGATCCGCAGTTTTCAGTTGAATTTACCGTTTCGGAGGGCTTTCCATTCCAGGCAAGCCCTCCTCTTGTAATCGTCCGTAATTGTAGGAGGTCGCGCAAATGCTTCAAAGATATTCTGTTTGCGGCGGACGCATTATTCAGGGGAGTGATGGAAGCATCCCCGTTGAAGTCTATGTCAAACCAGATGCAGGGGAAAAAGAACACCTCATCGCGGATTACGGCATGGATGAGCACACCATTATCTCGTCGATCGACCCCGGCGAAACACCCCGTATTGAGTTCGAAGATAACCATACCGCGATCATTCTGAAGTACCCGAAAAATTATTCCGCAGAGGATAATTTCTTCTTTCAGGTCAAATCCATGGGGATCTTTGCATTTTCCGATAAAGTCGTGATCATTCTTGATGAATATGTCCCGCTCTTCACCGGAAAAATCGCCAGCAACGTCCATACTGTTCAGGACGTTATCATGAAGACTCTGCTGCTTGCGATCCGCCATTTTGAAAGCCACTTGCGGGTCATCAACATGTGCAGCGATGAGCTGGAACAGGCAATCGTCAGCTCCCATGACGGACGGGAATTGATCAATATGTTCACCCTGGAAAAAGGGCTGGTTTATTACGTCAACGCATTAAGCGGAAACCGCCGTGTGATCGAACGGATCCGTGCCGCAGCCGTAAAAATGGGTTTCACCGCAGATCATGTGGAACTGCTGGAAGATATCGCCATTGAAAACCGGCAGTTTCTCGATCAGGCAGAAGTCTACTCTCAGGTCCTTGCGGGCATGATGGATGCCAGAGCCTCTATCATCAACAATAATTTGAACGTGATGATGAAAAACATGAACGCAATTGCCATTGCAATCGCCGTTCCGACATTCGTGGCAAGTGTCGGCGGAATGTCCGAATTCACAGCTGCAATGACTGGCGTGAATCCTTATGTCAGCTACGGAATTTTCCTGGCTGGGATGCTCCTCCTCGGAGTCACAACCTTCCTGATTACAAAGATGTTTGCCCGCCGCAGCCGCTGATCGGAAAAGATCTCAGTACAGTACCATCCAAAAGAAATTTCCGGAATTTTTTTTCAGAAGATCCACCCCGGCTTCTTCTGCTTTTTTTGCATTTTACGAAACTGTTTCACAATAAATAAGTATTTTTTCACGATAAGATATTTGATTGCGAAACCAAATCATCTGTTACAGCATATTTTTCCGAAAAAACTATTTTTATCATTTGAATAATGCTTTTTCCGGCGATAAGGTAAAATAGACGATAAGGCATGAGAATTTCTCATTCTTTATCATAATTTTTTATTTTATTCTCATGTGTTATGCTTGACAATAGAATAAAAGAAAAATATATTTACTTCAGAAGCAAGGATTATGAACAAAGAACATGCAAGATAAGGAAAGGAAGGGAAAATGAGATCTATGTCCGACAAAATGAAAAAAAATCAGTCTGTAGTACAACATTCATACCAGCATGCTGGTATGAAGCTCATGAGCTTCACACTGATTGAGCTCCTGGTAGTGATTGCGATCATCGCGATTCTGGCAGGAATGTTGCTTCCCGCATTGAACAACGCCAGGGAAAACGGAAGAAACAGTAATTGTATCAGCAACCTCAAACAGATCGGCGGAATGTATTTCATGTACTCCGGCGATAATGATGATATGCTTCCCGGCTATTATTACACCTATTTCAACAATGGAAACGCGAACAGTTACTGGCATGAAAGATTGGCAAAAACTTATGGTGGAGGCAGATTTAACTCCAAAATGTTCGTGTGTCCCACACTCTACGCAAGAATCTATGGCTCAAAAAATGGAGCTGCCTGGGTACAATGCACCTATGGAGCATCCGTTGCAAACCAGAAATTTGCCTATGGATATCTTTCCCTGCCCGCAAGAAAATTATCAAAATTCATCTATGCCTCTCAGGGCGGAATGATCATTGAAAATTATGGTCACACTATGTGGGAACCGACTACAAGTGCTTTTGATACTGCAACTCTTTATGGATCAGGAACATACCGGACAGCGTTCATCCATAATAACCGTGCAAATGTTGCTTTCGTTGACGGGCATACAGAAACCAGACAGAAGCAGAAAATTCCGGATGATCAATCTTACCCGGAATTGGCAAAAACGGTTTGGATCAACACGATTTTCTTCCGTTCAGAGAAGCCGCTTGCCGGCTGGGCAACCATCGAAGGACTGTAAGCAAATAATCATTTTCTGCCGAAAACTGCAGTTTCGCAGAGAATATTAGAAATATCCCGGAACGCTTTGTTCCGAATACAAAAATCAAATCAGAAAGGAAAATGCAGTGAAAAAACTTTTACTCTTTGCAGGTGTTTTTTTGCTCCATGCTGCACTTTCCGCACAAATGAAAGAACTCTCCTTTTATGAAGTGCGTCCCAAAACAGGGGAAATCATTATTGATGGAAAGATCAGCAAAGAAGAATGGCAAAATGTCCCTGTACACGACAATTATTATGAATATTATAAAGACAATCCCAGACCGGGTGCGCTGAAAACCACCTTCCAGATGGTCTATGATGACAAGGGAGTCTACATGGCAGTCGTCAACTTTGATGACAACATTCCCGGTCTGAAACGCACCATCACAGAATATGATAATATGAATATCTGGACGGATGACTGCGGGGAATTTCATTTTGACCCCTTTGCAGACGGAATCAGCTATACAAAGTTCACCATCAATGCCAATGGTGCATTCCACGATATGCGCCGTCAGGACACCGCCGTTTATCTGCATGACTGGAGCGGGTATGGAACGGTAACAGCTGCAACCATCGGAAAGGATGCCTGGTATATTGAAGCCTTCTTCCCCTGGGAAAACCTCAACGGAGTCGCAAAGAACGGTTCTCTCTGGCAGTTCTGTCATTGCCGCTACTCCTGGACAAAGAAATTCCGCGGCATGGTCTCCTCTCCCGGAGGGAACTACAATGCCACAGATAAGTTCGGATATCTCTATTTCTCTGATGGGAAAACCGCTCTCAGTCCGGAAAAGATCGGAGCGCTTCTTCAGACAAAAGCCGCTGTTCCCTGGTGTATTCCCTACGGCAATACTCTGGTCAGCTGTACCGGTGATTTCCTGAAAATGGATGATCTTTCCGAACTGCTGAAAGCGGAAAAGGAAAAATTCCGGCTTGCCCTTATGGAGCTCTCTGCCCTGAATGACAAATCCATTGAAAAGGATGTTGCCAGAATCAGGAAATCTGTCGCAGATCTTGAACCCTTCGGAGGAATGGCTCTCTATAACGCATGTTTGAAAGCAAACGGGGAACTCTTCAATCTGAAATGGAAAATCCTCTTAAAGAAAAATCTCCAATAACAGGATAAAAAAGGTGAAACATGAAAAAACTGTTTTTTACAGCATGCCTCCTCGCCGCCTCGCTGACTTACGCAAAGCATGATGGATGGTATGTCAATGAGCTGACTGAAAATTACAAAACGCCCCATCTGACCTGGGACAAAACAACTCAACCTCTGAAAGTATTGTTTTTCATCCAGCCCACAGGCGCCCGCGATGTCATTGAACTCGCCCAGAGAATGAATATTCAATACACGCCGTTCATTACATACACATACTATGCCTACACCTCTGACAGTGTTTACCGGGCAGCTCTGAGCGGAACCTCTGAATTTGAAAAAAATGAAGAGATCCGCCGGAAAGCAGCTCAGGATCTGGATGTGATCTTTATCGGAAACGCCCCCTTCACCAAAGCACCTTCCGATGTTCAATACCAGATCATGATGAGGGTCTACAACGGAGCCGGACTGGTCGTTCACGTTACAAAACTGCCCTTCAAAAAACTGACAGCCAACCCGATTCCTCTTCCCGATTTCCTGAAGGAAGTCGTCTCCCCGCTGGATCATAAATATCTGAAGGCGTACCAGTTCGGCAAGGGTAGAGTCCTGATGATCAACAACCCGAAATACATGTATACTCCCGCGCTTGCCAGCTCCTATTATGCCACCGACAACCGGGCAAAGGCAATCCAGGAAAATGGTTTCGTCTTCCTGACCCGTGCGATGCAGTGGGCTGCCGGAAAGGATGTTTCCACCGGGATCGTAACCGATAAAGGCACCTGGCTTTCCGCTCCCGACGGAGCAAACTACCGGATCCGCGACGAATTCAACAATATCCTGGCGGAAGGAGTCGTCAAGAACGGAAAAATCGAATTCGCGGAACACGGAAACGGTAAATTCTTCTGCGATATCATCGTCAAAGGAAAAGCCTGCAGTGTCTTCCCCTTCGAACGCAAATCTGTTCTCGGAGCAACAAAATTGACCGTTTCCGCGGAATATCTCCGGGGAAAAACGCCCTTCACGGGAACGTTCACTCTGGAAAAACCTGCCGACAAAGATCTGACTCTTACTCTTACCCTTACAGATTCCCCCCATGCCCGGATCTGGGAAATGAAAACCATTCGGATCCCTGCCGGAAAAACATCTGTTGACTTCAAGTTCAAAGATTACCGGATGCCGACAGAAGCCGGATTCCTCTATGCCAGAGTTACCGATAAAAACGGAACCGTGATCGCAACCGCTGACAAGGATATGTATTTCCCCTCAACGGTCCTTCCGGAATATTATCAGACGACATTCGGAACGGCCTCCAGCATCAATATGGCAAATCAGCTTGTGGATAATCTCGGGTTCGGGCTGGCGCTCGGATGCCCGGATATTGCAGGGAGCAAACAACTCGCTCAGAAAAACCTTCAGATGGTCTGTTACCTCGTCCGTATTGCCATGGGAAAAAGCCCCGATGGAAATGTCAAATTGCAGTTCCTCACCTCTCAGGAATCCAAAGAAGCTGCAAAACTCAAGGACCATAGTGTTTACAATCCGGCTCTCAGAGAGCTCTGGAAAAAACAGGTCATGAGAAGATTGGATGGCGTGATCAGAGTTTCTCCCATTCTTTACAGTCTCGGCGATGAAAACGTGTTGAGTGTTGCCGGCGGTTACGGAGCCTCTGATCTTCCCGCATTCCGGGCATTCCTGAAGAAGAAATACGGAACCATCGCCAAACTCAATGAAAACTGGAACCGTTCCTATCAGAGCTTCGATGAAGTTCCCAACCGGGATCTCACCGTTTCCCTCAAAGAACGCAACTATCCGGAATGGAACGATCACATCGAATATATGGAACGTCAGTTCGCTGATCTCCATCACTATACCGCCGATCTGATCAAATCCAAAGCTCCTTTTGCCAGAGTCGGGCTGGAAGGAACCTTCGGAAATCATGACATCGAAATGATGATGGAAAAACTGGACTGGTGGGGTCCCTACACCAACGAACTGGAAGATCAGGTTCTCCGGAGTCTGTTCCCCAATGTTCCCCGCTTTGTCTGGTCCGGTTATCACAGCGAACGCAGCATGAAATCTCCTCTGATGAGCCGGCAGATCCTGCTGGGATCCGTCAACGGAAACGGTTGGTATGCAACAGCAACCGACTTCAATCATGATATTCTTTCTGTTGACCAGTCTCCTTCCTTCAATGAGACCTTCATGGCAGAACTCCAGAGACTCCGGATGGGACTCGGACGCACCCTTGTTGCCAATCCCATGTTTGATTCCAAGATCGGTATTTACTGGAGCCATATCTCCCGGAGATCCCCGAAGGTGGATGAACGCTGTATCTCTCCGGATACCGGAATCACTCCGTTGATCCGTTTCTGCAACAAGACCGGCGCCGGATTCGAATTCGTCACCGCAAGAAACGCGAAAGAACGTCTGCCGAAAATGAAAGTCCTCTTCCTCTTCGGAATCAATGCAATGAACGATCAGGAAGCTGAAATGATTCTGGACTTCGTGAAAAAAGGCGGGACCGTAATCGCTGACTTCGCACCCGCTCGGCTGAATGAAAATCTCGCCGTCAGAGAACAGAATCCGCTCGCTGCGCTGTTCGGAAACCAGACTCTCCAGGAACAGAATAAGTATATCGTTACAGAAATTTCCATTCCCGGATTCAAGGCTTCCAAAGCATTGGTCGATCCGTCCCGTTCCCTCATGCAGGTCAGAACATATGGCAAAGGAAAGGCAATCCTGACAAACTTCAACTTCGGAATCGTGGAAACCTCTGCAGATCCCTCAACTCCGTTTGTCGGATTCGTCAAAGATCTTCTGGTCAAACACGGCGCGATCATTCCCTTCAGCCAGACAAATCATAACAGCATCTTCAGAGTCAGATCCGGAAAAGGATTTACCTTGCTGGGTGCTTATGAAAACAGAGACAACAGCAGCACAACGATCAAACTGCCCGCTCCTGCATATATCTATGAAACAGGCGTCGGCTTCGTTGGAAAACAGTCTGAAATCACTGCTGAATTCTCTCAGGCTGTCCCATTGAGAGTTTATGCTGCATTTGAGAAAGAACAGGAAGCTCCGAACCTGAAGGCTCCCCGTTCCGTCAAAGCCGGGGAAAATATTCTCCTCTCTTACAACAACCTTCCCGCAGGACGCACAATCGTCATCCGTGTGACCGCTCCCGACGGCAAGGAAATGCTTGGCAGAACCGTGATCACCAGCACGGATCAAAGCACCGAATACAGCTTTGGAATTCCCTATAATGCAGTAAAGGGAACTTACAAATTCACCGTCATGGATCATATCACAGGGCTCGCTTCTGTGAAACATGTAACCGTAAAATAAAGGGATCATTTATGAAAAAACTTCTTATCTTTGCAGCAGTTGCCGCAGCGATCGGGCTCTCCGCCGGCGAACCCGCAATGAAAGTCACCGAGAAAAAGATCGATCGGAAAGGTGTTCAGCTGACCAGAAAAACATGGAAAGTCAATTTCCATCACTCCACGCTGACCTTTACCAATACGATTTCCCCGGAAGGGAAACTCCTGAACTCAGCCTGGGACGATCTCTTCCTCGGAGTCGGTCACGGAAATGTCAACAACGGTTCTTGGGATGGATGGTTCTTCCTGTATGCCCAGGGCATCAAGTCCAAACAGCTGCCAAATGCGGCACCTGCTTCAAAAGTGGATTTTGTCCGCTATAATGACAGTTCGGCTGTCAATATCAAATGGGAGACCGGCGATTTCCGTATTCTCCAGCCCGCAAACACCCCGGAATGGCTCTACGTCAAAGTATCCATTCCCGAAGGCATTAAAACTGTTTCTCTCCGTGTCCGTCCCGGCGGAGCCCATTACAACATCAAAGGCAGAGAACGCTGGATCCGTTATAATGGCTCAGATTTTGAAAGCAAAGGCTATAAACCAATCCCCCTCACATACGGAAAAGGGGTTGACGGCATGGCGTTTTACAGCAAGAACTACAACGAAAAATTCGGGAACTACCTTGTCTTTGAATCTGACAAAGTGGAAAAAATCACCTGTAACGGGGAAAACCCCATCGTTGTTACATTCCATGCAAAACCCGGCGTAAAGGAAATGCATTTTGCTCTCAGCTACTTCAAAAATGAAGATCCTGAAAACGCTATGAAACGGTTCCTTGTGGAACAGTTGCCCACAGCGAAGAAAGTGCTCGATGGAATTCAGTGGGATAAAGCTCCGGACTTCACCGAATTCTCCCGCAACGCCGCACAGGTCAAAAACCTGATCAGCAGCATGCAGGGTCCGAAAAAAGCGGAATTTGAAAAGGAATTCAATGAAATCCAGGCTGCTTACGAAGCGGCAAAAAGCAAAAATGATGTTTCCGGTTATGCATCCGCATTGGAACGTCTGCGTGCCCTTCAGAAAAAAGTCGGTGCTTCCGCAATGGATCTTTTGAACTGATTCGCAGGAATTGCCCAATTCAAAGACTGCCGTAAAATTACGGCGGTCTTTTTTATTTTAAATGCTTAGATCACAAAAAAAGACAGAGATCAAGGCCTCTCCCCCCCAGATGCACTCGATCCTGTCTTCGAGGTTTAATATACATCAGAAAAATGATTTGTCAAGCATATTTTTGTTCTTTTTTACATTTTTTATTTATCTTTATACAATTTTTAACAAAATATAAAACAAATATTAGATATTTTATACTATTTCGAAAAACCAAACGGATCTGGAAAGATTTTTCTGTATATGAGAAGACGGTCAGATTGAGTTCAAATTTTTCAATTTTTTTGAAAAAAGGACTTGCAATTTTAATATGATGGTGTATATTATTGAAATCAGTCGGGATATAGCGCAGCCTGGTTTAGCGCGTTTGTCTGGGGGACAAAAGGTCGCGAGTTCGAATCTCGCTATCCCGACCATTTTTTTTGTTCTCTACAATCCAGTCCTTTATGGCTGGATTTTTTTGTATCTTGATTTTACCCAATGAATGACAGGTACTTATAGCTTAAACTCTCACAAA